>CAYUQT010000060.1:0-58690 GCA_964446835.1 uncultured Planctomycetales bacterium | reverse complement strand
ATCGAAGCGCCCGGTACTGGCAGTTTGGCTCGCAGGAGCGATAATCCCAAAAAAAGCCCTTGCGAGTTGGAACTCCCTGTATTAGTATCACTTGCACCCATTGATGGTTCGACTGTTGAATGGACAACGGTGCCGGTCTTGCGGCGTCTCCAGGTGGTTACCCGGCACAAGAGGCTCACAAGTCACCTGACATAAGCTTGCAGAGGCGTGCTGATGGCTACGATCACGAAGAAGGAGCTGATTGACAGAATCGCCGACAAGACTGGGAACAAGCGCGTCGTTGTCAAGCGTATCATCCAGAACTTTCTCGACGAAATCATCGATGAGCTGGGACAAGGTAACCGCCTGGAATTCCGCGACTTTGGGGTGTTTGAGAGCCGGTTGCGGGCCCGACGTGTCGCCCAGAATCCCAAGACCCTCGAGAGGGTCCAGGTCCCGACCAAACGCACTGTCAAGTTCAAGGTGGGGCGTCTGATGAAACAGAAGCTCGTCAGCGCAACACCCGGTGAAGTTGCCGAACCGTCCGTTGAGAATACCGCCCAATCGATGGGCAATCCCACGGCTACATCACCTTAGGTCCTTTACCAAGCCCGATCCCCTGGGCCGATCCGTGTCCGACTACCTTCAGAGGCTTGGCGCCCTAAGTGATTCGGGGCGGCTTCGTCGCTTGCGACCGATCGATTCGCCGGACGGCGCACACGTCACAGTCCACGGGCGCCCTGTCGTCAACTTCAGCAGCAATGACTACTTGGCCTTGGCAAATGATCCGCGATTGATCGAAGCCGCCGTCCAGGCCACACGCCACTGGGGCTGTGGTGCCGGGGCCTCCAGGTTGATTACCGGAACCTTGCCCCCCCACCGTCAACTCGAGAGGGAACTGGCAGCGTTCAAGCGATCCGAGGCGTCCCTCGTGTTCTCCACCGGCTACATGGCCAACATCGCTGCCGTTCGTGCCGGCGCGGAAAGTGGCGATCACATCTTCTCGGATGCCCTGAATCATGCCAGTATCATCGACGGGACGCGTCTCAGCGGTGCGGCGATTCATGTCTTCCGACATCGAGACTACGACCACCTCGAAGAGCTGCTCAGGAGCTGCCCGTCTCAAGGACGCCGCCTCATTGTCACGGACTCCTTGTTCAGCATGGACGGGGATTTCGCCGACCTGCCCCGCCTCATAGCCCTCAAGCAGAAATATGGTGCCAGACTCTGCATCGACGAAGCACATGCCACGGGCGTCTGCGGTGCCAACGGTCGAGGCGTCGCTGAGATGATGCAGGTAGAAGGACTCATCGACATCACGGTCGGCACCCTCAGCAAGGCGCTCGGCGGTCAGGGCGGCTTCATCTGCGGCACTCAGGACCTCATCGACTACCTGGTCAACACCGCCCGAAGCTTCATCTTCAGTACGGCCATCCTTCCCTCGGCGTGTGCCGCGGCTCAGGTAGCCCTGCGGATCGTTGCCGACGAACCGCAGCGCCGTGTTCGGGTCCGGACCCTCTCAGACCGCTTGCGGGATGGGCTGCGAAAGGCCGGGTTTGATCTGGGGCAGTCCCAAAGCTATATCGTTCCCGTTATCGTCGGTGAGACCCGTCGGACCTTGCAGGTTGCCGATGCGCTTCTCGACGAGGGCATCCTGGTCTTGCCGATTCGCCCCCCCACCGTTCCCGACGGGACGTCCAGGCTTCGCATCAGCCTCACCTCCGCCCATACCGACGAAGAGGTCGACACCCTGTTGACCGTCCTCAATCGCGTTCTCCGATCGAATTGAGGCATTGTCCCGTAGGGCACAATTGCGTATGATATTATCGGGCTGGGAATAGCCGATATCTCGGCGTACGAGGACAAGGCGTGCGGCGAACAGACGGTCGGCCGATACGCATCCTGCCGGAACGCTGTCCGTCCGGACGATCAGACCGCGGCACTCAGAACGATCTTAAGACTGTCATCCCCTGTTCTTTGAGCGAAGGATAAGGACACATGAAGGAATCCGATGTTGCTGTTCGGCACTCACTGCGTCGCGGGTTCACCCTGATCGAGCTGCTCGTCGTGGTCGCGATCATCGCCCTGCTGATCTCCATCTTATTGCCCTCTCTGGGTACGGCACGGGCCCAGTCACGAACATCCGTCTGCGCGACGCGGATAGCACAGCTTGCCAAAGCCATGCTCATCTACTCCGACGACTACAACGAAACACCTCCCTTCCTGGGACGAGGCTGGGAAGATTGCTGGGACGTCGCCCGACTCGACTCCGAAATCGAGCCTGCCAACAGCGGGATCACGCTGGGACAGTGGGCTTCCTGGGAAAACTGGCTCATGCCGAACCCCCGAACCTACTGGCTCTTCGCCCAGGCCGATTGGCCGGCTACCGCTCGGATTGAGTCAGGAAGCCTCTTCAGCTATGCCCGATTCGATACCCTCTATCGCTGTCCGGAGTTCGAGCGGATCAACAGCAGTGATAAGTCGCAGAATGTTTTCAACTATACGCGCACCATCATCGGACGAAAGTGGTTTCACAAGAAAGAGGCCGAAGGCAAGCTCGGATCGGAGTGGGTGACATCTCCCACATCCAACAACTGGTGCGGCGTTGGCGGCCCCATCGTCAAGATGAGCCAGGTCTACGCACCCTCTCAGCTCAACATGCTCTTTGACGAACAGTGGGACCGATACTGCGCCGCTCAACCCGAGACCAACCGTCGAGCCGGAGGCGGCCTACTCGACCATGCGATCACCGAGGTGTGGATGGAAGTCGAGCCCGTCTTCAGCGCCACCGCCGATGAGATTGGGCGATACCACGGCACACCGATGCAGTCCCAGCTCAACGTGCCGCTCAGCGTCAAGCAGTTGATCCCGGCGATCAAACGCGGCAGCTCCGCCTACTATGACGGCCACGTAAGCCTGGAGCTGGACCCGCTCCCGGACCGCAAGATTGAGATTCAGACCGCGGCACTGATCGAGCCCTTCTTCACCTGGTTGCTGGGCCATATGTTTGCTCAAAGAGGCATTCCACCATCATTGGACCTCTTCGAAAACCCTCTGGGTGGATGAGGCTCCTCTGAGTGGTGGAACCACCGTCGGAGCATGCCGCTCCCTGCGCAGCCCTTACAAAAATCGACAATTGACGGCGGGCAGACACAAGGCTAAGCTACGCCCCATTGGCATCCGCACTTCGGTTGTGCGGTTAACCCCGCTTTCTCTCACTTTGAGGAGGTTCAAGGATGTTGACAAAGGTAGCTCGTCTGTCGTTGCCGCTGGTCGGGTTGATGTTCCTCTTTGGCTGCGAGCAGCCGGTGAAGTGGAGCATGGACCCGAAGGTCACTCCCAGCCCCGTCAAGAAGGCACAAAAGTTCACGGCGACCTGCAAGGTCACCGGCGACATGAAGGAAGTCGATCAGGTGAAGGCCATTCCGACGGTGGCCCCGGAATTCACCATGGACATGAAGGATGATGGGAAGAACGGCGACGAGAAGGCCAGCGACGGCGTCTTCTCCGTGACCGGCAACGTGCCCAACGAGGCCGAGCCCGGCCAGTACGACATCGAATTCGTCGTCTACGGCAAGAAGGGCGACCCCATCAAGGTGCCTGGAACCGAAAAGGACGACAAGGGCAAGCCCAAACTCGTCGACTTGTCGAAGGTCATCACCGTCACGGTCGAGTAACCTGCAACGACGGTCCTGATCCTGAATTGGACTGCAGCCCGGGTCGGATCGGCCCGGGCTGCCCACTTACAGGAAACGGCAGCGCAAGGGAGTGCGAGGTTCTCGCCGACTGTCAATTCCCATCTGACGGCAGCTCCCCGGGAGCGTCGCTCACCCTTCAGCCGTTTGTTCTCGAACCCCCAATACCCCCGTGAGCGCGTCTATGCGCCCCTATCCGAGTAGGAGTGTAGAAGCTATGGCCGACCTGAAACCAACCAGCATCCTGATCAGTGTTTACGACAAGACCGGAATCGCCGAATTCGCCCGAACCCTCTCCAAGGAATTCGGCATTCGCATCATCAGCAGCGGAGGCACCGCCAAAGCCCTCACCGCCGAGGGGATTCCCGTAACCGAGGTGAAGGACATCACCGGCGTCCCCGAGATGCTTGGACACCGTGTGGTCACGCTCCACCCCAAAGTCCACGGGGGCATTCTGGCGATTCGGGACGACGCGGCTCACCAGGCCGACATGAAGAAACACGGCATCGAACCCATCGATATGGTGATGGTCGGCCTCTATCCCTTCGAGCAGGCTATCGCAAAGCCGGGGTGTACCTTCGATCAGGCGATTGAGATGATCGACATCGGCGGTCCCGCCATGGTTCGCGCCTCGGCGAAGAACCACAAGTATGTGACCATCTTGACCAAACGAGAACACTGTGATCTGGTTCTGAAGGAACTCAGGCAGAAAGGCACCATCAGCGACGCCACGCGACTGTCCCTGGCACGCCAGGCCTTCGAGCTGACGTGCAACTACGATGTGGCCGTCAGCCGCTACTTCCAGCAGGCCGAAGGGCTCAAGTGGCCGGAATCCCTCACCATCGCCTGCCGCAAGGTTCAGGAATGCAAGTACGGCGAGAACCCCCACCAAGCCGGCGCCGTGTATGCCATCCCGAAGAATTCCACGGAACCATCGCTCGTTCGGGCAAAGCTGCCTTCCGGCGAGCCGATGTCGTTCAACAACTACCTCGACGCCGAAGGGGCTTTCCAGCTTCTCCGCGACCTCAATGTCCTCGGCGGCGGCAAACCCGCCGTGACCTGGATCAAGCACACCAACCCGTGTGGTGCCGCGATCGCTGATACCCCCGTCGAGGCCTACCGACTGGCCTATCTCGGTGACACCACGGCAGCAGCCGGTGGCATCGTCGCGATGAACTTCCCCGTCACGGCCGAAGTCGCCAGGACCGCCATGAACACTTACCCCACATGGGGCAAGGCCGCCGGAGCCGCCTTCTTCAAGCTTGACGTGTGGATTGCACCAAGATTCGAGCCCGACGCCCTGGAGATCATTCATGCCCCTAATGAAAAGCGAAAATGGGGCAAGACCTGCCGTCTCGTCGAGATGGGTGACATTAGCGGGACCTCCGACTCGACCGACCTCGAAGTCAAGAAGATCGCCGGTGGCCTGCTCGTCCAGCAACGGGACCTCTTGGGACTTAACGAGGATCAGTGGAAGGTCGTCACGAAGCGCAAGCCCACCGAGCAGGAGATGAAGGGCCTCCGCTTCGCTTGGCTGATCGCCAAGCACACCAAGAGCAACGCCATCATTGTTGCCCGCGAACATACACTGCTGGGGACTGGTGCCGGACAGATGTCACGTGTGATGTCCAGTCGCATTGCCGTCGATCTGGCCAAGGAAAACAAGCACATGGAGAAGGCCAGGACGTTCGTGGCTGCCTCCGATGCCATGTTCCCCATCGCCGACGGGCCGACGTGGCTCATGGAAGCGGGCGCCACGGCCATCATCCACCCCGGCGGCAGCAATCGCGACGCGGATACCGTCGCGGCGGCAGACCAGCGCGGCGTGGCAATGATCATGACCGGAACGAGGCACTTTAAACACTAGACAAAGACCCGACAGACGGTATCGGTGGGCAACGAACCCAGGCACCCACGCCGATTTCGTTGCCCGCCGCCTTACCCATGTAGTGTGAGCAGCCCACCGCCTGAGTATCGGCACTATGGATAGGTCGAAGCCTCCAATTCATCCGCCCCCGGCCGAAGACCTCGCACGTCTGATCGACTGGGCACTCCGTGAAGACGGCGACGGCCGAGACGTCACCAGTGAAGTCGTCGTCCCCCCCGATCAGCAGGGACGATACGCACTCACGACGCGCCAACAGGGTGTCTTCGCCGGTCACGCAGTGGTCGACGCATTCTCCGAACGATTCAGGACGGCAGGATTGACCATCGCGGTTTTCGTCGAAGACGGTCAGCCCATCCAACCGGGGCAGACATTAGGAACCCTCGTGGGGCCCCAGCGGATCATCCTGCAGATTGAACGTCCACTCCTGAATTTCCTCCAGCGGCTCTGCGGCATCGCTACCGAGACCCATCGTTTTGTCGAGGCTATCGGCGACACACCGACCCGTGTGCTCGATACACGCAAGACCATCCCCGGTTGGCGCCAGCTCGACAAGTATGGGGTCCGCTGCGGCGGCGGTATGAATCACCGCACGGGCCTCAACGACGCCGTCTTGGTCAAGGACAACCACCTGGCGGGCATCCCCCCCGAACAGCTACGTCGATTCGTCGCACGTATCGTCGAGGAATCCCGACGCCTCCACCCCCCACCCGACTTCGTTGAAATCGAGGTGGATTCACTCGAACAGTTTCGGGAGGTCCTCGCGACCGGCGGGGTCGATCGCATCCTGCTCGACAACTTCAGCCTGCCTGACATGTGGGAGGCCGTGGCGATGCGAAATCGGATGCCCGGACCGCGAGTCCGCCTCGAAGCCAGCGGAAATATCCGGCTCCAGACGGTTCGCGAGATCGCCCAGACCGGTGTCGACTTCGTCTCTATCGGCGCATTGACTCACTCGGTGATCGCCATGGACATTTCGTTGGACGAAGCCTGACCGTCCCCACCGGTGCTCACTGAATCCGTTCCCGAACATTCCATCACAGACCCACCGCGGTGTATGATATGCGGCACGTTTTGTCCCATGTGCAATCAACTCAAGTGGAGAAGAGCATGAACAGACCGACTGGAGAGGGAGCTTCCTGCAAACCGCTTCTAGACCTCCGGCAGACCGAGCGGGCCATCCGTGTGATCAAGGAACATTTTCAGACGCACCTCGCCACGGAATTGAACCTTCTGCGGGTCAGCGCCCCCTTGTTTGTTCAGGCGGATACCGGCATCAACGACAACCTCAACGGCATCGAGCTGCCCATTTCCTTCCCCGTCAAGGACCTCGATGGCAAGAAGGCCGAAATCGTCCAGTCCCTGGCAAAGTGGAAACGCATGGCGTTGGCCGACTATGGCTTCGCATCCGGTGAAGGCCTCTACACCGACATGAACGCGATCCGCCCCGATGAGAAGCTGGATGAGCTGCATTCCATCTACGTCGATCAGTGGGATTGGGAGCGCGTCATGGCCGCCAACGAGCGGAACCTCGCGTTTCTCCACCGCATCGTCGAGGGAATCTATAAGGTCATCCGTCAGACAGAGCAGCATGTGGCCAAGACCTATCCGATGATTGAATGCGTCCTTCCCCCCACGATCACCTTCGTCCATACCGAGGAGTTGGAGAAGCGATATCCTTCGCTGACGCCTCGCCAGCGGGAGAACGAGATCTGCCGCGAGCACGGAGCAGTGTTCATCATCGGTATCGGCAGCGCCCTCTCGAACGGACAGCCCCACGACGGCCGTGCCCCCGACTACGACGATTGGTCTACCCCCACCGATCATGGCAAGGGCCTGAACGGCGACATTTTCGTCTGGAACCCCGTTCTGAACCGTGGGTTCGAATTGTCCTCCATGGGCATTCGTGTCGATGCCGAATCCCTCACACGCCAGCTTGCCATCACCGGAACACAGGATCGTGCCAAGCTGCTCTTCCATCGCAGGCTGCTGGCCGGCGAGCTGCCCCAGACGATCGGAGGCGGTATCGGCCAGTCTCGCCTCTGCATGTTCTACCTGCGCAAGGTCCATGTGGGTGAGGTGCAATGCAGCATATGGCCCGAGGGAATGCGAGCGGACCTCAAGAAGAAAGGCATCGTGCTGCTTTAGCCTGCACACGACTCTGTCCTCACACCGGTCCCCAGGGGCCTGAAGCAATGACCATGGCTCCGTCTGGGCCAGTTCGGACGGCACTCGCACAGTCGTCGCCTTTGCCCAGGACCTTCGTGTTGGTACCCGTTGTCAGAGGAGTCGTCATGACATCGATTCACCCTGCTCCGTGGTCTCTCCGGCTGTGCAACTCCCTCATGCTCGGCCTTCTCCTGCCCGTCATCTGTTCAGGGGCCGACGTGCTCTCCTTCCACGTCCCGGACAGAAACTTCCAGGGTGTCGATGCCCCGAACTGGGTGCTGGACGGGGCACTCAAGGTCTTCCTGCCCCTCGAAGATGCCAATTCCATCGACGAGGTCGCCAAGCTGGGCGTGACCGTCATCCACAGCGGTGGCCCTTCCCCCTACTATCCACTCGTGCGAGACGACCCGAACTCCGGCCTCCCCGCCCGGGAACGCGCCGCATACAAGGCCGGAATCGCCCACGCCAAGTCCCATGGCATGCGAGTCATCCTCGGCGTCTTTCCGATGGCTCCTATTCCCATGGTACGCCAGCATCTTGATTGGATTGTCCGCCCCTCAGATGACGACGCCATCCTTAAGAAGATCGATTCCGATCTCACCCGGCCTGAAAACTGGGACGTGCGGACCCTCGGCCTGGATAGCCCCTATGGAGACTACATCATCGAGTGTCTCGCCGAGATCGTCCGAGACCTCCAGATCGACGGCGTGTCCTTCGACGGCAACTATCACCCGCTCATCAACCATGCACGCTACGCCAAGGAGCAGTACAGGAAGGACACGGGGCGCGACATCCCCAAGGCCATTGATTTGAACAGCATCGACTACCGGCTCTACCTCCTCTGGATCGATGGCCGGCTCGAAGCCTGGTACCGCAGGCTGCATCAGCGCCTCCGTCGGGACAACCCCGAGGCTGCCGTCTACACATGGACCACCAATGCAGGACGGTACGGCCATTTTCTGATGTGCCCTCGTGTCATGTCGGCCCGAATGAACCGACTTTTCGACTGCCCGGTACAGGAATGGTGGCTTGACGAGGTGAACCTCGGTGCCAGTGTCGTCCCGCTGTTTGGGGCCGCCTATATTCGTGCGGTGGCCGGCGGACGTGTCGGTGCCTCCGAACCCTATATCATCTCTCGTGGAAATCCCCAGTGCTCCGAGAGCTTCCCCAAACACGAACTTATCAGCCGATGTCTCTCGGCAATGGCCAATGGCGGCTTCACGCCCCTCTCTCTCCAGGCGGGCAAGGAGGCGACCTACGAGACCCTTCGACAGATCGCGTTGCGAAAACCCTGGATCGTCCGCACCGAGCGTGAAGCCTGGGCAGCCGTTCTGATCAGCGAACAGACACGCGAATTCTACGCCTATCGCCATGTCATGGATCACTTCTTGGCGCACTGTCTCGGTGTCTTCCGGACGGCCTACGAAGAGCGCTTCCCTTTGACACTGATCACCGACGGTGACATCCGCGCCGACCGGCTCGCCCCCTACCGCGTGCTGATCCTGCCGAACGTCGCGTGCCTGTCCGACGATCAGGTTCGGACCATCCGCGAGTATGTGGCCGCGGGTGGATCGGTGGTCGCCACGTGCGAGACCTCGCTCTTCGATGAGATCGGCCGCCCGCGACACGATTTCGCCCTCGGCGATCTGTTCGGTGTGTCCTACCGTGGCCGCCCCAAAGCCCCCGACAAGAGGGCGTTGGACGATCCGAACGCCCCCATCGTCGTCGACGATCCCTACTGGGCCCAGCGAAGCGGCATCGCCGCGTTCCGATGGGGTGCAGGGGACCTTACGACACTGGACCTGGTCGATGACCCGGTGCTGAGAGGACTCGCCCCCAATGTGCAGGTCACCTTCAAGGGGCCCCTGGTGCGAATAACCGACCCACAGGCCCCCATGAAGCGTGCCGTGATCATGTTCCCCGATGCCGGAGCCGAGCACATGCCCGCCGCCGCCGCTGGAACGTATCAGAAGGGTCGCGTGGTATACCTCGCCGCCGGTATAGACGCAGCCCATTTCAGCTATGGCTTTCCGTACACGCGCCGGCTTCTCGCCAATGCCATTCGATGGGCCGCCCGCCAGCCCTACCCCGTCGATGTCCGTGCACCGATGTGCGTCCAGTCCACCTTCTTTCGTCAAAAGGACACCCAGGGAACCCGAATCATCGTCCACCTGTTCAACGGCATCAATTCGACCAGCGACCATGGCCTGCCTGAGGTCGATGTACCCCTTCGCGAAGAATGCGTACCCATCGCGGGCATCCAGGCGAGGCTCCGAGGCCTCTCGATAAAGTCGATCCATCTGGAGCCCGGTGGCACGACCCTGAAGACCCAGTCCGAGGGCGATGCCCTCCGCGTAGACTTGCCTCCCCTCAATATCCATGCAATGCTCGTGGTCGAGTTGAATGGCTGAGGAGTCGACTGAGAGTACCGTAGGAAGCATCCCCCAGCCTGCTAACCCGCGTACCGGAGGACACAACACCTTGCCGCTACCCACGAAGATCAGAATCGGAGTGATCGGCGCCGGCGGACGAGGCGCCCTCTCGGCCTACGCTCACAACCCGCAAGACGACGTCTACCTGGTCGCGGCCTGCGACACGAACCCGGACGCGCTGCGGCTATTCCGAGATCGCTACGGCCCCGACACCTTCGTCACCCACGACTACCGTGCCCTCCTCGCCCACACCGACCTGGATGCCATGTTCATCACAACACCCGATTATCTGCACGAAGAACACGCCGTAGCAGCACTCCAGGCGGGAAAGCACGTCTATCTCGAAAAGCCCATGGCGATCACTATCGAGGGCTGCGATCGAATCCTGAAGCAAGCCTACGACCGCAAGCTCAAGCTCTTCCTCGGCCACAACATGCGGCACTTCGCCATCATCGAGAAGATGAAACATCTGATCGACGCCGAAGCCATCGGCCAGGTCAAGGTCGGCTGGTGCCGGCACTTCATCTCATACGGCGGCGATGCCTATTTCAAGGACTGGCACGCCGAGCGTGCCAAGTCCACCGGCATGCTCCTCCAGAAGGGTGCACACGACATCGATGTCCTTCACTGGCTCTGCGGCGGGTACAGTCGGAGGGTTACGGCCTTCGGCGGCCTCACCCTCTACAATCAGGTCGTCGATCGCCATTCGCCCCAAGAGCGCGGTGACCCGACCTTCACCCCCTCGAACTGGCCGCCGTTGTCCCAAAAGGGGCTCAATCCGGTCATCGACATCGAAGACGTTAGCATGATGCTCATGGAGCTTGATAACGGCGTCTTTGCGTCTTATCAGCAGTGCCACTATGCCCCCGACGCCTGGCGAAACTACGTCATCATCGGAACCCGGGGGCGAATTGAGAACTTCAACGATTCCGGCGATGGCATCGTCAAGGTCTGGAACCGCCGTCGAGATGGCTACTGTCCCGACGGAGATGAGCAGCATGTTGTCAGTGTCGGCGAGGGCACTCACGGCGGTGGAGACAGAAAAATCGTTGCGGAGTTCGTCCGGTATCTGCGTGACGGCGGGAAGATCGCCACATCAGCGGTGGCCGCCCGATACAGTGTTGCGGCAGGCTGCCAGGCCACTCAGTCACTTCGCAGCGGCGGCAAGCCCATGAGGATACCGAAGCTCGGCAAGCGTATCGCCCGATACTTCGACCGGGATCTGAGGTAGTCGCCGATCCGATCTGATTCCGCGTGGCCTCATTCCCACTCAATGGTCGAGGGAGGCTTCGACGAGATGTCGTACACCACTCGGTTGATGCCCTTCACCTCGTTCATGATCCGGTTGCTGATTCGAGCAAGAACCTCGTGGTCGATCCGGGTCCAGTCGGCCGTCATGAAGTCCGTCGTCTCGACGAAGCGAACGGCCACCACCGAGTTCCCCTCGTAGCTCCGGCCGTCGCCCATGACCCCCACTGCACTCACCGGCAACAGTGCGGCGAACCCCTGTGCGATCTTTCGATACCAGCCCGCAGCCCGAATCTCCTCGATGACGATCTCGTCCGCGTCGCGCAGAAGGCTCAGCCGCGCGGGAGTCACCTCACCGATGACCCGAACGGCCAGGCCCGGTCCGGGGAACGGATGCCGCCACACGATGTCCTCAGGCAGCCCAAGGGCCTCACCAACCTGACGGACCTCGTCTTTGAACAGGTCACGAAGCGGCTCAATCAGGTCGAGACCCAGTCCCGTCGGGTCGACGAGGTTGTGATGCTGCTTGATCTGGTCGGCCTTGCCCCCCACACTGCGACCCGACTCGATGACATCCGGATACAGCGTGCCCTGGGCGAGAAACTTCACACTGTCGATCTTACCGGCCTCCGCCCGAAAGACCCGAAAGAACTCCTCTCCGATGATCACACGTTTCCGCTGGGGGTCCGTCACACCCTTGAGCTTGTCCAGAAAGCTCTGGCTGGCATCCACCACCCGTAGATCGATATGGAAGTGATCCCGGAAGGTCGCCTCCACCAGTTCAGCCTCGTTCTTCCGAAGCAATCCGTTATCGACGAAGATGCAGACCAATCGGTCGCCGATGGCCCGGTGAATCAGGGCCGCAACCACGCTGCTGTCGACCCCGCCGGACAGGCCGCAAATCACCCGATCCTTGGTACCCACCTGCTTCTGAACGGCGTCCACCGAGGCATCGATCAGGTTCGTGACCCGCCAGGTTCCGTGCGCACCACAGAGGTCGTAGAGAAAGTTCCGCAGGATCTGCCCACCATGAGGCGTGTGCGTCACCTCCGGATGGAACTGAACACCGTAAAAAGGACTCTTCGCGTGTCGAACCGCCGCGAATCGGCAGTTGCCGGTGGTTGCCAACGATATGAAGTCCTCGCCGAGGTCGCTGACAACATCACCGTGACTCATCCACACAGTGGTGTCCGCCGGCACATGAGCCAGCAGACGCTCCGGCTCCGTGATCTGAATGTGAGTTCGCCCATACTCCCGGGCCTTGCTGCCCTTGACATCGCCGCCGAGGATCTGACAGCCGATGTGCATCCCGTAGCAGATGCCGAGCACCGGCAGCCCCATCTTCAGGACGTCCGGATCGCACCGGGGGGCCCCCTTCTCGTAGACACTCGCCGGTCCGCCTGAGAAGATCAGCCCGATCACGTTCAGACGGCGGAGTTCCTCCACCGTGATGTCCGGCCGCACCAGCACGCTGAACACATGGTTCTCACGCACACGCCGTGCGATGAGCTGAGCGTATTGGCTGCCGAAATCCAGTATGGCAATGGTTTCTTTCTGTATCATCCGACCATCTCGTCTTCCAGGTACTTCGGGAAAAGGCACATTCTAACGCGCGGACTTCGGCAGGCAAGATTCATCTTCTGACCACGGGATTTCGCGGGGCAGACTTCAGCGGAGGAACAGCCGGTTTCCCGATCCGCCGGAGTGTATCATGCGGGAACGCACGACGCCGTGGGCACACCAGGCTCTCTTAGTCATTCTCACACAAGCCCCTACGACGACGGCTTGCCCGACTCGACCCAGTATGAGTACAGGCTCGCCTCCTGAAGCCTGAACCGAAGGCTCACCGGCTTGCCCTTGAAGGTGGCGGCCGACCCCCGACTCCATTCCAGGACACAGCGCACCTGATCCCCACGCACCGGAACAGACTCCGCGACCGGCTGTCCCGAGGGGTCAAGCACTTCCGCCTTCACCGTACCCCTCGATGCGTCGGCGTTCACACACACGCAATCCCCGCTAAGGACAAAAGGCTCCGTCGTGAGGATTCCCTCGCTTTGGCGTGCATCCAGCGAAACAAATCCATCCCGTCGAAGAACGCCCAGGCACACCGCACCCGAATCCGGCGAATCACTCGTGATGAATGCATAGTGCTTGATGCCCGTGTAGTAGAACCACAACTCGTCGCCACGAACCACGGGCGACGAGGGCGGCATGATGCACTGCAGGTCATAGGCCCCGGCCCCCAGCGGCGAACTATCGATGAACGGGCGGCGATCTCCCAGCCGACGCCACTGCCGCAAATCCCGGCTGCACGCCAGTTGCACGTGATGGAACCCCGTATAGTCACCATAGCTGCGCACACATTGTCGAATGTACGGCGACAGCACCAGGCCGTCGAACCCCTTCCACTCCTTGGGTACCTTCCCCGTCTCGTGGTACATCGCGGGCATGCCGATATACAACCCCTCGTACCGGAATATCGCCATGTTGTAGACGTCCACGTTGTACTGGAACGGATTGTTATACTCCGGTCGCTGAAGCCTCGAATCGGCAAACCGGTTGACGATCCGCTCGCGGCCGAGCACCTGATCCACGTCGTCTGCATGAAAGACGAGTTCGGGCTTCGTCCAATGCACGAAGTCTCTGCTCGTCGACAGCGCAACCGACCGGCCATGGGGACCACCGTGCTTCACGGTCAGAATGAAAAGGTGATCCTGTAGATCCAACGACAGGTTGTACTCGTCGCTGCTCGGGACAGCCGCAACGTCCAGGGCCTTCCACGTCACACCATCGGGTGACACCGCGAACCCCACACCCCCAACGGCAGACTTGTATCGTCGGTTCGCATCGCCATCGGCCGGATCGTACACCACGCAGTCCGGCCGGCAGTGCTTGCCGTTGATCAGAAAGTAGAGGAAGTTGTTCTCCCGAGAACCCCGGTATTCCACCTGACCGACGATCGGTTTGGTCCAATGAAGCCCGTCTCGACTCTCCCAGTACCCCCCACAGTACAGCCCCTTCTCGTGAAGATCGTTCGGCGTGCTCAGGTCCCAGAGTTTCCACACCTTCCGCAACGGGTCCCATGCCGGCGCCGTGCGGATCTGGATGGTGAGCTGCTTCAGGTTGTCCGGGTCCGGCCGGATCACCGCCCCTCGCTTGGTCAGCGGATGCATGGTACGAGTTAAGGAATCGATCCGGGCGATTCCATGGTCGTCCAGAAACAACTGCCGCTGGCCGACGCGAACCTCAAAGCCCGACGCCGCGGTTGCCATGATCCCCAGTAGCCATCCGGTCCTCAGCATCGTGCCGCTCCGTCCCGAAGCCTTGTGTCCATCCAGCTCGTTCCCAGCCTTCGTCCTCACCGTTTCGGCAGAAACGTGATCGGCAGCAGCGGGCAGCCCTTCTTCTCCTCCACCAGGAAGTAGGCCTCAGCATACTTGCGGCCGCATTCCTGACCCCGCTGCGATTGCATCTTCGAGTGGATGTCCCAGAGTTCCTTAGGATTCTGGCTGACGATGCAGTCGATCGCCTTCTTCTTGACATCGATCACCGGTTCGATGTCGAGATACAGTTCCGGACGAAAACCCAGGGATTGGACTCCCGTACACACCTCGTAGAAATACAGGTTCCACTCCCCCTCTCTCTTGTAGGCCTGCCACGCCAGTGATGCGATGGCGTGGTGATTCGGGTGCGTATCGAAGGGCCACTGGGCCACAACCACATCAGGCTTGACGCTCTCGAGCCAGTGTCGAACCTCTTCGATAACCTCCGGAACGGCCCAAAGGTGTTCGTGGGCATATGCAAAGAACTTAGTCGACGCCCCCAGCACCTTGCAGGCCTCCGAGGACTCCTTACGGCGAACCACATCCTCCGGCTGGCCGTTGATCATACGACCGCCCCGAAACGTGGTTCCATAGACGCAGATCACCTCGTGCCCGCCCCGCGTCAATGCAGCGATCAGCCCCCCGGCCCCGGTCTCCGGATCATCGCAATGCGCCCCCATCACCACGACCCGCATCTTCCTTCGGGACGCCTCCTCGCCCGGCGCAAGCCGGCAGACAGCCAGAACCCCGATCACCGACACCCCCATCCACAATCGCCAGTAGCCTGACATGTTCATCTTCCTCCATAGCGATTCACCATCTCCGAAATGATCCGCACCCGCTCGAAATCGGCGTCCGGCGGCACATTGTCGCTCATCCCCAGAACGAACCATTCACCATGAGGAACCGCCCGCAGAAGTTCCTGGACATAGGTCCGCAGACGATCCCGGCTCCCCCCCTGCTCGCACATCAGCACCGCGGGGATTCCCCCCTGGATCACGACGTGCCCGCGAAGGATGGACAATGCCTCCGGGATGGTCAGATCGGACATGGGAACCGGTACCACGGCCTCAACCACGTCGACGCCCGTCCCGGGCAGCAGCGGAAGCAATCGTCGCGTGCGACCGCACCAGTGAACCTCGAAGATCTTCCCGGCCTCGTGGAGAACGTTCGAAACCTTCCTGTAGTACGGCACCGCATACTGCTGGAAGAGTCGGGGCGACATCGTCAATTCGTCCATATTGTCGCCGCTGTGAACCACCATGCACGGCGTCTGACAGATCAGGTGAGTCGCCTCGATCGCCTTGGCCGTGTACACCTCCAGCAACTCTTCGACTTCTTGGGTGTAGTCGTTCCACAGATAGATACCCTGCTCCCATCCGGCGTCGGTCTTTCCGAACTGGATAAACGGCACGCAGCAGGGGTGAAAGATCAGAGAGACTCCGTCATCACCGACATCACGCTCGCAGTTCACCAATGGTTCAGGATCGAGCACATATTGCGTGTCTTCGGCGATGAACTTGATAACGGCAATGTCCTCGCGCCGTTTGACCCGATGCCCCTTGAGAAACAGGGCCCGAGTCGAATCCTCCGCATACTGCTCAAACGTCTCTACGCAGCCGACCGGGGTCTCGTAGGTGGTTCGAACCCACTTGCCGGGCTCCTCCTCCGTCCGGACATTCACATGCGGGTGGATCTCACGAAGCACGGTCGTCCGAGCCCAGATCGTCGCCCCGAGGCGCCGGACGATGTCATTCCGACTCATGCCCCGATATTCCGGTGGCACCGTCCCATTTGCGGTATTCACCGCCAGCCAGTGATCGAAGTTGGGGGCCCAGACCAATCGGTCTGCCTTCTGCTTGCTCAGGATTCTCAGATATCGTTCGCGGCGGGTCATCCCTGAACCTGCTCCTGTCCGCCCATGGGCCATGGGGCCGCAGCCCCACCTCATGCACATGTTGCGGGGCCCCTGCCACACTGGCAAGAGTATCTGCGTCTGGCCTACCCGAGTAAAGGGCAGACGTCAGGCTGCGCTGCAAGTGATTCTACATGTAGGATGAGCGCCTCATGGATAGCCGGCCTCGAAGAGGGTCTGAGGTCTCCTCTGCGGCGAGGCTGGATCACGAACGGGAGGCGCCTTGTAGAGGTAGGACAAGTCCTCACCTTGATACGACTCGATGCGAAGACCGGTTTGCGATCCCAACTGAACCGTGGCCGAGAGTTGCTCCACCGGCACGCGATTGTTCTGATCGTCGTACGCGATCACGCCGAAGGGTTGAAAAGGATTGTTCTGGTTGTAGCGCATGATGATCGCGTGTTGACCGCCCTGCAACCGAACCTTGGCACCGATCGGAAAAGGATGCACGAGCCGGGCGAACACCTTCAGCAGTTCGGGATCATAGAGCTTCTTCTGAGGTCCACATGTCATGTCATACAGAACCCGGACGGGGGAACGTGCTTGTCCAAAGGCGTGCCGAGCAGTTCCCGTTTCATACGCGTCAGCAATCCGGACCACCCTGGCAAGAACGTGGATCCTGTCGCCCGGCAGTCCCGCAGGGTATCCCAACCCGGCATTGTTCTCATGATGGCAACGGATCACCGCCTTGGCCGCCGCCGAGAAGGTGTCCGGCATCCCATCGGCACCCGCAATTGGGTGTTCTCGGATCTGCCGCCATTCCTCTTCACTCAGCTTGTGATCTGGCTTCAACAGATTCGCAACGGGAGGCATCGCCGCGTCCATGAACATAGCCCCCAGTCCAAGAGGTGCCAGGTCCATCGTCACGCTCGGGCGAAGATCGGCCTTGCTAAGCCGCTGACGCTCATTGGACACGTACGTCCGGGCCGCACAACCCAGAACCATACTCAGATAAAAGACATTCCCGATATGCTCGGCAATGTATTGGTCACTGTCCAGGCTACGGGCCAGCAGAACCGCCGTAACCGGATTCGACAATAGAAACGACAGAATCTCCTTGACCGCCGCATGGATCAACACGAAGTTGACCTTCTGAACGGACATCTGCCTGCCGATCCGCTCGTCCACGTTGGCCGTCATGACGTCCATGATCTTCGTCTTGATCATCAGAGCGGCCTGACGCTCATGAGAGTCGTCCGGAAAATCCAGGGCGCTATCAAGAACCGGATCCCCGACGCGGATGCTCAAATTGGGAAAACGCTGGCGAAGCTGCCCGATGTCATCCGGAGTCAGAACCCTCCCACTCGGCAGCATCACCATGTCGTGCCACACGACAGGTTCAAACAGCCGCATGCCCGCTTCAAGTTCCTCACACAACAGAGTCAGAGGCATGAAAGCTCCACCTGCAGATCCATACGAAGACGCCCAGTGAATATATCGGAAGCGAGGACGCACCTCTTCGTGACTCCCCTCAATTATGAGGTCATCAGCTCACGAGAAGCGCTCAACAGACTGAGGAATTGCAGCCGGACTGTGGAACTCCAAGCGGAACACGCTCTTGATGGTACGATATACAGAGGCCATGCTAAATATGATACGAGGGTCTTTTGTGATCGCAGAAGACCTCATGAACGTGTGCCAACCGATCGATTGGTCTTGCCCAAGACACGCCGAGAACACCCTTTACATGGCATCCGAAGCCGGTAGGATGATCCCCGAGACGATTTCCCCGTTACACACCTAACCGCGGAGGCCAGAGAATGAACACGAAAACAACGAGAAGGAGTTTTCTTGGAACCACTGTCCCTGTCGCCTTGGCCGGTCGGCACGTCCTGGCTCAAACGGATTCCGGAACCACCGGAGCCAACGACGCCATCGTGTTCGGGGTGATCGGGTGCGGCGGACGAGGACACCAACTTGTGGACAACTTCAAGCCTCTCAAGGGCGTCCGGTTTGCCGCTGTCTGCGATGTGCACAAAGGCCACATGGCCCAAATGGAGAAGCACATCGGCGGACAGGTCCAGACCTACTCCGACTACCGCAAGCTCCTCGACGACAAGTCGATCAACGCCGTGATCGTCGCCACGAACGGACACTGGCATGCCCTGCCCGCCATCGATGCCTGTGCTGCCGGCAAGGATGTCTACGTCGAGAAGCCACTGGCCACCTCGATCGGTGAGGGTCGAGCCGTGGTTAAGGCAGCACGCAAGCACAACCGAATCGTCATGATCGGCACGCAGCAGCACAATTGGGAGCACTATCGCAAGGCCGTCGAGATCATCCGGTCCGGCAAGCTGGGCGACATCTCCCACGTGCACGTATGGGACCTCGAAAACCATCACCCAGGCTTCGGCAACCCAAAGGATTGTGACCCTCCGGCGGAGCTCGACTGGGACTTCTGGGTCGGTCCGTCCCCCAAGGCAGCCTACAATCCCAACCGCTACGCCTATCACTACTGGTTCTACGATTACGGCGGGGCCTGGCAGCTCGACTGGGCCGTTCACCACTACGACATCGTCCAATGGGCCATGGGCGTCAATGCCCCGATAGCCGCCTACGGAATGGGCGGGCACTATGCCTTCAAGAATGAACTCAGGCAGTGGCCTGATACCTTCAACGGAAGCTGTGAGTATCCCGCGGGACCCCTGGCCAAGAACGGCTTCATCATGAGCTACGCATTCAGGGCCGGCAACGCCCGACCGATCGACGGTCGCACTCACGGCAAGGCCTTCTACGGCATGGATGCAACCCTGATCCTCGACCGAAGCGGCTACCACATCTACAGCGAAGTCCAGGGCGGCAAGAAAGTGATGGAGGACGTCCACGTCGGTGGATCCCGGGAAAACCACGCCCAGGTCTTCCTCGACTGCGTCCGCTCACGCAAACAACCCGAGTCTGACATCGAGGTGGGACACTATGCCACCAACCCGGGACATCTGATGAATATCTCCTATCGGCTCGGACGCCGCCTGATCTGGGACCCGAAGGCCGAACAGTTCGTTGACGATGCACAGGCCAACGCCATGGTCACCAAGGAGTATCGCAAACCATGGTCGCTTCCGGCCTGAGTGGCTGTGCTGATTGAGTTACTGACAGTCTCATCGAATGCCGCAGGTGTCCTGCATCCCACAGACGAGCCGGACACCTGCCGTCTTTCAAAGTCTCCCCCTGGGGTCGGGCCCTCGTAAGAACTTGTCGCCGTTCGATTCCTGCTGCGAAGGTCCCTCTTCTTAAGCCCTCAGCCGCATGCTAAGATGCTAGGATGTCGTTCCGGTCGTCACGCAATCACCATTACAGGGGAAGCACGCAAATGACCCGTCGTACCGTTCGTTGGTTGTCCGTTCTGCTTTCGCTGATCTTACTGTCACCCGCCTTCGCCGAAGCTGCAAAGGCAAAGAAGAAGGGCAAGAGTGATAACCTCAAGTCCCTCGCCATGTCATTCGGCGAGGGCAACGCACAACCCGTACGTACCGAGATGGTCCCGATGAGGGATGGCGTCAAACTGGCTACCGACATCGTCCTGCCCCAGGGTGAAGGCAAGTGGCCGGTCATCCTGATGCGCACGCCGTACGGAAGGAATAACGATGACAGCCTGGCGCTGGTAGGTGGCATCATCACCAAGATTCGCTTTGCCATCGTCAGTCAAGACATGCGAGGACGTGGAGACTCTCAGGGCGAGGACTACCCCGTATTCGCCTCCTGCGGATGGCACGAGCTCCAGGACGGCTACGACACCATCGAATGGATCGCTAAACAACCCTGGTGCAATGGCAAGATCGGACAGTTTGGAGCGTCGGCTCTGGGCATCAGCGCCAATGCCACAGCCCCGGCCCGTCCCCCCCACCTGACCTGCCAGTTCGTCGCGGTCGCCCCCTCCGACATGTATCTGCAGGCTGCGACATTTAACGGAACTCCCCTGAAGGCGCTCTCCGAAGGCTGGGTCAAGAACACGAAGCTCGACCCCCGCAATCTCGATCTCTGGCATGAACACCCGACCTATGACGATTTCTGGAAGAGGTACTCACCCGAGTCGGTGGCCGACCGAGTGAACATCCCCGTCTGCTTTCTGGGTGGCTGGTACGACATCTTCACACAGGGCACGATCGACAGCTTCGTGATGATCCAGCACAAGGGTGACAAGGGCGCCCGCGGCAAGTGCAGGCTCGTGATGGGTCCCTGGGCCCACGGCAACTCAGACGGCCTCCAGCATCCTGCCAACAGCAGTCTCATGATGCAGGTGTCCGAACTGATCAATTGGTTCAGCAAGTGGTGCCAGGGAATCGATCTCCAGCAGAACAAGCCCGCGGTTCGCTACTACGTTATGGGCGCCGTCGGCGAACCCGGTGCCCCAGGGAACGTCTGGCGCGAAGTTCCCGACTGGCCCGTGCCAAGCGATCCCGTCAAATTCTACTTCCACAAGGGAGGCGAGCTCTCGGCCGACATACCCAAGCAGGAGAGCGCTTCGGCCACCTACAGGTACGATCCCAATAGCCCCGTCCCCACCGTGGGGGGCGCCAATCTGACGCTCAAGAAGGGCTCCTTTGACCAGCGACTTGTCGAGACTCGCAAGGATGTCATTCTATTCACCACCCCGGTTCTCACCGAGCCCGTGGAGGCAACGGGACGCATTCGAGTCAAGCTCTGGGCCAAGTCCGACGGGAAGGACACCGATTTCACCGCCAAGCTTTGCGATGTCTACCCCGACGGACGAAGCATGCTCGTCCTCGACGGTGTCGTCAGCGCCCGCTTCCGAGAATCCACGGCCAAGGCCGAGATGATGACCCCCGGCAAGGTCTATGAATTCAATATCGATCTCTGGTCGACCAGCATCATCTTCAACAAAGGACACCGCATTCGCGTGGCTATCAGCAGCAGCAACTACCCCAGGTTCGAGGCCAACCCCAATACCGGTGAGCCCCGAACCGAAAAGAGCAAGACGAGGGTCGCCACGAACACCATTTATCTCGACCGAAGCCGTCCGTCACACATCGTTCTGCCCAAGCCGACGCAGACGATGGCCGCCGTCAATCGCTAGTATCGGCGCATTGTCCAGGCGGTGGAGGCGCTTCAGCGGAGCTGAAAGACCATGGAACCAGCACGGATCAGTGGACCGCCCACCACGATCGATGCCGAAACCCACCGGCGGCTCGCCGTTCACCTTCAGCGGTTGATGGACCCCAAGGGCACGGCGGACATCCGAGAGGTCGTCGGAGTTCTTCATTCGGTATTTCGAGAGCTCGAGACCGTCCACCGGCGACTGGACATCCTGCCCGAAGACCGAGGGCTCACCCTGCATCGATGGTTCTGGCAGCCCATGCACCAGGGCGTTCCCTCGGCAATGTCCAAACCTCAGGTCTATGTGTTCTGTCTCGCAGACACCCATGCGCACGTTCGAGATGGGCAGTCCCTCATCGCGCTGGCAAGACACCTGTCCTTCCGCGAGGCACCCGTCGTCCGCTTCGAGCCGATCCCCGTCCGCGCAGAGAAGCAGCAGGTCCCCCAGGCGCTGGCCGGCATTTTCCCCACCGTCGCCATGCTCGTGGGGCGCCCGGCCCTCTTCGGGCACCTCATGCGACAGTACATGCTTCAGCGCATGGGGCCCCATCGCTTCACATTCACCGCCGATGATCCCGACGCCGCCGATCAGAGGATCGTCGACGAACACTTCAATGATGTCTTCAGTCTGCGACGCTATGATGAGGAGGGGTCTTCTGTAACCGAAGACTACGGACTCATACGCCGCTTCAGCTCCGATGAGGGACCCACGACGCGAACCTTCTATGTTCTGGCCGGACTGTCCTCACTCGGCACCTATGCGGCCACCCTCTGCTCCCTCTTCCACCTCCAGCACCTCGATCGGGACCTTCCGGAGCCGCTGAACGAACACAGCCGACTCGATATCCTGGTGAGTGCACGCGCCGCCCATGGCGAGCCCTTCTGGAACCTTGATCCCAGTGGGGTTCGGATCGTCCGGGCCTACCTCGACAGTTCGCTTTACCAGGTCGGCGCCGGCGCATCCTGGCAGGCCGTTCCCCCCAGACACATCGACCTCGTTCTTCGCCGTCCGCCCAAGGCCGGCGTTCTCGACATAGACCATATCGTACTGAAGAAGCTCGACACAGAGTCCCTTCCCGGCCAGCAACAGCAGGCTCGGATCATCGGCTGTCTGATCCATCGCAGCCTCGGAAAGAATCCTCCCGGCACCACCGGCTCCGATCTCGCCGAGCAGGGATGGATCTGGCGAGATGGAGACCGAGAACGCAAGATCAGCCCCTCCGAGGCCATCAGCAAGATGCTGAACGTCGCTCGTCGCCACTTGGGCTCATCCCTCGTGAGCCGGGACAATCGATACTTCGTCGAAGCCATCGGCGGTATCGATGTGCGAACCCTCTGATTTACCTGTTGATTTCCGTTGATGAGTTTCCGGTGAACGGGTACATTATTGAGCCTTTCGTGTGTGTGCTGCACGAGGCGTCTATGGTGGGAGTCATTGGAGTTCCGGAGCATCAAGAATGAATCAGCGTCACATCAATCTGTCGACCGATCGTGTTCCGACGGCGTGGTATAACGTGGTGGCCGACCTGCCCTGGGCACCGCCCCCCCCGCTCAACCCGGCCAACCATCAACCCCTGCCGCCCGAGGCCTTGGAAGCCATCTTCCCCAAGGCATTGATCCAACAGGAGATGTCCGCAGAGCGATGGGTCGAAGTGCCTGCCGAAGTTCGCAAGGTCCTCGCCCTCTGGCGACCGACCCCGCTCATCCGGGCCACCGCTCTTGAGGAATACCTCAAGACGCCCGCACGCATCTACTACAAGAACGAATCCGTATCGCCCGCCGGTTCGCACAAGCCCAATACCAGTGTCGCTCAAGCCTACTACAACAAGAAGGAAGGTATCGCTCGTATCGCCACCGAAACCGGTGCCGGGCAATGGGGTAGCGCACTGTCGTTCGCCTGTTGCCTGATGGGAATCAAGTGCAAGGTCTACATGGTCCGCATCAGCTACGAGCAGAAGCCCTACCGCAAGCTCCTCATGAATACATGGGGAGCAGACGTCGTTCCCTCACCCTCACCCGATACCCAGTGCGGCCGAGAAATCAACAGCAAGGACCCCACCTGTCCCGGATCACTCGGCATCGCCATCAGCGAAGCCGTTGAAGATGCCGCCACCCACGATGACACCAACTACTCGCTCGGCAGCGTGCTCAACCACGTCCTGCTCCATCAGACGGTCGAGGGGCTCGAAGCGCGAGAACAACTCAAACTTGCCGAAGAAAGACTTCCCGACGTCGTTATTGGTTGCTGCGGTGGCGGCTCGAACTTCGCAGGGATCGCCTTCCCCTTCGTCAAGGACAAGCTCGACGGCAAGAGCATCAGCCTTCTCGCCGTCGAACCGTCGGCCTGCCCGACGATGACCAAGGGCGAGTTTCGCTACGACTTCGGCGATACAGCCCAGAAGACCCCCTTACTCAAGATGCACACGCTGGGCCATGGCTTCGTCCCGCCGCCCGTTCACGCCGGCGGTCTGCGATACCATGGAATGGCCCCCCTCGTCTCCTTCCTGGTCGACAAGAAGGTGCTCGACGCCACCTCCTGTCATCAGACGGAGATGTTCGAGGCGGCCATCACCTTCGCCAGAACAGAAGGTGTCCTCCCGGCACCGGAAACCGCCCACGCCATCAAGGTCGTCATCGATCGCGCCATCCGCTGCCGAGAGGCCAAGAAGGAAGAGGTCATCCTCTTCAACTTCTCCGGTCACGGCCACTTTGACCTCGCCTCGTACGATGCCTATCTCTCCGGAAAGCTCACGGACTATCCGTATCCGGCGGAGGCAATCGCGAAAGCCATGGCCGAAGTCCCGATCGTGAAGGGATACTGAGAGCCCTCGGCGGACCATGCCGAGGTCGGACGTCTGCGTGATAATCACTGCATGGGCGAGCCTCTGATGAACCATGGTTCTTCGAAAGGCTCGCCCATGTCTTTCCCGCGATACCGAAGATCCAATCGGTTCCTGGGCGGTCTGTGGAATCCCCCCTCCCCGAACTCGATCATCTCTGTCTGTTTCGCGATGGAACTCTCTCTGACAGGACCCTAAGCGGAGTGGATGGCATCCGGCTCAGGAGATGTCGTCGTCTCTGAGTTCGATGGGCCTTTCCCTTTGGCCGCGTTGCCCGGTGTCCGGGAGTTCCCTCCTCCTGCGGAACCCGGACGCACCCCCCGAGATGCGCCCCTCTTGGCATTGTTCTTCGGTGGGCATGAACACACCTCGTCATATCCCACCTCGGCATCCATCGTTCCCAAATCGACGACAATATGCCGCTTCTCAGGCTTCAGGCGAACGACGACTCCGACTTTCTGAAAGCGACGAACGAAAACCTGCTGCCCGGAGGTCAGCGATGCAATCTGTTCGGCAGATAGCGGCGGCAGGTCAATCCAACCTGTCGGTGGCTTCTGAGAGACGCTGACGTGATGAACGACCTGCGCCACCGAAGGCTTCTCGCCCTGATTCACCGGGCGATTCGCCGAGCTGGCTTCTGCATCAGGGGCCGCCGCCGGTCTGACGGGCTTCGGCGGAGGAGGGGGCGTATCCTCAGGATGAACATCGCTTAACGGAACATCCACCGTCTTGTTGCCCACATCGATCTGCGCACGCTGTTGTCCCAGGTTGATCCTCACAACCCGACCCGGGCGGTCAAAGCTCAGGACTTTCACCGAATCACCCGGCTTCAAGTGCGCTACCCGCTGCGCCCATGCCTGGAAATCCTCCTGCTTGCGCGCCAGTTCATCCGCAAGAAGCCGCGCCGCCGCTTCGGCATCCGTAGCGGCCACACGAGCCTCTTCGGCGTCGCTCCGAGCCTCCTCGGCCCGCTTGCGAGCCTCGATCGTCCCGGCCAGCATCTTCGTCATCGTCTTGTGCCGCTCCGACAGGTGCGACTCCGCAGCGGCCACCATCTCCGTGGACATCCCCAAGTGTCGGGCCACCGCAATCGCATTGCTCTGACCCGGCTGCCCAATCAGAAGGCGGTAGGTCGGACGCAACGAAACGGCATCGAATTCCACGGCGGCGTTGTCAACACGCGCATGCGTGAAGCCCACGCTCTTCAGCACCCCGAGGTGCGTCGTAATCATCGCAGGGCAGCCCAATCCGAGGAGCTTCTCGATGACGGCCATCCCGATCGCGGCACCTTCGTCCGGATCGGTCCCCGCACCCAACTCGTCGAGCAGAACCAGCGTCTGTCGATTGGCCCGGCGCAGGATATCCAGAATTCGAGACATGTGGGCGCTGAACGTCGACAGGGATTGCTGGATCGATTGTTCGTCACCGACATCGATCAGGATGTCGTCGAACACCGGCAGACAACTCCCTTCGGCCACAGGAATGGGCAGTCCCGCGTGCACCATCAATACGAGCAACCCCACAGTCTTCAGCGCCACCGTCTTGCCCCCGGTGTTCGGACCGGTGATCATCAGAAGATCGAAATCTTCACCCAATCGGACATCGATGGGAACGACCTGCCTGGGGACGGCGGTGTTCGGAGTCTCCTCCGTGGTCAGCATCAGCAGAATCGGATGTCGCGCCGCGCGAAGACGCAGGATCCCCTGGTCGCTGATGGCCGGAACGATCATGTCGTAAGCGCTCGCCATGTCCACCTTCGCGACAATCAGATCCAGCGTTCCTATCGCATCCAGAGCCTTGAGGATCGCTGTCGCGTTGGCGTGAACAGCCTGAGTGAGCTTGAATAGAATCCTGCCGATCTCCTCGTGCTCGTCCCGACGCAGTCGAGTGATCGAATTATTAAGCTCGACCACTTCCGCCGGCTCGACAAACAGAGTGGCTCCCGAATCGCTGCTCCGATGGATAATTCCCGCCAGGCGCCCCCGATGCTCGCTCTTGAGCGGAAGCACCATCCGGTCGCCGTGAAACATGGCGTTCGGGAACTGAAGCATCTCCGTCACGTGACTCGACCGAAGCAGGCGACCGATCACAACACCGATCTGCTGAGTCGCCTCCTCGATCGTCGCTCGAATCCTGGCAAGACGTTCGCTGGCATCGTCTCGGACCTGCCCCTGAGAATCCACCGAACGATGTATCAGATCGGCAATGCTCTTAAAATCAACTACTCGCTCTGTAACGCTGGTTAGCGTCCCAGTGTCCGCCGGGAAAGAATCTATCCAACGGCGAATCTCATGTGTGGCCGCCAGCGTCTCACCAATCGTGGCGAAATCCTCAGGAGTTAATCGTGTGGGAGGAACGGCTTGATGGACCAGATCGCGAATATCTTTGACGCCCGCCAGAGGAGGAGTCCCCACCTCTGACACCACCCGCGTCATTTCCCGCGTTTGGCGCAACCAACGGTGGACCATGTTCTGCTTGCGAGCTGGGATGATGGCCATGGCAAGCTGCCGTCCTAGACTGGATCGGCAGAAACCCGATACCATCTCACGAACCCCGCCAAACTCAAGCTTCTCGAGCGAGTGAGTATCCATAGATGAATGTGTTTTGAGCCGCCGATTCCCTTGTGGTGACACCCCGTTGTGAACGCCCACAACGCACCGTTAACCTTGCACGGCCAGCAGCCCCCCACGCATCGGGTGGCCCTCTGGAACGGATATGACGGTCGTCCTATTACGACCTCAAGGTCCCACCTCACCGGGTCGGTACGGAAGTGCGAGAATGTGCTTCATCCACCGTTGTGCAAACGCTTCATCGGGCGGCCCAAAGTACTCCTCAAATTCGGCCCACTCCTGTTCGAAAGCGACCGCAACACCCGGGCGACGGGTACCCAGTGCTTTCACATAGGCAGCAAACCGTTCGGGCTGCACCTTCCTCAAATAGTATACCAAAGCCCAAGCTTGCGCATAGTAAATTGCGCGTTGATTTGTGTTATCGGTCATAACATTACGAACCGACAGAACAAATCTTACATTCCTTAGTTTCCCCTCCTGATAGGCGCGATGGTACTCGTCCAAACGATACGGACTGATCATTGTTGGCGTCCGTCCCACCTTCGAAGGTGGAGCCTCGAATTGCATCGCCAGGCCCTCGGTCAGCCAAAGAGGGGTCGAGGCCTCCCGAACGAGCACACCGCCCACAAACAGCACATGATGGGCAGCTTCATGTTGAATCACCGACTCGTTGAACTGCTCGGCGTATCGGGCGAGCCGATTCTCCAGTTGCCGGAGCTTCAGACGGTTTCCGGCAAGCTCCTCCTGGGCTTCTCTGGCGGACATGGTGACCGTCCGACCGTCGGGATAGCTCAGACGCACTCCATCCACATCTCGAGGAAGATTCGCGACAACACGCTCGGCATGCTCCAGGTTGTGCCTCGACTGCATCACCTGATCGCGAAGCCTCACCATCTGTGCATCGTTCTCGATGTTGTAGAACACAGACCGGTTCCAGGGTTGGCAATAGAACCCGTAGGTTCCCCTCGGATCCACACCGAGCTTCCTGGCTTCTCGCTGGTAGTCCGTGAGGCGATCGTAGAAGACAACCTCCAGCTTCCCGGAGGAAACCTGAATGGGAATCCGGTTCACCCGGCAGAACTGATGAATCGCATAGTAGGTGGTCTCCAGCCGTGTGATCAGATGCTTGACGATCGGATCGGGTACGTCCGTCGCCACCACGAAGTGTCCGGTACGTTTCAGCCGAAAACCCTTGCCGGCAGCCGACAGCAATTGTTCTTCGGTCTTCGTGTTCGACGGAAGAATCGGAAGGCTGGCATCCGACGGATCCCGCTGCACCGATGCAGTGGTCTTCCCCTCAGCACTCGATCGGGCGGCTGGACGGCTCTGCGAACCATTACTCCCGGCGCCCATGGATAGGATCGCCACCATCACCGCCATTGGCATTATCCACATGGACTTGTACCGCCGGGCAAAGGGCCTTACCGTGTTATCGCACTTGTTCAATGATATGTTCGTCCGCAACGCAGTTCAATTGGGTGGCACACGATGAGCTCCGGTGAGCTGGCCTTTATCGAATGGTTGACCAGACAGTCCATGGCATCACCCTCCGTGCCCTTGGGAATCGGTGATGACTGTGCCGTCGTCCGTATTGGAGGTCACGACGTCCTTGTCACCACGGACATGCTCCTGAACGGCACCCACTTCGACACCGCCCGACACAGCCCCGAACAGATCGGTCACAAGTCGATGGCCTGCTCGCTGAGTGACATCGCCGCGATGGCCGGGAGACCTATCGCGGCCGTAGTGGCCGTGGGCCTTCCGCGAGGATTCGGCCTCGAGTTCGCCCAACGTGTCTACCGCGGTATGACACTCGTGGCCGACCGTTTCGCCTGCCCCATCGTCGGCGGAGACACCACGAGTTGGACAGAACCGTTGTCCGTCTGCGTCACAATGCTTGGAGAATGTCCCGATGGCCGGACACCCATTCGGAGAAACGGGGCGCAGGTCGGCGACCGAATCTGCGTGACGGGCCCCCTCGGCGGAAGCATCCTCCGCACACATCTGGAATTTGAGCCACGAATCGAGTTGGCCGATGCGCTGGCTCGCACCTGCCGCCTGCATGCCCTGATGGATATCAGTGACGGACTGGCGATCGACCTGTTCCGGATCTGTCAGGCGTCGGCGGTCGGGGCGATCGTCGAGGAATCTCGCGTCTGCCAAGTCATCAGCCCTGCGGCGGAAGCCCTCTCGGCGCAGGATGGTGTCACTCCTCTTCACCACGCCTTGAATGATGGCGAAGATTTCGAACTACTCGTCGTGATGCCCGACCAGGCCATTCCTCACGAGCTTGAGATGCACCTGTTCCCGGTCGGTCGAATCGTGGATGCGGGCTTCCGACTTCATCGAACGGACGGTACAGTCATTCCCCTGGAGCCCCAAGGCTACGAACACACACTCTGAGGATCTGCAATGCCGCTCATACAAGGCTTCTCCCTGGGTGTCTGGGATTATGTGGTCTTCCTGGGTTACTTCGCCGTCGTATCCGTCATCGGGTACCGTGCCGGCCGACGCGAGGCAACCCATGCCGACGACTACTTCCTCGCCGGTCACAAGCTGCCCTGGTACGTCGTGGGCACGTCGTTCATCGCCGCAAATATCAGTAGTGAACACTTCATCGGCATGATCGGAGCAGCCTATGTCTACGGCATCTGCGTGGCGATGTCCGAGTGGCTGAACATCCTGTCGTTCACCGTGCTGATCTGGTTGTTCATCCCCTTCCTCATCGCCTCGAAAGTCTTCACGACACCGGAGTTCATGGAGAGGCGATTCCACCCGGTGCTTCGCAAGTTCTTCGCGATCGTCACGGTCATCAGCAATGTGGTGGCATTCCTTGCCGCGGTTCTGTACGGCGGGGCCTTGGCGCTCCAAACCCTCTTTGGCTGGAACCTCTGGCTCGCGATCATCGTACTGGGCCTGGTGGCCGGCGTCTGGGCGATCTACGGAGGATTGAGCTCCGTCGCCTGGATGGACACCTTCATGATCGTACTGATGATTCTCGGGGGCTTCTCGGTCACCATTCTCGGCCTCCAAATGCTCTCCGGCGATCATCACTCCATCGTCGAGGGCTTCAAGATCATGATCGGGCGGAACCAGGCTCAGACAGGCATCTGGGCTGACGTGGTCGCTAAGAACGCACAGAACCTCGCACACGTGGATCACTACAACCGGCTTTCGGTGATTCAGCCGGTCACCCACGCCATAATGCCCTGGCCGAACCTCATCTTCGGATTGTTCGCCGTGAGCATCTGGTACAACGTCATCAACCAGTTCATGATTCAGCGGGTGCTGGGGGCCAAGAACATGTACCACGCACGCATGGGCATCGTTCTGGCAGGCTACATGAAGATCATCCTGCCGGGTATCGTCGTCGTCCCCGGGCTGATCCTTTTCGCTCAATATCCGGAGCTGATGCAGTTGAATTGGGACGACATCCGCCCCGCCGCCGACACGGGCTACGTCCGCATGCTCCAGATGCTCCTTCCGCACGGAATCCGCGGACTCTTCCTCGCGGCGCTGATGGCGGCCATTCAGTCCACCGTCAACTCCGTCCTCAACTCGACCGCTACCGTCTTCACCCTCGACATCTACCGGCAGATGATCGTCCCGAAGGCCTCCGATCGTCACCTCGTCCGCGTTGGCGTGGTCTCCTCCGTAATCATCCTGGCAATCTCCATCGTCCTGGCAGGCTATATCGGCCGCCTCAAAGGCAGCCTCTTCGTGTACATCCAGACCCTCTATGCCTTCTTCGCCCCGCCCTTCTCTGCCGTCTTCCTCCTGGGCATTCTCTACCGCCGCATCAATGCCAAAGGCGCCATCGTAGCCGTCTTCACCGGATTCGCCCTGGGAATCCTCATGAAGCTCTACGTACAGTTCGTACCCGGTCACGCTATATGGATCGAACCCTTCGCCATGCAGGGAATCCTCAACTGGGCGTTTTGCACCGTCGTGTGTGTGATCGTCAGTTGGCTGACGCCTCCCCCTGCGCCTGAACAGATAACGGATCAGCTCACCGTCTCATGGCGCAAGCTGAACATCTTCAGTGAGCTCGGTGATCGCTGGTATACCAGTGTTGTACTCTGGTGGGCCGTCTTCGCCATCGTCATCCTGGGGCTGATCGTGATCTTCTCGGGCCGATTCATGTAGGCCCGTCGATTCCGGCGCGTCGGCTCCGACCTGGCCGGAGCTTCGGCTCTCCTTGCGGAGACGCCGTCCGTCTGGGGTTCCGTTCACTGCTGACCACCCCCGCGACTCCATACAAAAAGATGCAACCCGATCGTCTCTACACGATCGGGTTGCATCTTTATTGCCCACAATCTTGACGGCGAATACGCGCCACCACTCTACTTCTTGATGCTCCACGTGATAGCGGCGCTGGTCTCCTTCTTGTTGGCCTCTCGTATCACGATCACCGACGCCTCGATCTTGGGACCATCCGGTTTCTCACTCTTGCCGATGAGCATGACCTGAGTCATGGTGTCGTTCGCCATCTGCGACTTCTCGACCTTGATCTGCTTGTCCTTCAGGGCCTTCTCATAGAACTCGGCCACCTTCTCCGGAGCCTCCGCCGACTTCGTGACGGCATGGAATACCTCCGCCTGGTTGGCCGGCTTCATGTGGTGGCCCGCCTCGACCTTACTGTTCGGCAGGATGGCCAGCGGAAACCCCTGCGGCAGCTTGTTCTCGTTGAAGGTCATCGTGCCATCCTTCGTCTCGATGCGGGTGACACCCTCCTTGTCGGACTTGGTCAACTTCTGGCCGTCTTCCGTCTGAACGACTGTCGTCCGTCCACCGTCCTTCCTTTCAATGGTGACCTTCCCCTTCTTGGTATCGATGGTCGTCTTGGAATCCTTCTCCGATTCCTTACTGCAACCAACCAGAAGCATCAAAGGCACGATCAGTAGAATTCGCATGACAACTCCTTCGTACCAAGGAGGTACGCACAACGCCGCAGGCCCGCTTCATTGCGGGACTACAGGCTCAGATTCAACTCGACTTTGGCGTTCGCCTTCATCATCTCATCCCACGATACGGTACGGTTCTCATAGGCCGCGATCCGTCCCAAAATCGTTGTCAGAGACGTCTGGGCGCTCTCCTCGGCATTGTTCAGGAACTTGCCCGTCCGGATGCTCTCCTCGAGCGCCTTGATGTTGGTAATCGTGCCGGTCGTGAACATCTTCCAGGTGGTATCCCCGCCGTCCCAGGGGCGATCGCCTGTGATCTTCACGAACCCCCCGTAGTGCGAATCCACGGTGCCGTCACTTCCGAACACGCGACAACACAGATCGCTGTACCCCTTCACGAACTGCGTCGATTCGAAATCGACCAACACATCGTTGGGATACCAGAACGTCACGACAAAGTGATCCCAGCAATCGCCCACATCGGTTCGAACCTTACGACCGCCCGTCCCGCAGGCCTTGAGCGGATGCGACTTCAAGAACCAGTTGGCCACGTCCAGCACGTGGCAGTTCTGCTCCACAATAATGTCGCCCGACAGGGCCTTGTCGAAAACCCAGTTCTTCAGGCGCGCCGCGGGGCTGGGATCCTTCGGATCGGCCTGCGGCCCCAGGCGCCCCCCATGGTAGTACACCTGGCCCAACACCGGCTTACCGATCCCTCCGCCGTGCACGCGCTTGGCCGCCTCCATGAACTGCGGCGTACTGCGAGTCTGGAAATCCACGAAGAGGCTCACCTTGCCTTCGGCCTTCTTGCCCGCCTCAACGATCGTATTACACCCCGGCACGTCGACCGCAACGGGCTTGGCAACCAGAACATGCTTGCCCGCCACAACCGAATCCATCACCTGTTCAGGATGAAAACATGGCGGACTCTTAATGGCCACCGAATCCACCTTGGAAGCCAACAGCTCCTTGTAGCCCTCCAGCCCCTTGTAGCACCGCGACTTGTCTACCCCCAGTTCCTTGCACCCCAACTCGAGGCGATCCTCGAACGCATCGGCCAGTGCCACCACCTTGAAGTTCGAGTGCTGGTGATACAGCTTGCCGATCCAGCGCCCGCGCCCTCCGCAACCGATAATCCCCAACTCGATCTTGGAGTTCGCCGCTGTCCCTGCCACCGACTCCGCCTTCACGATGGTGACACCGGTCGCTGCCGCCGCGGCAGCCGTCTTCAGAAAGGTCCTTCTCGCTATGCCCTGCGACGTGTGGCTATCCATGGGTAGCTCCTCTTTGTGCCTTGTGATCTGACCGCTACGTAACACATACCCTATACCCGCCCGAATCCCCGCTGACAACCCACAGGCGAGCGAATCGAGCTTCTTCTTAAGCTTCCGCCCTTTTGGATCGATATTCCCTATGAGGACTGGTAGCTTTCAAATCCGGCTCCCCATAGACGGAAGCCTGCGGCTGCCGACACACATATGGCATTCACCCTACCAGACGCGGTCTTGGATGCCCTTGAAAGAGTGAGCGGTGAACTGGCCAAAAGGCGACGTTCCTATAAAAACCGCCGCTCTCGCGATCGAAGCCCGCTCCAAGTCCCCTGCCAGGTACACCTTATCGGACAACAAACCGAACAGGTAATCACATTACCCGGCCAAACCCTGGATATCTCTCGAAGCGGCATCGGCCTCCTCCTCAGGAAACTCGTCTTGCAGGACGATCCCATCGAGGTTCACATTGTGCTTCCCAATCGGGCCCCCCTCTATCTGGCTGGGCTCGTCAGGTTCTGCATGTACATCACAGACGGGTTCTTCAAGGCGGGCGTGCAATTGATGCACTCAGCCTCCGGTCCCATCTTCGCGAACGACCCACACAAGGCGTTCCGAAACATGGCTTGGCTGTCCGCAGCCCTCGGCAAACGCAGCGAACGCGCCTTCTTCATCGAAGGCATGTCCAAGAGCACCAACACAGCTCTGCCGCCCGAGAAACTCGTCCGTTGATATAGGACCCTATCCGGACCAGAGACCGTCGAACGTATTCCACCCACCGCGCTGGCAACCATCCGCGACCGCTGACGTTCGGCTTCAAGATCCGCTGCACAGGCAGATCTTTGCCGGACGAGCGTGCTCAGTCCGAGTAGGTCGCCTCGATCAGCCGCACCTCCGGAATGCCCATCATCCCTGCGGCCCGCACATAAGGAGCCAGTGCCCTCTCGACGCGGTCCTTCCCGCCCCAGGGTTGGACGAGCCTCACCTTCGTTGGCAGCGCCATAGCCAGCAGCTCGCAGATGTCTGCCTCTCTCAGCAGACCGAAACAGAATAGCGGCGCCGCGGTCGTGTATGCCACACGTTTCTCGATGAGCAGCTTCAGAGACGCCGGTAGTCCCACCGTGATCACCCGCTCCGCCCGAACCCTCTCACACAGTGCCGCCGCCGCAACGGCCGCTATCGAGGTCATACGCCCCACGCCCGCCAAAGCGATCGGCTGGTTCGGATACGTCTTCGATACGTACTCCATAACCGCAATCAATTGCGCCACCTGAACACCCAGCGGACGTTCACCCTCATTCGCCATCAGCATCGCGTAGACCCACGGCTTGAATTCGTCGACCGGCACGCACTCACCGATCAACGCCAGATCAACCGCAATCACCCGATGGCCATCCTTCAGCAGTCCCGCAACCCACGACTCCGCCGCTGCCCGCCCCCCATCGGACGCAACGATGGCCACCCGCCCGGGTGCCTTGTCCTTCGGCGCCAATTCAATAGCCGGAACATGCCACCCTCCGCCGATCGCCAGCTTCCACGCCCTGGCCACGTGCGCCTCCGACGCGATGTCTTTCGCCTCAACACCCGTCACATCCACGCGTCTCAGACGAAGGACCCGCATAAGCGCCTCGCGCCGCTCCCGACTCCACTCCTTCAATGACGCCGCATCGACGCACCCTTCCACGGGCGGCTGCGGCAGGCCGGCTGCCAGCTTCTCGCTCAACGTGTAGAAGTTGGCATTGTCCTTCGGCACACCCAGGGTCATCTGTTCCTTGGTCATGACTTCGCTGTCCGACGGAATCTCCTTATCGCGTCGATCCCCTTCCGCAACGAGATGCCGGTTGATGAATCGATAGAACGCCTGACGATTGTCCACCTCGTAATTGTGGGTGCCAGGAACGGTGTTGTTGTGAATCTCAAACGACCCTCGTCTCCCGTACAGCTCATAGAACGGCACCACCGGATCGTAGACCGACGGTTTGGCCCGAGGCGTCGGGAAGCAGCAGTTGTCCTTCTCGTTGAATATCAGCAACGCCGGCCGCGGCGCCAGCATCGCGGTCAAATGGTTGTAGTCGCACACCGTCAGCAGATCGCATGGCGTCTGTTCGATGTCGCCGGTGTCGCCTGGAAAGTCGATCCGCGGCGGCTGCGCACAGTACCCCGCGTTCGGAACCGACAGCTTCACCCGCGTGTCCAGCGAACTGATCGTGATCGTCTGCCACCCGCCACCCGACAGGCCCGTAACCGCCACACGCTCCGGGTCCGCATTCGGATGATCCAGCAGGACATCCAGGCCCCGCTTCAGCAGCATATAGAAGACGCCCACCCCCGCCTGCCCGCACAGATCCAGATATGCCAGTTCGTAGTGGTCGTATCCCGGCAGCCTCAGCTCACCCATGGCTATCCACTCGGAGTTCAGCGAGATCATGCCCCTCTTGGCCTCGTTGATGCAGCGAATCTGCTTGTACTTTGCCGCCTTGCCGAGGTCGCGTTCGTGCCCGTTGGGATTCAGAACCACCGGACACTTGCCCTTCAGTTCCGCCGGCTCGTAGAGGAACGCCGGAATCCACATCCCCGGAAAGCCCTCATATCGAAGCTTCCGGATGACGTAGCCCTTGCCCGTCTCCACTCTGCCCAGCCACTCGATGCCACCCTTCCACTTCAGGATCGCCGGATCGTGCCCCTTAAAATACACCTCATCCAGCGCACGCAGCCGCAACGCCTGCTGTTCCGCATCCCATGTCTTGGCGTCAGCCGGAACCTTCAGCGGCGGGATATGCCCATACAGAAACCCCCGCAGATCCTGGTGTGCTGCATCCTTCTCCAAAACGCGCGTCGCCAGAACCTTGCCCAGCGCCGACGGCGAGGGCTTCGATGATTCGCCAGCCAGCACGGACGACCCGATGACCAAGAGTGATGCAATCATCATCCACTTACCTCCCGTGCGAACCACATGCCCCCCGGCCCCCGTCACCGCCCGACGTCAGGAGCATCATATCCTCATGAACCCGAGGGTACTACCGAACCCGTTGAGCCTCCATATTTGCCGGTAGCGATCCATCCCTTTTCCCCAAACGGACACACAGTTAAGATGCCGATATGGATGTGCCAAGGAGGTCAACTCTCCTCCTTAAGGCCAACGGGAGTGAACGAATGCAGACCCTCACGATCCATACGCAGATTGATGCGGACGGGCGGCTCCGCCTCGATGTCCCAACACAACTGCCCGATCGGGAAGTCGACGTGGTCCTCGTGATCAGTCCGACTACGCCACTACCTGTTCGGCCCCCGCACGATTTCTCTGCCGTGGCCGGTAGATTGAAGTGGCGCGGGGATGCCTTGGCCGAACAGCGGAGGCTGCGAAATGAGTGGTGAGCGATTCCTGCTGGATACAAATGCGATCGTGGCGCTGCTCCAGGGCAATCCGGCTGTCCTCGATCGCGTCCGAGACGCCGAGTGGGTCGGCATCTCGATCATAAGCCATCTGGAATTCCTCAGCTTCACGGGTTTGACCGACGATGACCGCCTATGCTTTCGTGACTTCCTTCAAGAGGTACACCGAATCGCCTTGCAGGAAGATCAGCGCGACCTGATCGATCTCATCGTCGCGATCCGAACGCGCACGTCGGTCAAGCTGCCCGACGCCATCATCGCCGCAACCGCCATAACGAATCGAGCCAAGCTTGTCTCTGCCGACAAGTCGCTCCGACATATTGCGAACCTCGACCTCGTATTGTTTTGAGAATACTCACATGAACCGACGCGACTTCCTCAAGACCAGCGCAGGATCAACACTCATCGGTGCCGCCGCTTCTCAGGCTACCACCGCTGCGGCTGAACCAGCGCCCCAACGTCACAAGCTCACCCCCCCCGCCATCCTGACCACCTACACCCCCGACGACCACCGCCGCCGACTCCAGAACATCGCCGTCTGCGAGCGAGCCGTCCGCAAGTGCATGCGCAAACACCTCATCACGAGCTACCTCCCCGGCCAGTGCGCCTACAACCTCGGCGAGTACCCCTGTCGGAAACCCTGGGACCCCGACGAGTACGATGAGAAGGAACTCGACCGCCTCAAGGATCACGGCATCGAGTTGATCCAGGTCTTTGATGACTGGAACGACTCGTTGCGCCTCTTCGGCGGCACCAAGTACACCGCTCTCAACCCCGCAGGCTTCCGACGATTCGTCGACATGGTCCACAAGCGCGGCATGAAGCTCATGGCCTATCTCTCCACCGGCTTTCTCCAGGTCACCGACCCCGATCTTCGCCCCGAATGGTTCCGCGAGGGAGACATCCTCGTCGTCGGCTTCTGGAACATGGCCCGATGTGCACCGGCCAGTGCCGGCTGGCGGGCGTTCCTCCTGCCGCAGGTCGTTCGCCTGCTCGACGACTGGGGATTGGACGGGATTTATAACGATTGCGGCTACGTCACCAATGCCCGCCGACAGGCGTGGAAGAAATGGCTGACACCCACGAAGGATGAAGTCCGGGCCTTCGACGAATCCGCCACCTACGATGGCGCCCTCGGCGATCTCCTCGAACTCGTCTACGCCGAGGTCAAGCGCCGGGGCGGCATCTTCAAACTGCACATCGACGCAGCCGATCAGCCCCTCGTAGGCGGCGCCAAGGTCTACGACTACCTCTGGGTCGGTGAGGGCGTCAACAACGCCGACAGCCTTCGAGAGGCCGTCAAGAATCACCCCCCCTACGTCGTACCCTGCATCGACATGTCCTTCGCGAAGATCGTCAACGAAGACGAGCCCTACCTGCATGGGATCCCCTACATGCAGTTCCCGATCCTTCAGGGCGGCCGCCCCTTCACCGGCGAACGCGGCATGATCCCCGGCGTCAAATACGCCCCGGAAGAGACCGACTTCTGGGTCAAGCGCTGCCGCGAGGCATGGAAGCATTACCAGGCCAATCCCAACGGCCCCCACACTTACGGCAGTTGGGATTCCGTACCCAGCCGCCCCGAGGTCCGTCCGACTCACGCCCGCTGGCTCAGACAGTACCTCCCCATGGTCGAAGAGGGCACGCGTGCCTATCTCGAGATCGCCGACTCCGCCCTCTTCTCGCAGCCGCTGCCCAAAGACGTCGTGGCCTCCGCCTTCGCCAACCGTGACCTGTACCTCGTGCTGGCCAACTATGGGCAGGCCCAAGTCGAAGTCGAGACGTCCGACGCATACGTGGCCGCTGCCGCTCCTTCTGCCCCCGTGCAGAAACGTCTGATGCTTGCCCCTCGTTCGCTCTCCATTCTCCGTCGAGCAACCTGAGGCCGGCACTCAATCCCTGGACAGTCAGTATGAAACAAAACCATAGTGGCTCTTTCGCAGCCAGTGTGGGCAGGAAAGGAAACCTATGAAATCGTTCTCACCACTGCTGCATGTCGCCCTGGCACTGTTGCTGAGCCTGCCGGCCCTTGCGGAATCTTCAGCCGACAGGCTCACCAAGAGCACAGTCATCGACGTGGGCAGTCAGTCCCAACTCTTCATTGATAGCTTGTTCTTCGACAAGGTGCAGAATGTTCAACTGAAGCTCTGCCCCCCCACCAAGACCCCTGACCCCGTCCTCCGCCCCGATCGCATCTGGGAGAATGTCACATTGAGTTGGTTCAACGTCATGGATGACGGCGGCAAATATCGCATGTGGTACGAGTGCTACGACCTCGATGGCTGGGTCGGAACCGATGACACCTCCTTCTGCTACGCCGAATCCTCAGACGGTATCCACTGGACCAAGCCCGAACTCAACCTCTTTGAATACAAGGGCAGCCGCAAGAACAACATCCTCTTCCGCATGATCGGGCCGCCGGGAAGCCATTCCCGAGTCCACGGCGCCTGCGTCTTCAAAGACCCCACCGCGCCCCCCGAGCAACGCTACAAGGCCGTCTCACAGGGACTGTTCGACAAGATGGGTCCGCGCCCCTACTACGTCGCCGGCATGTACTCAGCGGATGGACTCCGATGGACACGCCACGTCGACCCGATCTGCAAGGTCTTCGCAGACAGCCAATACTCCGGCCTCTGGGACCCCCAGCTCAAGTCCTACGTCCTCTTCGGACGCACCTTTGGCCGTGGCCGATCCATCGGGCGATCCGCCAGCGCCGATTTCGCTCAATTCAAACCCCTGGAGCAGGTCCTTCAGACCGATGACCGCGACCCAACCAATAGCGACCTCTACAACCCGGCCGTCCTGAAATACCCCTACGCCGCCAACGTCTATCTCATGTTCACCAGCCTCTATCAGCACGGCCCCGATACACTGGACATCCGTCTGGCCGTCAGCAGGGATGGCGTGAAATGGACCTGGCCGCAGCAGAGCGTCCCCTACATCGCCCTCGGAAAGCCCGGAACGTTTGACGGCGGCTCGCTCTACATGGGCCAGGGCCTGCTCAAGATCGGCAACCAGATCTCTCTTTACTACAGCGGCTCCCCGCTGAAGCACGAACAGGCCGAGCCGGAATTCCTCAGGAAGCCGGGCAATGAGCGTCTCTTCAGCCGAGTCGTTTCCCGACTCGACGGCTTCGCAGCCGCCGACGCCGGCCCCCAGGGCGGATTCTTCGTTACCCCTCCTCTGAGGTTCGCCGGCAGCGTTCTCAAGCTCAACGTGCAGACCCGCGAGGGCGGCTCCGTACGCGTCGGCTTGATTGACGAGCAGGGTACGGCACTTAAGAACCGTTCCGTGGACGATTGCCTGCCGATCACCGGTGACCATATCGACCACATCGTACGATGGAAGGACGGCCCCGATGTCGGGCCGCAGGCAGGCAAGCCCACTCGGCTCCGTATTGAAATGACCAACGCCAGTATCTACGCCTTCCGCTTTCTGGAAACCCAGCCTCCGGCAGAGTCACCTCGATAGCGAGCTTCGGTGCGGCCTGAGGCATAACTCGTGCGATCCAGTCAGCGGTTGGATGTCGCCAAGACAAAGGCCCGGTGGAGGATCTTCCAACCACCGGGCCTCAGATTGGATCAAACACTCGAACTGGGGGGCACCGATTGCCCGCCGACTGCTACTTCCTGCCTCGGCGAACCATCAAGCCGGCCAGCCCAAGAAGGAGCAGGGACGCAGGTTCCGGAACCGGAATCTGCTCGATACAGAACTGGTTGGTTCCGATGAACGACAGCTTCACACCGAAATCCGCCCAGTCGCCATCTGCGATCCCTGTACCTCCCACATAGTCGATCGTGCCGACGTACTTGGTGCCCTGCAGTGTCGGCTGCGAGATAGTCCAGCTCCAATCAGCCGGACCTGCCGCATCCAGGATCGAGAACGTGCGGTCCAGAGAAACGTTGATCTGATACCCAGTCCACGTGAACTCAGTATCGTTCTCAACGCTCTTGCGCACCCAGACAATGGGATCCTCTTCCGTGTCCGTGATGAACGTCGGAAGGATATGCCCGGGGCCCCAGTTCTGGGTTTCCGTTACCGCCAGCTCATACGTCTCGGAATCCCAAACCGCACTGTGACAGACGATCGCACCATCTCCGTCGTCCGCACAGGTGGCGCTGATGATTGACCCATTGGCTACTCCGCCAATTGCAGTCACCATCAGCAACGAAACAAAGACTCTAACCCTCATCCTGCAACCTCCTTCCTGGAAAGCCTCCCTCCTCGATGTGATCCGGGGATGGCTTTGCCCCTACGGTAGAAATGGCTCGCTCCAGGATGTAGTAAACCCTTTACGAACGAACACGTCAAGGCAAAACCGGACAAAAATGCATGCCTGGTGAAATCGAAACGATCCGCTATAAACCCATATCAAATAGCCCTTAATGATGGGTCTGACACATAAGAAACTATCCGTAATTCTCAGGGGTGAATTCTGGTAGTCACTACACAGATATTTACGATCACCTGTGACGCCTACCGGCTTGGTCCAGGAGGCTGTCTCCACAGAAATCGGCCTGAGTCGCGAGAGTCGAGGACGGACCCACCGACCTCGCCGTACCGAATCGGGCTTACGCCGGTTCGCCAAACGTCAACTCAACCCCACCGATCCCTCGTCCCTCGTCCGGCCGGATTCGAAGGATCACGCCTGGGAAACGAACCGAATCACCGGGTCTATTGCTCCAGCTTGATCCCTCTATCAATCGGACCTGTCCCGGCAAACTCCAGGGTCCCCTTCTTACCAGACCACCCCTCCAGGTGCACAACGATCTTGCCCGGCGGCGTCCGCCGTGGTGCATCGACCTTGAGCTGAGCCTTCTTGCCGTCGGCGGCAACCTTCAGCTCCAGCGACATCGGCCCAAACTCCGTCACGATGTCCTTCAGCCTCACAACGGCACCTGCCTGAACCCACCTCGCCGGCAGGCCCTCAAACAGATGCAGTTCCTCGCCTCGCTCCAGCACCAGCAGATCCCGCACCAGCCGAATGAACTCGGCGCTCGCCCAATTGTGCGGCATGTCTCCACAAATCCGTTCGCCCTTCCCGACCGGCATCTGTTCCTCGCGCCAGCACAATAGCGGCGATGCGTGGTTGCCGAACGCATACAGCACCTCGGCCGCCTTCTGTCCCTGACCCAACCACAGCCACGCGTGCCCATAGAACGATCCGAAGTAGTTCCACATGCCATCGGAAAGCCAGCCCGTGCCAAAGACCAGCCCCTCCGACTCGACCGCCTTCAGCATCGCCATGTTGCCCTGAACCAGCGGATCGTCACTGCCAAAGACCTTCCCCGGGTGTACCGCGTGCAAGAACCCCCACTGCGCCTTCTGCGGCGCGACATTCTCCGGATCCACCATGCGAATCGGGAGATAGCGATTCCCCCTCGGATCCGCCTTCATGTCGCGCTGCGCCGCCCTCCGGAACGTCGCCATGAAATCGTCATATTCCCGCTGCCAATCGCTCGCCTGATCCGCCTTGTCCAGCCACTTCGCCGCCTCGACCGCCGCCCGCATCCCAACCATCGTCCAATACACGTTCGTATACTCGGGATGCTTTCCGCCCAGTCCCCCGTCGCTGAACCCCACAGGAATCAGCCCCGCATTCGGCGCGTCCGGCTTCTCCGAGGCCATCTTCCGCATCTGGCGAATGTATTCGAAGCCCTTCTCCACCTCCGGCCACACCTGCCCCAGCCAGGCCTTGTCCCCGGTCAGCCTTGCGTGCCGCGCGACCGCCCACAGCGCGATGCCGGTCTCCTTCCAGTGCCCGTCCATGATCATGATCGCGCCGGTGTCCTTCTGGAAACCCAACAGATACCTAATCCCGTTACGGGCCTCCTCGGTCCGGCCGAGAAACGTCACGGCCTCCATCAGAAACGAGCCGTCCACCACCCAGAGCCCACGATAGCACGTCGGCCCAACCTGAAACGCCGGAAGCCCGCCCTTGATCTCTCGCGCCTGATAGATGTTCCGAATGCTCGAGTCGACAAGAGCTTGCACCCCTGCGTCCGGCACCTCGATGTGTCCATACGGCAGATCCAGCTTCTCCCAATACCCCACGGCGCTCTCCAGGGCCTTCTGTGCCTCTGTCCATTTGACCGGCACCGAGGCATCCCATCGCCCGCGGATCACGCAGAAGGCGATACCACGATCCTTCCCCGCCGGAATCCGCGTCTGCGCCAGATGCATCACCAACCGCCCGGACCCATTCGAAAGAACCTCGAACGCAACATCGCTGACCAGTCGAGTCATCTTTCCGATCTGAATCTCGCGTCGCTTCGGATCGGGGCGAATCGGCTGCTCGCTCTCGATCGTCAGCATGGGCACGCAGATCACGTCCGCCTGGGCCCGGTTCACCAGTTGCATCAGGATCATGTCATGCCGCGTCGGCCCCGGCGCTTCGGATTCATCACCACAATCCACAAAGGCCAGCGCCTTGACACCACCGCCCCCCAGAATCAACCCATCGCCTTCCGGTGCCTTCCCCCGTTCGAACACCCACAGGGCGTTGAGAATCGTGTTCTTGTCCTTGGAGGCCTCCGCAGCGCACACGGCCACATCGACCCATCCATCGCCGTTTTCATCCTCGGCATCGAAAGCAAATACCGCCGGAACGTTCTGCCCCTTCGCCGCCACCATGTCGATCGTTTGCCGCGTCTTCCCCTCGATCTGAAGATCGAGAACCCGCTCCCCGGGTGTCGTGTGATACCCCTCGCATAATCCGAATACCACCGAGTACCGCCCACCCGGCGTCGTGTGAAAACGATACTTCACCGGCTCATTCATCCCCACGGCGATGCTCGTGAACGCACCCGTTCCATGTGTCTGTACCGGTTGCGCCCATCCCTCGATCCTGTCTGCGCCGTCTGTTCGTTCAAGCACGGTCTGCGGATTCTGGGCATTACCGCAGCCGATGTGAGCCAGCGGCGTCGCAACACTCCGGCCGGAGATCAGCCCATCGGCTGAGGGCCCCTCTCCCTTCCGAAAGACCCAGAGGGTGTTCAGTATCGTGTTCGTGTCGCCTGTGCCGCGCGCGGGCGCCACAGAAACCTCCACCCATCCGTCGGCGTTCTCATCTTGTGCGTCGAAAAGGAATACCTCCGGGACGTTCTGACCCTTAAGAGCAATCATGTCGACCGTCTGCCGGGTCTTGCCCTCGATCTGAAGGTCCATGACTCGGGCTCCCGGCGCCGTGTGATGCCCCTCACACAGTCCGAAGCCCACCGTATACGCCTTCCCGCCCTCAGCCTTGAATCGGTACGTGATCGCCCTGCTCCAGCCCACCGCGATATTGCGGAACGCCGGCTCCGGGCCCACTTTCGGCTTAGCCCAGTCCACCATGTTGGTGTTGTTGCCCAAGCGCTCCAGCATCATGACCTTCGCCTCGCCGGAGCCGGCACCCTCCAGACGGGGCGCCACCGCAAACGCCTGCTGCACGATGTCCACATGCTCGGTGCGATGAACCGTCCGAATGATCGGTACCCGAGGTGCACGCAGACTCTGGGAAACGTATTCCGGCCGCCCCGCCAGACCCGCAACGATCCGCGTTTTGAATCCCAGGTGTCCGCCGGGATAGTCATACAGAACCGACCCGTCCTTGCTCACCAGAGTCTTCTGCCAATCGTCCGGAAGGCAGATCGAGGTCTGCCAGGTCGGGGGTGCATAGCAGAAGTCGACCTTCAAAGCCCCCTCCTTTTGTTCGACACCCTCGGCAACAACGGCCAAGAGAATCAGAGGCATGGCCAACAGTACGACGTGACGTGTGATCATGGGTTGATCCTCCCGAAAGGGTCCACTCCTTGTGGCAAGCCCGTATCTCTACATGACAGACTGTAGCCCCGTCAACCCGACAGTCACTCATCGCCGATCGCTCACCGATCGCGCTTGCCGAAAGGCAACGACTCCTGTAGAACGCCCACACCATGACACAACACACGTTCCTGTTTCTGGCCGCCATCCTCCTGGCGGGTCTCTTCACACGTGTCCTCCATGCCGTTCAAGTCCGATCGCCTGACGGACGGCTCGTCGTCGACGTCGCCGTCAAGGACGAAGGTGGAATGCACGGTTGTCCGGTCTACACTGTGGCGTGGCGTGGTCGAACCATCATTGCCGAATCACGACTCGGACTCGACGCCGCCTCCGGGTCCTTCGCCGACCACCTCGAAATCGTCCGCTCTTTCGAAGACTCCCACAATCAGATATGGCATCCACTCTACGGTGAGCGAACAACCATTCGAGATCACTACAACCAGCTCGATATCCATCTGCGTGATACCCGCCCTCCTCACAACGTCCTTCACCTCGTGTTCCGCGTCTACAACGCAGGAGCGGCCTTCCGTTACGTCGTCCCGCTCCGCTCGGGCCCAGAGGCGATCCTCCTTCGCCGCGAGAACACCGAGTTCCGCTTCACGGCCGATCACACCGCCTGGGCAACCTACTCCGCCCAAGGCACCTACGCCAAGGTGCCCCTGAGCAAGATCAGGCCGGGTTGCGAAAGACCCCTCGTTGTTCAACTCGATCAGGATCTCTATACCGCCGTAGCAGAAGCCCGCCTGATCGACTACGCCCGCATGAAGTTCGCCCCACTACCGGATCGCCCATACACCCTGGTCGCCGACCTCGGAAGCGAGATTCGGTCCATGCGCTTCCTCGATACCCCCTGGCGCGTCATCATGGTTGCCGATAGTCCCGGGCGTCTCATCGAGAACAACGACATTCTCTTGAATCTCAACGACGCCTCTGCAATCCCGGATACTTCATGGATCAAGCCCGGCAAAGTCCTCCGCGAGGTCACTCTGACCACAACCGGTGGTAAGGCATGCATCGATTTCGCTGTGAAACGCCACCTCCAATACGTCGAGTTTGACGCCGGCTGGTATGGTCCCGAGAACTCCGATGCCTCGGATGCTCGTTCCGTCAACGTCGATCCCAAACGATCCAGGGGCCCCCTCGATCTCCAGGAGGTCTTGCGCTACGCCCGCGACCGCAACATCGGTATCTGGCTCTATGTGAATCACCGCGCCTTGGAGCGACAGTTGGGCGAGATTCTCCCGCTATACCACTCCTGGGGCGTCAAGGGGGTCAAATTCGGCTTCGTCAACGTCGGCTCGCAACAGTGGACAACATGGCTCCACGACGCCGTCCGCAAAGCAGCTCAACACCAGCTCATGGTCGACGTGCACGATGAATACCGCCCCACCGGCGCCTCCCGCACCTGGCCCAACCTCCTCACCCAGGAAGGCATCGCCGGCGATGAAACCGCCCCCTCCAACGAGCTGACCCTGACCATCCTCTTCACGCGAATGCTCGCCGGCGCAGCCGACAACACCATCTGCTACTACGACGCCCGCGTCGACCGCAACGCCTCCCACGCCTATCAGCTCGCCAAGGCCGTCTGTCTATACAGCCCCCTCCAGTTCCTCTACTGGTACGATCGCCCCGCCGCCTCACCACGAAAGATCGGGGGTGCCGGTGGCGCCGAGTCAACCATCGGAGACGAACCCGAGCTTGAATTCTATGATCACGTTCCGACCGTCTGGAACGATACGAAAGTCATTCACGGCCGCATCGGAGAGTATGCGGTCATCGCGCGGCGAAGCGGCGACAACTGGTTCGTCGGAGGCATGAACGATGCTACGCCGCGCACCCTCGATCTTTCCCTGGACTTCCTCTCACCCGCAGTCGGATACACGGCCCACGTATACTGCGACGACGCAGCCGTTCCCACGCGAACCCACGTCCGGATTGACCGTATCCCCGTCACAGGAAAGACCACACTGAGAATGGCCTTCCCTGCCCGAGGCGGCCAGGCCATCCGTCTGACACCGATCTCTCGCTGACCGAGGTCGAGGGTTCACAGGAAAGTGCCCTATCCTCCGGCCTTCCGACTCGACAGAGGCAGGGTCTCCAGCGACTTGATTCGCTCCTGAAGGCGTGCTCGCTGTGTGGGCGTAAATCGACGGATCTCCCCCGAAGGACGACGGTCATCCATCTGCAGCGCCAGCCGCATCTGATCCGCTGCCTCCTTCAGAACCTTCCCATCCCGCTGAACGGTCGCCGCAAGCGCCAGCACTTCACCGTAGTCGAATCTCAGTGCAGGCAGCTCCGGATATAGCCCGACCGCCCTGGCCATGGCCTCCACAGACCGGCCGACATCGTTGGCATCGCCCGCAACCGCATGGCGAGCGGCGTACGCGCCGGCCAGCGTCCGGTGATGACGGTAGTCCCCCGGATCGCGAGATACCGCTATGGTTGCCGCCTCAACCGCAAGGTCGGCACCCGACCGCCCACCAGGCAATCGCGCTCCTTCCTGCTTGAGCGCCCAACCCGCCAATTCCTCGGCAGCCATCGGATCCAATGAGTCGGCTCGCATCGACTCGGAATAAGCCGTTAACACGTCCGCCGGAACCAGTGCCTCCCTTGCACGATTCAGGTCTTCCTCCGCAGCCCACACCGACGTCACCAGCAGAGGCCAGTAGACAATCGCAGACATCACCAGGACAGCCGCAAGGGTCAAAGACGACCACGTCCATCGCGGACGAGCCGAGTGATGCGAATTCAAACCACCCACCCCCGCCCCCGTCGCCAACGGTGCCTCCAGACGTCGAACGGCAATCGCCAGTCCTCCCAGTGCAAAGAACGTGCAGGCCGATCCTGCATACACCATGGAGAAGGAGATCGTATTGTCGATCACCACCACCATCAGCGCCGCCACCAGCCCCCCCATCAGCGGCAGGGCGTCGTCCTCAAATCGGGTCGTCTGGTCCGAATCCAGCGAAAGAAGGATCGCCGAAACCGACCAGATACACCCCGGAACCATCGCCCAGATCACCCAAAGCTCCCTCGGTGTCGCCAGTGTCCTCGCAAGAAGCACCGCCCCCAACGGAGCCGCCAACCATAGCCACGTGATCCCCGGCCGCGATCCGCTGCCCACCGGTGACGCCTCCGATCCGGTCCGCCGAGACTCCCCAGGTCGGCACAGCGCCAACGACAGCCCGAAAACCAGGAGAACCGTCGCCCCGACTCCCACAATCCCCCATTCGCTGGCCGCCGTCGCGATCAGATTGTGCGGGTCCTTGATCTCCTCGGCATATTCCACCGGCTTGTACCGCACATAATGCCGGTCGAAGTTCCCCGCACCGACGCCGAACCTCCAATGCCGCGTGAAAACGTCCCATGCCCCCATCCAGTAGTGCCAGCGAAAGTCCAGCGAACTCCCCGGCAAACCGCCCCGATGCCTGCCGTAAGCCACCACGCTGGACGCCATGAGAACAACCAGAATCCATGCCCCCGCCAAAACATAGTAGCGCCGGCCGATCAGCAGATTTCGGATCCTCGACCAGTGATACCAGACGCTCCCAAGGATCAACCAACCCAGAACGCAGAGAACGATCGCCGCCAACGCACCACGACCATGCGTCAGAAGCACCCCGACGAAGATCACACCCGCCAACAGAACCGTCACAACCCCGAACAACACCCGGAACGTTCGCCCACGAACCCGCAAGCGGGCAATCCCCAATCCAGCTACGGCCATCGCGCACGCCGCCAGATACCCACCCGCTATATTGCTGTGACTGAAGAACCCGTTGGCCTCCCCCGCCATCGCGCGACGCTCCAGAAGCTCAACCATCGGGTCATCGGCACTGATTCGCCCGGATGCAACCGCCTCCGCACGATGATCCCGAAGCCATCGCCGTGTCTCGTCCAACTCCCGAACCTGCGTCATACAGAACACGGCAAACGTCACCGCCGTCGCCGCAATAGCCGCCATCCCGGCCCGTACCTGCCACCAGCGCCTCACCGTGTTGCCCACCACCAGCAGCACCAGCACGCATGCGATCCGATCGCAGGCAACGTTGATCGCCAGCCGTTTGTTGCTCGCCTCACCCAGCGAGCCGATGCTGGCCACCAGCATCAGGCCCACCGCGATCTCGATCAACGTCAGACGACGGCGATATCCGCCTCGAACCGCACCCGCCACCGCCGTCAACGCCGCGGCGCTCAAAATGATCCCGTCAAATGTCAGTGACAGTGTAGGACCGGGCCCCTCAACGTTCGCCAATGCACCCTGGAGCCGATTCACCAGCCCCAACTGCTCGGTGTCCGATCGCTCCTGAACTACGGCCCGACCGCACACCACCGCCAGCACGATCCATAGGGCGAGACCTTCCAGACGGTTAGCCCAATGCTCGGACGGAGTCGGCCGGTGGACGGATCTAGCGCTCATGATGCGGGGGCTGCTCCAGAATGGCTATGATCAGTACAACGGCCACGCATTGCGCCAGAACCAGCACCGCCTGAGGCCAGTCCAAGTACCCGAGAACCGTCGCAGGAAGCCCGGTGGCAGTCGTTGCCAGGTAGATCGTCAGAACCGCCGATCGCGTCGTCATCCCCCGCCGCACCAGCCGATGCGAAAAATGACGCCGATCGGATGTCATAATCCCCGACCCGCTTCGGTACCGAAGCCACATCACACTGAAGGTGTCATACATCGGAACGGCCAGAACCATGATCGGTGCCAGCACGCCATACGGACGCGCACCATGCTGCGAGTCCACGAATGTCGTCAGCACCGTCAACACCGCCAGCATGTACCCCACCACCAGACTGCCGCAATCCCCCATGAACACCGAAGCCGGCGGAAAGTTGAAGCACAGAAAGCCACCCACGGCCCCCACCAGCATGCACGTGACGGCGGGCACGAAGATCTGACCCGTCTGAACCGCGGCGGTCACGAAAATCAACCCCGCAATGCACGCCACGCCCGCCGCCAGACCGTCCATGTTGTCCAATAGATTAAAGGCGTTCGTGATCCCCACGATCCATACAATCGTCGTCACCGACGAGACAATCGGCCCCCAATGAACCATGACCCGAATGCCCAGGCCCAGCACCACCCCGCTCGCCACAAGCACCTGAACCAGCAACTTCAAGCGGGCCGAAAGCGGACGCACGTCGTCGACCAGCCCCATGATGTGCAGGATCACCGCCCCCGCGATCATTCCCAGCGCCGCGGGGGTCTTCGCCGCTACACCCGCCCAATGAGTTTCTACCCCCTTCGGCAGCCATGAAGGAATCCCGACTCGCCCGAAGAGCGCCGCACCACCCAAGACCCCCAACAGCGGCACCAGCAGCGATGCCGTGATCGCGATCCCTCCCCCCAGCGGCGTCTCGCGAGCATGCTGCTTGTGCCCGCCGGGGCGATCGACAAACCCCCACCCCATCGCCCATCGGCGCATACAGGCCGTCGCCGCAACAGACAGCACGAACGACGCCATCATGCACGATGCCAGCAACCACCACACGTTGACGGGGGCCTCCTGTGCCGTTCGGCCTTAACCCTCTCGAAGTTGTTCACCCAGTCGATCGCGAACTCGCACGAAGAACGGATGATACGTCTCAGCGGCATAGTCCGGATAGGTCCACGGCCAGGCCGTCCACCGACCCTGCGTATAGTGAAGCGTCACCTCGGCGTAGATCCCGCGATCCAGATAGATCCGATGCGAGTGATCCTTCGTCGTCGGGAGAACCAGCTTGCCCATATCGATGTATCCGGGGTCCAGGTTGACTACCCGCTGATCCGGCGGGTGCAGGCAGTCATCGGCGAGCTTCTTCTCCAGCTCCATCGTCATCCGCTTGATTTCGGAAATACGATCGGGTTGTATCAACTCTCCGAACGAGACGAACCACCGCTTGAGATCGTTGCCCATCTCGGCCTCGTAGTATTGAGTGGCGTTAAACGGCCAGATATCACTCTCCAGGTCCGTCGCGCCAAAGGCAGGCGTCATCAGCTTGCGGGCTCGGCGCATCAGGTCCGGATCCGGCCCGATCATCCCACAAATCAGCTTGACCTTGTGTGGTGCTCGAATGCGTCCCATGGAGATTCAGTGTAGCCCCAGGCAGGGTAGGGTCAAGGAGGCCCATACGGCGTGTCGGCCCTCTCGGATCAACGAAAGATGGCGCGGAGGGTCACGGTGTCTGAATCAGATCGAATTCCAGCCGAGGCTCACCCGTCATCTCGGTGCGTGATTTCAGCCACCGACGGAGAGCACCCAGCGGAATGGGAATGTTGCCCAGACTCGATAGCTCGACCGCCGCGGCGCCGCTGGCCAGATAGGCCGCCTGCATGATGCTCGCCCCTGCGGCCAGTGCGATCGTCATCGTGGCCAGAAGAGAGTCGCCGCACCCCAGGCGATCGGCGATGCGATGTGCCAGGCTCGGCAGATGGTCGCTCAGAAGTCGGCCCGTCCACAAGGGTGATAGCGGATCCTGGCTCGGGCGGTCGAATACAACCAGCCCGTCCTTGCCAAGCGTCACACACAGTCGACGAGCCTGCGTCTTCTGCAGCACCCTGTACGCCACGGCCGACAGCCCCTCGTCGAAGTCGTGAACCGACGCCCGTAGCTCCCGTTCCGTCGGACACAGCAGATCCAGCGGGCCCAGACTCAGCAGGTTGCCTCGCCGTCCGCTGATGTCGCCGGTAAGGACCGCACGCCCTCGGCGTAGCTCCGGAACCACCTGGCTCATCAACGCCGGGCTGATCATGCCGTAGCCGAAGTCGCAGAAGATGACCCCATCGGCGTCCAGACCCAGCTCGACCAACGCCTCGATCGCCTGACGCAACGATACCGAATCGAGAGGCTCAACCTGCCCCTCCTCGACCTTGAACAGCTTGTTCTCCTCGACGAGATATCGTGTCTTCTCGACGATGCCCTTGCGACACTCGAACAGCCGCGTCTCAACCCCCTCGTCGGCCAGAACCTTCTGAACCTTCTCGCTCGATGCCCCGCGCCCCACCGAACTGATCAGAATCGGAAGTCCGCCCAACGACGCGATATGCCGCGCCACAATCGCGGCCCCACCCACATAACACTGCTCGTCCAGCTTGCTCAGCGACATCATCGGCGATTCGCTCGCCACATCGATCGCGTCGCACAGAACGTAACGATCCAGAATCACATCGCCCACCACCACGATGCGCTTCCCCGCCATCCGCCCCAGTAGCCGATCCGTCGACCCCGGCTCCAGATCATGCCGGTCGCAGAATGCCCGAAGCCGATGCCACTCCAGATCCGGATCCGACGCCATCTTCCCGATAAGCTGTGTGCTGCTGAAGACCACGTCCCCGCTCGAGAAGATCACCCGCCCGCCGGACCGCTCGACAATCTCCCGCTCGGCCAGGAAGCCCGGTGACGCCGCAAACTGGTACTCACGACCCTTGACATAGATGCTGGGCTGAACCGCCGCCAGCACCTCGCAAGCCGTCGGATTCGGATCGATATAGACGTAGTCCACGAACTCCAGGGCCGCCAAGCTCTCCGCCCGCAGCTCCTGAGGAATATACGGACGCATGACCCCCTTACTAATGGATGAATCACCCGTCACGCTGACGACCAGAACGTCTCCCTGCCGCCGCGCGAACTTCAGATACCGGATATGCCCGGGGTGAACAATGTCAAAGCAGCCATGGCACTGAACCACGACCTTGCCATCGGCTCGAGCCGCCGCCGTCATCTGGGACAACGTCGGCAGATCCACGATCTTTGGACTGACATGATCGACCATAACCACTTGCTTCGCAGCGGGATATGTCTTAGGCGAGCCCGAAATCAAGGCCACATTCCAGCGCCCGGACACCGTCCCTTGTAGTGGTTATCGGTCTTTGAATCGAACGACTTGAAGGACAAAACCAGCGGAGCGCCCGGATCAGATCAGGCCCCTCCTCTACGACGAATCCCCCGCCGACTGCGGGCGGCGATCCGGCAGATCAATTGGTGCCATAGGCCATGCGGGCAGGCAGACGTCTTACGGATTCTTTCCCAGAATCGGCAGCACGATCGTATCCAGCAATACCGACCCGAGCTCTTTCCATGAGCAACTGCCCAACCCCAATGCACAAAGCGTGCCCATCGACCACACACCGATATGCTTCCACAGCGATCTCACAAGGTTCTCCTTGCCCACGATGCCCCGCAGCCTGTTGATGCGCCGTTCCCAAAACAGCGCGGGTGCCAGTCCTCAGACTCGCACCCGCGTGAATTGACGTATCGCGCCGTTACAAGACTACCGTTTTCGCCGCAGGAGGGTCAAGCCCACAAGGCCCACCGCCAGCAACGGCAGAACCGGTGCCACGCCCGACCCGCACTTGAACGCCGCCTGAATACTCTTCGACGAATCCATCGTCACCACGATCGGATTCTCGTTTATCTGTCCTTCTGCGATGTCGCCACTCCACTCGTTGAAACTCTTGTTCGCATTCGGAACGGCCGTCAGGGTCACCGTCGTGTTCGGCTCATAGAAGTCCGCCGCAGGATCCACCTGCACTGAGCCGTAGTTCGCATTGTTCACACTGGTCGACAGCGTGTACACCTTGATCAAGAAGCCCCTCGACTTGCCCTCTTTCTTCCCCGTACCGACAATCCAACCGTTCTTGTTGATCGCGGTTGCCACCTCAAGCACCCAGCCGGTATTCGGATCGATCAGATCGTTCAGATTGAACATCGTCCCCTGCTTCCACAGGAAGGCATTGGACACCCCGTTCGGGTCGGCCGAAGCCCCGACGATGAGGCCCCCTTCGCTGATAGCGGCCGCCACGGTCACCGGACGGCCCGAAAGCTGGCCGATGTCCGTCATCACATCGTTCGCATACAGGAACGAGTGGCTCACGCCATTCGCGTCCGCCGAAATGCCCGCAATCTGACCGGCGTCGTTGATCGCCATCGCCTGGCTGCTCGCACCGTAACCGGGCAAAGTGCCCAAGTCCACCATGCTGCCATATCGGTAGACAAAGGCGTGGTTGTTCGAATGCCCCACGATCTCATCCTGGTTGTTGATGTCCCATGCCCAGCTCCCCGGATCCGGGCTCAGGCTGCCCAGCGCCGTCATCGTGCCGTTCTTCCACATGAAGGCATGGGGCACGTTCGGCTCCGCCTCGGTCGCGGAATACCCAACCACCGCGCCCTCGTCGTTCATCCCGAACGCCATGCTGTACTTGTGACCCGGCAGCGTCCCCAGGTCCGTCATCGTACCGCCGCTCCACAGGAACCCGTGGTTCATGCTGCCGAAGTTCAGCATCGCCAGCGTGAAACCGCAAACCTTCTCACTCTCATTGACCGCACGCCCAAAGCTGAACTCCGAACCGACCAATGCTCCCAGATCGCTGATCGTCCCGTCCTTCCAGAAGAAGCCACGGAACGCGGGAATCACATACCCACCGGGAAATTCGATCTCGAATGCGCAAACGCCCGTCACAGCGCCCGTGTTGCTGATCCCCAGCGGCGTCGTGATCCCATTCGGTTCAAGCAACGTCCCAAGATCCGTCACGGGATAAGTCACCGCCAGAACAGGCGATACCGACAAGACCAAAGCCAACACCAAACCAAACCGCCGGCCCTGAATCAATCCAAGATTCATGCGCTCTCCTCCAAACCCTCGCAAAGTTTCCATCACGTATCGACCACAATTGAAACACTTCTGATTGGCCCGAACATCGTTGAGTGTGCGCGTGATCTGCATCATCCCCACACCCTAACCTCATGTGATACCATGAAGCTTCGGCGGTGTCAACGAAAACTGACCGCGCGCCCCCACCCCCCAGGACCCCTCGAATCGAATCGCTCCCGTTGAGGTAACCACCCCAACCAACCCGCTAACCAGTGACCTCTACGATCCACAGCGTGCCCAACCAGCAATATCCCACCCTACAACCAGTCTTTGCCGATTCACCATGTCGATCACGTCCCAAACCGGATGTTCCAGCTCGCACGCCCCACTGTCTCCGACGAGCGGTACCTTAACTTCCACGTCTCCCCACCCACATGCACCATCTTCTGGCCGAGCTCCAACCGCCCCGCCGGTCCCGTGAACTCCGGCACCCCCACCTGGGACCACCCCCCCGGAACCCGCAGTGTCACGAGATAGTCCCACCCTCCGATCAACTTCTGCGTACACGCGAGCGTCTTCGATTCCGCATCCCAGCGGAGCGACTCCACCTCCACCCCTCCCTGCGTCAGATGCCGGTTCATGCCGACCACCTGCGGCCTGGCCTCTGCCCGACGAATCGAGAACACCTGACAACTGTGAGGTTCCATCGGCACCTCGAACCCCCCGCGCCGAACGCCCACATATCGATCCTGCCAGAACTCATGAACCACGAAGTCCGCGTCGGCCGGCAGACCCAGATCGGCAAAGCGAACCGAATACGTCCTCGGCGAGTCCGCCATCGCCTCGCCCCACCGATCGTTGTCGCCCCAGTGAAACACGCCCAGAACGTTCCACCGCTCGAAATCCCGATCGACCTGAAGATTCCACAGCTCCGGGAAGAAGTGCTCGAACAGGTCCAGCGGCCGAGCCGAGCTCTCGTACTGCGGCATGATCCGTCGCATCATGTCCAGCGTATCACCCTGGAGACTCACGATCGAATCGCCGATGCACAGAACCCCACCGGTCAGACCGCACAGTGAGTTCCACGCCCGCGCCTCCTGCAGCGTGATCGGGGCGCAGCCCCACCGCCTCGCGGTCTCCGGATCGCCCACATACAGGCAGTCCGGGTGGTTCACCCATATGTTTCCGTTCAGGTAGTACCGCCTCGCCAGCGTCCGGACGCTCGTGCGAATGCCCTGCCCCTGCGCGCTGTTCCCCTTATCCCAGGCGGGCTTGTTATCCAATCCGATCCGCATGATGTCCGCCCGCCCGGCGTGCTGAACCAGCGGCACGCCGATGCACAGAACCTTCCGATCCGGCCCCACCGCCTTGTGAATCGCCTCCAGCGCAGCGCGATACGACTCGATGTACGTCTTCGATTTGTCGCTGAAGTTCCCACACGCCAGCGAGTAGTAAATGAAGTCGATCTTGAAGCAGTCGAACCCCCATTCGTTGGCCATCTTCCCGAAAAGCCGGCTGAGCCACTCACGCACCTCCGGCTTTGAGAGGTCCAGTGCCCCCCGGTCCTTCTCGATCAGTCGCTGTCCCAGCGGGCTCTTGGCCGCGAACCACGTGGGATGCTGCTTCGCCAGGTCGCTGTCCCGGTTCGCCGCGAACGGTGCGATCCAGATGCTCGACTTGAACCCCAACCGGTGCATTCGGTCCGCCATGTACTTCATTCCGTGCGGAAACTTCGAATTCGCCTCCCAGTCGCCCCACGTCCGTTCCCAATCGGAATCCAGATGAAAGTAGCTCATCCCATACGGAAGCAGCTTCTCGGCCGCGGCGTCCATCTCGCGACACATGTTCTCTTCGTCCACTCCATGGCTGTATCGCGCCGCCCACGGGTTCCACTTTACGATGTTCCCCGCCGGCGTGACCCGATAGCCCCCCACCCGCGCCACACTGCGCGCCCATCGCTCCGCCGCAACCAGCGGTTGCCCCTGAGTCACCTCGACATACACGCCGGCCTCCGCCTCCATAGTCTCCTGCGACTTCAACGGGCGGGGCGGGATGTAGTCACACTGGGCGACCAACCGCTTGATCTTCGTCGGCTCTCCGTACTCCAGCCCCGTCTTGATCCCCGTCATCGACGTCGCATGCGACAGGAACCCCACCACCAGTCCTCGGTCGGTCCGCGGGGCATATGCCAGCAGGTTTCCGTTGCTGTCAGTGGGACGGTTCGACTGCATCCGGCGAACGTAGAAATCCAGCACCATCCCGTTGCCGTTCTCCATCAGCCACACCTGCGATGGATCGCTATCCAGATTCAATCCCCCCGCCACATCAAACGGGGCCAGCCGCGCCACACGCAGCTCCTCCGTGCCCGTCACATCCAGACGCGATCCCATGACATAGAAAGACTGGTCGCTGTACAGTCGCACCGTCGTCGTCAACCGGAAGCTCGAATTCGGGTCCGACCACGACGGAAGACTCACCACCTCGCCCTTCCCCAGGGCGTCCGTGAACTCGCCCCTGACAAGACCCTGCCCCCCCGTCGGTCGAGGCGTCGAATAGCTCCCCACCCACCCCTCACGTTGAATCTCCACCGACGAGCCGATCTCCGGCAGAACCGCCGTTCCATCCGCCAGCCGATGACACAAGAGGCCCGTCGCGCTGTCGTACTGCAATTCATAGCCGGCCGTCTTCTTCAGCACGACCCGCTCGGCTCGCGCGTGCGACGCCCCCAGAGTCGCCAGGACCACCGTCACGATGAAGGCTCTGCGATGTGTCATCTCGCCACCACCCTTCTCAATCCGAGCACCACAAGGCCTCGTATTGTATCGATCCCCGGGCGCATCTGGTATTTCGCCCCAGCAAACCCGTGCGAATCCGTTGCAACTCCAATGAAACGGACATGCCAAACCTGTACACGCCGCCCCCCGCTGAATAGAATGCTATCAGTCGGAGGAGAAAGCCCCAGTCACCTGCCAAACTACTTACCGGAAGAATCACCATGAACTCGCTACAAAGAAATCCGGGTCGACGGTCCGCCGGCTTCTATGCACACCTGGCGAGTCTTTCCACGCTCGCGCTTCTGCTGACGATCCTCCAATCGCAGGTTCGGGCCTCCGACGAAAACGTCCTCAACGCCGAGGCCGTCTATCAGGGGGCACAGGCCTCCGACGCCTTCAGCGCCATTCACTACCTCGGCAACGGACGCATCATCGCCGGTAAACGCTCCTCGCAGGCGTCCAATCGCTTCCTCCTCAGCCAAGACTACGGAGCTACATGGCAAGTGGTCGCCTGTCCGAACTCGACCGGCGCCCACACCTACTTCTTCGGCCAGAATGGCAGCACGGTCTTCTCCGGCACCGGCGACACCGGCAGCCCCTGCCTCATGAAGAGCACCGACACCGGCTCCACCTGGACCGTCGCCCTGACCGCGACGCAGATCAACACCCTGGTAGGAAGCGCCGGCGGCGCAAAATCCGTCTTCAGTCCGGTCTATCTCGGCGACAACCGCTGGATCGTCAACATCAAGAGCTTCGACACCCGCAAGAAGGTCATCTACTCCATCGACAACGGCGCCAATTGGTTCGTACCAACGGCTCAGCCCGGACAGGACGTCTCGGCCTGGGCCCGCCAGATGATCCTCACGACCGACAACGTACTGCTCTGGCCGTCTTGCCTGACCGACATGATGTACATGTCCACCGATCTGGGCGTCAGTTGGACGTCGGTTACGGTCCCCGGCGCCTCCCTCTTCCAACCCCTCTGCGATGCCGGCAACGGCGTCTATTTCTGCGGAGAGGTCACCACCGCCGCCAACACCCCCATCCGCCTCTACCGAAGCCTCGATCACGGCCTCTCCTGGGCCCAGGTCGCTTCCGTCAATCTCCAGCGCCCCTCGATCACCTACTGGCGCGACGTGATCAGGGTCGGATACAGCCTCCTCGCCTCGGCCTGCTGTGTCGAGGCATCCAGCACCGATCGCAACATGCAGTTGTTCCTCTCCGTCGACGACGGGACCACGTGGTATTCCCTCGGGAACCCCTATATGGGTCCCTACGGCGGCATGCAGGCCATCTACCAGATGTGCGTCACGGAATCCAACGTCGTCTTCGCGGGCTGCCAGCCCGACAGCACGATCCTGAAGTGGTCCATGCCGGTGGGCTACACACTGAACCTCAGCACCGTCAACGCCCCCTTCGGGCAGGTCGAGGTCACCCCGAACCTGCCGAGATATCCGCCCGGCGCCGCGGTAACACTCACCGCAACACCGAACCCCGGCCGCGGCTTCCGACACTATGAGATCTACGATCCCAACTTCCCCGACGATGCCAACAAGGCCGCGATCGACCCCAACGCCACCGTCACGATCCTCATGAACGCCGATCGCCGGATAGCCCCCGTCTTCACCTGCGGCACCGGCCTCGAAGCATGCACCCTAGCTCCCCTTCTGATCGCCATCACCGTCTCCGGCCTCCTCCGCCACCGAATGCGTCGCCGGCCCAGTCAACCTCGTTAACCCCTCGCACTCGCCGAGTTCGTCGGCTGCCACCGCCCGCTCCTCCGCCGAGGCCCCCTCGCCCAAAACATTGTAAGCGTCCAGTAAACCCCATCTTGTTTCTGTAGTGATGGATTTGTGAAGAT
>CAYUQT010000059.1:0-60732 GCA_964446835.1 uncultured Planctomycetales bacterium | reverse complement strand
CGCCGCGATCGACTTCTTCGTTGTGGCGACGGTGAGATTCCGATTGCTGTACTGCTTCATCGTCCTGCGGCATGACCGGCGTCGCGTCGTGCATTTCAACGTGACTCCGCACCCGACGGCTCGATGGACGGCTCAGCAGCTGATTGAAGCGTTCCCTTACGACGAAGCACCTCGATTCCTGATTCGCGATCGTGACGGGATCTACGGCACGTATTTCCGGGAGCGCATCAAGGGTATGGGCATCGAGGAGGTTGTCATCGCATGCCGTTCACCCTGGCAGAGCCCATTCGTCGAGCGTCTGATCGGCTCAATCCGCCGCGAGTGTCTCGACCACGTCATCGTCTTCAACGAAGCCCACTTGATTCGTATCCTCACCAGCTACTTCGACTACTACCACGGATCACGGACGCACCTTTCGCTAGATCGCAATGCTCCTGAGCCACGCGAAGTTGAGCCTGTCGAGAACGGGCGAGTGGTTGCCATTCCACAGGTAGGGGGCCTGCACCACCGATACACCCGCGCGGCCTGAACGCGTTGGGTGACTCGGTGCCGGCTGGCCGTACCTGGAAGACCATCCTGTCCTGCGAATCCGCGCGAATAGCGTCAAAGTTGCGACGTCGACCCCGCCGTCGGCGCCCAGAAGCCGGCCGCGTCACGCGCGGCGGGATCGACCAGCGGTTCCCAAACCATCGAAACGCTGCGGATGACGTTTTCGGTAGCCGGAGGGCATTTCTCCTCGGGGGACCCGCGTGATGACGGCAGTGAGGGTGGGGTCCACCATCGAGACAACTGCGTTGCGTGGCTCCCGTTTTCAAGGCGGGATCTGCAACTGAAACACACGTAGGGGGGGACAGATGGGGGGCGCAGTTCGCAAAAAACCCATGTCCTGACAAAATAAAACGGAAATAGTTAGATGCAAGGGCTTGAACTGCAATGACTTGTATAACGCGCCGCGGAGGACTCGAACCTCCAACCTTCGGTTCCGTAGACCGACGGCCCAAGTTTCAACCGATTGAGACCAAACCAGATACGGCAACGCCCCCCGAAGCTTGCACTGGGGCTTGCACCAACCACACGGAAGACGCGAACGGAAACCACCACGAGGAGGGGGCATGCTGGTGCCCCGAATGCCTGGCGATGGTTCGTGTCGTCAATGGCGAATGTTCAAATTGTGGGGGTGGGATGAGATGACCGACCGGGCCCATGGGGTCCGGCGAACGTGGAACGTACGCAGTAAGAGGAGCGATGACGTGAGGGTTCAGAATCGAGTGACCGGCTGGAGTGGTACGGCGACGCTGACAGCAGACCATGCGGCGGCGAGCTATGGGCAACCCGTCGTGATCGTCGACGGCGAACCCATCGGCACGGGTGAGTCATGGCAGTTTCTCCTCGTCGAATGCAGCGATGAGGAGCGGCGGGCCCTGCAGGAGGCCGGGTATTCACTTCAGGAAGCGATCCGGCCCGCGGGTGAGCCATGATGCGTACGCTGAATCAACGGGTCCTTCCAGATGGAAAGGTCGAGGCGGGCTCGCCCGCGTGATCTGGGCATGTTTACGCGCGCGGGCCCAAAAAAAGGATGTCTAATGTCTAATCCAACAAGTCATGTCGGGAATGTGGAAGGGTTCGCCCGGTCGATTCAGGACCTGGCCGAGGTGTTCGAGGTGACGCCTCGAACGATCTCCCGGTGGATTGACGCAGGGGCGCCGGGCAAGACACGCGCCGGGTATGACCTGGACCTCTGGAGTGAGTGGATCGACAAAAACGGCCGCGGGGTCGGTCGTATGCTGACCAGTGACGAGGGTCTACTGGCAGCCCAGAAGCGGCTGACGTCGGCCAAGGCCGACCGCGAGGAGCTGCGGCTGGAGAGGGAGCGGGGCCTGGTTGTCGAGAAGTCCGAGGCCGATCGGCAGCGAATGCGGATGTGTCTGGTCTTCGCCGGGTTGCTCGACCGATTCGCCAGTGAATTGCCCCTCAAGATCAAGTCACACGGCAAGTCGGCCAGGTCGGCCTATGAAAAGTACTTCAACGGGATCCGCCAGGAACTGGCAGAACGACCGAACTGGCCTGTGCCGGACGGTCCAAGGGCAGAGAAGAGTGATAACGGGCAGAAACGCCGGCGGCAGCGTGCCGTCGGCGCAAGCCCTGGAAAACGTTGTGATGAGGAGTAATAGGGATGGATTTGATTGCAGGCGTGGCAAAGGTATGGCAGAGGGAGCAGGACGACGCCGGCCGGCGGTATCGCGAACTGCTCGAGCGCGCGGAGCAACCGCAAGAGGGCGACGCGGTTGCCGTGGCCGAATGCATGCGGCACCTTGGCCGCCGGCCCGAGGACCTGGCGGGCGACATCGGGCTTGCCCGCGAAATGGCCGCGGCGGCGGCGGCCGCGGTGGAATTCGAGGCGACAGAGCAGGACTACCACGACAAGGCCAAGGCACACCAGGCGGCGGCCGCGTGGGCGGAACAGCGGCGCAAAGAGGTCGAAGCCGAGATCGCCGAACGTCTGAAACCCGCGGAGGAGGCGGACCTCGCTGCCCATGGCAAGGTGAACAAGACGCGACACATGAAGAACCAGGTGGGCTACCTGGCCAGGCGGTGGGCGGCGGTGGTCAGTGGCGAGCTGCATCATGAACCGTCGACCGTCGGGCCTCCCAGTGTGAAGTGTTCGGTTCTTCGGACTTCTATCCATGGTCCGGAACCCGCGGAGGTTGTCGAGGATGCCGCGGCCGTCGATGCGTAGGTCTGTGGCGTCGTTCGGGAGTGGAGCCCGTGAGAGTTTCCAGGGTTTGGCGGCCGGTTCGGCGTGGGGCGTTGTCGCCTCGGTGTCAGCCGAGGCGTCCCCACGTCGGCGCCGGCCGTTGCCCGTCTTCTGTCGTTGGGCGGGGGTGTGGACCGGTCGACGCCGTGTCTTCCGCACACCCCCCTTCTGTAACTCGCAGGGCGATCGACCGCGGGGCCGGGGCGAGACAATCGGAGGTCAGATTGGGGCGGACGCATGAGCTGCCCCCCAGGATCGGGCCCGTCGGCCCCGGACCCTGGGCACCAACCCGGCCGACAACGGAGACGAGCGATATGCTCTTGACAAAGGTACACAGGATAGAGGCGATGCCGCGGGGCCTTGTTACACTGCCGGCGGAGGCCCCGGGCGTCTCTCATATCGATCAGTATTTCGGCCCCTGGGCGGTCCGGGAATCCGCAATCCGGCCGATTCTGCGGATCCTGGCCCCCGGGGCCCTGGTTGAGCACATCCGGGCGGCCCAGGACAAACCGGCTACCCCGAAGCCCGAGAAACGCGGCTACACCGTCGACGCCGGTGATGTGGCCGTGGTCCAGATCGTCGGCACCCTGACCAAGTACGGGTCCAGCCTGTCCGACTTCCCGGGTACGATCCGGATGAGACACACCCTGCGCCAGATCGCCCAGGACCGCACCGCCCGGTCGGTGGTCCTGCGCATCGATTCACCCGGTGGAACGGTGGCGGGCATTGGCGACCTGGCCCAGGAAATCAAGTGGCTCAGCGACCGCGGTAAGCCCGTGGTGGCTTTCTGTGAGGATACGGCCTGTAGTGCGGCCTACTGGCTCGCCAGTCAGGCGGACAAGGTCCTGGCCAACGACACGGCCCTTGTCGGGTCGATCGGTGCCTATCTGGTGTTGGAAGACACGTCGGCGGCCGCGGCCGCCCGCGGGGTCAAGGTGTTCGTGGTTTCGACCGGACCCTATAAGGGGGCGGGTGAACCCGGGACCGCCATCACGGACGATCATGTCGACCATTTCCAACGTCTCATCACGGGCTTGAATCAGGAGTTTCTGCGGGCCGTCGGCTCGGGGCGTCACCTGGCGGACGATCGGGTCCGCACCCTGGCGACCGGCGAAATGTGGGTGGGTGCCGGGGCCCTGAGCGTCGGGCTCATCGATGCCGTCGGGGTATATGACGACGCGGTAGGCCTGGCCCGGGAGTTGGCCGACAAACGCGGACCGCGGCCCTCGGACATCGCGGAAGGGGCTCTGAGCGTCGGCAAGGCCGCGGCGAGCGTGCCGGCAACGAAGACCAAGGCCTCGGGCAGACCGACAACCCCGACGGCGGCCACGAAGTCCAAGACCGCGGCCGGGACGGCCAGGCAATCGGCACCCGCCAAGCCGGCCGTGTCCAAAGAGGAGGCGGAGCAACGCCTGGCCGCCAGCGTCGTCCGGCAGATCATCATCAACAAGGCGGCCGGGGTGTGGCGTAGGAACCCCGAGGCCCAGCGATTCGGAAGTATGCAAGACTGGGTCAACGTCGACCTAGCCGCGGAGAAGCAACCCCCGATGTGCGCGCTCGAGGTGACGCGATTGAACGCGACGTCCAACCCCGGATCGGGTGAGACGACCCCAACGCCGGCACGCGCTGAAACCGCGAGGAGCCGGATCATTCGCGAATCGGTCGAGACCTACCAGCTTGACCCGTGGGCTAAGCGATTGACAGGGCTGCGGGCGTGGGTCAATGATGACCTACGCGAGCGTGATGAGGTGCCCTTGACACCCGCGGAGGCTGGCGCGTTGGGCAGTGGGGGATGATCTCTGAGTTTTTGGGCAGGCGGCTGATCCCCGCCGAACGGCCTGGTTGTGGCGGTGGTTCCTACCTTTCCACCACCACAACCGACCGGCCCGACCTGAAAGGTAGGTTGCCATGTCAGGCAAGGCCGAAATACTGAAAGCGGTGAACGCGCTCATCACAGCGAACCGAAAACCGATCAAACCCGGCGAACCCACCGTGAAAATCTACTACCCGCGCGACAAGGAACTCTGGATCCACGGTAGGACCTGGGGAGACGAGCTGACCGCCTACGTCGACGCCGGACAGGATACACAAGCCTGCTTTCGCCCACCCCTGGCCCGTCGCGTGCTGGCCGCGCTGGACAAGCTGCAAACAGCCGTGCGGGGCACGGGTGACGTGAACTTAGAGGCTATCTTCGATCATGTGTTGGACCAGGAGGCCTTCGCGGTTCGGGACTTGTGGGAGGACTTCGATTCGATCAACAAGAAACTCGGACGCGAGCACGATCCCGTGGCAGTTGAAGCCACGTACCAGCCGATCGATGGGCCGATCCTTGATGACCTGTTGGAGGCTGCCAGGCAGTTGGGGGCTGATGAGGATCGGGGACGAACGCTTACCGATCGCCAGCGGAATATCCTCAGGGCGCTGTTTGAGCGTCAGGCTTTTGACCGTGAAACACGGATGACTACAGAGGCCATTACGAAACTCGCCGAAGGGCCAGCGGCGAACCCCGAGACCTTCAAGCAACCAATGGCTGAGTTGGCCCTGCTCGAATTCGTGGAGACGGCTCGGGGGCCCAAAGGTGGTGTGTGGCTTTCGCCCAAAGGCAGATCATTCGCTGAATCCATCTCATGAAAGGTGTACACCAATAGCGCACTAAAGCCCTACTGATCCGCACGAAGCCCCGTGGTAGCCTGTGCTTGAACGATACGCGTTGTGCGTGTCAGGGTGGTTTTCGTGAGGAGTGGTGTGATGGTTCAATCTGTTCGCGACGTGGCCAACGATCTGATGGACGTGGGCGAAGTGGCGGCCAAACTGAGGTGTTCGAAGCGGCACGTGTATCGTTTGTCGGACTCTGGCCGCCTCCCGCGGCCGGTTAAGCTCGGTGCCCTCGTTCGTTGGAATCGGCAGACAATTGACAGGTGGCTGACCGACGGGTGTCCGACCCAACGAGGGCATTCATGATGACGAGGTCCGCCTCGGACACGGCCAAGGGCGCGGAAAATGGCCGCGGGGGTTCTGGCAAAGTTGGCGTGCCTAAGTTCTACACACTGCCAGCGGTAATCGCCTCGTCCCGCGGTCTTCGGCCAGCGGCGAAAATCGTGTGGGCTATTCTCCGCAACAGGCAAGGGGACAACGCATCGTGCTGGCCCAGCGTTAGGCGAATTGCGATGGACGCAGGCCTGAATCTGACGCCGACGGTTTCGGCCATCCGAGACCTTGAAGCCGCGGGCCTTTTGGTGGTGGACCGTACGAGTCATAACCATCACTACGTTGTTCTGGAAACCGGAACAATCGTTCCGAAAACCGGAACGTTCCGAAAACCGGAACCACGTCGTTCCGGAAATCGGAACCACGTTGTTCCGGAAATCGGAACCGAACTAGATCCAAGAACTATATCCAGCAACTATACCCAGGTGGCGCCGCCTGTCGAAGTGATCGGCGCGAAGCCACGAGACCCCACGCCAAAACCCGCCCCCCTGTCGGCACGCGACGCCATCGCCATTTTCATTGACGCGTATCGAGAAGCCAGGGGCACCAATCCCGACCGACCGACCGGACGCGCGGCGGGTGTCCTGCGGCGATGGCTGGTGTCGAACTCGACCGATCCTGCGACGTGGACTGCGCGGGTTCGGCTGGCGGTTGGTCTTGGTGGCAAACCACCCTGGCCCTTCGGCCGTCCCGGGGAACTGACCATAGACAACATCACACGACACTGGTTGAAGCTGGGCGACGCGTTAATCGGAGAATCCCACAATGACACCGACGGTAATAGGGTTCGACCCGAACCCGGGAAATACGCGGCTTTCAACTAGCCGCGCCTTTTTCGATCGCATTCGTCAACGACGTTCGCGTGCGTACGAGCTTCGCGAACTGCGGTCCACGATCGCGGCGCGGGCAGAGGCCGCCGGCATCCCGCAGCATTTTGCCGCCGCGAGTTTCGGCTCCGCCGACCAGCACACCCCCGAGGAACCAAAGGTGTCTCTGCGGGGCTGGGCCCGAGACCCCGCCGGGTGCGTTTTACTTTACGGCCCCGTGGGCGCTGGAAAGTCCTTTCTCGCGGTGGCGGTTTTGCGGGCCTGGCTTCGACGGCACCGCGGCGGGCGGTTCGTCTCGGTTGCTGATCTGTTCCGGAGACTCCAGGAGGGTATGGCACGACGGGGAGCCGGCTGGACCGCCGGCGATGTTCAGGATCTCGTCGACGCCCCTTTGCTGGTCCTGGACGATCTGGGCACCGAACATGGGAGTGAGTGGGCGCGATCGATTCTCTTGGGGCTCATCGACGGCCGCTATAGCAACGATCGCCCGACACTCATCACGACGAATCTAAATCTTCAACGCCTGGCGGCGGTCGTTGACGACCGGACTGCCTCGCGACTGGCCGAAGGTCGGATCATCAAACTGGACGGGTCCGACCGGCGGCTACAAACCAAGAATCGGCGGGGGGAAATTTGACCGGCGGGGATTCTTGGGATATCTTACACTGTAGGACTTGAGGGTGAGCCATGACGATGACTGAGGCGCTAAAGTTGGAAATCGAGCGAAGCGGCATGACGTGGTATCAGCTCGAAAAGGCCACGGGCCTACAGCGGGCGTCCCTGATGCGATTCTACGCGGGGCGTCACGCCCTTCGGCTGGACCTGGCCGACAAGCTGGCCGCGTTTCTCGGCATCAAGGTGACGCTGCCCAAGCGGAGCCGCGGAATGAGGGGCAAGTCGTGAGTAGCATCTATCGGAAACTGTACACGAAGTCGTTGCCGGCGGGAGCCGAGCTGTTCACCCGGCAGGGCAGGCGGTTCGCCAAGTGGAAGACCTCGAAGGGCAAGACCCGAACCGCGCCCGTCACTACCGGCACCGACGGCTCGGACCGGATCGTCTCCAGATCTCGGACGTTTTTCGCCAAGTACCGCGACGGGCAAGGCATTGTCCGTTCCGACGTGCCCACGGGCTGCCACGATGAACAATCCGCCAGGGCCGTGCTGTCCGACCTGGTCGGGCGGGCCCAACTGGTCAAAGCCAAGGTCATGTCGCCCAGTCAGGCATCGGCCGCCGATCATGCCGACACGCCGCTTGAGCGGCACCTTGCCGACTATCTCGCATGGCTGCGGGTGTTCGGGAACAAAGGCCGCGGAGCGTGTGCCAAGACGCTGTACAGCATCGAACACCAATTCCGGCGGGTGATGGACGATTGCCGTTTCCGCCGGCTGTCCGATCTCCGCCGCGACGCCTTCGAGCAATGGCTGATGACCCAGCACGCCAAAGGAATGTCTGCCCGTACGAGAAACACATACCGGGCCACACTGTACGGGTTCGCCAACTGGTGCGCCCGCAGGAGTTCTCCTCCGCGGTTGTCGACGAATCCCTTCGCGGACGTGGTGCGGGCCGACCAGAAGACGAACCGTTGCCATGTTCGCCGGTCGATGACCGAGGTCGAGCTGATACGCCTTCTGTCCGTGGCACAGAATCGACCCCTTGCCGAGTACGGGCGGAAATCTGAGAAGATCGACCCCAAGCAGCGAAAACGCCAGCGTGATACGTGGCGGCTGGTACCGCTCACCTTCGAGACCATGGACGAGGCAGTGGAACGGGCACGGGACAAGCTCAAGGATTCACCGGACTTCATCGCCGAACTGGAAACCATGGGCCGGGAGCGGGCCCTTATCTACAAGACGCTGGTCTTGACCGGACTCCGCAAGGGCGAACTGGCATCAGTGACGATTGGGCAGGTACAACTTGAAGGTGACATGCCGAGTATCCAGCTTAACGCCGGCGCCGAAAAGAACCGCCAGGGCAATTCCGTGCCCCTGCGTGCCGACCTGGTGGCAGACCTGTCCCAATGGCTGGGTGACAGGCTGGAAACGCTCTACGGGCCCTCTAAACGATTCGTAGGGCCCATGAGGGAAGCCCTGCCCCCGGACATGCGTCTATTCGACGTGCCGGCTGGGCTGGTGCGGATTCTCGACAGGGACCTGAAGGCCGCCGGGATCCCGAAGGTGGACGACCGGGGACGGGTGCTTGATGTCCACGCACTGCGGACGACCTTCGGCACGCTGCTGAGTAAGGGCGGGGTTTCGCTTCGAACCGCGCAGGAGGCGATGCGGCATTCAGATCCGAAGTTGACGGCCAACGTGTACACCGACCCGAAACTGTTGGACATCGCCGGCGCCCTCGAAGCCCTGCCGATGCTGTCGTTGGACGTGCCGAGTAGCGCGGAGGCGGAGACGATGAAGGCCACGGGGACGACCGACGAGGCCGCCGGTTCGCCTGCCGAAAAGCTTGCACCAATTCTTGCACCAACTCTAGGCGAAAGGGGTCATTTCGGGGGTAACGCTGGCATTTCTGACGGGTTCTATCGGGATGACGCCACCAACGAAAAACCCTTGGAAAACCTCAGGAAAACGCGGGTTTCCAAGGGTATTTGTGTAACGCGCCGCGGAGGACTCGAACCTCCAACCTTCGGTTCCGTAGACCGATGCTCTATCCAATTGAGCTAGCGGCGCACCCGTCTATCCAGGGATCGACTCCCCGCAGAACGGCCCGCAACGACTAGTATTCTAACCATCTGGCCCGTGCGGTCAAGCGCGGGGCGATCTCACGACCCTCCAGCCCCCCACCCCAACCGAAAGACCTCGCCTCAGGCCGACGCCAAAACGCCCCATCGGCACCTTGCCCGGAGAACCGGCCGATGCTACGCTTCACGCACTCGATACCTGCTTCTGGACAAACCCGTTGCCTGGAGGCCACGGGCACATCCGGGAAGCAGAATCGCGGGCATCAAGATACACCGGTCCGGCGGCGGGAGCACGTACGTGAAAGCACTCTTGAACGAAAAGGGCATCGCGGAGAAGCTCGCCGACCTGGCCGGCCGGATCGCTCACGACATCCCCGAACGAAGCAGGGTGGCGGTCATCGGAGTTCGCAGTCGCGGTGAGGTCCTGGCCGATCGGCTGATCCGGCTTCTCGGCGATCGAGGAATTCACCCCATCCATCGGGGCGTACTGGATATCACCCTGTATCGGGACGACCTCGCGGAGAAAGGTCCATCGGCCGTCGTGCGATCGACGGACATCGACTTCGACCTGAGCGATGCCCATGTCGTCCTGGTCGACGATGTGCTGTGGACGGGTCGCAGCGCCCGGGCGGCCCTGGATGCGTTGATGGATATCGGACGACCGAGGGTGATTCGTCTGGCGGTCCTGGTCGATCGTCCGGGACGTGAATTGCCCATTCAGGCAGACTACGCGGCCGTCCGAACCGATCTGGCCGACGAACAGGTCAAAGTCTCGTTGGTCGAGTCGGACGGACAGGACAAGGTGGAAGTCGGATGACCAGGAACACGAAGGCATCCGGTACACACGATCGCCCGCCGCGACAGGAGGGTTTCGTCTGGCGGCGCAAGCACCTGCTGGGGCTCGAGGACCTTTCGGCCGAGGAGATCACCGCGATCTTCGACACGGCTGAGGGGTTCAAGGACGTCAGCACCCGGAGTGTCAAGAAAGTCCCTGCCCTTCGAGGCAAGGTCGTCGTGAACCTCTTCTTCGAGGACTCGACGCGAACTCGAATGAGTTTCACGCTGGCCTCGCAACGACTCAGTGCCGATGTGCTGGACTTCTCCGCCAAGGCCTCGTCCGTCAGCAAGGGCGAGACGCTCCGAGACACGGCCCGAAACATCGAGGCAATGGGAGTGGACATCTTCGTAATTCGCCACTCCGCCGCCGGTGCGCCGCACTACCTGACCCGCTGCATCGATTGCTCCGTCATTAACGCGGGCGACGGGCAGCACGAGCACCCCACACAGGGGCTCCTCGACGTATTCACCATCCGCGAGTACCGGGGCTCGATCAGCGGTCTGAAGGTGGCGATCGTAGGCGACATTGTCCACTCGCGCGTGGCCAGGTCCAACCTGTGGGCCCTGCGCAAACTGGGCGCCGAGGTCATCATGGTGGGCCCGACCACCCTGGTTCCCAGAGGCTTCGAGAAGATGGGGGCGCGGGTGTGCCACAACTTCGACGAAGTCATCGGCGAAGTGGACGTCATCAACATGCTGCGCGTGCAGCGAGAACGGATCAGTTCCAGCGTCTTCCCGAGTGTTGAAGAGTACTCCCGGTTGTTCGGGTTGACCAGCGAACGCCTGGGACGAGCCAAACCCAACGTCCTGGTCATGCATCCCGGTCCGGTCAACCGAGGCATCGAGCTGGCCAGCGACGTCGCGGACGGTCCCCACAGCACGATCCTTCGCCAGGTCACCAACGGACTGGCGATTCGAATGGCCGTGTTGTTCCTGGTAAACCAGGCCGCCGTCGGCGGAGCATGAGGCACAGAAGCAGGTCATAGACCCGCTCCATGAATTCGGAGGCATCCTTGCGGACGCTCCTGATCAAGAACGGCAGGGTGATCGACCCCTCTCAGGCGATCGATCAGGTGGGCGACCTCCTGATCGAAGACGGCAAGGTCCGGCAGATCGGCCCGATCCGGAATCCCCATGTGGATCGCGTGATCGACGCGGCCGGTCTGATCGTCTGTCCGGGACTGATCGACATGCACGTCCATTTCCGGGAGCCCGGACACGAGGAAGAGGAAACGATCGCCTCCGGGGCCGCGGCTGCCGTCGCCGGTGGGTTCACCTCGGTGGCGACCATGCCGAATACGCATCCGCCGCTCGACAACGAGGCCGGAATCGAATTCGTCTATCGTCAGGCCGCCCGCGCGAACCTGTGCAACGTCTATCCCATCGGCTGCATCACCAAAGAACGAGCCGGCAAGGAACTCGCCGAGATGGGCCAGATGGTCCGCGCCGGCGCCGTGGCGTTCAGTGATGACGGCGACGGAGTGGCCGACGCCAGCGTCTGCCAGCGGGCCATGCAGTATGCCGCCATGTTCTCGCGTCCGATCATCGAGCATTGTGAAGACCGTGCCCTGGCGGGCGGAGGCGTCATGAACGGCGGAGCCATGGCCCTGCGACTCGGTCTTCCCGGTGCCGGCAGCACCGCCGAGATCATCATGCTGCAGCGAGACCTGGTCCTGGCCGAGAACTCCGGTGCTCGCCTGCACGCAGCCCATATTTCGACGGCCGGCGCTGTCGAACTCGTCCGACAGGCCAAATCCCGGGGAATTCGCGTCACGGCTGAGGTCTCGCCGCATCACCTGACGCTCACCGAAGAGTGCTGTGCCCAATACGACTCCAACTACAAGATGAGCCCTCCCCTTCGAACCGGTGCCGACGTCGAGGCGTGCGTAAAGGGACTCTGCGACGGTACGATCGATTGCCTCGCCACGGACCACGCCCCTCACAGCGCCGAAGAGAAAGAGCTGGAATTCGTCTACGCCCCCTTCGGCATCATCGGACTGGAATCGGCACTGGCCGTGTACGTCAAGGCCCTCATCGAACCGGGGCGGATTGACTGGCCTGAGCTGATCCGGCGAATGACAATCAACCCGGCCAACATCCTGAGCCTGCCCAAGGGGACGCTCAAACCCGACGCCGACGCCGACGTCACCCTGATCGATCCGAACGCACGCTGGACCATCCACGCCGACCAGTTCGCCTCTCGAAGCCGGAATTGCCCCTTCAACGGCTGGGAGGTTCGCGGGCGAGCCGTCATGACCCTGGTCGGCGGCCAGGTCAAGCACGAGATTGCACGCTGAACCGGCCCATGCCCCTCATCATCGACGGAGACAACCTGCTGCACGTGGCCCGAGGAGCCCTGGAGGCCGAAAGAGGAAACCGCGCGTGGCTCTGCCGTATCCTTCGAGAGTGGGCCGAACGGACCCGCGAACAGGTCACGGTCGTGTTCGACGGCTTCCGCCCGGACAGTCCCGGCGAGGGACCTCTCGGCACCCCGCCCCTGCTGATCCGATACAGCGAGAACACCACCGCCGACGAGATCATCGAGGAGACCGTCGAGGCCTCCACGCACCCCGCCCGCCTCGTCGTCATCAGCAATGATCGACGGGTCCGCTGGGCCGCTCGACAGGGGCGTGCAAGGTCCGTTGACTCCGACGCCTTCATCGCACAGGTGCAGAAGGACCTCCGCCGCCATGATGACGACGAACCTGCGGAGCCTCGCGAGAAGTTCCAGGGGTTGGAGCCGGGAACCACCGACGATTGGCTCTCGGCATTCGGCTTCGACGAATCGGAATGACATCGACGGACCACCGACGGACCGGAGACGGCAGACCGTGTGACCTGCACAACCCGACATCGCCGGGTCGTCGATCCCGGCAGCCCGGAGACCCGGAACCTCGAACTCTGCGAACCATCCCCTGATACCTCCGCGGAGACTGCCGCCGAGTCCTCCATCGCCGATCTGTACAACAGCCAATTCGTCAGCTACGATTTATGGTTTACGCGGTTGTCGGACGCAAGCGGAGCCGTCTATGGACCCCATCGGCATTGGATTGATCGGTTGCGGAACGGTCGGACAGGGTGTCGCCCGGTTGATGCTCGAGCAGACGGATCGGTGGGCCTCCAAGGTCGCCGTACCCATCCAGCTCCGCCACATCATCGACGCCGACCTGACGCGAACCCGTGACGTCGCAATTCCAGCAGGTCTGATGACCGACCACCTCGATCGTCTGCTGACCGATTCTCACACACAGATTGCCGTCGAATTGGTGGGCGGCACGACGATCGCCCGACGGATCGTTCACCAGTGCCTCGAAGCGGGCAAAGACGTGGTAACCGCCAACAAAGCCCTGCTGGCCCATCATGGACGAGAACTGTATGAGGCGGCGCGACGCGCGGGGCGGTGTATCGCTTTCGAAGCGAGTTGCGGCGGAGGTATTCCGCTCATCGAAAGCGTTCGCCGCGGACTGATCGCCAACCGGATCGACGCCCTCTACGGCATCGTCAACGGCACGTGCAACTACATCCTCACCGAGATGGTCACGGGCGGAAAGACGTATGCCCGAGCCCTGTCCGAGGCAAAGGCCGCCGGCTACGCCGAGGCCGACGAAACCCTCGATGTCAGCGGCGCCGACTCGGCTCACAAACTCGCCGTGCTGGCGGGCATCGCCTTCGGAGCCGACGTCGACTACAACCGCATCGCCGTCGAGGGCATCAATACCCTCGACCTGGACGATCTGAAGGCCGGACAGGAACTGGGCTACGTATGCAAGCTCCTGGCAATCGGCCAACGCTGCAAGGACGGGGCCATCAGTCTCAGGGTTCACCCGGCCTTCATTCATCACCGCCACCCGCTGGCCAATGTCAACGGCACCTTCAATGCCGTCAGTATCTACGGCCATGCCGTGGGTCACACCCTCTTCTACGGTCGAGGAGCCGGACGGATGCCCACAGCCAGCGCCGTGCTGGCCGACGTCATCGACACTGCTATCGGCAACGCCCGAAGAACCTTCGAACAGATTCGGCTGCTGAGCGACGTGTGCCTACCCGCGCACTACATGCCCATCGACGACGTCGAGACGCGGTACTACTTCCGTATGACGGTCATGGACCGGCCCGGCGTGTTCGCCCGGATCGCCCAGGTCTTCGGTGAACACCAGATCAGTCTCTCGGCGGTCGTGCAGCACGAGTCGCCCGCGCAGCAGGGCAACGGGCCCTCGGTACCCATTGTCGTGACGACGCATCGCGCGAAGGAAGGCTACGTCCGCCGGGCGATCGAATCGCTCCGGACTCTGGACGTCGTGCTGGCCGATCCCATCTGCATCCGGGTCGTTGAGGAACACGAGGAGTTCTGATGAAGTATGTGTTGATCCTTCCGGACGGGGCCGCCGACACGCCGGTCGAATCGCTGGACGGTCGGACGCCGCTTGAAGCGGCCAACAAACCCCACATCGACTGGATCGCCATGAACGGCCGCCAGGGCACGATGGTGACCATCCCCGAGGGACTGCCCGTCGACAGCGGCGTCGCGACGCTGAGCGTCATCGGGTACGACCCGAACGAGTGGTATCCCGGCCGCGCCCCCATCGAAGCAGCGGCACGGCAGATCAAGCTGGGCGACAAAGACCTGGTCTTCCGCTGCAACCTGGTCACGATTCTCGACGACCGAATGGAAGACTTCTCTGCCGGTCACATCCGACAGGAAGAGGCCGAACGGCTGATCGCCGAGCTGAACCTGAAGTTGGGCAATGAGACCGTCTCATTCATCGCCGGCATTTCGTACCGCCATCTATGCGTGATCAAGAATGCCGCCGCCTGGAAAGTTCAGTGTACGCAACCGCACGACATCCCCGGTGAGAAGGTCAGCGACTACCTGCCCAGCGGTCGCGGCAGCAAGTTCGTCCGGGAACTCATGGTGCATGCGGAGGAGGTGCTGGTCAATCACGAGGTCAACCATGTTCGGCGAGACCTCGGCGAGAATCCTGCCAACGGTATCTGGCTCTGGGGACAGGGTGGACGCCCGCGCATCAAGCGGTTCGTCGACGTCTACGGCATCCGTGCCGCGGCCGTAGGCGCCGTCGACATCTTTCGGGGACTGGCAACCCTCATGGCCTGGAAGCTGATGCCGGTCGAAGGAGCCACCGGCTTTCTCGATACAAACTACGCCGGCAAAGGCGCCGCCGCCGTCGCCGCCCTGGATACGCATGACATGGTGGTGGTCCACATCGAAGCCCCCGACGAGGCCGGACACATGCGCGACGCCGCCGCCAAGGTTCAGGCCATCGAGCAGATCGATCGCCACATCGTGGGGCCGATTCTTCGGAAGCTTCAAAGCACCGGCTCGCATTGGCGGATCATGGTGGCACCGGACCACCCCACGCCCGTCGCCACCGGCATGCACACCGCCGACCCCACGCCGTTCTGCCTGGCGGGAGAAAAGATCTTCACGTGCCGTCCGGCACCCTTCGGCGAGGCCAACGCCGCCGCGAGCGACTTTCACGCCCCACGAGGGCACGAACTGATGGAGTACTTCCTGCAGGTGCCATAGGCGGGTCTGAGACCCCGTGCGGCAGTCTCGTGATGCAGGAGGAACGGGGGTGTCGGCCGGCCTCGGCCGCGCCACCCGGGAAAGGTGTTTAACATGGCCTGCCTCGGCAACCCGAATCGCTGTCTCCGTTTCGCACTGATCCTGCTCGGCGGACTCTGCCTGCCCCAACCCCTTCAAGCCGCCATCAACTGGAAGGCCCCACCTGCGGGTCTCTTTGAAGACCGCTGGTACGTCGTCCTGGTCAACGGCCAGCGATGTGGCTACGGACGCATGGCGACCAAACGCGTCGACCAGAAGATCGAATCTCTCAGTTTCATCGAGATCGGGATCCAACGCGGGCCCGTGCCGATCAAACTGGTCCTGCGCAGCGTGCAGCAGGAAACCATCGACGGCAAGCCGCTCAGCTTCGAGGTCGAACAGTTCATGTCGCTGGCCACCGTCAAAAAGTCCGGCACCGTCCGGGATGGCCGTGTGTACATTACCACCACCGAACAAGGACGAAGCACGAAAGCCGACTATGCCTGGGATGCCCGCTCAAAGATGGCATGGGCCACGACACTCGCGATCAGATCCGAACCCCTCTCCGTCGGCAAGACATTCGACCTCTGGACCTATGACGCCATGGTCAGACCCTCCGGTCCGGTCCAGACCAAGATCCGCGTCGTCGGACGCGAGAAGATCGACCTCCTGGGCAAGTCGGTCGAGGCGTTCAAAGTGGAATCCACGACGGTCCTCGGAGTGCCCATCACGACAACGTCGTACGCCGACGATACCGGGGCAGACCTCAAGACCAGTATGGACCTGGGCTTCGTCAAGGCGGAAATGATCTCGTGCACCCAGGAATATGCCCAGCGGAAGGGCACACTACCGGAGCTGTTTCTCCAGACGGTCATCGAAGTGGGCCGGCCGCTCGACACCAAGAACCTCCGGCGGATTCGATACCGACTTCATATGGCCGACAAGGTCACCGACACCCTCTTCCCGACCACGGGCATGCAGAAGGTCATTCGCCGGGAAGAGAAGTCCGTCGAACTCGACGTCCGGCGGATCGATTGGAACGCGCTGTTCGCATCGAACCCCGCCTCGCAACCGGCGACCACGATAATCCCAGACGACATCAAGCCGTATCTCCAGGCCAGCACCTTCCTCGATGCCAAGGATCCACAGATCGTCGAACTGGCCCGCAAGGCGGTCGGAACCGAGAAGAACCCGGCCCGAATGGCCGACCTGCTGCGACGAAGTGTCTCAGAGTACATCGAGAAGAAGGACCTCTCGGTTGGCCTGGCCAGCGCCAGCGAAGTCGTTCGGAGCCGGCAGGGCGATTGCACCGAACATGGGGTGCTCCTGGCCGCCATGGCAAGGGCCGTCGGAATACCCGCCCGATGCGTCGGTGGCATCGTGTACGTCTCGAGCATGGTCGGCAAGAACGACATCTTCGGCTTCCACATGTGGGCCCAGGTGTGGCTGAACGGCCAGTGGGTGGATATCGACGGGGCACTGCGCCAGACCGATTGCGATCCGACGCACATTGCCATGGAGATCATGACGATGAACGAGGATGGCATGGCCGATATCGCCGCCGGAATCATCCCGTTCATAGGCAAGACCCGGATCGAGATCATCGAGACGGAAAAGTGAACTCCGAGGGCGCTAGGGACCCGAACCGGAAGACTCCGATAGACCCGCCGGCGGTCTGTCCGCCGTTCGGGGAGTGTCCTTCGAAGCGGACGAGGTTATGGACAGACGGAACACACGTTCGGTAAGTGTCGGTCCCGTTACAATCGGTGGCGGGACACCCGTCTCGATTCAATCGATGACGAACACACCCACCCACGATGTCGAGGCCACCCTGGCACAGGTTCGACGGCTCGCCGAAGCGGGATGCCAGCTCGTCCGAGTGTCGGTCCCCACCCAACGGGATACGCAGGCGCTGGCATCGATCGTCGCCGGTTCGCCGGTGCCCATCATCGCCGACGTTCACTTTCAGCCGCAGAGAGCGATCGAAGCCGTCGAGGCCGGCGCCGCCAAGATTCGTCTGAACCCGGGCAACATCCGCGATGCGAGCCAGGTCGCCAGAGTCATCGCCGCCTGCCGCCAGCGCGGCGTACCCATCCGCATCGGTGTGAACGAAGGCAGCGTCGTGGAACGTCACGACGACGCCCGGCGATCCGCCGAGCGATCGTCGCTGGCCGCCGACTACCGGCGGCACATGGTCGAACTGATGGTGCAGCGCCTCACCGAATATGTCCGGATCTTCGAACGGGAGCATTTCGGCGATATCGTCCTTGCGGCCAAGTGCAACGATGCCCGCCTGACGCTGGATGCCTACGAAGCAGTCAGCCGAACGTTCGACTATCCCCTCCATCTGGGTGTGACGCATGCCGGCCCGCCCGAAACCGGACGAATCCGTTCCATCACCGCCCTCTCGGCCCTCCTGGCCCAGGGCATCGGCGATACCCTGCGAATCAGCTATGCCGCCGACCCCATCGAGGAAGTCCTGGACGCCAAGGAACTGCTGTGCTGCCTCCACCTTCGCCGCCGTACCGAGCCCGAACTCATCGCCTGCCCGACGTGTGCACGGGTTGAGATCGATCTGGTCGCGCTGGTCCAGGATGTCCGACGGCGCCTGGCCGCGATTCATGCCCCGATCAAGGTGGCCGTCATGGGCTGCGTCGTCAACGGACCCGGCGAGGCCGACGAGGCCGATGTGGCCTTGTGTGCCTCCAAGAACGGCGCCGACATCTACGTCCACGGCGTCAAACGACGCTCCGTCGGCCAACCGGAGATGCTCGATGCCCTGCTGGATGCCTGCACGGAGGCCGCCAACTCCCTGCCGGAACGCTCAAGACAGACGCCGTAGCTCAAGTCACCAATCGAAAGAAAACCGTTTCTTGACGGTACCCGTCCTGGCTGCTAAGGTGTACACGGTGGGCGACGCCCCGCCGGGACGTTCAACCGGGTGCTTCAAGAGGCAAAACATCACTGTGGCCTGTTCGGAATATTCGGCGACCCGGACGCCGTCGAAAAAGCCTACCTTGCGCTCTACGCCCAGCAACACCGAGGACAGGAATCCGCAGGGATCTGCAGCAGTGACGGCCAGCAGATCGTCCGCACCGTCGGCATGGGCCTGGTGACTGAAGTCTTTGACCCCCATATGCTCGAGGTCACCCGAAACCCCATCGCCATCGGGCACGTGCGCTACTCGACCACCGGCAGTTGCTGCGATGCGAACATCCAGCCCCTCCTGGTCACGTACAGCCGAGGACAGATGGCGATCGCTCACAACGGCAACCTCGTCAACGCCAGACTCCTCCGCGACACCTATGAACAGGCAGGCGCCATCTTTCAGACGACCTCCGATACCGAGGTAATCGTTCATCTGATGGCCAAGCCGGACCACATCCGGCATGGGGATCCGATGGGGCATGTGCTGCGCCACCTGCAAGGGGCCTACAGCCTGCTCTTCCTGTACCCCGACAAGATCGTTGCGGCTCGCGACCCCTACGGAGTCCGTCCCCTGTGTCTGGGACAGACAGACAAGGGGGCCCCGGTGGTCGCCAGCGAGACGTGCGCCTTCGACATCATCGATGCGACATACCTTCGTGACGTCGAACCGGGTGAGATCGTCACACTCGATCGGCGAGGTATCACCAGCCGATACTTCGTCGATCCGCGCGAGTGTCGCCCGTCACACTGCATCTTCGAACATGTGTACTTCGCCGATCCGGCCAGCCTCGTGTTCGGAGAAAATGTTCATCTGCTGCGACTCGCCATGGGGCGGCAACTCGCTCGCGAAGCCCCCGCCGATGCCGACATGGTCGTGCCGGTACCCAACTGTGCACGATGTGCCGCAATGGGTTACAGCGACGAGTCGGGCATCCGCCGAGGTCGAGGCTTCACCACGAGCCACTACATCGGCCGCAGTTTCATCATGCCTTCGCAAACCCAGCGAAGCCTGGCCGTGAAGATGAAGCTCAATGTCATCAAGGAGGCCGTCCGGGGTAAGCGACTGGTCGTCATCGAAGACTCCATCGTTCGCGGCACGACAACCCGAGGCAAGATGAACGCCCTTCGACAGGCGGGTGCCAAGGAGATTCATGTCCGCGTCGCCAGCCCGCCGATCCGACATCCGTGCTTCTACGGCATCGATTTCCCCGACCCCAACGAACTGGTCGCCAACCAGTGTGGCGGCAGCGTCGAGGCCATCCGCGACTACCTGGAAGTCGACTCACTGAAGTACCTGTCGCTCGAAGGCATGGTCAAGTGCGCCAAGTGCCCAACCGACCATTACTGCACGGCCTGCTTCAACGGCAAGTATCCGATCGCCATCGACCAGCCCGTCAGCAAATTCGTGCTGGAACGCCACCAGTTGCGTATCTTCGAGTAGCACCAGGCACAGAAGCTCAGAAGACGTCCCCCTTGTCACGCCTCGCTGTCTCGGCGATAGGACAGTAATACCCCATGCGGCCGCACCGCCGTTATCTGGCGACCGGCCCGGGTCTGTTCGATCGCGTACGAGTCTGAGGAGTTCGCCTGAAAAGACATACCGCAGGCACCGCCGCCGGTCTGAAGCCGACCAGCGGAACCTGCGGTACGAGAAAAAACGAGCTTGACCTACTGTCGCTTGGCCGATTTGATCAGGACGTCCTGCTTCGGCACGTTCTGGTGCGGTCCGGCGTTGCCGGTCGGCACGGCCTTGATCTTATCGACCACGTCCATACCTTCGACAACCGTGCCGAACACACAGTACCCCCAGCCGCTCTGCCCCGGATGATCCAGGAACGAATTGTCCACCACATTGATGAAGAACTGCGCGGTAGCCGAATGCGGATCGTTGGTCCGCGCCATCGCAAGGGTGCCGCGCTTGTTCTTCAGACCGTTGGTGCATTCATTCTGAATCGGAGCCTTCGTGGGCTTCTGCCGCAACCCCGGCTCCATGCCGCCGCCCTGAACCATGAAGGTCGGAATGATGCGGTGGAAGATCGTCCCGTTGTAGAATCCGCTGTCCACATACGCCAGGAAGTTCTCGACCGTCTTGGGCGCCTTGGCACGGTCCAGCTCGATAATGATCGTTCCGAAGGAAGTCTCCATCGCAACCTTCGGGTTGCCTTCGGCCTTGGCCGCAGTGGGCTGGGAAGCTGGTTTGGCATTCTCCGTCGTCATCGTACGTTCCTTTGCTGGGGGTTGAGAGACCTTGGCAGGCGTCTGCTGAACGGACTCATTGCACGCCCCGAGCAGCATCGCCAAACCGATCGAACACGAGACATTCAACACACGCATCATGTAGATTTCTCCTGTACCTTGTGAGCACCATGATAATCGAGCCCTCCGCCCAGGGCCAGTGCCAAGAGAGGCGGAGGGCATGCCCTGAATGTCATCGCAGAACAGCAGCCTTGCAGCGCACCCCATCGAAGCCTGTGAGATGTGGAAGCCCATTCGCACGCCCACGCGATCGGCAGAATCCACCGTGCCGTTAAGCGTCGAAATAATAGGGAATAACCCATTGACAATGCTATGATTTACACATACTTTTATTGCGGATATGATTCATAATACCTATGATACTGCAAGTTCATAGTACAAATTTGTCCTCCACGTATGTTCGCGAGGGACACCAAAGGAGTTGCGTGAAGGAGCCGCACGTACCTCTTAGGTTGTTGTTCTGTCTCTCGTGAGACTCCGACATCCGAGACTTCATGAAACGAAGCCGGTCACAAGCCAAGGCGTGGGGATTTTTGCGCTATGGGGAGATGCTGGGGCGGACAGAGATGCGAGTGACTGCAGATCAGGGGCGATCTGTATCGTTTTACGAATCCTGAACCTTTTAAGAGGAGGACGTCCGATGGGGCCTGAAGGGAAGAATGTGAAGTGCGAGGCTGTACAGAGACCGGTGCTCGTGATGCTTGCGACGCTCTTCACGGCATTGGCTGTTGGATTGACCGCTGTCGGGTGTTTTCCGTCATTCACACCGGTACAAGATCCCAATAAACAGACCACACAACGTCCGCTGGGCTGCAACATTCCATCGCCCAACGAGATCGCCAAGATGCCGAAGGCGATCCACTTCGGCCGCGGTGCCACCGCGTTGCCCACGTCGGTCGACCTGACAACATCCGGAAGAGTGCCTCCTGTGGGAGATCAGGTCAGATGCGGCTCGTGCGTAGCGTTCGCCTGTGGATACCTCCTGGCGAGCTATCACGCGGCCGGTGTCAATAGCTGGTCGCCAACCACCATGGCTCACCAGGGCAGTCCTGCGTACCTCCTGGAGAAGGCACACGACATCGATGAGAAGAACTATGGCCAGCGCCCCGCGTGCTGTGACGGCACATGGGAAACCAGCGCCCTCGATCATCTCGTCAAGGTCGGCTGCGCCAGCCTCCAGAGCGTGCCCTACACCCAGGACCAGCAGGCCGGACAGTCGTGCCCGAGCAATCCGGCAGACGGAGATGCCGCCTACTTCCGAATCGGGAGCTACAAAACCCTGGATGCGAAGGACCGGAACGGTATCAAGAGCGAACTCGCCAGTGGCCACCCTATTCCCTTCTCCGGTCTGGTGTCCGACGAGTTCATGAACCTCCAGGGCAGTGCCGTCTTCACCTCAATGACCGTCGGCCCCCAGAATGCCGGACACTGCATGACCGTCGTCGGCTATGACGACGCCAAGGGGGCCTATCGCGTCCAGAACAGTTGGGGAACGGGCTGGGGCGACAATGGATATCTCTGGTGGGGCTATGAGTCCTGGGAGAACTTCTCCGATCCGAAGAACGGCGGCGGCGGTGGATTCTCAGCGGAACCGCCGGCCAACGCGCCGACACCCGAACCCAACGCTGAACCCAACACCACGCCGACCCCCGAACCCAACAACGCCGCCCCGCCGGTGGGCTACCTCGACCAGGCGTTTCAGTATCCCCAGGCCGACTACATGACCGGCTTGACGTACACCTACCTTATCTTCCAGTATCACTTCTCCGCGCCGCTGTTCATCAAGACGGTACAGGTGGTGGACCCCTTCGGGGCCCCCGGCTACCAGACCTACAATCAATGGTACTCTGCCGGATACGTCTACTTCGTCTCCTGGCCTGGCTACGTCTGGTATCCCGGAAATTACTACATCACCTTCTATGCCACCACTCAGGCGGGCCAGGACGTGACCTATCAGGGAGTCGCCTACATCCAGCCACTCCCGTACGGAACCGCCAAGGCCAAGGTCGTCGAATTCCGAAACATGAAGATATCTCTGTCAACCGGAGATGCGAAGCTGCCCGAAATGGGCGTCAAGCCGGGCATCCTCGGCATGAACCGGCAGCCCGCTGTTGTACCCGAACAGTAAGAAGGGCGGAATGCACGCCGCCAACGCCGGTCAGGCGTGCGGCGATCCTGTGTGATTCACTCTGCGGCTCGGAGTTGCCTCATCCGCAACTCCGAGCCGTCTTGTTCAGAAGCCCCCACCGACTCAATTGCGGCAGCACACCACGTGAACCGCCACAAGAGCGGTCGTAACACTACAGAGCCGACTCAAACTGATACCGCCCGGCACCGACACCGAAGACCGCCGCACCCTTGTCCATTCGAATGAACCGGACGCCCTCGGCCTTCTCGGCTGGGCCGTTGCCCTCGCGGACACCTTCGGCGCCCTTGGCCGGCACGTACACCGTCGCCGTCGTGTTGCCCGGCACCGTCAGGTCCAGCGTGAATCGCCCGCCTTGCCGCTTCCACTCAACAGCGATCGGTCCGCGAATCGAGCGGTAGCCGCCCTTGGCCCAGGTCAGATCGCCGACGGGCGTGGGGCGAATCACGATCTTGTCGAACCCGATGCCGGCCGGATCGCGGCTGATCCCCAGCACATACTCATAGAACCATTCCTCGATGTGCCCGAGCATGAAGTGGTTCTGCGAGAGCGCCGGATTCGCATCCCACGCCTCGGTCAGCGACGTGGCCCCCTGCTGAATCTGGTTGCCGTAGCTCGGGGCCTCGGTGTGCCGGGTCATGTCGTAGATCACGTCCGATCGTCCGTTCCTTGCCAGCGCCATCAGCAGGAACCGATGGCCCACATCGCCCGCTGTCGGGTGATTGCCCTTGGCCCGAACGTCCTTGACGATGTTCTCAATCACGCCTTCAACCGTCTCGGGCTGAGCCAGACCGAAGGCAACCGCCATGGCGTTGGCAGCCTGGCTGCCGGTGGCATACTGCCGGGTCTCCGCCTTGTAGAACGTGCGATTGAACGCCTGACGCACCTTCTCGGCCAGCGACGCCCACGCCGCCGCATCTTCCGATTTGCCCAGCAGTCGCGCCACCTGCTCCAGAATCGTAATGTTGTAGTAATAGATCGCGGTGGCCGTCACCCCCTTCGGCGTGAGCTGCGACTCGCCCGGCGGGTTGGGACCGATGTCGCACCAGTCGCCCAGCCCATACGAGATGATGTGATCCTTCGCCTGGGTGGTCAGATAGTCAACATAGCGCTTCATCCCCGGGTAATGGCTGCCAAGAACCCGAAGGTCGCCATAGGTCTGATAGGTGTACCACGGCACGATCACATACGCGCTGCCCCATTCGGGTGAATCGCGGAAGGCGCCTGAGAACACGACGTATTCCGGGGCGATGTCGGGCACCAGGCCGTTGTCGAGCTGGGCCTCGGCCATGTCCTGAATGATCTTGCCGTAGAGCGCCGGCACGTGGAAGTTGTACAGCACCCCGGGAGCCATCAGATGCGCCTCTTCCAGCCAGCCGAGTTTCTCCCGGTGGGGACAATCCGTCAGAACGCTCTGCATGTTGCTGCGAACCGCCCAGGTGATCAGCTCGTGAATCCGCGTGAACAACGGATTCGAACATGCGAACTCGCCCACCGGCTCGGCAGAGGCGTGCAGCAATTGCCCCTCAACGTCCAGGATGACCGGCTTGCCCGTGCTTTCCGCCAATGATGTGTCGGGGCGCACGCCGCCCTCGATCTGGTAATAGCGCGAGCCGTAGTAGATGAATTTCGGATGCCACTCCTCGACCCCCTTGCCACCCAGTGTATAGGTATACCAGGTCGGTCCGCCGGAAGACTTCTGATTGGCCCGCCCCTGCTCGTCGAGCTTCTCAGCCGGTGTGATCTTCAGACTCATACCGGCGGGTCCCTTCACTCGAATCTGCGGCCGCCCCGAGAAGTTCTGTCCGAGGTCATACACCAGCGCACCGGCGAAAGGCTCGGTCACCTTGACCGGCGTGAACGTGCGAATCACCTTGATCGGCGGAGCCGAAGAGGCGAACAGCCGCCCCCCCGGACCGCTCACAACCTTGGCCGACGCCCACGCAGAATCGTCAAACCCCGCATTGCACCAGCAATTCGGCTCGTTGCGGGCATCGTAGTCCTCACCGCCATAGGTGCAACTGAAGACGACCGGACCCGCGACCGCCTTCCACGACTCGTCCGAGACGATCTGCACCGAGGTGCCGTCGGCATAGTCTATATCCAGTTGAACGATGACCTTCAGCGGACCGAACGATCCCTTGAACTTGAGGTATCGCCCCCCTACCACGTTGTACATGCCGTTGCCCAGCATGACCCCCAACGTGTTTGAGCCGAACATCATGTCCTTCGTGATATCATAGGTGGAGTACAGGCATCGCTTCCGATAGTTCGTCCAGCCGGGATCGATCTCGCGGTCGCCCACTCTGCGCCCGTTCAGACGCAATTCGTACTGCCCAAGCCCACAGATCCGCACGCAAGCCTGTCGAACATCCTTGTCCACCGTAAACTCGCGGCGGAAGATCGGCATCGTGCCGGGACCTCGTTCGGGCACACCCCACGGCTCGATTCCCACCTTGCCCAGCTCTTTGGCCGCAGGCCAGGTCGAATCATCGAAACCGGCCTGCCGCCACTGAGCCGACTCCTTATCCGAGACCTTCCAGCTCCCGTCGATCGGCACATTGAGCGTCGAACCCCCTTCGAGGGTAACAACCAGTCGCCCCGCCAATCCCGCAGGATTGGGTGCCGTCAAATCGTTGGTCGCGACCACCGCCAGAATGTTCGCGCCGGTCTTCAGAACGTCCGAGACATCGGTCGTCGTCACCACGCTCCAGTCCTGCCCCTTTCCGACCTGCTTCCCGTTGACCGACAGGACAAACTTGTTGTCCACAGCGATGACAAATCGTCCCTGAAGGACCTTCGCCCCGGCAGGAAGCTCGACCACCTTGCGGAAATATCGCTTGCCCGGCGGCGCGGCCTTGATCGGATCGCCCTCGGGAAACCACACCCACGGACAGCCCTCAACGCTGGGGGCATTCTGAATATCGAAGGTTATCCAGCGAGCTTTCCAGTCCGCATCGTTCAGGAGTCCCATGATCCATCGCGCCGGTTCGCTCCAAGGCGATTCGCTCCCGTCAGCCTCCCAGATGCGAACCTTCCACCAACACGACTGACGTGAGGCCGGGACCTTGCCCGCATACTCGATCTGGATCGATTCGCTGGACTCGACCTTGCCGGAATCCCAAAGATCGGCCCGATCCGCCCTGACCTGCTCCGACGTGGTTGCCGCCAGAATTCGATAGGCCTTCTGAGTGCGACCCCGCCGACCAGGCTCTAAAGTCCAGCTCAGACGAGGCCGGAGAACATCGATCGCCTCGGGATTGACCTGGTACTCACACCGCAGGTCCGTCGGAGCAGTCACGTCGGCAGCCCATGACACGTGCCCCACGAACGCCACCACCATCGCGACACCGAAGAACAGGATACGGTTCATAGCGTGTCCTCATGACAGGAGTGTTGCGGATTCGATGCGGCCGCGAGGAAAAAACACCGACCCAACCGACCACACCAACCAACATCTGCATCCCCATCGGGAAGTCTGATCGTGCACCAGCCTCGCCAAGACCGATGCAGTCCCGCGACGGCTTCCAAGCGCCCTCAGCCAACCGAATGGACAGGCGGACCTCAACGCCTTCGCATCGAGGCAAGCCTGTCGCAGGAGTATACACGTTCCCGACCCAAAAGGGTCTTGCCAAACACACGAACAGAAAGCCGGTCCTGGAACAAGCCGAGAGCCCACTGGGGACTTCCCAGGAAATTCATGAAAAATCCATGTCAGATCTCAACCTCAGGACGTCATCCGTGTCAAATAAGTAAAAGGTGTGCGTGTAAACCCGTACTCCCCAAGGCGCAGGGAACGGGGCGGAAAAAAATGTGGAGTGAACCCTTGCAATTGCCCGATAGCCTAAGTAGAGTGGCGATTAAGGGTTAAGCCACAATCTGGGCGCGGTTAACACTCAAACTGCCGGTCGATAGAACGATGTCTCCGAATTCACGATCAGCCAAAGTGTTGATTTATCTCGTGGCTTCGATGTCCGCGGCTACGGCCCTGCTTCTCTGGGTGGAGCATCTCGTCGTCCCCACCGAGCCTATCCGACCCGGTTCGCTAACCCGAAGCCCAATCGCCTTGGCCGTCCAAACCCCCCAAACCATCCAGCCGGGAAAGTGGGACGAAATCGTGATCTCCTACCGCGATCGGCTCCCGACGACCTCGGCAGTAGCGCTGGCCGCCTCTGCGCACCAAATGCCTTATCATTTCGTCATCGATCAGACCGGACAGGTCTGCTCCCTGGCGAACTGGAAAGAGCAGCAAACCGACATCGCCGGTACAAAGACGGTTTCCAGAGCCGTCCGCGTCTGCCTGGCCGGTTCGAACGACGCCACAACCGTCTCGGGCGAGCAGTGGGACGCCCTGATCAGCCTCCTTCGCCAGTTGCGGGCAACGTGCCAATTGCCCACCAAGTCGGTCAGGCTTGATCCACAATCCGACCCCCTGGCGCGACCCAATGCCCCGCAACCCGTCCAACGCCTCCACCAGATGCTGGTGGCCGCAGACATCATCGAGTGATCCACGAGGACGTTCCGTTGCCCCCTGTCGTCATCCGCGTAACCCGAACACTTGGCACCGAAGATCTGCCCCTGCCCGCGTATCAAACGGAACACGCCGCCGGAATGGACATCGCGGCGGCAGTGAATGAGCCGGTAACGTTGATGCCGGGAAGACGCGCGGCCATCCCCACAGGATTGTTCCTGGAGATCCCGATAGGCTACGAGGCCCAGATTCGCCCACGCAGTGGCCTGGCGCTCAAGAACGGACTCACGCTCCTCAATACACCCGGCACCATCGATGCCGACTATCGAGGCGAACTGAAGATCATCATGATCAACCTGTCCGAAGAGGCCTTCCCGATCACCCGCGGCCTGAGAATCGCCCAGATGGTCATCGCCCCGGTCGTCCAGGCCGACATCGAGGTGGTTGCAGAACTCAGCGATACGGCCCGCGGCCAGGGTGGCTTCGGCCACACGGGCTGAACACCCCAAGCAGTTCGATCACCCCCATGACAAAATGACTCCTAACCCTTTGCCGCCGTTATATTTCCCTCCCAACCGCCACGGCAACAGCTTGCAGCTCTCGCATGAGCTTGGCGAATCCCTCGGGTGTGAGCGACTGCGCCCCATCGGTCAGCGCGTGCGGCGGATCCTGGTGAACCTCGACGATCAGGCCGTCGGCTCCACAGGCAATCGATGCCTTGCTCATCGCAGGAACCATGTAGGCGTGCCCAGTCCCGTGCGACGGATCGACCAGAATCGGCAGGTGGCTCTCCTGCTTGATCGCAGGCACGATCGACAGCGCCAGCGTGTTCCGCACATAGTCCTCGTGCGTACGAATGCCCCGCTCGCAAAGGATCACATTGGGGTTGCCGGCGTTGATAATGTACTCGGCCGCCAGAAGAAACTCCTCCAGCGTAGCGCTCATGCCCCGTTTCAGTAAAACGGTCCGATCGGTGCCGCCCACGGCAGCCAGCAGGTTGAAGTTATGCATGTTCCGCGTGCCGATCTGAAGCACGTCGGCGTAGCGGTCGACCAGCTCGACCTGCTCGACGCTCATCACCTCGGTCACGATCGCCAGCCCTGTCTGCTCTCGGGCCTCGGCCAGAATCTCCAACCCTTCCTCGCCAAGCCCCTGGAAACTGTACGGATTGGTCCGCGGCTTGAACGCCCCGCCCCGCAAGCCGATAGCCCCCGCCTCGGCCACGGCATGGGCCGTCTCGAGGAATTGCACACGATCCTCCACGCTGCACGGACCGGCGATAACGCCGATCTTGGTGTCGCCGATCGTGGCGCCCCGATCTCCCAGCGGAATCACCGAGGACTCGATCTTGACCTCTTTGCTCGCCAGCTTGTACGGAGCAAGTATCGGGACGATTCGTTCGACCATCGGGGCCAGCTCGATGGCATTCTTGTCGACCATCCGCTTGTCACCGATGGCCGCAATGACCGTCCGGTCGGTACCGACGATCACATGATCTCGCAAACCCATCTCTCGGATCAGCTTGACCACGTGCTCAACAGTGTCCGGACTCGCCCCATGCCGCATGACCACGATCATGACCAATTCCTCCGTCTCCTGGCAGCGAGCCAGGTCCTTCTTGACGAAATCCACCACGACGGGGTTGGCCGCAGGAAGCGGCCTCGGATAGACGAATGCCCAACGCCCCAGGAGGTATCGACGGCGGACGCCGCCCCGAAACGGCAGCGGCCGCCAGGTGCCAGAACCTTGCGAACACGACTCCAAACCGTTGACACGCTCCAATGCTCCGGACATGGTCCAATCCACCCTTCGGGTTGCCCCGCCGCTCGTCGCGCTACTTCGACGGCGGCTTGATGGCCTCCATTCCTCCCATGTACGAACGTAGCGCCTTGGGAACCGTCACACTGCCGTCGGCGTTCTGATACAGCTCGAGGATCGGAATCAGGATCCTCGGGCTGGCAATGACGGTATTGTTCAGCGTATGACAGAACCGAAGCTTCTTCTCGCCGTCGCGATACCGCAGGCTCAATCGGCGAGCCTGGTATTCGTAGAACCGGCTGGCGCTGTGCGTCTCGCCGTAATTGCCGCGCGACGGCATCCAGGTCTCGATGTCGAACTTCTGCACCTGCCCCTGCCCCAGATCGCCCGAACAGACGTTCACCACGCGATAGGGCAGTCCGATCGCCTGGAGCACCGCCTCGGCGTTCGCCACGATCTCCCGATGATGCTCGATGCTGGTCTGCTCGTCGTTGCGGCAAACGATGACCTGCTCGACCTTGTCAAACAGGTGAATGCGGTACAGGCCGTAGGTGTCCTTGCCCGCCGCCCCCGCCTCGCGACGGAAACACGTGCTCATCGCCACATAGCGCTTGGGCAACTCGGATTCCGCGAGCACCTCGTCGCAGTGAATCGCGGTCAGCGGAACCTCCGCGGTGCCCACCAGGCTCATCTCGTCCCGCTCGCAGCGATACGCCTGCTCCTCCCCGCCGGGAAAGTAGCCCGTCCCGTACATCATCGCGTCGCGAACCAACACCGGCACGCTCACCGGCGTGAACCCTCGGGCAACCATCATGTCCACCGCCAGCCGGAGAACCGCCTGGTGCAACATGGCCCCCGCACCCTTGAGCAGGTAGTTGCGGCTGCCGGCCAACTTGACCCCTCGGTCGATGTCGATGATGTCCAGCGTGGCACCGAGCTGAACGTGGTCCTTGATCTCGAAGTCGAACCGGGGAACCTCTCCGACCCGGCGAACCTCGACGTTCTCGGTGTCGTCCCGACCGTCGGGCACGTCCGGACTGGGCGGTTGCGGCACGGTGAGCATCAGACGATCGAACTCGGGCTGAACCTGCTTCTCTTCTTCCTCGAGCGGCTTGATTGCCGCCTTGATCTCATTCAGACGGTCCTGAACGCCCTTGGCGTCCTGAGCAAGCTGTTCGGGCGTCTTGCCCGCCGCCACGGCCTGTTTGTAGAAGGGACTCTTCGGATTGCGATACAGCGCCACCTGGGCGCCCAGGTCCTTCTGCTCCTGGCGGAGCGTGTCGAGCTGCTGCTGGATGCGCCGGCGTCGGGCATCGACTTCGAGCAGGCGGTCGAGATCACAGGCAATCTTCTTCCTTGCAGCGGCCTGTCGGACGACCTCGGCGTTTTCACGGATGTAACGGATGTCCAGCATGTTCTAGTAGCTCCCTTCTGATTGAGAATCCCTGTCAGGACCAAAATAAAAACCGCCTTGAGCGTCGCTGCGTCGTCTCAAGGCGGTTTCCTGTTTTGGAGCTGCTTTTATTGCAGAGGCCTCAAGACGTTCGCAGCGCGAACCAATACCACCGGCTAAAGTAATACCGATAGCTAAGGTTCGCACTCAACATCGTCTTGCAGCCCCTGTTCGGGTTCAAGAAAAAACCTCTACACCCAGATTTGTATAGTATCGGCACGAGGTTGTCAAGCAATAAGGAAAACTCCCCCCTCAGGATCGAGCCCTCCATATCCACACTCCGGCCCTCCGACTCAGTTCTCCCGCCACAGTGGGTCCGGCGTCAGAATCGCCAGCGGAGGATCGCGGAATTCGTCGAGCAGGGCAGCCGCTATCACCTGATGGCCCTGGTGCAAATAGACGATCAGCTCCACCTCGCATTCCGCGGCGCCGCGTGAGATCAGTTCAATCCTCGCTTGCGCACACGGTCCCGACTTGGGACGCTCCGCCGGCCAGAAGCCCTGACGAACCTGGTCCAACCCCTCCTTGCGAAGGACCAGGAGCGAAAGACTCTCGTCGAACTTCGGCGGTGCCATCAACGTCAGATAGTCCGGCACCCAGTTCCCATACCGCCAGCCGAAATGCGGCTGGTTCGACGCACTGATCTCACCGACAAAGGTCGGGAATGATTTGCTCAGATTCCCCCGGCGGAAGCGGGCATCCACCGCCACAATCTCCTGCGGCCGGTCCTTGCCCACGAATCGGAGATGCCGGATCAAACGGAACCACGGCTCACCGGCGCGAAACTCGTATGTCGTCAGGCACCTCAGGTCGCCTTCGGTGATCTCGGTCTGAACCGTCGCCACCAGAGGCCCCCCGTCAACGCGTTTCCACACGCATCGCCGGGTCGAGAGCGCCGTCTTGTCCTCGCAGATGTACTGCTCCGTGTTCGTCGCCGGCGAATTCGGATCGTACCGGCTGAACCGGCCGGCATTGGCGTCAAAGCTTGAATCGGCATAGTCGGTTTGGGTCCGCTTGGAGATCAGCCTCGTGACGCAGCCGCCCCTCGCCTGACTCAGCGTCACCTCAAAGAAGGCATTGCTCACCGTCACCGAACCGTCACCCGAACGGTTGTCACGAAGGCTGAGGTCTGTGGGCCCGACGTTGCCCTTGCCCCGAACCAGCGTATAGCTCGCCGCGCTGTGCGGGTGCAACGTCACCGGCAACACAAGCCCGCCACCGTCGACCACCTGGGCGGGTAGCGATTGCCCTGTGGCGTTACGGACGTGATACGCATCAGCCGGCATGAAGGGAGTCGCCGAGGGCACATGAACCAACCGTCGATCCAGAGAACGTTCATAGTGATTGAACGCACTGATCGCCGCCACGGCATTCGGATACGATCGCGCCGCCGAGGCCGGTCGAGCCAGCCAGAGATCCTCCTTCGATGGCAAGCGCCGGCGATCGTCAACGCACGTCAGACGCAGCGAATGGCGAGACAGGGCGGCCGACTCCGCCGAAACTGCCGGCCCCGTCGCCGGAGCAGGCGCCGGCAATGCCGGCAGCGGACAACCCACCTGCCCACCGGCGGGTATCTGCCCTACCTCCACCGTCCGACCGGCCACTGAAGCCGTCACCTCCAGAGCGGGGGCAGCCTCTCCATGCGGTGATCGGTCGTTCCGAACCTCAATCTTCGGCTCGACCGCCGAAACGACGCTGCGGGCCAGGTGCAGCGACGGCGGCCTCATGACCACCACCTCGCGGAATAGATAGGCCTTCTGCTTGTCGCACTCTATCTCGATAACCGCCGTCTTACGCCCCCAGTCGGCGGTCGCAGCCGCTGTGATCGGCAACCCCACCTGCACCGACTGCCCCGGCCACAGCGACACGTCGACCGGCTTGCCTGTCAGCGTGGGAATCACACTGCGGAACCCCAGTTTGACCCGCATCATCCCGCCGCGAATGTTCGTCACCTTCGCCGGCACAACAAGCGTCTGCCCCAGACTCAAGGCAATCGAACCCGTCTCCACGCGAACCGGCGCAAAGGCCAACTGGTAGACGCCGTAATAGCCGAGCGTGTCGTCCCATTCGATCCACGAACCGTTGCGGCGGGTCTTGATCGGCTGATAGGCCGCGCCGTCCCGAGTCAGCGCCACCGCCTCGCTGAGGGGCCATTTGTGCTCCGGCACGCGGCAACGAATCCGATCCGGAGAGCTTATCTTGTAGTTGTACGCCAGAAGCAGATCGGTCTGCCCGGCACTGAGCCGGGTCCCCGCCGAACTCGTCCCTCGCACCAGTTCCGCCGGCGACGCCGAGGCCCACTTCGACAGAATCGCCCGCCAGTACTCATCGTCGCGCACATCCGTGAACAGGCCGTTCACATACCAGACCTGCCCCTGCCCGTGCTCGATGATCGCATCGCGCGGAGCGCCGTCCTGATAGGTGCTGACGATCTGCCCCTTCCCCAACGAAGGCGCGTGCGATCGAAGCGGCACATCCACCACACGCCCTTTCAGACCGCCGGAAAGTTCGCCACTGAACCGAACCTGCTGAACGGCCGTCACCTGTTGCCGTGCCGTGGTCCTGGCCAGAACGTTCGCCGTAGCGATCTGCACCCAGTCGATCGCCAGGTTGCAGTTGCGATCCTCCCCGGGATAGGCCTTGGCATCCATCGTCCTCGGCACGCGAAGCGGATCGTAGATCAGGTCGAACGTCCCCACACCCCGATCTCCGACGACCGAGGCGGGAATCGCGCACTCGTATTCGTTGTGGCCCGGCTTCAGCGATACCCGCCCTGCCGGAATGCCGTCCAGCCGGACCTCGATGGTGCTGGGCCAGAGCGAAATGCCGCCCAGTCGCAGGACGTGGTCGCGATTCGGGCTCAGGGGAAGCTGGAGTGTGGTCACCCGGCCGATTGCCGGTGTCCAGCGGGCCTTCAGTTCCGGCCCCAGGGCGAACCACCCGGCGGGCACCTTGCCCCACGACTCCCGCTGCGTGCAGCCCGTCAGAAGGAATTGCTCGTCTCCCTCCTCGCCGATATCGACCAGGAGATTCATGTCTCCGCCCGCAGGCCGAGAGGTCGCCGGCCCGGACGCCGCCGGACGAGATGCCGCCTCCCCGCTCAACGATCGGCAGATCCGCGGGTCGGCCGACACGATCAGACGGCGGTCCTTCCCGCCACGAACCCAGTCCATCAGGAGCGGCGCAATCCGCTGGTTTCGCTCGTTGTAGCCGAAGCCCACCTCACACGACGGCGCGATGACGACACGAAAACTGTTGAGCATCTCCGAAGTCACGCGGTCGTCCGGAAGCAGATCGAAATCGCAATTGAGTCGTCGCAGTGTCTGCAGCGTGTCGCGGAGTTCCTCAGGGTGAATGCTGCCGGCCAGGTTCTGGTAGTCGTTAAGGAGCAGGGCCACCCTCGCCCCCTTCGACCAATCGCGCAGCGAGGGATAACAGAGCTGCATGACGGTCGAGTAGAAGAGTTCCTTCTCGCAGTACGTCTTGCCCCATTCCATGCACGGCTCGAGATTGGAGCCTTCCCACCACTCGTTCCACGACAGGTGGAGAATCGCCGTGGCGTACCGCATCAGGTCGCCCACCCAGAACCGATCGAAATGGTGCGGGTCGGGCAGATAACCGGTGCCCGGCACGCGAATGTCCCAATCGTGATAGAAGTTCTTGTAGTGGTCCAGGAACACCGCGCCATAGGCCTTGCTGACATTCGCCTGAATGAACCGATCGGCATCCTGATCGTGCGGCTGAGCGAATATGCCCGCGTAGCTATGGGGCCCCCCGAAACTCTTGATGAACTCGGCGTAGCCGAGGTTGCGAAACGGGGCATAGCCGACGTCGAAGGAAGCGACCATGCCGGGATACCGGAACTGTTGCCGAACCTCCTGATCGAGTCTGGACCACGCCTTCCGCCAAATCTCGTGCTGATACTTGGCCGACCACGCACGCTGCGGGCCCCGCGTGGTGATGTCCATCTCCACCGCATCGAACCCGGCGAACCGGCTGCCCCAATCGTCGTTCAGTGCCTCGATCGTGCCGTAACGTCCCTTGAGATACTCCCGAAAACCGGCGTGGTCCGTCGTCATCTTGGGTGCACCGTTACGGGCGTAGACGAGCTGCATGGGCTTGCCCTGAATCTTCGGCCAGACCGGCGAAGCCGCAAAATCCTGGAGCCACTGATGAACGTCTCGCTTCTCTGTGACGTTCCGCACGAAGTCCTTCATCTCGAAGTTCTCGCCGTCCTGATAGTAGCTCATCCAGATGTTGTACCCCGCCTTGCGAAGGTCCTCGGCGGCCCGCATGACGGTCTTCTCGCGCATCTGCCCCTGTTCGTCCTTCCAGTTGGGGGCCCAATAGTCCATCCAATGGTGAGTGACGCCCCACTCGCTTGCCAGACGGAGCGAGCGGAGGTTGTCGCGATACGTGCGAGAATCGTAGTACCCATAGAGGGGCGTGTTGTGAACGCCGCCGATCCAGCCGCCGAGCTGCTGCTTGTAGTCCCACGTATACCAGTAGAAGAACACCACGCCGATCCAGGGACGATCGGGCTGCGCCGGCATCGCCGGTCGACTCGCCGTGACAGGCGACGTCGCCTCACTCGGGGTGGTCTTGGCCGCCGCGGGCTGAGAGGTCGGGCGAGCGCCCCACCATCGGAAGATGCCGCCGCCTTGCCCGGATGCCGCTTTCGGGGATGCCGCCCGCGAGGTCGGCGCAGCCCCCTGAACCGCCTGACAACACCCCAGGAGCAACACGCACACAACGGAAATAGGCAAGGCTCGTTTCATGAAGCTTTGTCCTGCAGGAAAGGGTGTCATCCGTCCGTCGGGCCGCGTGCCCGAACCGCAGTTCGCTTCCGGCGACGGAGGACCCCCTTTTCGGTGTGGTCATTGATAATCGTACCGGCCGGCGGGGTCAACGCCACCGCTGCCGGATAGGGCTGTCGGGCGACCCGACTTCGGACATCTTGCCTGTATCATCGCCCGGCATCACAATACGCACACACAGCGTCACGAAGGAAACGGCAACCCACACTCGGAGATCGCGCAATGCTGACCAAGAAGGTGAGACTCGGACTGGTACCGGCCAATCGTGGCTTCTTCAGCGACGAACTGGCCGCCAAGATGCGGGCCCAGACCATCAAGGCCATGCAAACGGCCGGGGCCGAGGTTATCGTCCCCGACACCGGCATGACGAAGGTCGGCTGCGTCGAGAGCCTGGAAGAGGCCGAGAGGGTCGGCCGGATGTTCCGAGAAAAGCGGGTGGATGGCATCGTCGTCGGCGCCATGAACTTCGGCGACGAACAGGGCGTGGCCTATACCCTCCGGCACACCGAACGGAACGTTCCGATCCTGATCTTCGGCTGCCAGGAAGAAGGCCCGCTCACACTGAAACTGCCAAGGCGCGACTCCTTCTGCGGCCTGCTGTCCATCGGCGACGCACTCCGCCAACTCGGCATGAAGTACACCGTGGCCACCGTGCCCATCTGCTTCCCTACCGACGCAAGCTTCAAGAAAGACATGGCCTGTTTCCTGGGCGTCTGCCGCGTCGTCAACGGTGTCCGCAACGCCCGTTACGGGCAGATCGGCGCCCGCCCCGACGCCTTCTGGACCTGCCGCGTCGATGAAAAACAGCTCCAACGCCTCGGCGCAACCACCGTGACGCTCGACCTGTCGGAAATCATCGGACAGGTGCAGCGTATGAAGGAAGACGCCAGGGTCAGGGAGATTCTGGCCGAAATGAAGAGAGGCACCGAAATCTCCGGCATCCCCGCCGACGTGCTGCTCAAGATCGCCAAGTTCGAACGAGCCGTCGAACAATTCGTCGAGAAGGCGAATCTGGACGCCTTGGCCATCCAATGCTGGACCAGCGTCCAGGCGAACCTCGGCATCTGCACCTGCGGCGTCATGGGGCGGCTGGGCGAACGAGGCATCCCGTCGGCATGCGAGGTCGACGTCCTCGGCGCCCTGACCATGCATTCGCTCATGCTGGCGGGTGATTCGCCCGCCGGACTGGCCGACTGGAACAACCTCCATCACAAGGACCCCGAACTGGTCAACCTGTGGCACTGCGGCGTCTTCCCGCCCAGCTTTGCCGGCACGAAACCCAAGATGGGCACCCACAACATCATCGCCGACACCTGCGGCAAGGCAAACTGCCGCGGCGTGGTCGAGTTCGAGGTCAAGCCGGGCCCGATGACCGTCGCCCGCGTTACGCAAACCACCGAGGGCCGATGGAAGGCCGTCATGGCCGAAGGAAAGGTCGAGAAGACCAAGGAAAAGACCTTCGGCGCCTACGGCTGGATGCGAATCAGGAATCTCTCGCGACTCTACCGCGATGTGCTGGTGCGACATTTCCCCCACCACGCCGCGATCACGCAGAAGCTCGTCGGCAACATCCTCTGGGAGGCCTGGGGCAACTACCTCGACTTCGATGTCTACACGCCCGAGCAGGTGACGGGACAGTACGACCCTCAGTTGCCGTTCTAGCGCCGCGGGATCGGACCGCGAGTCCTGCAATTTCGATGTAACCAAGAAGGGGTGAGGCCAACGCCTCACCCCTCGCTGTTTCATGAGCCGCTCTCTGTGAACACAGGGCATACAGATGGGAGACGCTACTTGCGAGCCGGCGCCGGACGATCTACAGCTTCTCGAAGGCGAAACAGAACGGCTCGCCCGACACCTCGCTCCGAGTCAGAAGCCGATAGTGGGCGTCGCTCAGATAGTCGTAGAGTGTCCGCGTTCTTGGCGGGTTGGGCCCGTAACGCCCCTCCCAGATCAGAACACTTCCGGGCGGAGCCTTGTTCAACTCCCGTTCCGTATCATAGTCGGCCGGATCGAGGGCCGTGCCCCAGAAGTAGTGGGCCCAGACGTTCGATGCGAACATCCGACGATCGCGGTATCCGTGAGTCTTGAGCCAGTTCACCACGTTCTCGATCGCCGTCTGCTCGGCGCCCAATCGCCACGGCCGGCTGGCATAAGCAGTGTGAATCAGCGTGATCCCGATCAGGCACACCGGCAGCAACCATCGAACCCATCTCAGCCGATGCCGCCGCCAATGCGTGATCGACGTCCCCGCCGCCAGCAGCACCACCCCGAAGGTCACGAGTCGAAACGTCAGGAGGAACGGCGGATACAGCCAGGCCGGCTTCTCCCACTCCCCGGCAAACCAGAAGAACAGAAACGCCAGGGCCGCCACACAGGGGCGAATCCAGGCTTTCACAGCAGACCAATCCACCAAAGCCCGCAACCCCGCAACGGCCAGAATCGCTACCAGCGGCGAAATCGGCGCCAGAAACCGGGCGTATCCGCCCGTCGCATACAGCCCGAAGAAGCGGACAACCGAATGCGCCACAAAGTACGAAACGGCCAGCGACGCCACCATCATGCCCCAGCGTCGCCGACAGAGCGGAACGCAGCCCAGACACGCCAGGGCGAGGATCCCCGGACCGCATGCCAGAACCGCACGACCCGACATCGCCAGCAACGACCCGCTGCCGTACTGAAGGTCCTCCTTAGCGGCAAGAAACATCCCCGCCGGCACCCGACCCAGCAACCACGGCGTCAGCAGGTTGTGAGCGATCGGAGCCCACGCCAGCCACGGACAATCGCGAAGCTTGACCCGATCGTGCCACATCGCCCACGCCCACAAAGGCAGCCAGATCACCGCCTCGTGCCGCGTGATGAGTGTCAGGCTGAACACGAAGGCCGACAGCCCATGACGATGATTCACCAGAAGCCACAGGGCAAGCATCAGGTAAAACGACAGTGCGGTCTCCGTCAGCGTCGTGTAGCTGAGCTGGAAGAACAAGGGTTGAATCAGCGTCAGCGGCGCCGCCAGCCAGGCCCACGGCAGCCGCATGCGATCGGCCGTGCGATAGGCCAACCATGCCGCCAGAACCGACAGAATGCCGCTGAACCATCGCGCCGCCAGCCAGCCGATCTGCGCCGGCACGAAGTACAGCACCGTAAACCCCGGCCGCCCCCACTCATGAACGAAGTAGGCCGGGATCTGCTTGGCCCATTTCGCATAGAGGTAGTGCGTCAGATCGTCGTCGTGCAGCGCGCCGTCACTCAGCGCCGCCGACAGGCCGGACAACAGCAGTCCGATCACACACGTAGCGATTGCCAGACGATGACCGAGTAGATGGAGATCTTCCCCCGGCATCGGAACCGACGGTGACCCTCCGGTCGTCGGCCGCGGAGAAGACACCTCCGCCCCACGATCCCCCGCCGAACCATTGCGGAGCATCTCTGTCAGCGTGAAAGACACGTTGGGCTCCCCGGGTTGTCTCTTCACGGCCTGCCCCGAACACCTTCCGACATCCCGTCTGCCGTGCCGACGCGACCGGTATGCTTCAGAAAGACGCAAGGGTGGGTCGCCCTGACCCACCCCGAATCCGTCAGGACAGCATACGTGAAACCGACGCGGGATGCATCACCGCAGACCCATAGGCCTCCGGCGAAACGTGCCTGTCGGTGATCCGCCCCGGACGCCTTGACCTCTTCGATCACCTGCTCAGGGGGAGGGCCCGCCCGGCATTCCGACCAACGCAGCGTATCCTCCCGCAGCGACGGAATCGCCAATGCCACGCGGACCGATGAGCCGGCTCCGCCCCCTCAACACACGATCCTCGAAGAAACCTCGTCTTGAACGACTCGCCGCGACTGTGGTAGCCTTAGCGGTAGAAGCGAATATGTCCTGACGATCCCCCGAGCACATCTGCGAGGCCGATCCGTATGAACCAAGCGCCCTGGAGTACCGGACTGGTGGGACTGGACCGTATGCTGAAAGGCATAATCCCCGGAGACAACCTCGTCTTTCAGGTCAGTTCCATCAACGACTATCTGCCCTTCGTGGAACCGTTTGCCCAGGCCGCCCTGGCCCGCGGAAGGCGGCTCATCTACTTCCGATTCGCCAAACACCAGCCCCTCCTATCCCCCGGCGACGACATCGAAATCCGCCAACTGGACCCCGAAGCCGGATTCGAGTCGTTCATCTCCCAGATCCATCAGGCCATCGAACTCGGCAAGAACACCTGCTGCTACGTCTTCGATTGCCTGTCCGACCTGGCGGTGGATTGGTGCAGCGATCGCATGCTGGGTAGTTTCTTCATGCTGACCTGCCCCTATGTCTACGATGTCGGTGGAATGGCCTACTTCACCCTGCTGAGGAATTACCACTCGTTCCATGCAACAACACCCATCGCTGAGACAACGCAGGTCCTCCTGGACGTCTATCGCCACAAGAGTCGTCTGTACGTCCATCCCATCAAGGTCCAGCAACGCTACTCGCCCACAATGTACATGCTCCACGCATGGGAATCCGCAGACTTCATTCCGGTCACAACGAGTTCGACCATCGCCGAAATCCTGACGTCGACGCCTTCGTCCAAGATGGAGACTCCCCGGTCCCGATTGGGCGTGTGGAACCGCGAGTTCTTGCAGGCCGAGGAAATCCGCGACCCCATGTATCGCAGGGAATGCCCGCTGGGTGGTGCGCATGAATTGTCGCGACGGTTGCTCAAAATGGCCGTGACGCGAGAAGAGCGATTTCTCAGATTGGCCGAGCAGTACCTGAACCTGGGAGACATCCTCGACATCTGGAAGCGAATGATCGGTACCGGCCTGATCGGCGGCAAGGCCCTCGGAATGCTGTTGGCACGAGCCATCCTGACCAAGACAGACCCCCGATACCAGGAACTCCTGGAACCCCACGACTCGTTCTTCATCGGGTCCGATGTCTTCTACACCTTCCTCGTGCAGAACGGCTGCTGGTGGGCACGACAGAAACAGAGAAATCCCAGGACGTTCCTCGATGGAGCCGAAGACGCCCGCCGACGCATCCTGATGGGAACCTTTCCACAAGACATCCAGAAGGAGTTCTCGGACATGCTCGAGTACTTCGGGCAGTCCCCCATCCTCGTCCGCTCCAGCAGCCTTCTCGAGGACAACTTCGGAAACTCCTTCGCCGGCAAATACGAAAGCGTCTTCTGCGTCAACCAGGGACCCCACCAGCAGCGGCTCGAAGACTTCTTGTCCGCCGTGCGCACGATCTACGCCAGCACCATGAGCGAGAAGGCCCTCAGCTACCGGGCACTCCGGGGAATGCTGGACCGTGACGAACAAATGGCCCTCCTGGTCCAGAGGGTCTCCGGCGCCCTCTACGGAAATCACTTCTACCCTCAAATCGCCGGCGTAGGCCTGTCATTCAATCCCTACGTGTGGAGCGAACATATCGATCCCCAGGCGGGCGTCCTCAGACTCGTATTCGGTCTGGGCACCCGAGCCGTCGACCGCGCCGATGACGACTACACGCGTGTCGTGGCCCTGAATGCCCCCCACCGACGCCCCGAGGGTAACCCGGACCAGGTCCGCCAGTACACTCAGCGAAGGGTCGACGGCCTGGACCTCCACGCCAACCAGGTGGTGTCATCGAGCTTCCTCGACCTCGTGCAACAGAGTCCCGGGCTGCCGGTCGACCTGTTCGCCTCTGCCGATGAGGAGCTGGAACAGCCGGGAATGGGCGCCGGCGGATCGAGTATGCCCCGATGGAATCTGACCTTCGATCGGCTCCTGTCGGACACGTCGTTCGTACAGGACATGCGCAAGATACTGCACCTCATCGAAGAGGCCTACGGTTGTCCCGTCGACACCGAATTCACCGCCAATTTCCTCGACTCCGGCACCTACAAGATCAACATGGTCCAATGCCGGCCCCTTCAAGTGAATCCTGTCGGCTCGGCCAAGAGCGTCCCGGCGAATATCCGGAACGAGGATCGCATCCTCGAGGCGCACGGGGCCGTCGTCGGCCAAAGCCGCCTGACGACCGTCGACCGGTTGATCTATGTGGTTCCGTCCGTATACGGACGACTGTCCATGAGCGACCGGTATTCCGTTGCCCGCCTGATCGGAAGACTCACACATCTGGAGGAATCCGAACCACCGAAGACGGTCATGCTCCTGGGGCCCGGACGTTGGGGAACCAGTACGCCGACCCTGGGCGTGCCCGTCTCCTTCGCGGAAATCAACACCGTTTCGGTAATCTGCGAACTGGTCCTCATGCGAGAGGGACTGGTTCCTGAAGTGTCGCTTGGAACCCATTTCTTCAACGAACTCGTCGAAATGGATATGCTCTACCTGGCCCTCTTTCCAAGCCGCGAGGGCAATGTCCTGAACGAAGACTACCTCGCACGATCCCCCAACAAACTCGCCCAACTCCTGCCCAGTGCCGCCGATCGGGCGAATGCCGTGCGGATCATCGACCCTCGGGAGGCCCCGTCAAGACAAACCCTCCTGCTCAACGCCAACACCTGCACCCAGAAGGTCGTGTGCTACCTCGATGGCCCTCGATAAAATACATGAAGGTGGGGGCCGTCCTCTCGGACGACCTTCCCACCTTCGTTGTTGACGTCTCTGCGACCGGCCAGACCAACCTGCGAACTCAAACCACTCCCTGGTCGATCATGGCATCGGCTACCTTCACGAAGCCCGCGATATTGGCACCCATCACGTAGTTGCCGGGATCACCGTACTCGGCCGCCGCGCCGGACACCGCCGTGTGAATGGCCTTCATGATCGTCTGAAGGCGGCCGTCCACCTCTTCGCGAGACCACGACGTGTGCTGAGAGTTCTGAGACATCTCGAGCCCCGAAACAGCCACGCCGCCCGCATTCGCGGCCTTGCCCGGACCATACAGGATCTTGTTCTTCAGGAAGACCTGGACGCCACCCGGCTCGGTAGGCATATTCGCCCCCTCGGAAACGAGCTTGCACCCGTTCTTCACCAGCGCAGCGGCATCCTCACTCGAAATCTCATTCTGAGTCGCCGAGGGGAATGCACAGTCACACTTGACTCCCCAGGGACGCTTGCCTTCCAGGAACTGCGCCCGCGGATACTTCTCAACGTATTCCCGAATGCGACCCCGACGAACGTTCTTCAGATCCAGAACGTACGCCAGCTTCTCCTGGTCGATGCCGTCGGGATCATAGATCGTGCCGTTGGAATCCGACAGCGTTACCGCCTTGCCGCCGAAATGGTTGATCTTCTCAACCGTATACTGAGCCACGTTGCCCGATCCCGAAACCGTACACACCTTGCCCTTCATCGCGTCCTTGCGAGTGGCCAGCATCTCTTGGGCGAAATACACCGCCCCATATCCGGTGGCCTCAGGGCGAATCAGCGACCCACCCCAGTTCAGCCCCTTGCCGGTCAGAACGCCGGTGAACTCGTTGACAATCCGCTTATACTGCCCGAACAGATAGCCGATCTCGCGACCGCCCACACCGATGTCGCCCGCGGGAACGTCCGTGTCCGGACCGATGTAGCGGTAGAGCTCCGTCATGAACGACTGACAGAACCGCATCACTTCGTGATCCGACTTCCCCTTCGGATCGAAATCCGACCCGCCCTTGCCGCCGCCCATGGGCAGCGTCGTGAGGGCGTTCTTGAAGATCTGCTCGAATCCCAGGAACTTGAGCATGCCCAGGTAGACCGTGGGGTGAAACCGCAGACCGCCCTTGTAGGGACCAATCGCACTGCTGAATTCGACGCGAAAGCCCCGATTGACTTGAAGGTTGCCCTGATCATCCGTCCAAGGAACCCGGAAGATGATCACACGCTCCGGTTCCACGATCCGTTCAAGGACACAGTGCTTCTCATACTTGGTGTGCTTCTTGAACACGGGCCGGAGCGACTCCAGCACTTCACCGACCGCCTGATGAAACTCAGGTTGACTCGGGTTCCGTTCTACGACGGAACTCATGATCCGATTGACGTATGGCATTCCTCTATTTCTCCTCATTGCTGCGTGGCCGACCCACACACGGACCGGACACTCTGTCTTCTGCTGAACCCATGACGACGCCATGGTCCGTCGGCGACCCTCAAACCCCGGCCGCCGCTTGCCACGACCTACTTCCACCTGTTCTCACGATGGAATCTATGACCGCCCCGAGGTGGCCTTGTGTCTCCAAAATGTCGCCGCCAGACAACGGCGCAATAGCGGCATATCAATGCCACCATAATACTGACTCGACAACGCGGTTCAACTGAATTCGCCGATTTTTCTCGGAACTGATTACCAGGACATATGCCCCCGTTACTGTTCTACCGGCAATATTGCCGGTACCTCCAATGGCCGAGTTGCCCTTGATGAAACCTCCCTCTGAGAAGATACCGCCGCATCGATCCGGGTTGACGGACGCAGATAAAGTCTCCAACCCCTAATATGCGGCATAATTGCCGGAAGAATACTTGATCAACGGCACATATCGCGGTACAGTCTGGGAGATGAGAGAAAAAACAGAAGAAAAACGACTTGCAATATTACGAATTCTCCGCGAAGCAGGCTCTCCGGTGGGAAGCTCCAGGATAACAGAGCGTCTCACGGCCATGGGGCACGACATCAGCGAACGAACCGTCCGCTTTCACCTCCTCGACATGGACGCCGCCGGACTCACACAAAACCTTGGGCGATCGGGGCGGGCCATCACCGAACGAGGATCGAAGGAACTCTCCGCCGCCAGGGCCTTTGAGAAGATTGGCTACCTTTCGGCCAAGATAGACCAGATGACCTATCGCATGAAGTTCGACCTGGCCAGCAGAACCGGTACCGTCGTCCTGAATGTGAGCATCATCGAAAAAGACCAGATCGAGCAAGCAGCTCCCCACATGAGCAAGGTCTTCGCCGCGGGATATTCCATGGGCAAGCTGGTGACCTTGCTGCCCGGTGGCGAACAGGTGGGCCAGACCACCATTCCTGCCGGGATGGTGGGCATCGGCACCGTCTGCTCGATCACGGTGAACGGTATCCTCGTCGCCCACGGAATCCCGACGAACTCGCGATTCGGCGGACTGCTCGAACTCCGTGAGCGAAAACCCACCCGCTTCGTTGAACTCATTCACTATGAGGGAACCACCATCGACCCCCTCGAAGCGTTCATTCGAAGCGGCATGACCGATTATGTCGGCGCCACAAGCACCGGCAGCGGTCTCATCGGTGCCAGTTTCCGTGAGGTCCCCGCCGATGCAAGAGATCGCGTGATCGAACTCGCCCACAAGATGGACGAAGTCGGTCTCGGCGGCGTCTTTCTCGTCGGCTGGCCCGGACGGCCGCTGCTGGATATCCCCGTCAGCGAGGGCCGGGTCGGTGTCGTCGTCATCGGTGGGCTCAACCCCGTCGCCATGCTTGAAGAAACGGGCATGCGGGTCCGCCATACCGGCGCCATGTCCGGCCTGATCGACTACCGGCAGCTCTTCCCCTACGAGCAACTTCCGGAGAAGGCGAGAGCTCTGGCAGGCTGAGGCCGATCGCTACACAACCACCGCCAGGGCGTCGCCCGCTTCAACCTTGGTCAGATGACGAATGAGGATCACCGTGCCGTCCGTGTCGGTCCGGCATTCAAAAAGGAGCCTGCCGAACAGATCCACGACCGTCCCCAGAAGGTCGCCCCTCCGCACCGTCTGGTTCAGTCGGACGGCGGCAAAGAACAACCCCCCGTGAGGGGTGACATTCTTGGCTTGAAGATGCCCCGAATCGGGCGTGACGTCCTCGATGACACGCGGAGCCTTGCAACGGCCAATCCGCCCCTTGAGCATGGCCAGATGAATCATGAGGTTCTTAACGCCGCGGACATAGGCAGAGACATCCTTGCCCAGACAACCCCCCGTGCCGGTCGTCTCGCAGTAGATCGCGGGAACACCACACTGATAAGCAGCCGAGAGCGACCGGCCGGTATTGGCAGCCGTCCCCCAGACCAAGGGCAAACCGAACACCTTGGCTGCCTCACGCTGACGGACGGTCATTTCGTCGCCAACAAGCATATAGCCCGCCAGAGGCACCATGCGGAAGATGCGCCCCGCGCTGTGAAGGTCGCATAGAAACGAAACACGGCGGATGAAGTCCTCGGTCAGGCAGTAGGCAACCCGTTCCGTCAGCGTCCCCTGCGGCGAACCGGGAAACACGCGGGCCAGGTTCTTCCCGTCGGCGGGTCCCTCGCGAACGGCTGCCTGATAGGCATCCATGTTGCAGCAACCCACCGCCACCCACGTGCCGTTCAACCTTCGAGGGGCAAGACCGGCATACACTCGCTGCACGGCCGCCATCGGTTCATACTCGTCGCCGTGGATGCCGGCGAAAACCAGCAGGGTCGGCCCGTCGCATTCGCCGCGAACCACCATCACCGGCAGCGATCGGTCGGCAGGGGCGTTGGGGCCTATCGGATGGTGATATGTTCGCTTCTCCCCCGGCGTGCTCAACCACCAGGGAACACTCGGAGAGACGTCCGCATTCTCCATATCGGAGGCTCCGTTGCCGGACCAGTGAATCACTCGTAGCGCAGGGCCTCGACGGGATCCTTTCGACTGGCCTTGAAGGCGGGGTAGATCCCGCTGGCCAGCCCCACGACGATCGCCACCGTCAGCGCCGAAATGATCACCTTGGGGGGCGTGCTGGTCTTGACGATCGGCAGAACCTTCGCCAGGCCCGTCGAGAACATCAGGCCAATCAGCAGACCAACCGCTCCGCCGACCGTGCTGATGATGAGCGCCTCGATCATGAACTGGAAAAGAATGTCGCCGCGACGGGCCCCCACGGCGATTCGTACGCCGATCTCTCGGGTCCGCTCGGTAACCGACACCAGCATGATATTCGTAATCCCGATACCGCCGACCACGAGGCTGATGCCCGCAATACTGTAGAACACCGCCGCGAAAATAAGCGTCGCCTCGTTCAGCGTCTTCAGCGCCTGTTGCTGGTTGAAGATACGAAAATCCTCTTCCTCACCGGCTCGAATCCGATGCGTCCTGCGAAGGACATTCCGAACCTGACGCTCGCAATCGCTGAGCTTCTCGGGATCGGAGCTCTTGATGACCAGACGATGAAGATGCTTCTGACGAAGCACACGCTTCAGGGCGGTCCGGACGGGAATGAATACGGCGTCATCCACCTCCGACAGACCGATCGCGCCCTTCTTCTCCATCACACCGACCACGCGAAAGCCCATGTTGCCGACCTTGATCGGCTGGCCGACCGGCTCGGCCCCCTGAAACAGCTTCTCGGCCAGACCGTAGCCGAGCACTACCACGGCGCTGCTCTCGCTGTTCGATTCGTCAATCGACAGGAACCGTCCTCGAACAGCCTTGTAGGCGTTGATGTCGGCATAGACACTTGTCGTTCCGATGATCATCGCCTGAGTGCTCTGCCGGAAGAACTTCACCGACTGAGCGGCATTGACGACGGGAGCGATCTGCTCGACATCCTTGACCTCGGACTTGATGGGATTGATGTCGGACAACTGGAGACTCTCGGCCAGACCCGCCACGCGACCTTCCAGCTTCTTCTCACCGGGAACAATGTACAACACGTTCGACCCCAGGCTCTGAAACTTCCCCAGGATCTCCTGGCTCGAACCCTCGAGAATCGACATCGCCGAGATGACCGCCGCGACACCGATGACCACGCCGAGCGTGGCCAGCAGCGAACGCAGGAAGTTCGCGTCAAGACTACGGAGCGCTGTGGTGATCAGTCGAAAGAAAAACACATCCGTCCTCTACGTTCAGGCCCCCGCTGGGGGCTGTTTGGGGACCGGCCGAGCCATCGGAACCTCCGGGCGGATGCCCGGCGGGGGCGGTGTCGATGCCGCGCTACCGGGACGACCGGTCTGCACATTGGCCTGGTCGCTGATGATCTTGCCGTCTCGCATCGCCACGATCCGTTTGGCCTGAGACGCCACGGCCGGATCGTGGGTCACCAACACGAGCGTCACACCCTGTGCGTTCAGCTCGTGAAACAGCTCCATGATCTGTGTCCCGGTCTTGCTGTCGAGATTTCCGGTCGGTTCGTCGGCCAGAAGCAGCGACGGCTCATTGACCAGGGCTCTGGCAATGGCGACCCGCTGTCGCTCGCCGCCCGACAGCTCGCTCGGCCGGTGATGACAGCGATGCTCCATGCCCACGCGTTCAAGCGCCCGGATCGCCGGATCGCGCACCCGGCCCTTTCGGGCGTAGAAGAGCGGGAGCGCCACGTTATCGATAGCGGAGGTCCGGTTGATCAGATTGAACGTCTGAAAGACGAAGCCGATGTACTGGTTGCGAACCGATGCGAGCTGTCGCTCGGACAAATCGCTCACCCGCTGGCCTCTCAACTCGTACCATCCTCGGGTGGGACGCTCCAGACACCCCAACAGGTGCATCATCGTGCTCTTGCCGCTGCCGGAAGACCCGGTAATGGCCAGAAACTCGCCTGCCTCGATCGTCAGGTCGACGCCGTCCAGGGCGTGGACCACGGAATCGCCCATCTGGTAGTACTTGGCCAGGTCCCTGATTCGGATGGCAGCCGATGCAGACTCGCTCATCAAAACACTTCCAAAGGTCTCGTATCACACATCATCCGACGTCTGTTCGTCGGGCCGATCGGTCGGTTCTTTCAGCGATGCGGCCGGCGTCCTCCCACATTGAGAGGCCTCGTGCCGTCTGCCCCCGCTCTATTCCTTTCCGCGCTCTCTCGACGGCGCAGGCGGAATTCGGTATATCTCCATGCCCTCTTTCAGCTCGCTGCCTTCCAGAATCTCCGTATAGGTCCCGTCGCTGATGCCCGTACGAACGCGGATGAACCGGGTGGCCAGCTTGTCCTGCGGCTTCGGATCGGGAATATAGACACCGTATTCGTCCGCCTCCTTCTTGATGCACCGCGATTCGACGGTCAACACGTTCTCACGGCTCTCTGCCGTAAACTCCACCGTCGCCGGCAGACCAAGCTGCAACATGTCATAGGCGTTCTTGCTGGTCAGCAGAACATGAACCTTGTACTGAACAATCGCCCCGTGCGACTCGCCCTCTGGATCGATCCGCTCGATCACACCCCAGAACTCCTCATCCGGGAACGTATCCACCATCACCTTGACCTTCTGCGTGGCGTCGATCGGCGGCTCCGGAAGGGCTGGATCCTTCGACGACTTCGCAGCCTTTCCGCCGCTGGCCTGCGTCGACGCCGATGTCGCCGAGGGAACCACCGAGGCCGGCTGGCTCGATGCCTGCGTTGTCGGTTTCATCTTCGGTCGGGCTGATGGCGGCGCAATCTTGCGAACCAGACCGAAGTCCGCATCGTCAACCATCGCAATGACATAAAGTTTGCTCGTATCGGCCAGACTGATCAGCGGCGTCCCACCCGTCAGCGACCGGGTTCCCGACTGAACCAGCGCACCGATCTGAACCATCACCTTGGCGACCATGCCGTCCGAAGGAGCCTTGATGATGGTCTGACTCAAACGACGCTGCGAGTCCGATAGATTCCTCTTGGTGGTCTCATAGTTGTTCCTGGCCGAATCCACCTGTTCGGCGGCAATTTGTGCGTCGAGTTCGGCCGCCTTCAGACCCGCCCTGGCGGCATCCAGGTTCGCCAGCGCCTCGACATTTCCCGACTCCGCTAGCGTCAACTCGTGAGTCGTGGCGGCCCGTGCCTTGCGGGCATTCTGAAGAATCTCCAGCGAGGACTGCGTCTGTTTTGTCCGGGCCTCTGCGGACTGGGTCGAGGCCCTGGCGTGCTCAATGCCGCTCACCTTCGCCTTGAGGGCCTGCGCCGCGGCGATCTTCATCGACTTCTCGGCTTCGGCGACCGCAAGTTCGGCCTTTTCGGTTGAAAGCTTCTCTTCGTTCGGATCCAGCACGATCAGCGTATCGCCCTTGCGAGCATAATCGCCGTTCCGGACCAGAATATCGGTCACCGGACCGCTGGCTTCCGACTTGATGTCGATCCGCATCGCCGGTTCAATTCGACCGCTGGCCGAAATCGGCGACCGAATGCTCCCGCGACGCACCGTCGTCTTCTCACCAAGCAACCACTGCGGAGTGTATTCCACATACGTGATGACAAGATAGTAGATGAAGGCGAGACTGGCCGCCACGATCAGGAGAATCAGCCACTTCTTCATGCCGGAAAAACTGCCTTTCTTCCGTCTGACGCGCTATTGGACGGTTTCCCGTGGGTAATACGCTCTTCCTTGCCGGTGGGTCTGACACTCAACAGCTTACGGGATGACACTTGAATCCAAAGGTGTCCGCCACGGCCTGGTTGGTAACCCGCCCGCCTTCGATATTCACGCCTTGCGCGATTCCCGGCTCGCGCATCGCCGCCTGGCGGTAACCCAGATTCGCCAACCGCAATACATAGGGTAGCGTAGCATTGCACAAAGCGAAAGTGCTCGTACGACCGACCGCGCCAGGCATATTGGTCACCCCATAGTGTACCACATCGTGCACCAGATAGGTGGGCTCCCGGTGAGTCGTAGGCCGAGATGTCTCGATACACCCCCCCTGATCAATACCCACATCCACGATAACCGCACCCGGTTTCATCTCGGCCACCAACGCTTGATGCACAAGAATCGGACATTTTGCCCCAGGAATAAGTACCGCACCAACCACCAAATCGGCATCACGGACGTACCGACGAACCGTGTGCGCATCGGAAAACACCGTGTGAACGTTCGCAGGCATGACGTCCGTCAGGTATCGGAGCCTGTTGATATTCACGTCCATGATGGTCACACGAGCGCCAAGACCAGCCGCCACCCGAGCAGCATTCGTCCCAACGATCCCCCCGCCCAGAACGACCACGTTGGCCGGCTCGACACCCGGAACCCCCCCCAACAGAATCCCACGCCCCAACATCGGCCGCTCGAGATACTTGGCCCCCTCCTGAATACTCATCTTACCCGCCACCTCGCTCATCGGCGTCAGCAATGGAAGATGGCCGCTGTCGCAGGTGATGGTCTCGTAGGCCACCGCAGCAACACCCGAAGACAGCGTGGCATCAAACAGCTCGCGGTCGGCCGCAAAGTGCCAGTAGGTGAAGACGACCTGGTCCTTCCGGAGCAACGGAAACTCGGCTCGCTGAGGCTCTTTCACCTTCACAATCATCTCGGCTCGACGCCAGACCTCCGCGGCGGTCGGCACAATCTCAGCCCCTTGAGCCGCATACTCGTTATCGGACAGCCCCGAACCCATCCCGGCACCCGCCTCGATGAGCACCTGATGCCCTGCCGTCTTAAGCAACTCCACGCCAACGGGAATCATCCCAACACGATACTCGTCGGACTTCGTCTCTCTAGGTACGCCGACTATCATTACAGAAGCTCCTGTCAATTCCCGGACGAACCGATATACTGTAAAGACTTGGCATCAGACATCAGTTCTCGCCAAGGGTACAGTGAGGCCGGGACGTTTTCAACCTTGATAACCGTCTTCGGGGATGAGGGCTTGACATCTTCCAGGGGGATTCTGTTCGCTTCTGCCATGGGGCTGACCCTGATGGGGTGCGCCGCGCCCCCGGGAGCGGCTGCCAAGGCACCGGCCGTTTCGATCGATCCTGCCGGTCTGGCCAACAGTCCGCCCATCCAGCCTGAACTCCAGTGGCAGGCCCGCGTGCCCCTCGGCTCCGAGCCTGTCGCCGATTCCCTCTGCCGGTTGTGCGATCAATACGATCTCGTCGAGATTCGTACTCCCTCCAAGTGGAAGGCCTTCTGCCGGCAGACCGGGATGACCCACGTCGAACCGACCCCCGACTTCAACGAGGGCAGCGTGGTGGGACTCGTCGCCCGTGTCGGCGAACCCGTCGATGGCAACTGGCCGACGACCATCAGTGAACTTCGCCTCCTGGCCAACGGCACAGGGTGGCTGCGAACCCAATTCCGTACGGGGCTGTATCGTCCCCTCCTCGTCGATGCCTACTGCAATCTCATCTACGTCAAGAGTCTTCGCCGCGTCGTTCTGGTTGAAGTCAACCGCCGAGCCTTCCTGACGGGCGAATAGCACGATCCGAAGCATCCACCCTCGTTTACCCCAGCTTCCACGCATCGACCGGTTGAAGTAAGCTGCCTGCCACGAGGTTGCCGGCGCCACGCAGTTCGAGCGAAACCGCAACCCCAAGAGAGAGAAACTGCACCATGACTGTCTCAACCGAGCGCACAGCGCCACCGGCACGGGTTCCTCGACGCCCCGACATCGATTGGCTCCGAGCCGCTGCGGTCCTCCTCCTGGTACCATTCCACGCCTCGCTGATCTTCCTGGCCCCCAAGGCCTATCACATCACCACCGGCGAACGCATCGCCTGGATCGGATACTGCGTGGGATTCGTGGGGCAATGGCATATGCCCCTGCTCTTCGTCCTGGCCGGAATGTCCACGGGGTTCGCGATGGGCTTCAGAACCCCGCGCCAGTATCTCTGGGAGCGCGTCACACGCCTGCTGATCCCCCTGGCCTTCGGTATGCTCGTCGTTGTGCCGCCGCAGACCTACTTCCAGCGGCTCAACGAAGGAGCCTTCCACGGCTCCTACCTGGACTTCTATCCCCACGTCTTCAACGGCGCCTATCCCAAAGGCAACTTAACATATAACCACCTCTGGTTCGTGGCATACCTGTTCGTGTTCTCCGTCCTGGCCCTGCCCGTCTTCGTCGCGATTGGGCGGGACGGGGGCCGTTCGATCGTCGGCGCCATCGCCGCCCGATGCCAGACAACCGGCGTCATCTTCCTGCTGGCCATACCCACAGCCCTCACCGAATCACTGTTCCGCGCAAAATACCCCGGACTCCAAACCCTTATCAGCGACTGGGCCAACTTCACGCTGTATCTCTACCTCTTCATCCTCGGCTACATGATTTGCACCGACGAACGGTTCTCGGCCGCGATCGGACGGCACGCCGTCGCGGCGCTGCTGTGCGGCCTCCTGACGACGACCATCGGCATGAGCCTGTATGTGTTCAAGGTGCACATCGTGCCGGGCGCCTCGGTGGGATGGGTCCTGCTCATGACCCTGTCGGCGTTCAACCGATGGTTCTGGCTGGTAGCCATTCTCGGACTGGGAGCACGATGGCTCTCCTTCGAAAACCGCCTGCTCCCCGCACTGCGAGAGGCCAGCTACCCCTTCTACATCCTCCATCAAACGGTGCTCATCACCCTCGGATTCTATGTCATGCGATGGAATATGAGCGCCGCAGCTCGATTCACCATCATCGTCGTCGCGACGATCATCGCCACCTGGTGTCTCTACGACCTGGTCGTCCGCCGCATGAACCTGACGCGTGTCCTCTTCGGCATGAAACCACAAACGCAATCGAACCGAACCCGTCAGTAGAACACTACAGGTGTGGCGACAATGACTGTTCCCCTACCTTACTCCCACACTCCGGGCAACAGCCGCTCGTGTTGCCTGTCAGGTTGTAACCACAAACCTGGCAACACGGCACGTCCTGCGAAGAAAACAGACGGTTTCGGAACCGAACGAAGACCCATGCCCAAAGCCAGCCCCACAAGATCCCCGTCCATACGAGGATAATGAAAGCCGATTCCACTGCGTCGTAGAGAGCACTCGTGGGAATCACGGAGGTGAATGTTCCCAAAGGAGCATTTGTTTGGGTGAAGAAATTGTACATCTTAGAAAACGCCGATTCCACCGCGACCACCGCCAAAACGTGCAAGACTGTGAAGAGTGCCACCAGACCGATAGTGAGCCGCCGTGGGCTATCGGGCGTCCACCACCGAATTGCCCGACGAAGCCTCCAGACGGTGGTGTGCCGCTGCCTGTACCAGAGCAACGCCGTGACGGGAAGCATCACGGCCAGAGGCATCCACAGCGGAACGTAGATACCCCGCCACCTCTTGCCGTTCTCAACGCGGACGAGCCACTGCATGCCATACGAACCGCCATATTCCGCTACGCTCCAACCGGTATGCGGGGACGGTTGACTCGCTGGACAGATCCATCCCTCCGCCGGCCAAGCCCAGTAGACCGCCCCGAGACACAGGCCCCCCTCGTATCGAAGATCATGACTACTCCAACTCAGCGCCCGCTTAGCGCTGTAGGCAATAGCGATCCCCAAGGATACGCACAGCACCGTGCAGACCCACTTGCCCACCTGGCCTGCCCGAGAGGGTTTCTTGAATGTCAACGAATCGGCCAAACCCACCACCCGCATCATTCCCTGCAGACACGGTCCCCGTCACATGCGTTCACGCCTCCGGCAGAAGATAAGGCGCCCGATAGGTCTTGGTCAGCATCGCGTTGGCCTGCGGATCATCTACGATCTGCTCCTTCTCAGCATCCCACCGAATCTTCCGGCCGATGCGATACGCGATGTTGCCCAGGTGCGAGGCCGTCGTCGCCTGATGGCCGAACTCAGCATTGGCCACCGGCTCCTTGCGGCTCCGCATGCAGTCCAGGAAGTTGCGTATGTGCTTCCCGCTGAGCTGCGCCGGCATATCGCCGCTCTTGCGCGGCGTGCCGACGATCTTCCCCGGCCCCCGACCGGGGTCCGGCATGATCTCGAACCCGCCGCGATCGATGAACATCGCCCCGTTCGTGCCATGCACGATAGTGCCCCAGCGGGTGCCCTCCGGATGATACGCGCTGCCGTGTCGGATCACGAACTCGCACGTCCAACCCGGATACTCGTAAAGGGCGTTCATCGTGTCCGGCGCGTCCCAATAGTCCCACGGCTCCACCGCGAACTTTCCGCCCACGCCAACGGCCGACAGCGGTGCCTTCACACCCATGAGATACTGAATCGTGCCCAACTGGTGTGTCCCCAGGTCGGTCAGGTCCCCGCCGGCATAATCCCAGAAGAAGCGGTGCATGCCCGACCCGCGAACCGAATCGTACGGACGCATCGGCGCCGGCCCCAGCCACAGATCCCAATCCAGATCCTTGGGAACCTGCTCGTTCTCGGGCTTGCGAACGCCCGGCGTGCGGTTGATCGTGTTCCACGAGCGAACGTGGCTGACGCGGCCCAAACCACCGTTGCGGATGAGTTCCTTCGCCTCGGTATAGTGCTCGCCGCTCTGCTGCTGCGTCCCCACCTGCACAACGCGCTTGTGCTTGCGGGCTGCATCGATCAACCGGCGACCCTCAATCACCACGTGCGTCATCGGCTTCTCGACATAGACATCCTTGCCCGCCTGGCAGGCCTGAATGGCGATGACGGCGTGCCAGTGGTCCGGCGTCGCAATGAAAACGCCGTCGATGTCCTTCCGATCCAGAACGCGGCGATAATCCTGAACCAACTCCGCCTTGTCCTCCGTGTACTTGCGCGCCGCGGCCCCACGGCCCAGATGCACGTCACAGATCACCGGAACCTCGATGTCGGGCTCCTTCAACAGCGTCGTCAGGTTGAACGTCCCCTGCCCCGCCACCCCAATAAACGCAAATCGCATCCGGTCATTGGCCCCCACCACCGCCCCGGATGCAGGCCGGGCACTCGCCCACAAAGCCGTGCCGGCCAGTCCTGCCGTCGCCTGACCCGTCGACGCAAGGAACTCACGACGATTGATGCCGTTCGACTGTGCCATGTGTTGGTCTCCTTGAGGAATATGCTCTGTAGGATGGCTATACATACACCGATCCCCACACAGCCACAAGCCGCCGCAGTCCCCCGCGCCCCTGCCCCTCGAACCAACGACCGCCTTGGCGTATCATCTGTCCGCCGTCACGATGCCAAACCGACTGCCCAGCGAGAAACGCCCCATGGAATCCGCCAGCCTGAAATCTCACAGCCCGAACCGAAAATGGATCACCCTCGTCCTGGCCTTCTACGCCGTCTGGTGTCTGCGCGTCGTCGTCCTCCTCCCCGTCGACAACAAGATCCACGAACCCGCACTCCGACAGGCATGGGGGCAAGGCCTCCGCTTCCTCCTCTGGATTCTCCCGGTCGTCCTTTATGCCACATACGTCGATCGAACGAGTTGGCTGTCCTTCCTTCGACTCAACCGAACGCCGAGGCGGCCGCTCCAGGCCGTCGCCCTCTCCGCGGCCTTTCTCACGCTGATCACCATCTGCTCCTGCTTCCTCCAGGGCGGCCGGCTGAAGGGGTTCCTCGCCATAGACCGCTCCACATGGATCAGCGCCGTCGTCTGGACCCTCTACGTCGCCCTCGCCGAAGAGGTCCTCTTCCGAGGCTTCATCTACCGCAAGCTGCGCGACACACGATCATTCGCAAAGGCCAACCTCCAGACCTCCGTGCTTTTCGTCCTGATCCACTGGCCCGGCTGGCTCTACATAAGAGGATGCCAATGGAACCTGGTCGAGCTGAGCGTGGGCATCCTCTTCGCCAGTCTCGTATTCGGCGCCCTGCTCGAACTCACCGAATCGCTCTGGCCGCCCATACTCCTGCACACCCTGAACAACCTGTTCTCCATGGCGCTGTCGTTCAAATGAAAGGCAAAGACCATGACGCACCCCCCTCCGACACGACGCGACTTCCTCCGCCAAACGGCCTGCCTTCCGACCCTCGGAATCCTGACGCCCCTGGGCTCAACCGCCGTCGCCCAACGAGAGCTCCAGCCAGACTGGCGAACGATGCGAACCGATCCCGTCGCCGAGTTGATCTCGGGGCAGCCCGATCTCGACAAGGTCCTCAAGCTCTTCCCCCGAACCGCCGGGCAGCCCGCCTTTGACCCGCAGCGAATCGCCGAGAGCGCCCGCCGGCTCCAGACCACACCGGCCGTCAACACCGGCCACCCCTTCCTCGACCTCTCCGTCAAAGTCGGCCTCGCCCACATCGACGCAACCTTTCGCGGCCTCCACCCCAAGTACGGCGTGGGAACCTACGCCGCCGACGAACACGATGGCTTCCCGCCTACCATCATCGCCGCCGTCGACGCCCTGTCCGCCTGGGGCATGAACGCCCGTGCGGCCGAGCTGTTCCGCTACTGGCTCACCCATTTCGTTAAGGAAGATGGGACGTTCAACTACTACGGCCCCTCCATAGCCGAATACGGCCAGATGCTCCACACCGCCGCCCTCCTGGCCGAACGGGCCGGCAAGACCGGCTGGTGGGACGACGGCGTCAAACCCCTCCACCGAATCGCCGACTACCTCCTCCGACTCCAGACCGCCGCCAAAGACGACGGCCTCATCTCCGGCGTGCCGGAGGCCGACACACGCAAGGACACCGCCAAGTACTTCCACAACAACGCATGGGCCGCCAAGGGCCTTCGACGGTGGGCCGACACCTGCGAGCAACAGAAAGAATCGCCCCACACCACGATCGCAACCCTGCGCAAGACCGCCGCACAACTGGCCGACGACACGCGAAACGCAATCGAAAAGGCCTGGCCTGCCAACCCGGCCGACTGGTGGCTCCCGCCGCGGGTCGAGCCCCTCAAGAGGCCCACAAGCCTGACCGCCACGACCGAGGCCTCATACACGAACTACCGATACTGGCCTGAGCTGCTGTCCAGCGGCCTACTCACACCCGACCAGGCCAACAGGGTCGTCAACGCGCGGCTGTCGGCCGGCGGTCAATTCTGCGGCATGACGCGATTCGCAGGCCACCTCGACGATTGGCCCCTCGCCGATTACCTGTACGTACTCTGGTCCCTGGGTCGGAAAAACGACTTCCTGCTCAGCCTCTACGGACACGTCGCCTATCATCAGGCCGAAGGACACCTCACGGCCTACGAACAGGTGGCTTTTCCCCCGGGTCGAAAAGTGGCCGATTACTGCCTGCCCTGCCAGTTGGTGGCGGCCAGGGCGGCGCGATGCCTCGCAAAATAGTCAGCCGTGAGCCTACGGCCCTGCCGTAGAAAATGAAGGGGGACGCCGCATCCCATTGCGTTGAACGCGACAGGGCGTCGCGTCTGTTTCGGCTGTCCAGGCAGGCGGCGATGCAACGCCGCCTCACGGAAGGAGGTAACGACTCAGAAACTCGCGAGCCTGCGCCATCTCCGCCGCCGGATCGCCCGCCTCACCGCGACGGACAATCTGCGGACCCGAGAAGTGCCCCTGCTCCAGGGCGGCCAGATACTCCGCAAAGCGGATCTGCCCCGTCCCCATCCGCACCTCACGCCCCGCCGCACGGGGCGAGCCGGCCGTCGCATCGCGCAGATGCGACACGGCGATCCGATCGACGAGGTTGCCCAACTCGGCCATCGGCTCGTGTCCGTGCATGAGCAGCATCCCAGGGTCATAGCACATGCGAAGCGTCGGGCAGTTCAACTCCTTGAAGAGGTCATGGAGAACGTGAGGTGGAACATCCCCGGCCTGAACGGCCAGGATCCGGCCGGTCTTGTCCGCGTGTTCCCCCAGAAAGGCCAACGCCTCAGCCGCCAGATCGCGACGCCCGTCCTTCGCTTCCCCCGAGAACCGCCCGAGATACACCGTCACACTGGGCACGCCCAGCTTGGCGGCCAACTCGAGCACCTGCCGCGTCTTGTCTATCCGACGGTCCGCGCCAGCAGGGTCGGATAGCCCCCCACCCCCACCCGGACCCGACAACACCGCCAAATCCAAACCCAACGCGTCAACCGTATGCCGGAGGTGACGAACCCCCGTATGAGAGAGGCTGGCCGGATCGATCTCACCATCCGACGCACCCAACTCCACGGTGCGATACCCGAGTTCGACGGCCTGTGAAAGCCCCCGCTTCGGTCCTACGCCCAGGTCGTCCACTGCGATGCCCAAACGACTCGATCTCATACCACGAAACTAACGACGCGGCATCCGTGGATCAAGCCTGGGGCGACCATCACCGACCTGGCGGCCGTCCACTCAACACATGCGCTTCCGCCCTGGAGCGCAACGACGCATCCGACCAGCCTCTCGACTTTCCTTGCATCCAGGTCTTCACCGCCCCAACCAGCATCTCCGCCGTCATACTCGGACCGAGATCCCCCACGTTGATCACCATGTCGTACAGATGCGGATCGCCGACGTCGCGGTGGAAGAACCGCTGAACGAGTTCACGGCGACCCCGATCCCTCTCTTCCATCAGCCGCCGGGCCGCCTCATGACTGATCCCCTCGACCTGAGCCAGACGGTCGATGCGATACTTCTCCGACGCGACCAGCCGAACCGAGAAACCGCTCTCCGGCGGAAGCAGAAACTGCGCGCCCCGCCCAACCACGATGACATGCCCATGGCTGGCCGCCGCGACCAGAACATGCCCCAATCGCTTCAAGTACAGCGATTGGCTGATCGTGTCGGGATTCATCAGCTTGTTGAACGCCTCGTGCAGCCAACTGGCCCGGGTCTCGTCGACAACGTCCAGGATGTTCCTCGGAAGATGGTATTGCTCGGCCAGGGAGTCGAGCATCTCACGATCGAGGACATCCCAACCAAGCTGCTCCCCGACGAGGTGGGCGATCTCGGCCGCACCCGTGCCCGTCTCGCGAGAGAGCGTCAGATACGGGCCCAGTTGAGCAGGCATCTCGGCCTCCGGATGGTGGTCGATGCGCTCCCGATACCGCTCGGTCCGCAACCATCGCCGCATCCTTCGTTCGGCGTCGGAGCCCATCGAGCCTGTTCCGTTGGTCGTCTCGGTAGTCATGTTCAGACCTCCCGTGTGGGCGACCGGGCCTTCCGACCTGTAGAAATGAACCGCACAGCGATCGAAGAGGAGTGCGACCCGATCGATGATGTCTGCTTAATGTATTATACCCCGCCGCCAGGCCCGGGGCGCCGAATTCGCAACTCCCTCCCTCGAAGCGCAGAATAATCGCACGCCCCCCCGAAAACCCCGTAGACCTGCACCGCCCAAACTGAGCCAGAGGTAACATCGCCGGAAACGTCACGACACGTCCCGACGCTCAGACATCAGACGCCGATCCCCCGCTATTGAGGCATCAGCCCCCGCGACCGTCCCCCCAGTTGAGGAAACACTAACCCCCGATCTTTCTCAATGCCTTCGGGTCGAAGCCCTTCACACCGGCCGCAGCGAACACCTCGGTGAATTCGCGAACCTCGGCCTCGGTGAAGATCAGCCCGCCTTCCTTCTGAGACTTCAGGAACGCCTGGTGCTCGATCTTGCCCGGCAGCATCGCACCGTCGTTGCCGTGTCCCAGAATGTCGCCCAGAATCGCCTTCACGTTGGCGTCCTGCTCGGCCCTCGATGAGAAGGTGCCCACCCCCATCGCCTCCGGCTTGATCGCCTGGAAGACGTAGCAGCTCGCCCGATTCCGCCCGTCGCCGGCATCGTCCTTGTGGCCACGAATCGTCGGCAACCCGCCCCCGATATACGCCCCGTAAAGCTCGTCGATCAGGCTCAGGCCGTACCCCTTGTGCCCGCCGATCTTGCCGCCGAACGGCATCAGGCCGAACACCTGGTTCGGGTCGGTCGTGAACGTGCCGTCCTTGTCGATCGCCACCTCGGGCGGAAGCGACAACCCCTCGCGCTTGAGCTGTTGAACCCGTCCCATCGCCACGGCCGACGTCGCCCAGTCGATAATCACGACATGCCCGACAATGCCCTCTGTCGGAAACGCCCAACTGTGCGGATTCGTACCCATGGTCGGGAACTTCCCGCCGAACGGAACCACCTCGGCCAGTGTGGCCGTACAGTTCGTATAGGCGATGTACCCCTTCTTGGCCGCCTCGATAACGTAGCCGCCGCCCCAGAGATAGTGGAACGGCTTATCCACGACGACCATGCCGATGCCGTACTTCTCGGCCTTCTCCATCGCCAGTTGCATCGCGAATCGGGCCACCGGCTGTCCCAACTTGTAGTTGGCGTTGATCTTGGCCACGGCGGCGTAGCCCGTATCGACGACCTCCATCTTCGCCCCGCCCTTGGCCAGTCCGCACCCGTGCGCGAACAGATGCTCCAGGTGAAGCGCCTTCAGCGCCGCGTGCGTCTTGATGCCGTACTTGCTGGCCATCGCCGCATAGTGGGCCGCAACTTCCGACTCTTCACGGTCGTAGCCGCGGCTCATATACACCTCGGCCACCAGCCGGGTGTGGAGGTCTTCAGGAAACACGTATTGTTGAGGATTGGGTGTCGTAGCCATGGTTTGCTGACTGCTCCGTGTAGTAGATTACAGGAAGAGAGACTCTTCGCTATCAGAACCGACTGCCCCCAAAGGGCACCCCGCGATGCCTATCCCGGGCCCTGTAGTTTCCCCGGATCAACTCGGAATGTAAAGAACCCCATTCCATCGCCCCCCCCACAGCCACGGCCTCTCCTCGTCCCAACACAAGTTCCCCACGTCCCGGCCAGGAATCGCCCGGAATGCCGCCCGCCCCAACATCGCCCCAACGGGGCGAACGACTGTAGCCGCGGGCGGAGCGCAGCGAACCCCGGGC
>CAYUQT010000058.1:0-61270 GCA_964446835.1 uncultured Planctomycetales bacterium | reverse complement strand
AGGGTGGTTTCAACATTGCGGGTATCGCTACAGTCAATCGTGAAATGCTCTAATCTGACGTGACCCTTTCGTCGCCATACCAGCCAGAAGGGACCCTGCACCCGTGTCCTGTGCAGCAGCCTTCATATCCAGTCCGATTAAAGCCTATGCGAAGAACCAGATGAGAATCGCCCCACCGCTGAAATGTCCCGCTCCTGAATGCGCTGCACGTCGACGAAAGGCCCACCCTCAGGCCGCATCGGCACGATGAGCCGTCTCAGCCGTCTCCTTGTGGCTTCGAACGTACTGCCCGTAGAACGTACTCAGACTCACATAGAGATAGCCGCCGGCAAACAGGATGATGAACGGTACACCCGCTATCGCCCCCGACTCCTGCAGTGCCATGATGACGCAGCCCAGCAGATACAGCCCAATCGCCAGTTCGATATAGGGTTGAAGCTTGATCTTGTAACGGAACGTCTTGGCCCGCCCGCGCCAGATGTGGTCGTTCGAAGCCGCCACACCATACTTCGGAGTCCGAACGAACTCGCCGCCCGACGAACCGAAGAACCCTTCGATCGCCGCCCGGGCGTTGTTGAGCGCAATCCCGATCCCCACGCTCATCAGGAACGGAAGGTACTTCAGCTTGTCCGCCCAGGTATGAAAGATCTCCCGCTGACTGCACATGTAGAACGCACTCGGCGAGCACGTCGCCACCACAAACAGCGAGATCGAAAACAGCATGTTGTTCAGGTACTGCTCGTCGCCGAACAGGCTGAGACGCATCCGCATGGCCGGATACAGCATCAGCGTGAGCGCCACGATGTACAGATACACCGTGCAACTCGTCAGATGGAAGAACGCCTCGATCTTGATACTCCAGGGGAGACGCGACCCCAGAATCCGAGGCAGCAGCTTCTTGCAGGTCTGAGCCCCACCCTTCGCCCAACGATGCTGCTGTGCCTTGAACGACTGCATCTCCGGCGGCAACTCCGCCGGACTCACCAGGTCCGGCAGGAACAGGAACCGCCAGCCCTTCATCTGAGCGCGATAGCTGAGATCGAGGTCTTCCGTGAGGGTGTCATGCTGCCATCCCCCACCATCCTCGATACAGCTCTTGCGCCACAGACCGGCCGTCCCATTGAAACTCATGAACCGCCCCGACCGATTCCGAGCGGCGTGCTCTATCACAAAGTGCCCGTCCAGCAGGATCGCTTGTGTCTGCGTCAGCAGGGAATGGTTCCGGTTGATGTGATCCCACCGTGCCTGAACCATCCCGATCTTGGGATCCGTGAAGTAGTGGATCGTCCGGCTGAGAATGTCCTTCGGTGGAATGAAATCCGCGTCGAAGATGCAGATGAACTCGCCCGTCGAGCTCTGCATGCCGTTGGCCAGAGCACCCGCCTTGAAGCCTTCACGATTGTCCCGATGGATGTACACCACATCGTGCCCCAGACCGCGCATCCGTTCCACGGTCGCCTGGGCAATCGTCGTCGTCTCGTCCGTTGAATCGTCCAGAACCTGGATCTGGAGCTTATCACCCGGGTAGTCAATCTGACAGGTCGATTCGATGATCCGCTCGGCCACGTACAGCTCATTGTACATGGGCAACTGAACCGTCACTCGAGGCAGTTCCTGGAAACTGCCATACTGCTTCGGCGTGTTCTTGCGGTGCTTGTAGTACAGATGCACCAGATGGTACCGATGCACTGCATAAATGCACACCATCAATAGAATGAACATGTAGAAGGCCAGAAAGGCCGTGTGCAACACCTCCGCAGCAAGCAGGTCTACAGGCCACATGTCGGTCATTGTTTCACCCGGCGATCGAGGATACCCCGCATCCGCGCCTCGTCTCTCCAAATCATCATTGTATCGACGGGACACCGGGATGCAAGGGTGTTCAGAAAGGTCTACCGCAGCGCCGCAGCGATCTTCTGCTGTACGGCCTCCGCCTCACCGGCTCCGTAAGACCTTGCCGGCCAGCGAAATCCAAGTGAGTCTCCCTCCTGTCGTGGGATCAGATGGAAGTGAACGTGGGGGACGACCTGACCGGCCACCCGCCCGTTGCTCTGAAGAACGTTCAATCCCCCCGCCCCTGTGGCCTGCATGATCGCTCGGCTCAATTCCGGCAATCGTGAGACAACTGAGGCAGCCACAGATGGGTCGAAATCCCATAGGGATTCCACGTGCACGCGAGGCACCAACAGCGTGTGTCCGGAAGCCAGCGGTCCGATGTCCAGGAACGCCACGCAGTGCTCGTTTTCGAAAACGCGAAGAGATGGAATTTGTCCTGCAATAATCTTGCAGAACACGCAGGCGTTGCCCTTGTCGACCATCGCTCGACCCTCGACGCCCTGCGATCCCCCCGAATACCAGTCAAGTCACGTTGTCTCATCCCGGAGACATCACGACCCACTATTCGGATGCCGGGGGAGCCTCACCCTCAGCAGGCTGGGCACCTTCACCGGCCGCCTCGGCCTTCCGCGCAGCCCGAGCCGCCATCGTCGCTCGCCGCTTCCGCGGACTGCCACGCTCGGCCATCTCGTAACGGGCCTCCGTCCGCTGCTTGCGGGCCGTCGGTGCCGGACGGGTGATCGACCCGGGGTTCACTTCCTTCCCGACGAGTTGAAGTACCGCCAACGGACTGTTGTCGCCACTCCGCGACTCGGCAAGCTTGATCAGACGAGTGTATCCGCCCGGCCGATCGACATAGTCGGCCGCAACCGTCTCGATCAGGCGATGAATGATCGATTCCGCCGTAAACGGACTGCCCGGCTTCACCTCATTCACGCGATAGCGTCGACCGCTCTTCGACCGCAATACCTTCTTCCGCTGGGCGTCCGACATCCCCTCATAGGCCTCTTGCTGATCCTTGGGGATCACCGCCCGATCCGTAAGTGTCTTGTAGATCCGGCGGCGGGCGTTCAGATCGCCTCCGCGAGCCTTCTTGGCCATGGTAATCAGCTTCTCGACGAACGGCTTCGCCTCCCTCGCCTTGTACAGCGTCGTCCGAATCTCGCCGTGCTCGATCAGGCTCTGAGCCAGGTTGCGAAGTGTCGCAATCCGGTGAGAGCTTGTTCGACCCAGTTTGCCGCCAGCCACTCGATGTCGCATCGCTACATCCCGCCTTCTATGCCTGCCGGGTTACTCCGCCCCGTCCGTGTCGTCCTCGTCACCGCTCGCGTCGCCAACCACCACCGGGGCAGCCGGAACCGCAACCTTCATCCCCAGCGACAATCCCAGATCCGCAAGCTTGCGCTTGACCTCTCGGAGGCTGGTCTTGCCGAAGCTCCGTACGCGTAGCAAATCCGAGTCGGTCAATTGGACCAACTGTCCCACCAGCGCAATCTTGGCCGAATCGAGACAGTTCGTGGCGCGAACAGACAGGTCCAGCTCGGAGATTGGCATCGATAGCTTCGACTGCAGCTCCGCATCAACGCCTTCACCCACGGCCTCGCCGCCGCCTTCGACCACATACTCGTCGCCGGCATCGAAGTACTGAACGAACGGATTCAGATGCTTGCGAAGAATCTTCGCCGCCTCAACCAGCGCCATCTCCGGGCTGATCGTACCCTTCGTCCACACTTCCATCACCAGGCGATCGTAGTTCACACGTTGCCCGACACGAGTATCTTCAGTGCGGTATCGAACCCGCGTCACGGGCGAAAACACCGAATCCACCGGAATGACACCGATCTCCTGCTCGCTGCCGGCATTCTCCTCCGCCGTCACGTAACCCCGACCGTTGCTCACCGTCATCTCAACCTGGAAGTCGATCTTGTCGGTCAGCGTCGCGATCAACTGGTCCGTGCTCACGATGTGAATCGACGGGTCCGCATGAATGTCGGAGGCGCGCACCTCACCGGGCCCCTCCTTCTGAATGAACACCGTCTTGGGACCCTCGCCGTCCAGTTGGATCACGAGCGATTTGATGTTCAGGATGATGTCCGTAACGTCTTCCAGCACCCCGTTCATGCTGCTGAACTCGTGCTGAGCCCCCTTGATCTTGACGCGAGTAACCGCGGCACCTTCAAGGCTGCTCAGCAGGATGCGGCGAAGACTGTTCCCCACCGTCGTACCGAACCCCCGCTCGAAGGGTTCGATCGTGAAGCGACCGTATGTCGCGGTGCTGACCTGCTGATCCAACTCGACCTTTGTTGGCAGCTCCAAATCGCGCCACCTGATGCGCATCGGGTTGGCCTCCATGTACTGTGTGTGCTGACAACCCCTGCGATTAAGACGCGGGGAGTGTGACTAACGACCGCAGAGTTCCACGATCTTCTGTTCCTCGACCGGAATCTGCACGTCGTCTCGCGTGGGCAAGGCCACCACGGTCGTCTCCAGCCGGTCCATCGTTACCTGAAGCCATGGCTGAACCGTCCGGACGCCCTCGCCTTCCAAGAACCGACGGACGAGCTTCTGGCTACGCTCGCTGCCCTTCAAACCAATCTTGTCGCCCTGACCCACTTGATAGCTCGGACGGTCGATGCGCCTTCCATTCAGGTACACGTGACCGTGAATAATGAGCTGCCGGGCCGTCTTGCGTGAGGGCGCGAAACCCGACTTGTATACGACATTGTCCAGGCGACGCTCGAGCAGACACAACAACGCTACGCCCGTGTTTTGGCGCAACCGCTCCGCCTCCTGGAAATACCGGATGAACTGCCGCTCCAGAACCCCGTAATACCGCTTGACCTTCTGCTTCTCGCGAAGCCGCGATGCATAGGCCGTCGGTTTACCACGCCGCCACGAATGCATCCCCGGAGGGTTGCTGCGGTGCTGACGCTCCATGGCGCACTTCGCCGTCTCGCACCGAATGCCCTTCAACATCAATTTGACGCCTTCGCGCCGACACAACCGACAAGCTGGTCCAGTATATCTTGACATAGTTGTTACACCCGACGCCTTTTCGAAGGCCGGCAGCCATTGTGCGGCAGCGGCGTCACGTCTTCAATGCTCAGGATCTTCAATCCGGCCGTTTGCAGCGCCGTGATCGCCGACTCTCGCCCCGATCCGGGACCCTTCACCCTCACCTCCAGCTCCGTCACGCCAAACCGCTTCGCCTCGTTTGCCACGAAAAGGGCCGCACGCTGTGCCGCAAACGGAGTGCTCTTCCGAGTACCGGTGAACTTCCGCTCACCTCCGCCGACCGGAACCGATCCCGCCGAAGCCCAGCACAACGTCTCGCCACCCGGCTCCGTGATCGTGATGATCGTGTTGTTGAAGGTCGCCTTGATGTGGACGATTGCCCGGGCCACATTCCGGCGAACCTTACGCTTTGACGCCTTAGCCACGGTGCATCTCCTTCACGCCCTTCTTCCCGGCCACCGTCTTGCGAGGCCCCTTGCGAGTCCGGGCATTCGACCGCGTCCTCTGCCCCCGAACCGGAAGACTCCGACGATGACGAATGCCACGGTAGCATCCGATGTCCCGCAGCCGGGCGATGTTCTGCTGAACCTGACGACGAAGGGGACCTTCCACCACGTACCCCCGGTCGATGATGCCGGCAAGACGTGTGATCTCCTCTTCCGTCAGCTTCCCCGCCCGTACCGACTCGTCGATCCCCGCTTCCTTGAGAATCCGACGGGACAGCGTCTGGCCGATCCCGTAGATGTACTGCAGCGCGATAATCACACGCTTGTCGTTGGGGATATCCACACCCGAAATACGAGGCATAGCTCACTCCCTGCGACAGCCGGAATCAACCGCCGTCGCGCGTCCACCTCTCAGCCTTGACGCTGCTTGTGACGAGGCTCCGTGCAGATCACCCGAACGACGCCACGCCGCTTGATCACCTTGCAGTTCTCGCAAATCCGTTTCACGCTACTACGAACTTTCATCACCACACCTCCCGCACGGCGATCCGCTCATCAACGCCCATCCGTCAGTACATCCACGCCGCTTTCCGTGATCGCCAGCGTATGCTCAAAATGGGCGGCCCATTTTCCGTCCTGCGTGACTACGGCCCACCCCAAACCATCCGCCGAATAACGGACCTTGGGAGAACCCATATTGACCATCGGCTCCACGGCCAGAACCAACCCGGACTCCAGCCGTATGTCTTCCTGACGTTGACGCTTCTCTACGAAGTTCGGGACCTTCGGATCCTCGTGCATCTGCCGGCCGATCCCGTGTCCCACAAAATCCCGTACGACGCTGAACCCGCTCTTCTCTACATGGGCCTGCATCTGTCGGGCAACGTCACTCCAACGACGCCCAGGACGGGTCTCCTCTACTGCAATAGTCAGCGTCTCCTCCGTCACCTCCAGAAGCCGCCGCACACCGGGAGACACCTTGCCGATCGGAAGGGTCGTCGCTGCATCGCCACAGTAGCCCGACAACCTCACACCGACATCGATACTGACGATATCCCCTTCCTTCAGTTGCCGCGACCCTGGAATGCCATGCACGACCTCCTCATTCACACTCGTACAGATCGTGCTCGGAAAGGGCACCTTCGCCTGCGGTGTGGTTTGACCCTTGAAAAGCGCCTCGGCACCGGCCGCCCTGATCATCTCCTCGGCAATTCCGTCCAACTCCCGCGTCGTCGTACCTACCTTCGCTGCAACACGCAGAGCCCCGAGTATCTGATATACCAGACGTCCCGCGGCACGCATCAGCTCAATTTCGCGCCGACTTTTCTTGATAATCGCCATCTCGGCTGCCGGGACAACTCCGTCGGTTACGCTTCCCTACTTCACGCCGCGGCACAGAACCTCGACCGCTGCACTCACCGCATCCACCGACTGCGATCCGTCCACCTGACGAAGCAATCCCTTGCCGCGATAGTATTCGATCAGGGGTTCCGTCTGGTCGTGATACGTTTTAAGACGCTGCAGCACCACCGCCTCTTTGTCGTCCTCTCGCGTGATCAGATCACCACATCCGCTGTCGCACCGACCCGCCGTCTTGGGCGCCTGAAACTGAAGGTGATACACGGCACCACACTTCGGACAGCTCCGCCTCCCCGTCAGACGAGAGGCCACCTCGGCGTCCGCCACCGCCAGATCGATCACCAGGTCGATCTTCTTCGAAATCGCCTTCAGCTTGTTGTCCAACGCCTCCGCCTGCGGACGCGTTCGAGGAAAACCGTCCAGCAACACGCCGCCCGCCGCCTCCGGACGGCCGATGTGGTCCGCCATCATCGCCACGACCAGTTCATCGGGCACCAGCGCACCGCTGTCCATGAAGGCCTGAGCCTTCCGGCCAAGCTCCGAACCCGCCTTCCGCTCGGCCCGCAGGATATCACCACTGCTCAGATGCTTCAAGCCGAAAGCGGCCGCCGTTCGTTTGGCCTGCGTCCCTTTGCCCGCACCGGGCGGTCCCAACAGAATCAGGTTCATGAGTATGCCCCTTTAATCCTGCCACCACCTTCACCGCCCAGAAATCCGCTGTAGTTCCGCATGATGAGGTTGGCTTCGATCCGCTGAACAAGATCCAGCGCCACGCTCACTACAATCAGCAGGCCCGTGCCGCCCAAGAAGGCCGACACCCGGAACGGAATATCCATCCAGATCGCCACGACCGACGGAATCACGGCGATGATGCTCAGGAAGGCCGCACCCACGTATGTGATGCGCTCCATCACCCGCTCCAGATAATCCGCCGTCCGCTTACCGGGACGAAGGCCAGGAATGAAGCTGCCATAGTCCCGCAGGTGCTCCGCCATCTCCTTCGGCTGAAACTGAACCGTCGTCCAGAAGTACGCGAAGAAGTAGATCAGCCCGATGTAGCTCACCTCATACAGAAACGCCCCGGGCCTCATCGCCTCCGTCAGAAAACTCCAAACCCGCCATCGGAAGGCCGTGTCCAGCCATCCGAACACGATGCCCGGGAAAATCAGCAGAGAACTGGCGAAGATGATCGGCATAACGCCGCCGTGGTTCACCCGAAGCGGCAGGTACTGACGCTGACCACCGTATACGCGACGGCCGCGCATCTGTTTTGCCTGCTGGATCGGGATGCGACGCTGACCCTGCGTGATCAAAATCGATCCCGCCACCACCGCCACGAATGCCACCAGCAAGAAGACGATCTTGCTCACGTCCATCGAGCTGCGGCTGGTCACGCCTCCCATGTCACCGGCGCTCTGGAAGACCATGATGATCGCCTGAGGCATCCTCGAGACAATACCCGACATGATGATCAGGCTCACGCCGTTCCCGATGCCGTACTCGTCAATCTGCTCGCCCAGCCACATCAGGAAGATGGTCCCCGTCGTCAACCCGACGATCACCATCATCCGCACCGTCCACCAGCTCGAATAGTCCGCCATGAGCAACTGCCGGCTGCTCATGTAGTTCAACCAGAAGAACGCCTGGATGATGCACAGCCCCACCGTGGCGTATCGTGTGTACTCCTGAATCTTCTTCTGACCGGTCTGGCCTTCTTTCCGAAGACGCTCCAGTGCGGGCACCACCGTCACCAGAAGCTGGAAAATGATCGACGCCGAAATGTACGGCATGATCCCGAGGCCGAAAATCGTGCTCTGCTGAAGGTCGCCGCCGGTGAACAGGGCGAAGTATTCCGCAACCTGGCCCGCGCCGCCCCCTTGGAAGTGTTTCGACAACCCTTCCTGGTTTACGCCGGGCAGAGGAACGAAGAACCCGATCCGGTAAATCGCCAGAAGCCCCAGTGTGAACAGGAGCTTGTTCCGCAGTTCGGGCACCTTGAAGATGTTGAGGAATGCACGAAACATGGCGCTCCGCCCTAGCCTAGCTGCTTAACCTGCCCCCCGGCCTCCGTGATCTTCTGGGCGGCCGATTTGCTGAACCGTTCCACTTCCACGACGAGCTTCTTCGACAGCGAACCCTCACCGAGGACCTTGATCGGCAGCGGATACTTCTTCCGCCGGATCAAACCAGCCTTCCGAAGGCTCTCGCGATCGACGGTCGCGCCGTTCTCGAAGCACTCATCGAGATCGGCCACGTTGACAACCTCATACTCCGTCTCAAAATTCGCGTTGTTGAAACCCCGCTTCGGCAACCGGCGGAATAACGGCATCTGACCGCCTTCCGTCAGCATCCGCGGACCACCGCCCGCACGGGCCCAACATCCCTTGTGACCCCGCGTCGATGTCTTGCCGTGCCCGCTCGCCTCGCCACGACCCACCCGCTTGCGGCGCTTGTGCCGACCGGCCAGTCCTGTGATCTCAGTCAGGTTCACCGTCACAACCCCTTCGTGCAAATCCTTCCGCTCTCCACGATCGAAAGGATCAGGATACCCCGATCTTCACTCCCCGCAACGACTCGATCTTCTCTTTGTCACGAAGACTCTGAAGACCGTTCAGCGTTGCCTTGACCAGGTTCTTTGGGCTGTTGCTGCCGTAGCTCTTGGTCAGAACGTCGTGAATGCCCACCAGCTCCAGAACCGGTCGAACGCTGGCACCGGCAATCACACCCGTACCTTCGCCCGCGGGAATCAACATCACCTTGCTCGCACCATACCGCCCCCACACCCGGTGAGGAATCGACGTCCCCCGCAACGGTATCTTCACCATCGACTTGCGAGCGGCCTTGATCGCCTTCTCGACCGCAGGCGGTACCTCGTTCGCCTTCCCGTAGCCGATACCTACGTGCCCACCCCGGTCGCCGACGACCACCAGAGCGGCAAAGCTGAACCGTCGACCACCCTTGACCACGGTGGCACAACGATACACCTTCACCACCTCTTCTTCAAACTGGTGTTCTTCTTCTACATGCGGGCTATAATCACGAGCCATAACGTCCTCGGTCTTACCTGTTCGAGGTCGGGGGGCTTGCCCCGACTAGAACTTCAACCCACCCTTCCGAGCCGAATCCGCCAACGCCTTGATCCGACCGTGATACTTGTATCCGTTCCGATCGAACTTCACCGTCTCGATGCCTTTGCCCTTGGCGAGTTCCGCCAGCCGCGCACCCACCACTTCCGCAGCCGCCTTGTTCCCGCCGCACTTGAACTGACCGCGAACGGCCTTGTCCTGGCTGCTCGTCGCCACCAGCGTCTTGCCGGCTATGTCGTCGATGATCTGGGCGTAAATGTGCTTGTGACTGCGGAACACACTGATCCGAGGTGAATCCGGTGTTCCAAAAACACCCTTCCGCACACGCATCTTGCGCCGGAGATGTTTGATTTCCTTCTGCTTGCTGGGATCCATGACAATCGTCCCTTATCCGCCCAGGCCACACCGACCCGAGGCTATCCGAACGTGGACTACCGGGCACCACCACCCACAAACGCCTTGCCCGGCAGTCTCCGCACGTGCTCACCCTCAAACCGAATACCTTTGCCCTTGTACGGCTCCGGCGGACGAATCCGCCTCAGGTCCGCGGCGAAGGCGTGCACCATCTGCTTGTCCGCCCCACGAACCACCAGCTTCGCAGGAATATCGTTACCGCGAGCCGCGGGAACCTCTACGTGAACATCGATTCCCTTGGGAATCTCTATCTCGAACTGCGCCGGACGCCCCTGACCCCGCCCGATGAATCCACAGTTCAGCAGAAGCTTCGTCGCCGCCTTGTTGCAGCTGTATCCCGCTCCGTAGATCTCCAGTCGCCGTTCGTAACCCTTCGTCACACCTTCCACCATGTTGTTGACCAACGCCCGAGTCAGACCGTGCAACGACCGGTTCTGACGCGTATCGTCCGGACGGGTGACTCGAACCTGACGCCCCTTCTCGTCCACCTCGATCGTCATGTTCGGGTGGTACTGGAAGCTCAGCGACTTGTCTCCCTTGCTCACGGTGATGGTCCCCTGTCCAACGACGGCCTTCACGCCGTCCGGCAGGGATATGGGTTGTTTGCCTACCCGTGACATACCTTCTCACCTCTACTAGCAAACCGTGCAGATGACCTCGCCGCCCACGTTCTTCTCGCGACACTCCCGATCGCTCAGCACACCCTGAGGCGTCGAGACGATCACGATCCCCAGCCCGTCCAGCACGCGAGGGAGCGTCTTGCCGCCACTGTATCGGCGACATCCCGGCTTGCTCACCCGCTCGATCTTGTTGATGATCTGCTCGCCATTCGGACCGTACTTCAGCGCGATCCGAAGGATCCCCTGAAGACCGTCATCAATGACGTCGAAGTCAGAGATGTAACCCTCTTCCTTCAGCACTCGGGCCACACCCACCTTCAACTTCGACTTGGGCACCTGGACTTCACGCCGCTTGATCCGCACGGCGTTACGGACCCGCGTCAACATGTCGGCTATCGGATCACTCCACATCACTTGCTCCGGTTGGCTTGAACTTCAAACCCGGTCTGGAACACCGTTCACAATTACCCCGCTACCAACTGGCCTTCTTCACGCCGGGAATCTTGCCTTCATTCGCCAGCGTCCGGAAGCATATCCGGCAGATGCGAAACTTGCGATACACAGCCCGAGGTCGGCCACACAGCTCGCACCGCCGGTAAGCTCGCACCTTGAACTTTGGCTGTTTCCTACACTTGGCGATCAGGGCGGTTCGTGCCATCCGCTATCCCCTGTCATCCTGCGGCCGATGCCGCGTACTCTGAACCTTGTTGCACACCCTACGACCTGAACGGCATCCCCATCAGGGTCAGTAACCGACGTGCCCGTGCATCATCACCGGCCGTCGTCACAATCGTGATGTTCATCCCCTGCTGGTTCTCAACCTTGTTCGGATCGATCTCAGGAAACACCGACTGCTCGCTCAATCCCATCGAGTAGTTGCCGCGACCGTCGAAACTGTCCGGATCCAAACCGCGGAAGTCACGTACCCGCGGAATCGCCAGCGAGATCAGCCGATCCAGAAACTCCCACATCCGGTCTTTCCGCAAGGTCACCTTCACACCGGTCTCCTGACCGCGGCGCACCTTGAAGTTCGACACGCTCTTGCGAGCCTTGCACGCCAGGGGCTTCTGCCCCACAATCGTCGCCAGATCCTTCGCGGCACTGTCGACGAGTTTCTTGTCCTGAGTCGCACGTCCCACGCCCATGGACACCACCACCTTCGTCAGGCGGGGAAGGCCAAGAACGTTCTTGCACCCAAACTCCTGGGCCAGGACTGGTACGATTTCCTGCTTGTACTTTTCACGCAACCGTGCCATAGCCGACTACTCTTTCCTCAGTGACGCCATCCGTCCTCGGGTCAGGAACGGCCGTCCCCTCCCGACCTAGCTCTGCCCGCCGGCAGGAGTCGCCGCCTCGGCGCGCCCCCGAGTCACCTCACCCAGTACCGTCCCCTTGACGGTTACCCGACGCTTCGAAATCACCTTGCCCGACCCGTCCAATTCCGTCTGGAACCGCACACGGCTACCCCGTCCTGTCTTCGGGTCCACCGGCAGGATATTCGAAACGTGGATCGGTGCCTCTTTCCGAAGTCGCCCACCCTGGGGATTCCTCCGGCTCGGACGCACGTGCCGGTACACCATGTTGACACCTTCAACGACGATCCGGTCTTTCTTAGGCAGTATCCGCAATACACGGCCCTGCTGACCCTTATGGTCGCCGGCGATCACCTGTACCATGTCGCCCTTACGGATGTGTCGAGCCATCGACTGTCTCCCGCCCGCTACACCACTTCGCTCGCCAGCGAAATGATCTTCATGAAGCCGCGTTCGCGAAGCTCACGGGCGACCGCCCCAAAGATCCGCGTACCCTTCGGGCTGTTATCCTCATTGATGATCACGCCCGCATTGCTGTCGAACCGTACGTACGACCCGTCTGGACGACGAACCGGCTGACGCGTCCGAACAATCACGCATCGAACCTTCCGCCGTGTCGACTTCTCGGTCCGGTCCTTGCCCGCCGCAAACTCACTGTTCGGCAGGGCATCCTTCACGGCACATACCACAATATCGCCCACCGAGGCCGTGCGCAGCCGCCGTTTCCCATGCCGGGACGTCGAGCCGCCCAGCACCCGGAACACCATCGCCCGCCGGGCGCCGGTGTTGTCGGCGATGTCGAGCATGGTCTGTTGCTGGATCATGACTTCCTTCTCCGAGCCTCAAACGTCACGATGGCCTCACGATGCGAACCAAACGCCAACTCTTGCTCTTGCTGATCGGACGACACTCCGCGATCTCGACTACGTCGCCGACCTTGGCCTGGTCCGACTCGTCGTGGGCATGAACCTTCGTCCGCCGCCGGATATACTTCCCATACTTCGCGAACTTCGTCAGATAATCCACCTGAACCGTAATGGACTTCTGCGCCTTGTCGCTGACGACCTTGCCCGTCCGGCGCCGGCGATGAGAACGTTTCACGCTCTTGCCCTGGTCACCCGGCGTCTTCTTCGGTTCGTTTGCCATCGCCTATCCTTCTTATCCGTCTCAACCCGAGGCCTTGCCGCCGCTCTTGTGGCTCGCCACCGCCTCCAGGTGAACCTGCTTCTGCTCGATGTACTGCTCACCCCGATCCCGCAAAACCGTCAGGATCCGTGCGATCTCACGCTTCGCCTTGCTCAGTTGGGACGGGTCCTCAAGCTTCTCCGTCACCGACTGGCTCCGTAGCTCGAACAGATGACGACGCAACCGGTCCAGCTCGTTGTGAAGCTCCTCGTTCGACAAATGTCGGATCTCGTCGATCTTCACGTCATCGTTCTCCTGCTACACGGCATGACGCCGACGAACCATCCGGGTCCGGAACGGCAGCTTCGCCGCCACTCGAGCAAACGCCTGTCGGGCAATCTCTTCCTCGACACCACCCAGCTCGAACACCACCCGACCCGGCTTCACCACCGCCACCCAGAACTCCGGCTCGCCCTTGCCCTTGCCCATCCGCGTCTCCAGCGGCTTGGCCGATACCGGCTTGTCCGGGAACGCACGGACATACACGCGACCCTCACGATGGAGGAAGTGCGTAGCGGCCACACGTCCGGCCTCGATCTGCTGTGCCGTCATCCAACCCATATCCAGCACCTGAAGACCGAATTCGCCGAACGCCACGAAGTTGCCCTTCTGAGCAACCCCCTTCATCTTGCCGCGCTGCGACTTACGGAACTTTACTCTTTTGGGCATCATTGCCATGACGCCGGCTCCTCGATATCAATATCTCGACCGGGTTCGATCCCCGATTCGCCTGAACCTGCGGCTATCGCCTGGCCTTCCGAGCTATTCGACGCTCTCCCGACGCGTCCGGGGCCTCCTCGTCATACATCCCCGTGTGAATCCACACGCGAACGCCGATTGCCCCGTACGTCGTGTTACTGATCGCGTAACCGTAACCCACGCGGGCCTGAAGCGTCTGCAACGGAATCGAGCCCAACGTCTGACGCTCGCTCCGGGCCATTTCCGACCCGCCCAGCCGACCGCTACAGATGATCTTCACACCCTTCGCACCGGCCGCCATCGTCGCCTCGCATGCCTGCTTCATCGTGCGACGGAAACTCGCCCGCTTCTTGAGCTGCTCCGCAATCCGCTCGCCCACCAATTGCGCCGACAGATCCGGCTGCTTGACCTCAATGACCTTGATCGCCACCTTCCGGTCGATCAACTCCTCGAGATCCTCCTGAAGCTTCTCGACGTCGGCTCCACGCGACCCGATCACCATCCCCGGCCTCGCCGAGTGGATGAATACGGTCACCTCATTGCGGGTACGCTCGATCTCCACCTTCGGAATCTGCGCCGACGGAGGCTTCCGGTTGAGTCGATCATCGATGAACCGCCGAATCTTCTGATCCTCGACCAGAAACTCGCCGAACGCCGCCTTAGGGGCGTACCACCGCGACGACCACTCTTCCGTGATTCCCGTTCGGAAGCCGATTGGATTACACTTCTGCCCCACTGCGCTATCTCCCGAACTACGTTTACTGCTCTGTGACGGTCACCACAATATGACTGGTCCGCTTCAAAATCGGATGCGCCCGCCCCCGGTCCTTCGGACGCCACCGCTTCATGGTCGGCCCCTCATTCACGCGTGCATCGCTCACGAACAACGCATCGACATTCGCTTCCTGCTCATCGGCGTTGGCAATGGCCGAGCGAAGCACCTTCTGAACCATCAGACTCGACCGCTTCTTCGTGAACTTCAGAATATCCAACGCCTCGTTCACATGGCGGCCCCGAATCAGGTCCACCACCAGACGGGCCTTACGCGGGGCTATCCGTGCGAAACAATGGGTCGCTGTCCAAGGCATCTGCCTGACTCCCTATCCCGGATTACGCCTTCTTCGAGCCAGCGTGTCCGCGGAAGATCCGCGTCGGGGCAAACTCACCCAGCTTGTGCCCCACCATGTCTTCCGTACACAAAACGTTCACATGAACCTTCCCGTTGTGTACCGCGAAGGTGTGCCCAATAAACTCAGGCACAATCGTACACCGACGCGACCATGTCTTGATCGCGTTGCGATCGCCCGTCTCCTTGGCGCGCATGATCTTGCTGTACAACTTCTCATCCACGAAGGGCCCCTTCTTGAGGCTGCGCGTCATCTCTGGCTTCTCCTGACTGCCTGTTCATCTACTTCGGGCGCGGCAACTGACCGTAACGCACGGAACGACGCCGACGCAGGATCCGTTTGCTCGAAGGCTTGCCGATCTTCCGGGTACGACTCCCCTTGGCAAGCTTGCCCCAGGGCGAACACGGGTGCCGTCCACCGCCACTGCGCCCCTCGCCACCGCCCAGGGGGTGAGCCACTGGGTTCTGGGCCACGCCGCGAACGTGAGGACGACGACCACGGTAACGGCTCCGGCCCGCCTTGCCCCAGCGGATGTTCTGATGGTCGACATTGTCCAACTGGCCGATCGTTGCTCGACACTCGACCCGAACCTGACGCATTTCGCCCGACGGAAGCGACAACGTAGCCCACTCGCCCTCCCGAGCGATCAGACGCGCCGTCGCACCTGCCGATCGAGCCATCTTCCCGCCCTGACCCGCAATCAGCTCCACGTTGTGAACGTCAAGGCCCACGGGGATCGTCTTCAGAGGCATCGCGTTGCCGACCTTCGGCTCGGCCTGCATCCCCGACTCAACCCAGTCACCGGCCTTCAGACCCTGCGGCGCCAGAATATAACGCTTCTCCCCGTCGGCATATTCAATCAAGGCGATGTGACATGTCCGATTCGGATCATATTCGATCGCCAGAACGTTGCCCCGAATGCCGTCCTTGTTCCGCTTGAAGTCGATCCGGCGATAACGCCGTTTGTGACCCCCGCCACGCCACCACGAGGTGATCACCCCATGATGATTCCGCCCACCCGTCTTGTGCAGCGGCTCCAACAACGACTTCTCGGGCTTGCGACGCTTGTCGGTCACTTCCACATGGAGGTTCACCGAAGAGTTGCGCCGCCCCGGGGACGTCGGTTTGTATATCTTGATCGCCATGTCGTCTTGTCCGTGCGCCGACAGAAATCCGCCGGCCGCTTAGAACAGGTCAATGTGGCTGGCCCGGTCCAGAACCACCACCGCCTTCTTCCAATGCTTCGTCACACCACGCTTGTACCGAACCCGGCGGGGCTTCCCCTTGCGATTCGCCGTCCGGATACTCAGAACCTTCACGCTGTAGATCTTCTCGATCGCCTGCTTGATCTGGGCCTTGTTCGCATCCGGATGAACCTCGAAGCTGTACGACCCGCCCCGAGCGTCCCGGCTGTTCGTCTCTTCGTGGCTCTGCTGACTCTGGTACGTGCCCTTTTCCGTAACCAGCGGCCTGACGATGGTGTGATAGATGTCCACGACCCGCTACTCCTGCACCTGAGCACTGCTCGACGACGGACTCTGCGGACCCGCAAGGAACAGGCTGAACCCGTCCTTCGTCATCAGCAGCCGCCGACGCCGGAGTATCTCGAAAGCGTTCAGTTGCTCTACCAGACGAATCTCCGTGTTCGGGATGTTTCGCCCGGATTTGTAAACGTTCTCATCGTGCTTCGGAACCGCGACCACACAACCTCTGTCGGCCTTCAAGGCCGTCAGCATCGTCGCGAATCGTTTTGTTTTCGGTTGGTCGTATTGAAGTCGGTCGATCAGCAGCAGGTCCCCCCCGAGGATCTTCGCGAGCACGGCGTTCTTACACGCCAGACGTCGCATCTTCTTCGGCATGTGCTTCCGGAAGTCGCGATTCGTCTTGGCGAACGCCACGCCGCCGCCTCGTCGAACGCACGTACGGATCGGACCCATACGGGCGTTACCGGTTCCCTTCTGCTTGAACAGCTTCCTCGTGCTGCCGACCACCATGCCGCGGCTGCGAGTGGCGGACGTCCCTTGCCGCTGATTGGCCTGGAACATCACCACCGACTGCTTCAGCAACGCCGGGCGGATCACACCACCCAACGTCGCCTCGTCCACCGCCACCGTCTCGACTTGGTCGCCGTTCTCGTTGTAGACCGGAACGTCGAGCATGATTCAACCCCACGGGCACTCACGCCCCGATTCAAACCTACCCTTGGCTTCCCGACTCACTCGCGCCCGCGGTCGCCGGAGCAGCCCCGACATTCACCAGGCGATGAACCTTCAACCCGGCAGCCGCCTCTTCCGACAGACCCGAGGCCACCAGCAGAACGCGACTCACGTCCTTCGGCTGCCGCTTGGCCACACTGGCCTTCACCATCACGTGGCCGCCGTTCGGACCCGGAATCCCACCCTTGACTAAAAGCAGGTTCCGTGTCTTGTCAACCCCCACCAAAATATGATGGCGGGATGTGCGACGTTCATGTCCCACGTGACCCGCCATTCGCTTGCCCTTCTTCGGATTTCCGCCGTGACCGCGGTCCACCGCGTGACTGCCGATCGAGCCCGGCGATCGATGCTTCCGCTCGGTTCCGTGGCTCTTGGGCTGCCCGCCGAAGTGGTGCCGCCGCATCGTTCCCATCGTCCCCTTACCCTTCGTCACGCCAACCACATCGACGAACTGGGTCTGGTCGAATACCTCTACCGTCCAGGTGTCTCCGACGTTCGCCTCGGCCTTGCCCTGACGGATCCGAACCTCCCGCATGAACCGTTTCGGAGCCGTTGAGGCCTTCGCCGAATGCCCGATCATCGGCAGGGTCGATCGATGCGGTTTCACGTCCTCGAAACCAAGCTGAACAGCCTCATAGCCGTCCGTCTCGGCCGACTTGACCTGCATCACCTTGCACGGCCCGGCTTCGATGATCGTCACAGGCACAACACGACCGCCCTCGTCGAACACCTGCGTCATACCGATCTTTTTGCCCAACAACGCCGCGACCATATGAACAAAACTCCCCTGTCGCCTGAACCAAGCGATGCTTTGATGCGCGATCGTGCTCACGCATCCGGTTTGTGTCATCTATCTGGGGCTTTACCAGGAACGCCGCCGCGAGCAATCACCCGCACCGCCAAGGCGAGTATTCCCCTGCCTTACTTCAACTGCATCTTCACAAACACCCCAGCGGGCACCACCAGTCGATTTAAGGCCTCCACCGTTCGGGCCGTCGGTTCGTAGATGTCGATCACACGCTTGTGCGTCCGCATCTCGAATTGTTCGCGCGACTTCTTGTCAATGTGAGGCGAACGAAGGACCGTGTACCGCTCGATACGTGTCGGCAGGGGTATCGGACCCCGCACGCGGGCATTCGTTCTCTTGGCATGATCGACGATCTCACGCGCCGAATTGTCCAGCGCACGGTGGTCGTATGCCTCCATCCGAATTCGGATCATCTCGCCGTCCATTGACACCCTCACCGCCTTGCTGACTTACCAGTAAGTAGGCAGACCGACTAGTCTACCACTTGCAACTTGATTGTCAAGGGCATTTTGCCGCATTTCTTGAGAACAATCCCAGCAGAGCGGCGGAGATTCGTTTCGCCTCTCCCTCGTGAAAAACTCTGAGATTGTCCTACCTCGGCGTGAACCGCAAATCACCCTAACTTGCGGTCATTCAGTGGGATACGTCACACCCAACCTTCGCACCCTCTGGCCGTACCCAGTATCATTACAGTTTAGGCCCCCTCCTGTCAAGCATGTGCAGTAGGATTTCTTCCATCCACACCACGTCAAAACACACGGATTCCCCGCCAATTCAACCCACCACCCGCCCACCTCTCCACTCCAGAAGACGTCTACGTCTACTTCTGCTTCTCTCAGACTATCCGACCCGATTCTCCCCGCATACAATACTCCTCGACACCCTTAGCCAGAGGAACGCTTCATGCCGCAATCGATCCTTCTCCTGACACTGGCCGCATCGACGCTGACATCGGCCACACCCGCTCCCCCGACCTTCGACGCCGCCGATCTCAACACCATTCGCCTCCTCCCCGTTCAGTATCAGGGACGCTGGTCTCCTCTCGACACCCTTGCAAGAGATACCGTTCTTGAAATCACCGGAACCCTCCACTGGCAGCGACGGGACCCCCTTATCAACCTCCTCGACTGGTCCTTCAGGCCCGATCTCCATCGCCGCGAACCGCTCGTGCGCGTCCCAGGCCAGGAAGTCCGCCGACTCCTCGGCCTCGACACCTCTCGCGATCATTTCAGCATCACCGAACTCCGAGAGCACACCGGATTCATGCAGCAGTTCCGACAGGTCATGAACAAGCAGGATCAGGACGCCCGGCTCGATGCCCTCGATGAAAAGGTGGAGCAGATCGCCAACCGACTGGCAACGTTGAATAACATTTTCACCGATGAACTGATCCGTCCGATCCCCAGTCCAAACGCCCCCCATGCCCCTTGGTTGTCTGTCTCGGCCCTCCCCGCCAACGCCCCCCCTGAATTCACCCGCATCCGTCAGGCTTGGCAGGACGTCGGCGCCGCATTCCTCCAGGGCAACCCCGACGCGTTCCGAAAGGCATGCGATCGATACCGGGACACCCTCGATGCACTGACACGCCCGCTGATTCCAAATCCCGAACGGATCCCCCTGGAGTATCGCTACCATTCCCTGAATCCCTTCCGATGGGCGTGGCAGACCGCCGCGATCGCCGCTCTGGCCACCATCCTGTCGGTCCTGTTGCGACGTCGCGTCCTCGACGTCGCGGTTGGGCTCCTCACCGCCCTCGCCTTCGCCTGGGTCTCACTGGGCATCGGATGGCGATGGCAATTGGCAGGGCGAATCCCCGCCGCAAACATGTATGAGTCCATGATCTGCATGGGCTGGGGCCTCGCTCTGGCCACCCTGGTCTGCTGCCTCTTCATGCAGAACCGATGGCTCAACCTCGTGGCGTCTCTCATGACCGTACTCGCCCTCACCCTGGCCGACCTGCTGCCTCTCGAACATGGCATCCGACCGATTGCCCCCGTCCTCCTCGATACGGCCTGGATGGGCATCCACGTCCCGGTCATCATGGTCTCCTATTCCCTCCTGACCATCGCCATGGGCTTCGCACTCGTCGCCATGGTCCTGTCGGCCTTCTTCCCCCGCCAGACCTCGCTCCTCGACTCCGTCGATCACCTTCACTACCGTTTCATCCAGGTCGGCACGCTCCTGCTCACCGCGGGAATCGTCACCGGATCGATGTGGGGATCGGCCTCCTGGGGGCGATACTGGGGCTGGGACCCCAAAGAAGTCTGGTCGCTCGTCGCCATGCTCGGATACATAGCCATCCTCCATGCCCGCCACGCCCGCTGGCTGCGCGCCTTCGGAACGGCACTCTGCAGTGCCGCGGCCTTCTGGCTCATCGTCATGACCTATGTCGGCGTGAACTTCGTCCTGGGTATCGGGCTCCACAGCTATGCCTTCGGCAAGGGCGCCGTCGTGAAATGGCTTCTCACCATCGGATGCATTCAGCTCGTCTTCATCGGCCTGATCGTACTGGTCCACCTCTTCCGAGGAGGCTCTCGGTCCCGACCCGCCTCATCGGACCTACCCCCCCTCGGCGAAAGATGATAGACTGCTCTATCGCGAACGCGATGAAGGTGCGTCCCGACAATCTGCCAAGGCGGACAGAGGAATACCCATGGCCACCCAGGTGACCGAGCAGTATCGTCAACTCTTTGAACAGGCCCAATCCGTCCTCCGAGACCGCAACGACGTCAATCGGATCCGCATCCAGATCGGTTCCGCCACCTGCGAGAATGCCGCCGGCGCCGGACAGGTCCTCACCGAGTTCCGCAAACAGGTTCAGGCCTCCGGACGTACCGACATCATGCTTCGCCAGGTCGGCTGCACCGGCCGATGCAGTTGTGAGCCCATCGTGGGTGTCCTGGTCCCCGGACACATGCCCGTCTTCTACGAGCGGGTCGACCGCGAACTGGTCAGCACGATTTTCACAACCCACGTCCTCGGCGGACACCCCGTTGCCGAACACCTCCTCGACAGCAGCTTGGGCGTCCTGTCCCAATATGAACTCCTCTTCTGCTCCGGAACCCGCTGCGGTCGTCACGTCGAGCAGGACTTCAGACAGGTGTTCCAGGACAAGCTCCGCAAGGCCGGACTCGCCGAACGTCAGGTGCACATCGTCACCGCGAACTGCTTCGGCCTCTGCCAACAGGAGCACGTCGGCAAGGCCACGCACATCCTCGTCAAACCCACCAAGGTCATCTACAGGGTCACCGCCGACAAGGACCTCGACGACATCATCAGCGAGCACCTCATCGCCGGACGAATCGTCGATCGGCTCCGGGTCGAAGATCGTCCCATGAGCGAGCGGTTCTTCGAACTCTACGGCGACGTGGCCTTCTTCAACCGCCAGAGCCGCGTAGCCCTGCGCAACAGCGGCATCGTCGACCCGGCCAACGTCTACGAGTACATCAACTTCAACGGCTTTGAATCGCTCGCCCGCGTCCTCGATCGCAAGGATCCCCAGAGCGTCATCGACGAAATCACCCAATCCAAGCTTCGCGGTCGCGGCGGCGGTGGTTACCCCACCGGCCTCAAATGGAGCCAGGCTGCCCAAGAGAAGGAGACCGTCCGTTACATTATCTGTAACGCCGACGAAGGCGATCCCGGCGCCTTCATGGACCGCAGCATGCTCGAAGGCGACCCCTTCTCCGTCATTGAAGGCATGATCATCGGCGGCTTCGCTATCGGCGCCTCGCAAGGATTCCTCTACATCCGTGCCGAATACCCCATGGCGATCGAACGGATCGAAAACGCCATCCGGCAGAGCCGGCAGATCGGCATCCTCGGTCAGAATATCCTCGGATCGGGGTTCAGCTTCGACCTCGAAATCCGCCTCGGAGCCGGTGCGTTCGTCTGCGGTGAAGAGACGGCCCTCATCCATTCCATCGAGGGACGACGCGGGCAGCCCACCCTCCGCCCGCCCTACCCCGCCCAGAGCGGGCTCTGGGGCAAACCCACCATCATCAACAACGTCGAAACATGGGCCAATGTCCCCGTCATCATCCGATACGGAGCCGACTGGTTCAGCCAGCTCGGCACCCCCAAGAGCGGCGGCACGAAGGTCTTCGCCCTCACCGGCAAGGTCCGGCACACGGGGCTCGTCGAGGTCCCCATGGGCACGACACTCCGCGAAATCGTCAATGAAATCGGCGGCGGAGTACCCGAGGGCCGCAAGCTCAAGGCCATTCAGACCGGCGGGCCCGCCGGCGGTGTGATCCCCGAATCACTCCTCGACACCATTGTCGACTTCGACAGCCTCAACGCCGTCGGAGCCATCATGGGCTCGGGCGGTATGATCGTCATGAGCGACGATGACTGCATGGTCGACATCGCCAAGTTCTTCCTCACCTTCAGCCAATCCGAATCCTGCGGAAAGTGTACCCCCTGCCGGGAGGGCACCACCCGGATGCTCGAAATACTCGAGCGAATCACGTCCGGACAGGGCACCCTGGAGGACATCCGCAAGCTCGAACGGCTCTCCAAGCTCCTCTGCAAGGCCTCCCTCTGCGGGTTGGGACGTGTTGCCGCCAATCCCGTCCTCAGCACCCTCAGGCACTTCCGCGACGAATACCTCGCCCACGTCGAGAAGAAACGGTGCCCCGCCAAAACCTGCACCGCCCTCATTCACTATGAGATCAACAGCGAGCGATGCGTCGGCTGCACCGCATGCGCCCGCGTGTGCCCCGTAACGTGCATCTCTGGTCGGCCCAAAGTCACACATGTCATTGACCAATCCCGCTGCATCAAGTGCGGGCAGTGTTTCCAGACCTGCCGCTTTGGTGCCGTGGACAGGTTATAACCGCGCCCCAGGCGCCTCAGGTGGACCGTGAGCGAAAAGACCATCACGCTGACGATCGACGAACAGAAGGTTCAGGTTCCGGCCGGAACAACCATCATGCAAGCGGCCGAAACCCTGGGAATCTACATCCCTCGCCTCTGCTACCATCCCGACCTCAGCCTGATGGGTTCCTGCCGGGTCTGTGTCGTCGACGTCAAGGAAATGGGCTACTACATGGCCGCCTGTTCTGTCAAAGTCTGGGAGGGCATGGACGTCCGGACCAACTCCCCCGAAATCCGGCAGGCCCGCCGCGACATCGTCGAACTGCTCCTCGACAACCACCCCAAGGATTGCCAGACCTGTGAGCGCGACGGCAACTGCGAACTCCAGAACCTCGCCTATGCCATGGGCGTTCGCGAGCGCCTCTTTGAAGGCAAGCGAAAGCATATCCCTCTCGAAGACTCCGGCCGCTCCGTCATTCGAGATGCCAACAAGTGCGTCCTCTGTGGACGATGTGTCCGTGTCTGTGCCGAGATCCAGGGCATTCACAACCTCAGCCAGCACTACCGTGGGTTCAACACCGTCGTCTGCCCCGCACACGAAGCCCACATGGACGACTCCGTCTGCATCCAGTGCGGCCAGTGCGTCAATGTCTGCCCGACAGCAGCCTTTCTCGAAAAGGACGGCACCGAAGACGTCTGGGCCGCCCTCGCCGATCCCGACAAGCATGTGGTCGTGCAGACCGCCCCCTCGATCCGTGCGGCCATCGCCGAAGGCTTCGGCCTCCCACCGGGAACACCCGAAACCGGTCGGATGGTCACCGCCCTGCGCCGCATGGGCTTCGACAAGGTCTTCGACACCAACATCGGCGCCGATATGACCATCGTCGAAGAGGCCAATGAGTTCCTCTCGCGCCTCTCGGGCAAGGGCCCCCTGCCTATGCTCACCTCGTGCTCACCCGGATGGGTCAACTTCCTCGAGAAGTTCTATCCCGAAATGATCCCCCACGCATCGACGTGCCGTTCCCCCATGTCGATGCTCTCCGTCCTGATCAAAAGCTACTATGCTCAGAAGGCCGGCATCGACCCCAAGAAGATCTACGTCGTCGCCGTGATGCCCTGCGTCGCCAAGAAATACGAATCGCGACGCCCTGAGCACCTGATGCCCGACGGAACGCCCTACACCGATGCCGTCCTGACCACTCGGGAAATCATCTGGATGATCAAGTCCTACGGCATCGACTTCACCGCCCTCCCCGAAGATCAGTTCGACGCCCCGCTCGGCATCTCCAGCGGCGCCGCAGACATCTTCGGCGCCACCGGCGGCGTCATGGAGGCCACACTGCGAACCGCCGGCGAGAAACTCACCGGCACACCCCTTTCCCGACTTGAGTTCTCCGAAGTCCGTGCCGTCGAGGGCCTCAAAGAAGCAACCCTCGAACTGGCCGGCAAGTCTGTCCGCGTCGCAGTCGCCAATGGCCTCAACAATGCCAAGACGCTGCTCGACGAGGTCAAGAGCGGCAAGAAACAATTCCACGTCATCGAGATTATGGCCTGTCCCGGTGGATGTGTCGGTGGAGGCGGGCAGCCCTACCCTCCGCCCGGCACGCACGTCCTCGACCCGGAACTGGCCCGGAAACGCGCCGGCGCGCTCTACCATATCGATATTCACAAGAGCATCCGGCAATCCCACGAGAGCCCGGCCGTCAAGACGTTGTACGAGGAACTCCTGGGCCAACCGGGCAGCTCAAAGGCCCATGAGCTCCTGCACACGCATTACCAAGCGAAGTTGCCAAGAGGAATCCGATGACCACGAGTACAGACAACTGGGAGGCGGTCCAGAAAACAAGCAAGGCCGTCTTGCCCGCAGAAATCGTTCAACACATCGAAAACTGCCGACAACAACCCCAGTCGGACAGCCAACTGATCTCCATCCTGCACAAGGTCCAGGGACACTTCGGCTACCTGGGAAAGGAACAGCTCGACGCCGTCGCCCAGCTCCTGCAGGTACCCACATCCACCGTCACGGGTGTCGCCACCTTCTACCACTTCTTCCGACTGAAGCCCGGGGGGAAATACATCATCAGCGTCTGCCTCGGCACCGCTTGCTATGTCAAAGGAGCCCCGCAGATCGTCGACAAGCTCAAGGCCGAACTTGGTATCGACTTCGGTGAGACGACCCGCGACGGACGCTTCTCGCTCGAAGAATCCCGCTGCTTTGGCACATGCGGGCTGGCCCCGGTCATCATGATCAACAATGAAGTGCACGGCAAGGTGACCCCTGACCAGATCCCCGTGTTGCTGCGTCGGTACACCTGAGCGAGCCCCTGACCCTATGATCGGAGCCGTCGGCGCGGGGACAACCCGCCGCGGACCCCAGAGAACGAATCATGCATCAGGAACTCCAACACGTCACACTGCGCGACGGTCAGAGTGTCAGGCTCCTCTGCGTTCGCCCGCCCACCGCCGACTGGGCCCCTCGCATCGCCACCTTCCTCGTCCACAAGGGCGAGCCCTGGAATTGGCATATTCGCGCCAATCTCGATGGCCACAACGACCAGTTGGAGCAGCGGTTCTTCATCGCCCTCTGCGACGACCGTATCGTCAGCCATCTGATGGTCGTCGAGAAACACCGCGTGGCCATCCTCGCTCACGTCTACACCGACCCCAACTGGCGAGGCAAGGGCATCAGCACCGCCCTCATGAAGGCCATGACCGATGACTTCCGCACCCGTGGCGGTGTCGCGATGCATCTCCACACCACGTACGGCTCGCAGGCTTTCAAGATCTACCGTCGATTCGGTTTCGAACCCATCTCGCCCGAGGCCGAACTGATGGCCTGGATTCTCCAACATCGCGAATTCGAGGCGATGTTCGCCCCCGGCCCCCTGCGTACCGAACGAGTCTGCTGGACCCACTGGCCCCTCGTCCAAAAACTCATGCTTCGCCCCGAAGGCGATTGGCTCCGCAGCGGTGCCCTCGGCTTCGGCGGTGTCTGCAATGCCGAGGACGGCTTTGTCGAATTGATGTTCCGCCTCAGTACAGGCGCCCCGCTTGCCGGAACCGTCCTGGTCAACCCCGCCGGCATGGTCGTCGGACTCACCTCGCTCCTGCCCTGGAAGAAGACGCTGCCGACACCCGCCCTCGAATTCGACGCCTATGTCCATCCCAGCGCCGCCGATCATCTCGATGAGTTCATCCGCAGCATCGAGCTTCCCAACGATCGCCCCATCCTTTGCCACGTCGATTCCGCATCGTCCCGCCGGCTGGAGGCCCTTCGGCAGATCGGCTTTGGAGAGATCGCCCGGATCGAACGCGCCGCCGGCCTCGGAAATGATTCACCGGACCTGCTTATCCTGGAACGTCGGAGGAAGTAATGCCAAACACAATGACACGCCGTGAGATTCTCGGTGCAGGAATCGGCTGGGGAGCCGCCCTCACCACCGCAGCCCCGCTCAGCCAGGCCAACGCTGAGTCTTCAACCCCGGCCGACACCCCCTTCGCCGTCAGCCTGAACACCAGCACCCTCCGCGGCCAGAAGCTCCCGCTCACCGACCTGATCGACCTCGCCGCCCGTACCGGCTACCAGGGCATCGAACCCTGGATGGACGAGATCAACCGGCACGTCGAATCCGGCGGAAACCTCAAGGACATTCACCAGCGAATCAAAGACCGTGGGCTGAAGGTCACCGGAGCCATCGCCTTCTTCGAATGGATGGTGGACGATGCGGCCAAACGCGAGAAGGCCCTTGAACAGATCAAACGCTGGATGGATCAGCTTGCACAGATCGGCGGCACCCACATCGCCGCCCCACCCTGCGGCGACGTCAAGAATGTCGACCTCCTCCGAGCGGCCGAACGATATCGCGCTGTTCTGAAAGTCGGCGATACCACCGGCGTCATCCCCGCCGTTGAGATCTGGGGCTGGGCCCAAAACATCACACGTCTGGGCCAGGCGATGCTCGTCGCCCTCGAAGCCGACCACCCCAAGGCCTGCATCCTGCCCGACGTCTACCACCTTTATAAAGGCGGCTCCGGCCTGTCCGGCATCTCCCGGCTGAACCCCAACGTCCTCGCCGGGTTCCATCTCAACGATTACCCCGCCACCCCCCCTCGCGAAACGATCGCCGACAAAGACCGAGTCTACCCCGGCGACGGAATCGCCCCCCTCAAGACGCTCATCCGAGACCTCAAGGCCATCGGCTACCGCGGACCGCTCTCCGTGGAACTGTTCAACCCCGACCTCTGGAAGGACGACCCCGCCGTCGTGGCCCAAACCGCCCTGGAGAAGACCCGACGCGTCCTCCAAACCGCCGCGACAGGCGCATAAACCGTCAGGCCGGGCGACTTCAAATGAACAGGGCCCCACTCCCGACTCCACGTCCCCTTCGGAGGAGTCACCCCCGGAGAACCTGTCGTCGGCGATTGAGGCCCTGACGTTCTACGTCACGAACCGCTTCGTCGATATGTCCTGAGAAACCCGTCAGTACGACTGAACCGTGATCTCGCCCATCTCCGACTGAAGCTCGACCTTCGCCCCGCCCGAACCCAGGGCCGCCTCAACATAGCTCCGCGTGTCAACCACCGTACCCGTCGTGCTCGAGAAGTCCCTGGCTCTGAAGTTGACATAACCCGACTCCGTCCAGGCTTTCAGGTTGGCGTTGATGTCCTCAGGCAGCTTGATCGAAATGCCCCCGATCTTCGTCTTCGCCGCCACCGTATCGCTCGAAACCAGCGCCACGATCTCCATCGCCACGTAACCGGACGTCGTCTTCAGATTCAGCGAGCCCCGATGTCCCTTCGCCTCGATGTAACCCGCCTTCGTCTCGATACCCAGACTCGCGGTCCCACCCATCGAACGAACGTCGCCGGCATTCGCCACCACCGTCGAGGGGCTGTCCAGGGCAATCAAGCGAACCTGCCCCACGGTCTGCGTCAGCGCTGCCGGATGCCCGGCCGGCAACGTGATCCGAAGATCGTACTTCACCACCTTGGCCGCCCCGACAATCGCCACGACATTAATCTCGTCTTCGGTGGCCGTGAACTGGAATTGGCTGTTGTCGTCCGTCGCTCCCGCCGGCTTCTTCGCCTCGATCACCAGGACATTCGCGTCCCCCGTCGGCTCCACGATGTTCACAACCATGTTCGCAAGCAGATCGTTGGCATCCTGCTGCGTCTCCGCCATCGCCGTCCGCTTGATCTCGATCGTCACCGAAGGGGCATTCGGATCCACCGTGATCCGTGTGCTGCCGATCTCATTGAGCACCTGAACGCCCAGCCCCGCCGCGAGACTCACCGTCTTCGTCTCCGTCGATTCCGCTCGTTTCGGCTGAACGAACGTGAACGAGAAGCTGAACCCTTGCATGCAGGCCGCACCCAACATCGGCAGAGCACAGAACCCCAGCACCCACAAACGCCAGACCCTGGATCTCGTCATCGGAAATTCCTCCAAGACTTGAGCCCGACCTGTGATCGTTCCACTTTAACCGAGCGAGGAAGCCCGCGCACAACACCACGCCAGTCCGCAGGACATCGATACTATCTATTCTGCCCCCTGCGTGTCAAATGCCGTCACCGTCCCTACTCAAACACGATCGAGTCGATCGCTACCTTCACACCACTCGTATTGCACGGATCGAACCGCAACGAGCTGACCATCGACCGCCATCGGGGTACCGTCTTCAAATCCACCCGATACTCGTGCATCTGCCCGTCCACCTTCACCGGAAACCGGAAGCTCGTCTCCTCGATCGCCGCCTGCCCGTTCACTGAAAAGAACATCTGGGCGCTGTCCTCACGAACCGCCGAACCCTCCAGACTCATCCGAATGATGCACCGCTCGAACTTCTTCGTCCGAAGGCCGGGAGTGGCCGCCATAATCGCCGGATCGCGAGACTGCGTCTGAAAACGAAACGCCCCGTCGCGAACCTCCGTGCCATGGACCCCCATCATCGCCCCCCAGCCATCCGCGCTGCGGTCGAAGGTCCATCGGAATAGCGACGTGCTCACCGGCAGATCGTACGGCCCGCGCCCCACGTCCGCCGGTGCCAGGTTTACGGGCCAGCTTGACGGATCGCCCTTGCCGAATACCTTGCGGATCCGCTCCATCATCTCGAACCCAAACTCCAGGTTCGGCTCGATGTAGCTCCCCTCACCCCACTCGTTCATCGGGCCCAGAATCACCATCTTCCGCCCGGTCTTCGTGCAGAACTCCCTGGCCTGACGAAGAATCTCCTCGAACCGATCCGGAGTCCGCCCCGTAATCACCAGCGATCGAGCCCCATGCCACGGACGGGAATCCCACCCCGTATCCACCACAGGGTGGTACGTCAGGCGACCGCACCGCTCGGCATGCGACTCCCAGGTCGCCCGGACACTCGTCACAATGTCCTCATACCGCGCACGCAAAGGCTCCTTCGACATACTCACTGCCGCACCCCACTCGTGATAGTGCGTCGCGCCGCGGTAGCCCTCCTTCAGCAGCGTCTCCACACCGGCCGGCGATTCATGAATGTTCATCACCACGAAGTGGATACCCTTATGCCCCGCCGCCTTCGCCATCTCCTGCGATTCCGCGAAGGTCTTGGCCACTACCTCCGTCCCCTTCAGATCGCCGCGAATCAGTCGAGTATCCCAGATGAACACGGCCGGACGACCGTCCATCTGATAGTACGATTCCAGCGGGAAGTACTTCTCGATCCACTCGCGCGTCACATTCCGCCAGTCTTCCACCGAATGCGAGCCCGGCGGATTGTGATTCGCCCACATGATCGCCACCTTCAGATACTTCCGATAGCGGGACTTCCGGTAGGCCTCGAACCAGTGCTCCAGGTGTTTCTGGCCCTTGATCCAGTACCAGTCCACCAGGAAGCACGTGATGCCGTTCTCCACCGCCCACTTGATCTGCCAATCGACACACTCGGGGTTCGCCTCGTCGTAATACCCAAGCACCGGCTTGCGGATCGGAGCCACCCGCCGGATACAGTCCCACCGCGCCGGCGACTCCCAACCCGGGAAGTAATACGCGCACACGTCGATGTCCGTCGCCACCGGACGGGGCTCCGGCACATACGCCTGCTTCTCAACCTTCATCGCAGGGGCAAACCGCAGCGACGCCGGGTAGGGCCCCTCCGCACCGACCCCCTCGAACGCAAGCTGAACGCCAAACGTCCCTGCCCGGTCGGCCCGCACCCGCCAGCTCAGCCGCGTCAGCTCACTGTAATCAACATCATCAACGGCCTGCGTGGCCGACGGACCCACGACGCTCAAACCATCTGCCCCCACCAGCGTTGCCTTCAACCCCCTGGCCGGAGAGCCCCCCACATTCGAGAGCTGCGCAATGACCTCGCACGAGTTGCCCACCCGGTTCACCCCGCTCTCGAACCCGAAGTACTCCACTCGAATCTCCGGCGGCCCCTTCGGCTCTTCGCCGATACCGATCGAAGACACCTCTACCCCGGCAACCTCCGGCAGCCGTAGCCCCAATGCGACCACCGGATCATGCCATTCATGCACGTTCGACAACTCAATGTTGTAGTGGCGCAGCTTGCCGTCACCCCGAACCGAGAAGTTACGGCTCTGAAGCCCACGGACGTCCGCCACGCTCCATACCACACTCGCCGTGAAGTCCTTGCCCGACTTCAGAACAACGGTCACCCACGGCCGATCACTCACCTTCAGCTTCCTGCACGGCACCATGAACAGGTCCGACGAGGGGTGGATCCGCCAAGTCGCCAATCGTTCGCCCACAGCCCACGAGCCCGTCGAATCCGCCGGCGACTCCTCCCGCCCCCACTCCAGAATCCGCAGAGAGTCAATCTCGAAGTGTGTGCTGTCGTACAGATCCAGTCGAAACTGGCGGATCGTCCCCTCCGCCTGCCAGTACGGGAAGAGTACCACGTCCTCCCATTCGCCCCCGCCCTTTACCGAAAACGGCGTGGTCTTCTCCTGCGAAAACCCGTCGTACTTCCCCGTCGTCTCCCCCGACCAGAACAGCTCGCCGGTACCCGCCTTGCTCGCCTTGATCCGCAGCACCACGTACTGCCACGCCGTCGCGGGAATCGACTGCCCCTTGCACACAAAGAACGGGTCCCAACCCACCGTGTCGGCCTGAAGCACGCCGTTGGCCGTCTTGACGTTTGCCAGAAAACTGTTCGCCACCCAGGCAGCGCTGTCCGCCGGCGTACCGAACTTCCACTCGATCGTCCGTTTCGTAGCCGGTTCGGCAGAGGCTTGGAGCATCCAACCCGCAACCACCATTCCCATCGAAAGCATAATGCCTCCAGTATTCTTCGAGTTGTAGTCTATGCAGAAGGCGCGTTCCGATTCGGCCGCCTCCAGCGAACCCTCGCCAACAGCGTATTGCCTGAATACTTCTCTGCCGGACACGTCTCCCCGACGGTCACCCACGATTCACCCGCGCTCGCCGCCGTCGTGTGGAAGTTCCCCATACTCGGCACCCGTTGAGCGTCGCGAATCCCATCGCCCACCAGCGGAAACACGACACGCTCGCTCGAACGGATCAGTCGAAGCGTCCGGACGTCCACCTCCGCCATATAGATCGGTGCCCGCCACCGCATGACGTTGATGTTCTCAGGTGCCCGACGCGTATACGTCAGAAATAGAGCATCGCTGTGCGCCAACCAATGCTGCTGAGTGGTAGACATCACCAGCGGCTCCCCATCGTCCCAGCACCACGGACGCTGGACCTCCCAATTCAGCCCGTCGCCCGAACACGAGACGTACCCGCGATCATCCTCGGCCCGTATCGTGACATAGAACCGCCCCTTGAATCGAGCCAGGTTCGGCTCGAGCAGGCCGCGCCGCACGCGGTTCGTCATCGAGTTACCCACCCTCTTGACGACCACCTTCTCACCGTCAAACCCGCACAAGGCAGTCAGGATCGCCCGCGGCGTCGATCCCGAAGGGGCGTAGGCCAGTGGAATCAGGATGTCCCCATCTTCAAGCACGAGCCGCTGGGCACACCCGCACGTATAGATCGCCGCCCCCCGAGGATCGTCCCACGCCAGCTTCTCAGGCTTGCTGAAAGTCCCCTTCGACGAGCGGACAACGTAAACGGGAAACCGCTCCAACTGCGGATTCGCCAGCGCCCCCTTCGCGTTGTAGTAAACGTTGTGACCGATCGCCAGAACCGTCTTCGTCGGCGGGTGATACTCTGGAACTACATCGCACACCCCCTCCGAAAGCCCGTTGCGTGACGGATGCCGACCCATCCCATCGATCGGTTGAGGGGCCGACCACGTCCGCCCCACATCGGCCGATTCACTCCAATGAACCGGCCCGAACACATCCGATCCGCTGATCGACTGCAACGTCATGAACGCCGTCGGCCGTGCCCCTGAAGGAATCACACACGCCCGCGGATGGAACCAGGTCGTCCCGCCGGCTCGGCCTTCCCATATCACCGATCGGTCAATCCCCCCGACGATATCCGTCCCCACCGCAGGCGCAGACGAGGCTGCCGGCACCTCGCCGCCGGTCAAGGGCAAGCCCCCCGCCCCAAGCACGGCCGCCGCCCCACCGGCCAGAAAACCGCGACGAGAAAGCCTGTCCGATGGTTCCCCACTCGTCACACGCACACCCCTTGAGCCCATGCACCCCTCGGGCCCGATCACTGAATGTCCGGCATCGCCACAACCTCACCCCGAAGCTGCCGCGCCTGATCCTCCGGAAGGTTCACGCCGTAGAACACCGCATTCAGATCGATCCACATCGCCAGCCGCCGAATCTCCTCATCCGACAGCTTCACGTCATGATGCCCCCCGCGAAGCATCTTCATCAGCCGGCTGCCCAGTGCACCGTAGGCACCACCCGGCGGTGTTACTTGCACCTGGTTCCTCGCCCCAAACCGGGGAACCAGCGCCGTTGCGGCGTTCTTCAGATTCGTCCCGGCCCCGCCGAAATCGACACCACCGCACAGCGACCAGTACGATCTCGTATATCCCCGATCTGGGCTGCCTCGCAGATCGCGCGTCTTCTGTCCCTTCGATTCGTGCTGCCCGTCGTGGCATCCAACACAGTGCTTATCCAGAACCGGCTGTACCACTCGAACATACGAGAACGGCTTCCCATCCAATGGTCCCGCCTCAATCCGCGACGGCCCTCGACGCGCCGCCATCGCCGCCGTCCTCACCGGCGCCGACATCCGGCTCTCATGGCACCCCGCGCACGACACCCGCTCGCCCGGTTGCACATACGTCACCGTTCGCATCGTCTGAACGGCAAACCCGTCCTTGTCCAGCGCCTGGAACAGCAACGGCTTGCCCGCCGGCACCTTGAACCGCGCCGATCCGTCCGCCTCCACCGGCACCGTGCCCAACACCGCCCGGGCATTCTCTTCGCCGGCAGCACCTATCGGCGGAGACCCGGCCACATGCGTCGTCTTCGGAAAGATCTGCACGATACGAAGCGACCGCACACTCCCCCGAGGCACAGGACTCAACCCCTGATAGATGTCCGTCAGCAGCATCTCCCCTTCCGCCCCCTCCCCGGGCCGAATGCCCGGCGGAACGATCGGCGGCGACGGTCGGGCCGCCAGCGGACACGGGTTCGTGCTGCCGATCTCCACGTCCCGATAGATCAGCTCGCGATTGCCAAAGGCGTCCAGCAGGTAGATGCCCAGCGCATCCCGATCGTTGGCACCCGGCTCCCATATCAGCGGCTTCGGACTGTAGGCCACCAGGAAATACTTCTCCGAGAGTGGCCACGGAGCCGTGTAGTACTCCCGTATGTCCATCCCCTCTGCCTCGGGGAATGGCACCTCCGGCGTGATCCGCGTCAACGCCGGTTCCCCATTGTTCGCCACCGTCGGGTCAACAACGACGATCGAACCCGCCGTGATCGAATGATGCGCCGACGCGGTAAAAACGAACTTATTCGATCCGGGGATCTGCTGCGACTGGAACGCGCAGTGCGGTGTCGGTGTTGCGTTGCCCCATACTGCAATCGGATTCGTACCGTCCGGACGTGACGACCACAGGTTCTGATGGGTCACGGCGTCCCGATCGATGTAGTCCCACCGGGCGTAAACGATCAGCCCCGTGTTCGACACCGTGGGGAACCACTCGTTCGTATCGTGATAGGAAAGCGTCCGGATGTTGCCGCCGTCCCCGTCCATCCGATGCAGCGTATATACGTGCCATCGCCGGCTGAACTGCGCCCCGAAACACCGGGCATAGCCCTTCCGCCGCGTCGAGCAGAAGGCGATCCCCCCGTCCGGCAGATACGTCGGCATCAAATCGTCATACGGCCCCGAGCTGAGCTGCCGAAGCCCCGACCCGTCGACGTTCACCTCCCAAACGTGATAGAACCCCTCGTCCTTGTCGTTCAACAACGGCTGATAGTCCATCGCCTCGTCGCGACAACGGACATATGAAAAGACGATCCGACCGGCATCGAACGAGAGCCGAGGCTCCAACGTGTTCCCATTCGCCAGTTGCCCGCCCAGGATATCCCGCGCCGACAGCGAATACCCCGGCCTTTCCAGAACGAACAGCCCGCCGCCCGGTCGTGCCCGCCAGCCGTAATACTGCATCACCAGGTGGCTGTAGGACGTAGGCACTCGCTTGCAGAACAGCATCGGTCCAAACCCGAACAGCGGATTCGATAGCGCAATCTGTCGTTTGAGCCACCGCAGTTGCAGATACAGACGTCGTGAGTCCTCCAGGTTTGAGCCCGCCCCCTCAACCGAGGCGCCAATCCGATCCAAGGCAACGCGCAATCCGGCAAGACGCGTATCCGCTACCTTCTGGGACACCTCGTCCGGCCGCGACAGATCCGCCAACAGCCGGCGCGTCTTGTCCAGATGAACCTTCATGGCCGCCCGATACGACTCGGGCGTCTCAACCAGGCGATCCTGCTGCCGCCAATCAGCCTGAACCAGAGCACACAGGTCGAGTGGCGGCACGCTCACCCCCACCGGCCCCACCCGCCCGAACGCCTCGCCGATAAGCCGCTTCAATCCCTCAAGCCCGGCAGCCTTGTTCTGCAGATCCGTCGCCTCAACGAGCGCCTGAAGCCGCCCCACCCCCTTCAGCCACTTGCCCCGATACGCCCCGACGATCAAGTGCGGCAGCGTCATCGTCTCCCGTGATGCGATACGCAGAGGGGCCTTGTCGTCGCCCACCCGCACCTCCAGCCCCAGCACATCCTCGTCGCTGAGCGAGCATCGAACCTCCCAATTCCCTACAGGAGGCATCCCCAGAATCATCCCGCTCTGGTCCGAACCCTCTGAAAGGATGACGCACGGCAAAGCATCGCGGTTCGTCAGACACACCGGCTCACCCGGAGCGACCCCCATCTCACGCAGACCCATCTCCAGTCCAAAGCCGCGAAGACGCGGCAACCGACGCTCCGCCTGCGCATACGGCTCCATCTCGTATGACCAGCCGTCCTTGCCCTGATCCGTTGTGGAGAAGCCTGCGGATGCCTGATAACGTGCCCCGTCCGAATACGTGATCACCGGGTCCCAATGCGTCGTGTCGTAGCCGATGTCACCGCGTTTGTGCACCAGAAACCGGATGGGTTCGTCGCGACGAACCTCCAACGACAGCTTCGGCTCGACACCCTTGGCATCGTCACCTTTGATCTCCGCCTGCCAGACTGTGCGGCTCTTGTGGCGAATCTCCAGCCTCACACCGTCGCCGCCCCCGCCATTCGTGTCAGCCTTATACACCCGCCCGCTGATCGCAATCTGCCCGTCGCGAGGTGCGGTGAACCGGCGCACGCTTGAAGCCTTCTCGCCTGAGTGATGCCCGTCCTTTCCGACCCGCGTCCAATCCGGCCCCGTCCAATACGTCGAGCCGTACCACACGTCGTTGCGATGAGTCAGCGGCTGATATCGCCACGCCCCCGCACCCTCAGCCAGCCGGAAATTCCACCGTCCCACCACGACCGAACCGACGTCGGCGGCCCTTTCGCCCGTGTTTGTCACTCGGCTGTCGATGCGAACCGCTTCATACGAGGAGAGCGGCTGAGCCTTCTGCCCCAGCGATATACCGCTGGACGGGTCTGTAGCCACCACCTCGATCGGAACATCATCCGCGCACCGAACATCAAGCCGCCCAAGCAGCGTACCGGCCGCCTCGCCCGGCATCGCCGGACCCAAAACCCGCCCGCCCGCGGGAATCCCACCCCCTGCACCCACACTCAACCCCAAGACCCAACCCATCGCCCGTGCGCATAGGATCATCGCGTACCGCCTCCTTCAGGCCCAAGACATGTACCTTACCCCCCGCTCCCGCCCCATGGCAACCACACGCCCTCTCTCAAAATGAAATGAATCCCCCCTTGTCGGATCCCGAGCCTTCGGTTATCACCCCCATGAACGAACCTGTCTCACAGAAAGGAACACCGTCATGACGGCACCGCTCACTCGACGTCAGTTCGTGGCCGCTTCTGGAACCGGTGCGCTCCTCGCCTCGCTGCCGATGGGCGTCCACGCCGAAACCGCCTCTGACGCCCCGCCGAAGCCCAACGACCGCCCCCGAATCGCACACATCGGGTGCGGAAGCATCGCCATGCACAATGCCTACATCGTCCTCGGTCTGAACCGCGCCGACTACCTGGCCGTCTGCGATCCCGACCAGGCTCGCATCGGTGATTTCGTCAAGAGGATCAGCGACCGCACGAAACGCCCCCCCAAAGGCTACCAGGACTTCCGCCGCGTCCTCGACCGGAAGGATATTGATGCCGTCTGGATCAGCACCCCCGATCACTGGCACGCACTCATCGCCATCTACGCCTGCATGGCCGGCAAAGACGTCTTCGTCGAGAAGCCCATCTCGCACAACATCGTCGAAGGCCGCCGCATGGTCCAGGCCGCCCGAAAGTACAACCGCATTGTTCAGGCAGGCACACAGCAGCGCAGCGGCCCCCACATGAAGGCCGGCTGCGAGTACGTCCGGGGTGGCAATCTCGGGACCGTCGGACTCTGCAAGGCATGGGTCTCCGGCCACCGGGGGAGTCTTGGCAAGCCCCCCGATGCCCAACCCCCTGCCGGTGTCGACTACGACCTCTGGCTCGGCCCCGCTCCCCAGCGCCCGTTCAACCCGAACCGCTTCCACTATCAATGGCGATGGTGGTGGGATTACGCCGGCGGCAAGTGCGCCGATTGGGGAATCCATCTCATGGACATGATCCAATGGGGCATGGGCGTCGACGCCCCGCTGGCCGTCTCCAGCGCGGGAGGCCGCAACATGCTCGAGGACAACTGCGAAACCCCAGACACCCAGATCGCCATCTTCGAGTACCCGGGCTTCATCTGCACCTGGGAGCATCGCGAAGGCAACTCCAAACCCTCCGACAACCTCAACCACGGTATGGAGTTCTTCGGCACAAAAGGCACCCTGATCATGAACCGTTCCGGCTGGGAGGTCACCGCCGAAAAGTCAGGAGAGAAGCCGGCCATCGATAACCCCCCGAAGATGACGGGCGACGACCACAAGATGTACGTCGACCACGCCGCCCACTGGTTCGACTGCCTCGCCAGCCGGCAGTTGCCGCGATCCGACATCGAGATCGCTCACCGTACAACAACGGCCTGCCATCTGGCCAACATCGCCTACAAGGTCAAACGCCGTATCGTGTGGGACCCCCAGAAGGAGACGATCGTCGCAGACGCCGAGGCCAACGCCCTCCTCGGCCGCGAATACCGAAAGAAGTGGGAGCTGCCGACAATCTGATCCGGCCGTAGCCTCCCCCTTTTCCTCCGGCCCCGCCCGCGGTATCGTGATCGCCGCTGTCACGTTCCGGCGTACGCCGTTGTCCATAGAACATCCATGAGGTGAAGCATGACGTCCAACTCGACCCCCATCGGTGTCAATCGAAGACAAGTCCTCAAGGCCCTCGGCGGTACCGTCGCCGCGTCATTCGCGTCGGCCCCCACCACGCTTTGGGGAGAGGCGGCCTCTTGCGAACTCCGGGAGAAAGCGAAGAAGAATCTCAAGATAGGCATTTTCCAGTCCGTCTACAGCTCGCTCCCGCTCGATGAAGCCGCTCGCCGAATCAAAGAGGACGGCTTCAAGTCCATCGTGTTCGAGGGCCATTTCAAGGATGTCCAGTTCAACCCCCTCGCCCCCGATTGGAACGTGCTCAAGAAGATGCTCGCCACATTCGAGCGCAACGACATCGAGGTGGCCGGCCTCTACGGCTACTACAACGTCATCGACCCCGACCTGAACCGCCGCAAGCAGGGCGAGGACCGCATTCACATACTGATCGAGAACTGGAAGCGATTCGGCTGCCCGATCATTTCCCTCGAAACAGGCAGCTTCCACCCGCACTCGCAGTTTGCAGACCACCCCAAGAATTTCACCGAGGAAGGATACGAGATCTTCAAAACAACTTTCGAGAAGCTCGTCCGTGCCGCCGAGAAGACCGGTGCCATCCTCGCCGTCGAAACCTACTGGCGAAACGTCATCTGTTCCGTCGAACGCACCGTCCGACTCTTCCGGGACATCCCGAGTCCGTCACTCAAACTCACCATGGACCCCTGCAACTACTTCCGCAAGGAAGACCTCCCCCGCATGCAGCCGATGCTCGAAGAGATGTTCCGCGCCGTCGGCAAGGACACCGCCCTGGCACATGCCAAGGACGTCAAGGCCTCCAAAGACGGTACCGACCTGCCCGCTGCCGGCCTCGGCGTCCTCGACTACCCCCTCTACCTCCGCCTCCTGGCCGCTCTGGACCGCCCCTGCTCACTCGTCATCGAGCACCTGACGCTCCAGGACGTGCCCCGTGCCCGGGACTATGTCCTCAAACAGATGGAGAAGATCTGATCGATCGACTCTCTCCCTGCGGTTCGACAAGCCCCCGATCCTTCATGGATCACAAGGAGTCACTCTCGGCGCACCACGCTGACGGACAGCCATGCCACAAGCTTCCTGACACCCCTACCCCTCCCGCCTCTTCTGATCCTGCATGAAGCTCACCTCCCGCAGATAGCCCACGATCCGCTTGAGCACCTCCGGCCGCCGCGCCTTCGGGAACAGTCCAAGTGATTCATCGTCGATGCACAGGTCGCCCTTGAAACCGCTCTTGCGGAGGATCTCGGCCGCACGCCGATAGTCGATGTCGCCCTCATAGAGCGGACACCGATACTCGGCATACTTCCAGCCCGGATCACGCTGCCGCTCTCGATCCGCCTCGGGATACCGAATGCTCTTACAGTGAACGTGGCACACCCACGGAGCGAACTCCGCGAAATACTCATAGACCTTCGACAGCGGATGCCCGTACCAGTAGAAGTTCCCCAGATCCAGCGTCAGACCGAATCGCTTCGAGCCGATCCCCTCGAACAGCTTCCGCAGGAACTCCGGTTGATTCGTGGTCGTGCCGTGGTTCTCCAGTCCGAATCGAACGTTCAGCCCCTCGGTGCCCTCGACAATCGCCCGCCCGATCCGAACCGCAAAGGCAAGGTACTCCTGTCGATCCATCATCTTCTGCGGCACCAGGTCGATCCGAACGGCCGGAATGCCCATCGTCGCGGCCACCCGACCCGTCGCAATCGTCAGCTCGGTCTCCTGCTCCGGGCGTTGATCGAACTGGTTGTGAAGGCAGAAGGCGGTAATCGCCTTCCCCTGCCGCTTCAGCTCATCCCCCAACAGTCGAACCCCCGACGCGTCGCCGATCGAAGGCGTCTTACCACCCGACGCCAGCAGCGGCAGGCTGCGCTCCATGTTCACCGTGGCCTCCATCCCATCCACCCCAACCGCCCGCATGGCCGACCAGATGTCCCCCTCACAGCAATCACGCAGAATCGCGTCGCGGCAGGCAATCGGCCACCCACCCTTGACCGGTGAGCCCGACTCCGCCGCCAGGCACCTCGTCGCCCCCGCCCCCGCCACGGCCAGAGCCAGTGTCTCGCCCAGAAACTCACGCCGCGATCGTCTTCGTGAACTACGCATGGTTGTGGTCCCTCTTTTCACGGACTTGTTCCCTTGGACATCGACCCCAAGAACAACGACATTCTATCAGCAATGCGCCAAGCCTTGGACCCGCCGCGAGTTTCCACCCCTGACAGATGAGGCCCCATCCGCCGGGGCGAGTATAATTCCCACAACGTGCGCGGCACCACCGGAAAGGGTATCACGCTTTGCAGACCCAGACGACCATACGCGAACTCCTCGAATCCGCCGGCCTCCGACCGACCAAGCGATTCGGTCAGCACTTCCTGGTCGACGGAAACCTCATGCGAAAGCTGGTCGCCTCTGCCGAACTCCGAGCCGATGACGTTGTCCTCGAAGTGGGCTGCGGCACCGCCTCCCTGACGCAGGAACTTGCCCCGCACGTCGGACGGGTCATCACCGTCGAGGTCGATCGCGGACTCGCCGGCGTAGCCACCAACCAGCTCGCCGACCTGCCCAACGTCACGCTCCTGCACTGCGATGCCCTCCTCGGCAAACACCAGGTCCACCCCGATGTCCTCAGCGCACTCAGCAACGCAAGAGACCAAATGGGCGGGCGAATCCTCCTCGTCGCGAACCTGCCCTATCAGATCGCCTCCCCGCTGGTCATCGATCTGCTGACCGGTCCCGTAGACATCGCCGCCATGTGCTTCACGGTTCAGAAAGAGGTCGCCCTGCGGCTCGATGCCGCCCCCGGCCACGGCGACTACGGCCCCCTGGCCATCATCGTCCAGGCCCTCGCCGACACCCGTCGAATCGCCAACGTGCCCCCGCAGGCGTTCTGGCCTGTCCCCGCCGTCGATTCCGCGATGGTCCGACTCGATCCCAACGGGCAGCGACAAGCCCAGATCGCCGACATCGCCCGTTTCGCCGCCCTGGTCCGCGCGTGTTTTCTCCACCGCCGAAAGACGCTCGCGTACAACCTCTCGGCCGCCACAGGCGCCAAGTCCGTTCAGTCTATGCTGGACCCCCTGGGCATTCCCCCCACCACCCGCCCCGAGCGCGTCACCGTCAGCCAGTGGATCGCCCTGGCCAACACCATCCCCCACCTCGCCGAACAGAATGACGAACCCTGATCTCCAAACCCGCGATGGCGCCGACCCGCCCCAAGCGAGAGGGCGAACGTAAGACCCTAAAAGGCCCACAGAGAACCGCCGGGGGACTGAAGCGAAACGCAAGCCCCGGTCCCCATCTGCAAAATCCTTGACACGCGGCACACATCACGTTGGAATCGTCACACGTGTTTCCGTCGACAATGACCGGCTAACCACTGAGAAAGGGAGGTATCATGGCTGCAAATGATGTTCCGGGGTATGTCACATCCACTTCACCCGTCCCGGTCGCAAACCGGGCGGCGTGGTTCAAGAACACGGCGCCGTCCTACGCGGGCATCTTCCTCTGGATCGCCTTCTATGACCAACTGGGCGGCACCCTCGGCGTCGGAAGCCTCGGTTCCGTCCTGCTCGGCGTCGCGATCGCCGGCCTGCTCTGCCATTTCCTCTTCTACGTCGTCCCCGGCATGCTCGGCATGACCACGGGCCTCCCGCTCTACGTCGTCGGCACCAGCACGTTCGGCACGAAGGGCGGCTACTTCCTGCCCGGCATCTTCATGGGATTGCTCCAGATCGGCTGGTACAGCGTCGGCACCTACTACGCCGCCAAGCTCATCCTGAACGGGTTCGGTTATCCGGCCATCACCATCGCCGGCCCCATCGACGGCAACAACCCCCAGGCCTTCAACATCAACTTCGCGATCTTCGCCGTGATCTGGGGTTACGCCTTCGCCTTCATCGGGGCCAAGGGCATCAACTACGTCGCCCGAATCAACCAGATCTTCCCGATCGTGCCAATCGCCATCCTGCTGATCGGAGTCTTCGCCGCCTTGCCGCACATCGGTGGGTTCGCCGGTCCGGCAGCACCGGCCACTGCCCCCGCCGCCGCCAAGGCCACCGCAAGCCTCCCGGCTTACGCAGGCTTGTTCCTCATCATCCAGATGATCGTGGGATTCTTCGCCACCGCCGGTGCCGCCGGCGCCGACTTCTGCACCAACGCCCGAAACCGCTCCGACGTCACCATGGGCGGCCTCGTCGGCATCTTCGTCGCCATCCTCTTTACCGCGGGACTCGCGATCCTGACCGTCGCGGGCGCCCACGGCAAAGACCCCAAGATGGACACATGGGCCTACGGCGCAGCCCTGGGTGTGCTCGTTCCCAGCCTGTCCAAGGTCATGCTGGTCCTGTTCGCCGTCGGCTCGATGGCCCCCGCATGCTTCTGCTCGTTCATCATCGGTAACAGCCTCTCGACGATGCTCGGAAGCCCCAAGAGCCGGCTGCCCATCACCATGGGCGGCGTCACGCTGGGTATCATCCTGGCCGTCACCGGCGTGTCGGCGAATCTGCCTCCGTACTTCGGTCTGATCGGGGCCTCCTTCGGGCCGGTGGTCGGTGCCATGGCCGCCGATTGGATCCTCTCCGGCAGAAAGTGGTCCGGTCCGCGGGCCGGCGTCAATATCGCCGGATACGCCGCCTGGTTCATCGGGTTCCTGGTGGGCATCTCGAACAACGGCATGATCCACCCGGTTCTGCCCAGTTGGCATCCGACGGGCGTCTACTCGTTCATCGTGGGCTTCATCGTTTACTTCGCGCTGGCCGGCCTCCGGCCGCCGATCATCCAGGGCGTTGTCAAGACGATCAACCCCGAAGCCAAGTAGGCGGCCGACGTATCGGTCACTGAAACGATCGAGGGGCGTCTCCCATACACAAGAGACGCCCCTCTTCCTTTACCCCCGAGATCACCGGCGCCCCCCGCCGCTGGTGAACACCCGCACAGGAGCATGGATCATGGCCGACGCCTCTCACCCTTCACGCCGGACATTCATCACCGGCTCTCTACTGGCCGGAACGACCCTCATCGGTGACGCCCTGGCCCAGACCTCGCCCGCCCCTTCTCACACACCCGCCCGATCCGCCAGGCGGTTCCTCCTCGACAGTGACGGAACCAACATCTTCATGCAGCGAACCCTCAGCGACGACGACTACCGCTGGGTCGCGCAGCAATGCCCCAGGTCGGTCACCACCTATCTGATCTGCCCCAACTGGTGCGGCAAGTTCACCTATCCCTGCAAGGTCGGCGAACTCGTCCCTCAAAGCCTCGCCCCGGCCCTGGTGGCCGCCATCCAGCGAGGAGAGGACCCCCTCGGCAAGGTGCTGGGCTACCTCAAGCAGGCCGGCAAGGAAGTCTTCATCACCTACCGCATGAACGACGTCCACGACGCCAGCGATCCCAACGCCCCCGCCACCGCCGACTTCAAGAAGAAACACCCCCGTCTGATCGTCGACCCCTCGGCCGTCGGCAACAAGTCGTCCGACTGGATGAACTACTGCCTCGACTATTCCCATCCCGAGGTGCAGGCCTACATCCTGAGCAGTCTGAAAGACCTGGCCGATCGATACGACATCAACGGAATCCAGCTCGACTGGATGCGGTTCCCCCGGCATCTGTCCGACACCACCGCGGGCCAGGCGTGGTCCAAACGTCAGCATCTGACCGAATTCACCGCCTCCGTCCGCACCATGCTCGACGAGGTCGGATCGCGACGCGGCAAGAGGATCCTCCTGGCCGCCCGCGTGCCCACCTCACCCCAGGGATGTAAGTACCTGGGCGTCGATGTGGCAGACTGGGCAGCTCGCAAGCTCGTCGATTTCATCACGCTCTGCCCGTTCTTGTCGTGCGACACCCTCATGCCGATCCAGGACTTCCGTGACCTTCTGAAGGACCATCCCATCCCCATCTACGCCGGAACCGACTTCGGGCACAGCGGCCGGCCCCACAGCCTCGAATCCTACCGGGGATGGGCGATGACGATGTACGACCAGAACCCCGACGGCCTGTACATCTTCAACTTCCCCTGCTGGACCGAGTACGTGGCCGAACAGCCCTGCGAGTGGATTACCGACCTGGATGACCCCGCCAAGCTCCTGCGAAAGCCCGCCCTCTACACCCTGGTCAGCAATCATCACAGGGTCGGTGGCGTCGACCTGCCCACGCCCCTGCCGGCAAGCATCGGTGTTGGTAAGGGCATTGATCTGAGCATCCGTGTCCCCAAGGCCGCCCTGCCGGCCTCGCGAGCCAAGCTCCTCATCGCCTCCGGCGCCGACGTCCAGCCCTCGTTCAACGGCACCCGCCTCAGCCCGCACTGGAAGGCTACCTCCGGAAATCTCTTCCCGGCCTATGTCGAAGCCGACGCCCTCAAACGGGAACCCGCGGCGGATCAATGCCGCCTCTACCTCATCCCGCCGTCTCTGCTGAAACCCGGCATCAACACGCTGACCCTCACCAACCCCGCGTCCGCCGACACCACGGTCACACGCGTCGATCTCGGCCTGTGGTACTCCGCGGGGGAAAGCTGAGGCACACGCCTGCTGAGGAACAACCCATGACATCACATACGACGCCATCTCGATTCGCCCCCACACCCGATGCTCGACATCATCGGTACAACGGTATCATGCGAGCCGCCGCATCTCTCACGATAGGCCTTTGGGCCGCGGGGCTTGCCTCGGCGGCAGACCCTGATCTGCCCACAGCCCTCCAGAAAACGCTCCAGAAATCGCCCGGCCACACGACCTACTACGTCGACCCCCTCGTCGGACAGGACACACACCCCGGCACTTCCACACAACAGGCTTGGAGATCGCTCGATCGAGTCTCCAGCGTGGCCTTCGCCCCAGGCGACCGGATTCTGCTGAAGGCCGGCGCCCTCCACCGAGGCGCGATGCATCCCGGGGGTTCGGGCTCCGAGAAGAACCCCATCGTCGTCGATCGCTATGGCGACGGCGCCGACCCACAGCTCGATGCAGCAGGCTGGGTCACCGACACCGTCCGGCTGCACAACCAATCGTGCTGGACCCTCCGGAATCTTGCGGTCAGCAACGATACGGGCAATTGGAGCAACCACGACCGCCGCACCCTCCGCGCGATCCATATCACGGCCGAGGATGTCGGCGATCTGCCCGGGCTGCACCTGGAGAACCTTACGATTCGACGGGTGAACGGCCGCTATCGCGGACCGAACCACGACACCAACGGCGGGATCATCTGCGTCGTCACCGGCAGCAAGACGCCCACGCGATTCGTCGACCTCAAGATCGAAGGCTGTACCTTCGAGACCCGCTCGATCGACCGGTATGCGGTGGTCGTCACCTCATCGTGGAGCCTCAAGCAGGCCTCTCAGGTCGTCTACCGCAACAACCGGCTCGATCACACCGGCCAACCGTACATCGTCATCCCGCCCGACCAGTGGTCCGCCCCGACGGTATTCTACTACGATCCCGAGGCCGACCTCGTGTTCGAACTGCCGAAGGGTTCGCCGCCGATCTCTCCGAAATCAGGTCGCGTCGGCTGCGAGGACATCTTCAGCGAAACCGCAGCCCGCCTCACCCGAATGTGGGACTACTTCGAAGCGACCCGCTGGCAACAGGGACACTGGCTCTTCAAGTGGCGACCCGATGCGAAGGATTACACCCTTAAGGCATCGGCCGAATACGCCCTCGCCACCTACGGACTCCTGAGGACGCTTGGATTCACACCCCCCTGGCCGATGAACGACGACTCGATCCTCGACCGGTGGACCCGGGAGATCAACGCCCATGTCGATCCGCAGACCCATCTCCTGGCCGGACCCCTCGGTGCCGATGGAACCGACCTGTCCAGTGCCCAGGGCTGGCTCTCGGCCGGATACGATACCACGCTGCGATGCCAGGTCTTCGCGCCGGATCGCTATCAGTGTCCCCCCGGAGTGCGGTTCAAAAAGGACTTCCTGTCAAACGAAGCCGAAGCCCGACAGTTCCTTGAAACACGACCATGGGAAAACGAACCCTGGGGCAGCGGATCCAACGTCACACGCACCCTCAGTAATCGCATCCGTCTCCTCATGTCACAGGGCAAGACGTTCGAAGAGGCGACCCAAGACCCGATCGTGCAATTCGTCCGCCAGTGGCTCCAGCAGAAGCTGAATGCCAGGGAGGGCTATTGGGGCGGCCAGAACGCCCCGTATTTCCAACGAGCCAACGGCATCATGAAGCTCATGGTCTCCTACGAGTACTACGACTGGCCCATCCCCTCGCCCGAGCGGATCGTCGACTTCCTGCTGTCCGGTGCCAACGAGACGCGAGGGTTCGACGGAAGCGGCTGCAGCCTGCTCGACCCGATGTTCAGTCTGGCCGTCATTCGCAAGCGAATCCCCAACTACCGCTCGGACGAAATCCGACGCTATACGGCCATCAGCTTCGTCTCATTCAAGAACGCCTGGAATCCCGACGCCAACTGGTTCCGCGAACCCGACTGGAACGGAATGCACAACCTAGGGGTTACGCTCTTCATGGCGCAACTCGTCCTCGGACACCCCTACATGAAGGGCTCCATCCCCTACAACTGGCGCCAGGCCCCCATGATCACACGAACCCCCAACGGAACCGTTCAGGTCAACGAACGCCCGATCTACCACGCCTCGGGACACCCGTTCATGGGCGGTGGGTAGGCAACCGACGAAGCGATCTCTCGGCCATGTGACAAGAGCCGCCGTCGCCACACCCCGTGTGAGGGAACACCCCCACTGGACGCCATCGCGCCCAGCAGGCTGAAAGCCTGAGCCAGAAGTAGCCGAGGGGCCTGTCCGCCGCAGGGCGGACGCCGTCCCCAGTAACCCAATGGCTAGTAGCTTCAAGGCCGGAGGCCTTGCACACATCCCTGCCTGACAGCTTGCAACTGCAAAACCCCGATCCCTCTGATTCCCCGAACCTAAGACCTGCGTCTGAACCAGGCGAGCAACCCCAACCCTCCGAAAGTCATCCCAAGGCTCGTGCATGACAGGAAGCCACATGTGAAGAAAGGCACGCCCAATCCATGAAACCACGCCGTCGCGGATCGCGCCTGATCCATCATCACTGTGGTTGAAGTGTTGGCGTCCCAATACCCTTGGTTCAGATCACCGATGCGGTTGGCGTCTCCAACCCACCAAGCGACGAACAGCCCTCCTGGTTCAGGAGCGGCCCTGAGACTCACCACCGTATTCGCCCCGTATTCGGAACATGTCGGCATAACCTTACCCAACGAACTATTGATCACGCCCACCGAGAGTGTCCGTCGATCGGATTGCCAGCACTTCAGCAACCTGCAATAGGCCTCCTTGGGCTGCATGATATCTGGGTCCGCAGGATTGGAGGCCTTCACCGGACGCATGATTCCATACCACTCTTCGTTTGAGAAGGCATCCGGGAACTTGTCTGCATCTCTGGGCGTGCCGCAAATGCTGTGATAGCACGGATCGTGGTCTTTACAGATCTCTCCCGGACAGTTGGGCGGACAGTTCGGGGAATCCTGCCCCTTCCACCACTCGTCGGAGTACGCCATGATCGAACTGCCGATACAGACTCGGTTCAGGTCGCTTTGGCTCGCATTGGACTGCACCTCGAACCATAAGCCCTCTGCAAAGTCTGCTTGGGTCGTCTCGTCCTCCCGGCAGGTGATACTGTCGTATGAGTCAATACCATATTCCAGGATCACGAGTGGTTTAGTGGTCAGGGCGGCGTAGTCTGTGAAGAGTGTTCCAAAGCTCGATCCTCGGTACACGGTCGCGCCCCACACATCGAGATGCGGCACAGCAGGTGTATAGATTCCTATTGTTGACATCAGGTCCAGGTCCATGAGTGGCGTCGTGACAGGGTGGTAGTTCGGGCTGTCAGACTCAGCATTGTGCGCTGCTTCCGCCAACTGGTCGATCAGAGTGAAGAGGTTGGGGTCCAGAACACCGAAATTGGGGTCGACTCCGTACTTCCATTGCGAGTTGAGCTCGTTTCCAATGCACCACATGAGCGCCGCAGGGTGATTCTTGACCTTCTCGATCATGGAGGTGAATTGCCCTGCCACTCGCGAGCGTGCGCCCGGATCGCCCAACTCATCTCGCTTTATGACCCACTCGTCAATCCAGAAACTGACAATCACGTAGATCGAATCGTTGCCCATATTCCACGCCTTGTCGAGGAAGTCGGTATGGTCTGCGTTTGGATCCCAACCCCATAGACGCACCGTATTGGCCCCCATGGCGCGCAGCGCCGCCAAGTCTCGCGTATGCAAATCAGCGTACTTCGACAGGAAGTAATCTTCATCCTTAGCTGGAGGGTTATAGCGGCCGATGGGTGCCGGGTTGTACCCCACCCCCTTCATCAGAAACGGCTGACCATTGACCAGAAGCTGCCTCCCGCTCACAACCACCGAGGTGGGACCGCTCGCCGACACCCCAGTGCTTGCCAACACCATCAGGGACAAACCGACGTACGTCCGGCAACAGAATTGCGGACCTCTCATGGCTCGCCTCCAGCCCCCGTATGCCAACAGGAAATCCCGGAGATGCATCCCACCGCCATCGGTCGGAGACACATCCTCCCACTCGTCCCTTTACGACCGACTTCTCAGCAACACGACCAACCCCTCAACACCCGGCGTCAGCGGTAGCAGACGTCCCGGCCTCGTACCACGTCCGAACCCCTGGTGTCTGTGGCGCGAAGCATGTTCCTACAGCCGCCGATCCAACCGCCGGTACTGAATCGCCTCCGCCACATGGTCCGAGGCAATATCGTCCTGCCCCGCCAAATCCGCGATCGTCCGCGCAACCCGCAACACCTTGTCATGGGCGCGGGCGCTCAGACCCAACTCGCCGACCGCCTGTCGCAAGATTGATTCCCCCGCGTCGTCCAGCCGGCCGCACTGCTTCAGCTTCCGGCCCGAAAGCCGGGCGTTCAACAGCGTCGAGTCCGCCCCATACCGACGCCGCTGCACCTCGCGGGCCCGCATCACCTCGGCACGCATCTGCTCGCTGCTCGTGCCGTCGCGACTGCTTCGCAACTCCTGATACGGCACCGACGGCACCTCGACGTGGATGTCAATGCGGTCGATCATCGGCCCGCTGATCCGCGACAGATACTTGTCAATCTGAGGGGGCGTGCACTTGCACGCACGACGCGCATCGGTGAAGTAGCCGCACGGGCACGGGTTCATAGCGGCCACCAGCATGAATCTCGCCGGGAAGCACACCGAACTGTGCGCCCGCGAGATGGTCACCACGCCGTCCTCCAGCGGCTGACGCAGCGTCTCCAGAATGCTTCGCGCAAACTCCGGCAGCTCGTCCAGAAACAGGATCCCATGATGCGAGAGTGAAACCTCACCGGCTTGTGGCACCGTGCCCCCACCCACCAGCGCCGGGGCACTGGCCGAATGGTGCGGCGAGCGAACCGGCCGACGCGCCATCAACGACTGCTTGGGCGACAGCAACCCCGCCGAACTGTAGATCCGAGTCGTCTCAAGAGACTCCGCAACCGACAATGGCGGCAGGATCGTCGGCAGACGCTTGCACAACATCGTCTTGCCCGATCCAGGAGGACCCAGCAGAAGCACGTTGTGCCCCCCCGCCGCCGCAATCATCAGGGCCCGCTTGGCATGCTCCTGTCCGCGAACGTCGGCAAAATCGACCTCGTAGGCGCTCTGCTCGGCGAACGTCTGTTCCAGGTCCACCTGCGTCGGCTCGATCTCCAACTGATCCGTGAGAAACCCCACCGCCTCCGTCAGATTGCCCACGGGAATCACGTCGATGTCCGACACCACCGCCGATTCATTGGCGTTCTCGTGCGGCACCAGCACGCCCTTCTTGCCCCGCTCGGCGGCCAGCATCGCAATCGACAGTGCCCCCTTGATGGGGCGAACGCGCCCGTCCAGCGCCAGCTCGCCCGCAACCAGATAGTCCTCCGTCTTCTCACTGCCGATCAGGCCACCCGCAAGCAGGATGCCCAACCCGATCGGCAGGTCGAACGCCGGCCCCTCCTTCTTGATATCTGCTGGTGCCAGATTGATGACCGATCGATGGCTCGGGATGCGATACCCGCAGTTGGACAGCGCGGTGTGAACGCGCTCGACACTCTCCCGTACGGCCGTGTCGGGCAATCCCACAATCGACGTCCCGGCGAAGCCCCGTTCGGCAACATCCACCTCGACCTCGCACGGAATAGCCTCGATCCCCAACAACGCCACGCTGTGAAGACGAGCAAGCATGAAATGATCCCCTGGCGAAAGGACGGCCGTGCATCATAGACCGCCCGCAGGGGCACATCAAGGGACTTCTACTGTGCGCAGGAAGATTCCCGTCACTGTCCCGGGGAAACACCCGGCGAAGAAGGGTTGCTCAATCTCCCAATGCCTGTGATATCGGGCTTCTTCTTATTCTTGAACTTGGCGAACCAGTCTTTGAGTAAGGCTTCAGCCGGTTTGCCCTTGGGTGTGTAGTTGTAGCACTTTTCGCCCCCGCCGTACGTGGTCCACTCCCACCAGATGACGCCGCCGACCTGCGGAACATCGCCCCAGACTTGAATGAAGGCCTCGTAGCAGGCCCGCTGCTCCTCGTGCCCTTTGGCGGTGGCCGTCTGCTTGTAGTAGTAGTTCCAGGGCTCGATCGACGAGCCTTCCTGGCTGCACCAGCCCACTTCGGTGAACAGGATCGGTTTACCGATGGTCTTCTGCCAATCGAGAATGCCCTGCTTGATGGGTTCCCATGCCTTCACGAGGGTATCGACCTTCGGGCAGGGATCGTCCGACAGCTTATAGTACGACGTCATGCCGATCAGATCGAGCTGATCCCAGAACTTGACCGGCTGGTAGTGGTCCCAATTCGCCGAGTAGCTCAGTTGGCCCTTGTATTTCTCCCGGATCTGGCGGATGACCTCGAGCCATTCCTCCGTGTGCTTCTCGGCGCTGACCATCTCGCTGCCGACCATCATCACCTCGACGCCGTTGGCCTGCGCAATTCCCGCGAAATGGTTCATGATCTGCCGGTACTCCGTGAACCACTTTCGCCAGCTCGGCGGCTGGATCACCCCGCGCCATTCAGTCCCCACAGGCTCGGCCAGCAGAATCTTGGGGGCAAACACAACCTTCAGCTTGCACTCCTTCCGGGCAATCGTCAGAAGCTGATTCCACTGCTCGACGGTCGGCGTCCGTTTCGGATCGATATACAGGGTGCCGCTGCTGGCATTCTTCTGATACGCATCGGCGCCGATCAAAACGGTATCGGCCCCCAATGCGGCAACCTCCCGAATCAGCGGACCGAAGGTCTCGACCGGTTTGTGGTTGGTGTCGATCTGAATCGCCAGGCCGTGGTAGCCCATCCTGCCCGGAGACGATGCAGACGTTCGAGACGCCCCGGCCCCCGTCTCCGCAGACGCCCCGGTTCCCCACCAGACCAACATCCCCAATGCCAGCAGAAGATTACGCTTTCCGTTCATTGATTCGCAACACTCACAGGCCTACGCATCTTGGACAACAGGCTCACGCCATCGATCGGCGACTGCCGCGAGAGTCTATCCGATACGCCCGCGATCTCCAAGATCGTCGGCATGACATCGCAGACGCGTGCGCAAGACACCTTCGCACCGGCCGCAATGTCCGGACCCGCCCACAGCATTGGAACAAACATCTCCTCGGCCGACAGCGATCCATGCCCCGCGTTTTCCACCCAGCCCAACCCCCACCCGTTGGCGGCGAAGAGCACCACATCGCCCGATCGCGGCGTATCGAACATCTCACAGAGCTGCCCCGGCAGATCCGGAGCATCCGTCCCAACCGTCGCCGCGAACCAGTCGTCCCGACTGTGATACGTGCCGTCCATCAGGGCAACTGCCGCAGCATGGCTCTCGTATCCCAATGGCTCTCGACCGTCGATCACATCGTACCGGTAGCCCGTCTGCTGCCCCAAAACCCTGCGGATCAACCTGGCAGTGCCTCTGCCGCCATACAGCGTGACCTCGTCCTTGTCCGTCGGCACGGCCACCACGCGAACCGCCGGCTGAGATGCAAGGTAACGGACCATGCTCCCAACCGTATCCTTCCGCCCCGCCACAAGGCTGTGCGGAGTGGCATTCATGATGTCGCCCGGCCGAACCGACCAGTCATCGGCATATCGGAAATGGATCGAACACTTGCGGGCCGACTCCGAAAGCACCACGGTGTCGTATCGGCTGAGGCGTTTGCAGCGATGCTGATAGTCCGTCGAGAACTCCATCCAGGTGGCCGGCACCCGTCTCTCGAACCGCTTCTTCAGCGCCTCGGACACGTCAAACCGCTTCTTCCGATCGATGTCGATCATGCCATGATCGCTGACCAGAACCAATGTCGCCCGGTCGAACAACCCAGCCGCAATCAGCCCCTCGCAGATTCGGCCGATCTGCTGATCGGCGTTCCGCACCGCGTACTTGTAGCCCCAGTGATGAATCCCATAGCGGTGCCCATACTCATCCACGGCCGGCAGATACGTGTGAACGAACTTCGGCCATTGCCCCTGGGGTTGCGCGGAGACCTCCTGCGCAATTTCCTCGAACCGCAATGGCATCAGTCGATCGGTCCAATCCAACAAACCCAGGTACCACGTCACGCTGGCCGTAATATCGTTGTAGTACGTTCGACTCACTCCACGCGTCAGCGGTGACTGGATGCTGACCGTATACCGATCCGGCAACAGTTCGTAGATGGTCGGACCGACGGCATCATCATTGATGCGGCGATACGTCTCGCCATAACGGTAGTCCTGATAGAACATCCGCTGGCGATCGAACCACTTGTTGCCCGTCACTCCGGCGTGCCCCGGAAGACGCCCCGTCAGCAGGCTGGCGGTATTGGCATAGGTGATCGACGGTACGCAACTGACCGCGTTCTCCACCTCCACGCCGCGATCGGCGATGTAGCGCTTGATGTTCGGCAACTCGCCTGCCTCAAGCCACTGGCGGAACAAGCCTCGATTGAGACCGTCGATGAAGAAGAGGACTATACGAGGGTTCGGCCTGGCCACGTGCTCACTGACCGACAGGCGGATCGGCCCGTTACAGCCGGTCAGCCCGAAAAGCATGGTCCCGACCAGACACGCCGAAAGCGTCGCACTGCGATCACAGATCGTTCGGATTGCCGTCATGCTGTATCCTTATCGGCTTGAGATGGCGAGTCCTATCGTAGAGATACCTCGCGACCCGTCTTATGACTCCGATAAAGACCGTCCAGCACCTTGATCACCGCCAACGTCTGCTCTGGCGGCACCGGTGAGGGCTTCCGATTGACGACCGCATCGTGGAAGGCCACGATCTCCGCCTCGTGCCCCTCAATCTTGGGGCAGTTGGCGATCCGGCTCTCCAAGACCACCTCGTTCTGCTCGGTCACGATATCGAGGTTCGGCCACCGCACACCGGCCTTCGTGCCGTAGATGCATGTGGCGACCTCGTCCGGAGCGTGGATGTTCAGCATCCAGCTCGCCTCCAGACTCAATGCGGCACCGTTCCGAAACCGCACCAATCCAACCGCAAAATCCTCGACCGTCATGTCCTTCCGGTTGTACTTGCCCCATTCATTATACAGCCCCGGCGTCCGCGCCAGCTTGCACGGTGTGACCCCCGTGACACTGACCGGCTCGAAATTGTCCATCAGGTACATCGCCAAGTCCAGAACATGAACGCCCACATCCACGCACGGCCCGCCGCCGGATTCCTTCTTGCTGATAAACACGCCCCAGGCCGGCACAAGGCGACGTCGGTTGTACCACGTGCGACCGTAGTAGATGTCGCCCATGCGTCCGCCGCTCATCCATCGCTTGAGAATCTGGCTGGGACCGTCCCACCGCATATGCTGGGCGCACATCAGAAGCTTCCGAGCCTTCTTCGAGGCCTTCATCATCCGAACCACTTCGCCCGGCGTGATCGCCAGCGGCTTCTCGCACAGGACGTGCTTGCCCGTGGCAAAACCCGCCAGAACCCCATCGGTGTGATAGGCGTTCGGTACGCATACGTCGAAAACATCCGCCCGACACGCCGCCGCCTTACCGATCTGACGGTACAGATGGGGCACCTCGTACTTCTTGCCGAACGCCTCCAGGACATCCGCTTTGCGGTCGCACGCCCCCACGATCTTCACGCCCGGAATCTTCCGCCATGCGTCGGCATGAACCGTACCCATCCCCCCGCAACCGACAATCACAACCTTCAGGTCACTCGACGACATTTCCAAGGTCCTCACGCGTAGTCTTACGCTCATCCGGCGCGATCCCACTAGCCCGTCAGAGCCAGATAGTGTATCAATACTCACCAAACGTACAAGATTCCGCATCAAGTGGCCGGAAGAACCTCTCAGGAGATGGTTTCATGAGTATATCGGCAAGGTTGGTCATCGGCTGTGCCGTGGTGGGGCTGCTGCTTCCGCTGATCAGTACCGGCGCGTCCCTGTACTACTTCCAGAAGATTGCCGATCTGGCTCAGGGACCTCAGAAAGATGCCGCCCAACAAGCCGCAGCCAAGGCCTCTCAGACCGTCGTCATGATCGTCGTGATCGCAATCGTCTCGTCACTTACGCTCGGATACCTGATGGGCCGATCGGTTTCCGTGCCCATTCGACGCCTCACCGCGCAACTCCGAAACCTCCGGCTCCAACAACCCGGTACTCCCCCTCCTGCCCCTCCGGTCAATGATGAACTTCGTGAGCTGTGGCAGGCGGTTCAAGACCTGACAGATCGACCGTGATCCCGCGAATGCCCCGTCGAAACAGAACGGTAATCCCTTCTGACATGAGCCCAAACCGGAAGACAGGCCAGGCACAAGGCCACCAGCAACGGAGAACACAGTGAACTGCCGCAACTGAACACCGCCATCACCTCTCGGTTGGTGTCCATGGTAATACGCAATGTGCTGTTCGCGTCGAGGCTCATGTAGTTCGCATCACTGGGGTGGTTCGGATCGAAGACCTCCCAGTAGGAAAACGTTCGCCCATCATGAGGAGTTGCCGTCAAGGATACGAGCGTACCCAACGGGAACACCGGAGCGTTCGCATCCGGAGGTGTCGGACTGATCTGAACCTCCCCCAATGGCCCGTTCACCCTCACCAATGTCAGCGTCCGGTACGTTGGCAACTGCGAAAGGATCCAACTGGCGTACGCGCTGACCCGGATGTCGTACCCCGTATCGCCATAGTCGGGCGTCTTGCCATTCATGTTCGTGTCGTCCAGCATCACATGGATCCCGGCAACCTGCAGAACGCCCGCTACACTGATCAGTGTAGGCCCCCCCGAATCGCCCGCCGCCAGCATCACCTCCTTGGTGGCCCCGAGGCTCCCCAACTTGCCAGAAGTGCTGGTCGAATCAAAATCCATCACCAGGTACGGGATCGTACCGTCCATCATCACAGAGTCGATCCGGTTGAAGCCGACCCGCTTCACGCCTCTGGGATAGTTCGGATCCGGCCCTGTCAGCCCCGTGCCGCTCACACCATAGCCCACGAGCACCCCTTCGAGGCCTACCTCGGCTGAACCCGTATACAGCGGAATGCCCGAGAGAGGAACACAGTTGGCCAGTCTGGCCACCGCCAAGTCCGCCGTGGGATGAAAGTACCGGGCAACCAGACCATAACTGCGGATCCCGTCGGCCAGAGTTAACTTGAACGTGTGATCCGAAGGGTTGCCCACGTTGATCACGTGTCGAGCTGTCAGGATATGCCAGGGATCGATCAACACCGCCGTCGACCCACCGGCCGCCCCCAGATAGAGCACGTTCCCCACCATGTCATAGTCTGAAGGTGCTTGCACAACATGAAGATTGGGCGCGTCGCTGACGACGATCCCCCATGCCCGAACGGACCATAGAAGCACGACGCCAATCCACAGAGCCCCCGCCCCTCTTCCCCTCGCGACATCGACCATGAAATGCCCTCTCGCTTCCGGATGTGGATGCTACTTACGTCCGATAATATACTACCCGGCGAGCCGTCCGAATCAAATAGAAATGCTCGCCGCAAGAAACGGCAATCCGACAAATGTGCCCCGCCATGTTGACCGACTCACCTGTTCCCAACTAGCATACCCACCGGCCGCGCCTCAGCGACGGCCTGAGACCACTCGGTTCACCTCAGAAAAGGAGATGTCGCGCATGTCGTCCAGCGATCAGAACAATATCGGCTCATCCAGCCTCTCAAGGCGAAGCTTTCTCCACACCACCGGTGCCGCGGCCGCCATCGGCGCAGCCTCGGCGCAGGCCAATGCCGTCGGTAAGGTGTTGCTCGCGACCGGTGTCCTGGGCGCCAACGAGCGGATCGGCGTCGGCCTCATCGGCTGTGGCGGTCGAGGTGGCAGCCTGATCCAGTCCGTAGCCACCCTCAAGAAACAGGGCGTTGCTGTGGACATCGTGGCCGCCTGTGACATCTACCGCCCCCGTCTGGACAAAATCGCCAAGATGTACAACGCCACGCCCTACATGGACCACAAAGAACTGCTGGCCGACAAACGCGTCGACGTCGTCGTGATCGCCACCCCCGACCACCACCACGCCCAGCAGGTCATCGACGCCGCCCAGGCAGGCAAAGACGCCTACGTCGAGAAGCCCCTCAGCCACTGGAGCCAGTTCGAGCTGACCCGCAAGATGTATCATGAGGTCAAGCGGCTCAATCGCGTCGTGCAGGTCGGCGCCCAGTACATGTCCGACTCGGCCTGGCACCAGGGGGCGGCCCTGGTTCGCGAAGGCGCCATCGGCCAACCCATCATGGCCGACTGCGGCTACTATCGCGTCGGCGACTGGGGCGAACGCGGCATGCCCATCGACGATCCCAACGCCAAGCCCGGCAAAGACCTCAACTGGGACGCCTTCCTCGGTGATCGCCCCAAACGCGACTTCGATGTCAGCCGCCTCTTCCGCTGGCGGATGTACGAGGACTACTCCGGTGGCCCCGTCACCGACCTGTATCCCCACGTCCTGACGCCCATCGTCAACGTCATGGGCGTGAAGCTGCCGCAGGCGGTGGTCGCAATCGGCGGAAAATACCGCTATCAGGAACGCGAGGTCCCCGACTCGTTCAACATGATCATCGACTACCCCGGCAACTGCTGCATCGCGGTGCTCGGAACACAAGGCAACGACTATCCGCCCGAGGAGAAGCGGCGATGCGGCGTTCCGGTGCCCGCCATCCGCGGCTGGGAGGCAACGCTCACCATCGAGGGCAACGACCTGGTCATCCTGCCCAATCGCGGATCGGCCAAGCCGGCCAAACGCATCAAGATCGAACGATCCCTCAACCAGGAAGTCTTCACCAACAACTTCCTGGAATGCTGTCGAACCCGACAGCAGCCCTGGAGCCCCATCGAAATGGGCTACCACGTCCAGACCGCCCTGCAGATGGGCATGCTCGCCTATCGCAACGGCAAGACGGCCCGCTTCAACGCCGAGAAAGAGGAGATCGTCCTCTAGCAGAAGACGCCTGACGATCGCCCGATCGACGCATCCCGTATCACGGCGCCGGAGTCAGCACATACCGGTGTGGCTTCGGTTGCGCCGCCTCGCGGATCGCCGCGTCGGCCTTCTCGATCTTTCGCATCAGATCCGCCGACCGCTCGGCGTCCGGCTGGGCCTTCTTGTCGGCCACCGCGCGGGCAATCGTTCGATAATCGCTGACGATCCTCTCCTTGTCTGTCACCCGATCGAGCAGAGTGCGGCACTGGGCGGCGATCGGACCGGCGTCCATCAACCCCGTGTCCCAACCCGCCGCAAGCTGATCCGCCGTCACCGACCCCACCTTCTCATCGTCGATGGTCACATCGTACGACTTGCCCTTCAGCCCCGTCACCTTGAGCACCTGACGACTCAGATCGGCCATCGACGGCATCAGCGGAAGCACCGCCCGAGCTTGCGGCGGAATCGGCATCGGAAGGCTGGCATCCAGGCGCACAAACGACATCCGATCCTCCGCCACCTTCAACTCGTCCACCTTGCAGTCGACCGATTCGACGACCTTCTTCTCCGCCGCATCGATCGCGGCGCGGCTGACCTGCCCCGGCGCCTTCAACCCCAGAAGCAACGCCGCGCTCATCGTCAACTGGCCCGGCGGCCCCGGATGAACCGGATCGCCCTCCAGAACGACCGGGCGGATCCCCTTATACTCATCCCAGAACTTCACCCAGGCCACCAGGTGCTCCCGACCCGGGAATTCCTTTCGATCGGCGGTGCGCCGAATCAGGTCAATGGCGTGCAGGTCGGCGGTGTTCCGCTCCCACCAGGGATGCAGCATCTCGAATTGATTCGCATAGGGGATCCCCTCCTTGGCAGCATACGCCCCCAACGAGGCCGAGAACGAAGCGAGCGTCTTATTCCATGCCACCCAGTTGGCGGCCACGCCGCCGATGTTCACCGGACTCGGTGCAAACAGCACCGGCCGGGCCCCCGCCTTGCGGATGCGATCCACCAGCTTCACCATGTTCGCCATGTACTGCTCGGTCTTGAAGCCCCCTGCATCGTTCATCCCCAGCTCGACACTGACGACCGTCGGCTTCCAGCACGCCACGTCCCAATCAAAGCGAGCCAGCACGCGAGGGATCGTGTCGCCCCCCACCCCCGAGTTGCGGAAACAGAACTTCTGGCTGCCAAGACGTGCGTAACAGAACGCCTCGAAGTAGTTCGAGTGCAGGTGCTGGGCGGTAATGCTATCCCCCACCATCACCCAGACATCTCCGTCCTTCAGCGGAAAGGCCTGCTCCCCTGCCCGAACCCCGACGATGCCCAACCCGAGCAGAATCGCCGCCGTCAATGCCCACACCTCTCGTCGCGATCGTCCCATCATCTGATGCGTCCTTATGCTGAAACCCCATTCTCTGGCCACGCACCGCTCACCCTCGCGGTTCGCGCCGTCCAAATCCCTCTCGGGATTCGTACACATGCTCAATCTGTTCGACCATTCGGCGATGGTCGAACGAAGCCAGACAGTGCTTCCGCCCTTCTTGCCCCATCCGCCGCCGCAACTCGGCATCCGATGCCAGGCGAACCATCGCCTCGGCCAGACGCCCCACATCATTGAGCGGAACCAGTTCGCCGGTCCGCCCCGGAATGACCACCTCCGGCGCACCGTCGATATCGAAACTGATGGCCGGACGCTCCATCAACATCGCCTGAACCACCGCCCGAGGCAATCCCTCCCATTGCGAGGCATGAACCAGCATGTCCATCCCCGCAATCAGCCCGGGAATCGCCCCCGGAGCCACCAGGCCGGTCATCACCACGCGGTCCGACAGGCCGAGCCGCTCGAGCTCCGCGCGATAGCGATCCCCATACGATCCGCCGCCGACCCAGATAAAACGCATTCGGGGCTCGCGAGCCGCCGCCGGCACCATGGCCGCCATCAGTTGCTCATACCCCTTGTTCTCAAAGAGGCGGGCGATCGTCCCGACCACCACGGCCCCGTCGTCGAACCCCCACGCACGACGAACGACCGCACGATCGGCCGCCGCCGGATCGTATGCCTCCACCTCCATCCCCGAGTACACGGTCACATACTGTTCGGGGCAACCCACCCCACTGGCCAGACACTGCCGGCTCATCGCATCGGCCACACAGATGATCCGATCGGACAACCCCGCGCACCAGCGTTCCGCCGCCCGAAAGGCCCACCTCGCCGCCGCCGACTGCGTCCGATTGAAACTCATCCCATGAACCGTGTGGACGATCCAGGGAACCCCCGCATCCCGAGCCGCCAGACGCCCCAGAATGCCCGCCTTGCTGCTGTGCGTGTGGACCACCTCCGGGCACCAATCTCGAAAGCGCCGCGCCAGATCGCCCCGGCATCGCCAGTCCAGCATCGGATGAACGGCCCGCCGCAGGGGGGCCACCACCTCAAACGTATAGCCGCCGCCCCGCGCACGCTCGTGAAGCGAGCCCTCCGGCCCCGTCTCCGGCCCCGCCAGCAACAGAACCTCATGCCCTCGGCGCGCCAGCCCCTCACAGGTCAGCAGCGTGTTCTCTTGCGCCCCGCCCACAATCAGCCGAGTGATGATGTGACAGATCTTCATGCGATGGAACGTCCGATCCACCGATGCCCTACGCCGTCTGCCCGCCGCCCCGCAGACGAACCGTACCGCACTGTCGCTACGTCTTGCCCGACGTGCCCGTACCCGACTCGACCCCACGCCTCAGCAGCTCCATCTGCCGCCGCTGAACGTGATAGCCCAGCCGCCGAAGGTCGCGAACCCACGCACCGATCAGACCCAGGGCGATCAGTACCGCCCCACATGCCACCGATGTGCAGGCGACTATCGGCCAGCCGATGCTCGGCCTGCACGACGATGCCACCGCCACGAGCAGCCAGATCACCCCCATCAGGAGCCCCAACCCCAGCAGCCCCCCACCGCATCCGCCGAAGACCATCATCGGAGACTCGGCCACCCCATGCAGCAGATGTGAGACGATCAGCCCGCCGGCCCGAAACCGACGCTTCTCGTTGCGACGTTCCAGCGTCCAGGCCAGAACCGCCGGGATCTCCTCGATCTTGTAGCCCAGCGCGTAGGCCTTGCTGATGATCTCCAGGTGCAGTTCCTTGCCGTCCGACTCGAGGTCCATCGCCTCCAGGACGTGGCGGCGATACGCGCGCGTCATGCCCGTGTACATCGTCAGCCCGCCCGGCATCAGACGCCGCAGCAGAACGTTGCCGAACTGCGTCAGAAACACGCGATACGGAGGCACGTTTTCCAGCCGGCCGTCCTTCGTGTGGGGCGAGGCGACCACCATGTCCACCCCCGGCCGGCGACACACCTCCAGCAGACGAAAGACGATGTCTGTTCCCCAGCTCAGATCGGCCTCGGTAACCACTATGAATTGCCCACCGGCGCAGGCCAAACCCTGGCGAATCGCATAGCCCCGACCGCGATTCCGTGCATAGGTGATGATCCGAACCCGCGGATCGTCGCCGGCCGCCTGCTGCGCCAACGACAGCGAGTCATCCACGCTGCCGTCGTTGACCAGAATGAACTCCCACGGGCAGTCCAGCTTCTCCAACGCCGTCCGCATCGATCGAACCGCGTCGGCAATCTTGGCGGCCTCGTTGTACATCGGGGAAATGACCGAAACGACCGGACGATCGCTGTTCGTGCTCATAGTGCATGATGTTTGCAGAACCGTCCCGGCCTGGCAAGCACCGATTCCCCTGAAACAGATCGCCCGACACCCCGTTAGGTCGAGAGCACTCGCCCCAACCTTCCGTCCGAGCCCCATCCGAGCCGAGTCGTCCCCGACTCGGTTCTCTACACAAGCTTCCCACTCTTCTTCCACAATCCCACGGTTCGCGCGACCACGCGGCATGTGCCGTAGGCACAACCGACACTAGCCCAGCGATTCATCGCTGGGATCCTCGCCCCATCTCACCATCGAGTCCCGTAGGGACGGCAGAATCCCCTCGTCACCGTTCCAACGCATCCTCCGAGCCGGGTCGTCCCGACCCGGTCCTTCGACAAGTGAACCTCCTGATTACTTCTCCGTAAGCGTTCCGTAAACCACGTTCGGTCGAACGTCTGGCGTGGTACGGGGCT
>CAYUQT010000057.1:0-62760 GCA_964446835.1 uncultured Planctomycetales bacterium | reverse complement strand
GAGGCCCAACAGGATACCCATGGTCTATAGACCATGGGTATCCTGTTGGGCCTCGATATCGGCACTTCGGCAACCAAAGCCCTTCTGTGCGACGGCAAGGGAAGAGTCCTGGCCACCGCGGGCGTCGAGTATCCGCTCTACACCCCCAAGCCGAGCTGGTCGGAACAGGACCCGCTCGATTGGTGGGACGCCACCTGCAAGGCCACGCGGGCCGTGTGCGCCAAGGCCAGGGTCAAACCCACACAGATCACCGGCGTAGGCCTCAGCGGCCAGATGCACGGCAGCGTATTTCTGGCCGACGGAATCAAGCCGCTCCGCCGTGCCCTGCTCTGGAACGACCAGCGGACGGCCGCAGAGTGCCGCGAAATCGAGCGGAGAGCCGGTGGGCGAAAGAAGCTCATCGAGATGGTCAACAACGTGGCCCTGACGGGGTTCACGGCGCCGAAGATCCTCTGGCTTCGAAACCACGAGCCCAAGACCTACGATAAGGTGAAACACATCCTGCTGCCCAAAGACTACATCCGTTACTGCCTGACGGGCGAGTACGCGGCTGAGGTCTCGGATGGTGCGGGAACGCTTCTGCTGGACGTACGGAATCGCCGCTGGCACAAAGGACTCCTCAGCAAGCTGGGTATCGATGCGGACCTCCTGCCGCCGGTGTTCGAATCGGTGGACGTCTGCGGCGTTATTCATCGAACCGCCAGTCAGGCCACGGGCATCCCCCTCGGAACCCCCGTCGTGGGTGGGGCCGGCGATCAGCCGGCCGGTGCCGTGGGCAACGGGATCGTCCGAGGCGGGATCGTCTCGGCCACCATGGGCACCAGCGGGGTGGTCTTCGCCCATGCCGACCGACCGGTCCCCAATCCTGAAGGAACTCTCCAGTCCTTCTGCCACGCCGTGCCGGGCAAGTGGTGTGTCTTTGGCTGCATGCTGTCGGCCGGAGGGAGCCTGCAGTGGCTCCGGAACACCCTCTTCGCCGATGCCGTGTCCTCCGCCCGAAAGGCAGGCAAAGACCCGGGCGTCGTCTACGAGCGAATGGTCGACGAAGCCGCTAACTCTCCCGCCGGGTCCGAGAACCTCTTGTTCCTGCCCTATCTGACCGGTGAGCGGTGCCCGTATCCCGACCCGACCGCCCGCGGGGCATGGGTGGGCCTCGAAGTCCGCCACGACCGTTCGGCCATGATCCGTGCGGTGATCGAAGGTATCACCTTCGGTATGCGCGATCAGATCGAGTTGATGCGCAAGTCGGGCGTGAAGGTTACCGAGGTTCGCGCCGGCGGCGGCGGGGCCCGCAGCGCCTTCTGGCGCCAGCTACAGGCCGACATGTACAAGGCGAATGTCGTCACCATCAATACCTCGGAGGGTGCTGCGTACGGCGTAGCCCTGCTGGCCTCCGTCGCCACCGGCGAGTTCGCCAGTGTTCCCGAGGCGTGTGCCAAGGCGATCAAGATCACCGAGACACGCAAGCCGAACGCCAAGACCGTCAAGGTCTACGATCAGCGGTATCCGATCTTCCGGCGGCTCTACGCCGACCTGAAAGGCAATTTCGAGCAGATGGCCGCGCTGTAGAGACGTTGCCGAACGGCCGGAGAGAATCGCTCCTCAAGAACCACATGCCAAGAAGTATCACGGCGAGGAGGAAGCAGACGCGTCCTTCTCGCCGATCGTATTTTCGGGGGATCAATCGGATGAACTCGTGCGGTCTTTTTCGGGTGCTTGCGCCGGAACCGTAATGACCAGATTGTCGCGGTGGATCACCTCGTCATAGGTCTTCTCGCCCAGAATCGCCGCGATCTGATTCGTGCGGAGCCCCTTGATGCGACCTACCTCGGCAGAGGAGTAATTGCTCCGTCCCCGTGCGAACTCCAGCCCGCCGGCGTCCTTGATGCGAATGATATCACCCTGCTGGAAAGTCCCTTCCAACCCCGTGATTCCGATCGCCAGCAGGCTTTTGCCGCCCTTTCGCATCGCTCGGGCCGCTCCCTCGTCCACCACGATCGTGCCTCGCGGTCTCACCGTCCAGCCGATCCATCGTTTCCGGGCGGTGATCTTGTTCGCCGAAGGCAGGAACAGCGTGCCGACCTTCTCACCCGTCATCAGTCGGATCAACACGTCGGGCCGCCGTCCGTTGGCAATCACGGCGAAGTCCCCCGATTCGGTAACCCGTCGGATCGCCTGGAGCTTGCTCGCCATGCCGCCCGAACCGAGTGCCGATCGCGTTGCTTGGACCATCCCGGTTGCCTCGGAGTCCACTTGGCGAACCACATCAATCCGCTTCCCATCCCCGTCGAGCAGGCCGTCGACCACGCTCATGATGATCAGCAGGTCGGCCCGGATCAGGTTGGCGGTCAGCGCCGCGATGATGTCATTGTCGCCGAACCGGATCTCATCGACCGACACGCTGTCATTCTCGTTGATGATGGGAATCGCCGAAAGCTTCTGCAGCGCGGCAATTGTGTTGCGGATATTCAGATATCGGATGCGATGCTCGAAGTCGCTTCGCGTCAGCAGCATCTGGGCCGCGTGTAGTCCATGTCGGCAGAAGCCCTCTTCAAAGAGCCTCATCAGAACCGGCTGGCCGACCGATGCCGTGGCCTGAAGTGTCGGAAGGTCCCGCGGACGTCGCGGCAACCCCAGCAGGCCCACTCCTGAACCGATCGCGCCGGAGCTGACCACGGTCACACGCAGTCCACGTGCGTGGAGCTGTGCGATCTGTCCCGCCAGACTGCGAACCCGACGCCGATCGATCAGCCCCTTCTCATCGGCCAGGACGTTCGTTCCGAACTTGATCACGATGGTCTTGGCGCTGCGAACCAGTTGTTGTCGTGCTTCTGTGCTGGGCATGGGCCGGTCGTCTCACGTCAAGGGCGTTGGGGTCATAGTGAAAGCAACTCGCACAACTTCTCTCCGATCAGATGGGCGACCAGGGCGCCGGTCACCCCCGGCAGCAGGGCATAGGCAATCGACCCCGTCAGGTTGCGCCACGAACGAGCTCGGATCACGCCGACGCCGAGCAGCAGCAATGCCGAGATGGCATATACCGTCCCAGGCAGCGTCCCCGCCTCGCGAATCAGCGAACAGGCCAGCGCGATGGGCAGCGTACCCAGGAGGATCCCGAGTCCCACCGCAAGCCCCTCCCATGCCGACGTGCTGAAGACCGGCGAAGACCGCCCACCGCCGGTGCCGCAGCGGTACAAGTCTCCGCACAACGCAGTGATCATACCCCCTGTCAGTCCCAGCGTGGCCCCGAACAGGAAGATCATCACAGAGATACGTGCGGCCGGCGAGAGCAGGCTGTACATCCCCGCAAAGAGCGTTACCCCCAGGACAACCCCGATCTCGATTCCGAGACTCAATCCCAGAGGCGAGACCTCATGGGCCTCACGCGGCGAACTCGGTGCCTCCGCAGGAACTGCTTCGATTGCGGAGGACGGTGAGACGTCCCCCGGTGTATCCGGGCCCCCCGACGTCACATGGGGGGCATCAACATGCATCACATCGCTCGTAGGTTCTGTCGCGCACATAGGCTTAAGATGTTGAAACTACGACAGATCGGCAGGGGGGTCAAGGGTTCGGGATCGCTTCATGTGGGCGGAAGTCTGAAGAAAAGAGGCATGGTCGCACCGGCTGGGGTCTTTCCAGCCGGTGCGTTGCCTTTCAGGCACTGACGAAGATGTTATTGGTCAGTGCGTTGCCCTGGTGTCACTCACTGGTGTTTGCGCCAGTCAGTGCATGCCCCTCTGGGGCCTCCTGACGGTCGGTGTCCGAACCGACCGGAGAGTGTCGTAATGGCGGGTCGCCGAACTAAACCTTCTGCATGTTGTCCCTGTACTTCTCGTACAGGTGCGGCAGATGAAGCCGAACCTGGTCGGCCAGCTCCTGGTCGCTGATCGTCGTCAGCCGCCCGTGGTCGTTGTACTGTCCCATCACCCACTTCTGAATCTGGACCACCTTCGTGACGCCCACCTCGTCGGCCGTGCCGCGCGTGCCCAGATACTCATTGACCCATACGGCGATCCCATCGGTGCCCGTCTTGTCCGTGATCGCCACGCGGGGCGGACGGTTCAACACGCGGCTCGTATCGAAGATGTTGTAGATCCGCTCGTCCCGGCGCAACCCACCGGCGTGAATCCCGGCCCGTGTCGTGTTGAAGTCCTTGCCTACGAACGGATAGTTGTCCGCAATCGGCGTCCCGATCGACCGCATGTAGTCGGCGGTTTCGGTGATGTATCGCAGTTGCATGCCCATCGCCGACCCGCGCAGACCCACCAGTTCCATGAGCGCGCCTTCCAGCGGCGGATTGCCCGTCCGCTCGCCGAAACCGAACAGCGTCGCGTTCACCGAGTCGCAGCCGTACAACCACGTGGTTACTGCGTTGATGTGAACCTTGTGGAAATCATTGTGGCCGTGCCATTCCAGTCGGTCCGACGGCACCCCGCACTCGTGAACCATCTTGTAGATCAGCTTCGGAATCGATCGCGGCGGCGCGGCGCCGGGAAAAGTGATCCCGAAACCCATCGTGTCGCACATGCGGATCTTGGCCTTGAGGTGATCCGGAACCTGCTCGCTCAAACGCATGACCTTCTGAACGAACGGGAAGACGAATCCTTCCCAATCGGCGCGGGTGATGTCTTCCAGGTGGCATCGCGGACGAACGCCCGCTTCGAAGGCCGCTTCGACGACGCTGATGTACTGGTCGAACGCCTGCTGACGCGTCTGCTTCTGCTTGTGGAAAATGTGGTAATCGCTCGAGCTGGTCAGCATCCCCGTCTCGGTGAGCTTGGCCTCCTTGACCAGCCTGAAGTCGCCCGGCACCGCACGGATCCAGCCCGTGATCTCCGGAAAGCGATGGCCCATCTCGCGGCATTTGTCCAGCGCCGCACGGTCATTCTTCGTATAGAGGAAGAATTCGGTCTGGCGAATGACGCCCGTGCCGTTGTCGACCTTGGCCAGGTAGTCGTACAGCCTCGTCTGCTGCTCGATCGTGTAGGGGGGGCGAGACTGTTGGCCGTCTCGGAAGGTCGTGTCCGTCACGTGCAGGTCTCGCGCGAGCGCTTCGTTCGGGTCGAATCGAACCATGTCGCCGTCGATCTCCTCGAAGATCGGTCCGGTCAGACTGATCCGAGGCGGCAGCGCGTAATCAAAGGTGTCCTCCATCAGATTGGGTTCCGGCACGTCCTGTAGTGGATACGTTCGCCCCATCCCCGTGTTCTCCTTCGTACGTTGCATATCCAGACCTCAACCAATGGAAGGGCCCACACGAATAATCTGTGGGCCCCAACCACTTAACTGCACAACCGGTGACTCCGCCGTCCACAACCCGACGGCGTCCTTGCCCGGGTATTATCCCTTATGTTTGAGGATGTGGTCGTGGATGAAATCCACCGCCGCCCCCACCGTCTTGACCTGGAGCGCCGAGTCCTCGTCCATCTCGATGCCGAACTCCTCTTCGAAAGCCGCCACCAGCTCGATGGACTGGATAGACTCCGCCCCGAGATCCGCAGCGAAATCTGAACTTAGTTTAATCTCAGAGAGGTCCAACTTCAATACCTTAGCCGTGACTTTGACCACCCGATCCTGAACTTCGGACTTTGTCATATGACTTGTCTCCAAACGTCAAAAGAACAACCTGTCCGTATCCGCTCCCCAGACAACCCCGGCGCCCCTCGCAAACCAGCCGGCAATCCCGTCGGCTCATCCGCTCTCGACACCGACACCCGACGCCACTATCGACGCTCCGGGCGGTCCTTCCCCTGCGGGGGCGGTCCGGCTACGACACTCAACTCGACATCCGCCGTCCGCGCTTGATCGCCTCGTCGCGCTCGGCCTTGGTCATCTCGAAGATCGCCTCCCACATCGCCTCGTCGGCTGGCGTCCACTCCTTCTTCCGGCGACTCATGGCCGTAGCGGCCGTCTTGTACAACATCTTCCGGCCGAAACCCTTGGTCACCACACCGTTAATGAACCACGCAAACGACGGAATCGACTTGGGCAGCGGCTCACCGGTCGCCATGATCAACGCCATGCTCCCGACCATCGCGCCCGTGTTCATCAGGGTGCCGATCGAGGTCTTGGTGTGATCCCCGATCATCGCGCCGACCTTCGTGCTGCCGGTGTCGACTTTCTTGCCGTTCTGGATCACCTCGACACTCGTATAGTCGTTCTTCAGGTCGCTGTTGGTCGTCAGGGCCCCCAGATTGACCCACTCACCCACGTACGCGTGTCCCAGGAATCCGTCGTGGTACTTGTTCGAGTATCCCTGAATAACCGATTCCTCAACCTCGCCGCCCAGACGGCACATCGGGCCGACACTGCACCCCTCGCGAAGCTTCGTGCCCAACAGCAGACTCTTCTTGCCGACAAAGGCCGGACCCTCGATACGCGTGAACGGATGTACCTCCACGCCTTCATCCAGATACACAGGTCCGTTGCTGGCGTCGATCACCACCATGGGGTGGACCTTGCAGCCCGCCGCCACGTATACGTCCTTCTTGTCGCCACGAATCGCCGAAGGCTCCTCGATGCTGCCCTCGATACCACTTCGTCCGGCCACCTTGAAGTCTTCGATGATCTGGTGCGGGCTTTCCAGCATCATGTCCCACACATAGTCGAACCGCTTGGCATCGCAGGCGGCCTGAGGCAGTTTCGCCCTGGCACTGGCCAGAAACGCCTCGAAAGAGCTGCCGTCCAACTTGCCCAAGTCGGTCTTGGCAACGCGGACATAAGCCACCACGTCGCCGATGAGCCCTACCTCGCTCGCCCCGGTCGTCGCGACCTTCAGCGTGCCCGCCTTCACCGAACCGTGAATCAGGAACAGGTCATCCCCCTTAAGCGAGGACAGATCGTTGACCTTCCCCCCGGACTGCCGCCGATAGACCTCGGCCATGTAATCGGGCACGAAACAGGCCACATCTTTCGCGCCGGTCTTGGCGATCAGCTTCTCGGCCTGGTTGGTCATGCCGCATCGCAGCTCCCAGATCGGCCGACAGAGCGACAGGGGATAGAACTTGGCCCGGACTTCGGTCGGACCGTCAAAGAAAATCAAACGCATGAAACCATCTCCGTGGCGGGTTGGCCCGACGGTTTCAACCGCCGGGCCCTCGCCTCAACGTCGTATCCGGCTCGATCAATGATACTCGTACGTATCCAGCGTCAGCTTGCTCGCCGCGGCCTTGTCCACAATGTACGTCGCAAAGCGGTGCAGTTGCAGCGCCGAGGCCGGGCACATGCTGCTCACCGGTCCCTCCAGAGAATCCTTCACGGCCTGGGCCTTGCTCTCGCCCGTCGCCAGCAAAACCACCTTCCGAGCCTTCAGAATCGTACCGATGCCCATCGTGATCGCGTACTTGGGCACCTCTCGCATGTTCTTGAAAAACCGGGCGTTGGCCTTGCGCGTCGCCTCGGTCAGCGTCTTGATGCGTGTCAGCGAACCCAGCGAACTGCCCGGCTCATTGAACCCGATGTGACCGTTCCCGCCGATTCCGAGCACCTGAAGGTCGATGCCGCCGACATCGTCGATCATCGTCTCGTACACGTCGCACTCGTGCTGAATCGCGTCCAGCCCTTTGACCTGGCCGACCGGCACGTGTGTGTTCTTCTTGTTGATGTTGATGTGGTTGAACAACTCGGTGTTCATGAAGTAACGGTACGACTGGTCGTGTGTCCCGGGCAGGCCGACATACTCGTCCAGGTTGAAGCTGATCGTGGTCGAGAAGTCCAGCCCCTTGCCCTTCTTGCACCGCTTGATCAGTTCCTTATAGAGCGGGATCGGCGTGCTGCCGGTCGCCAGCCCCAGGATCGTATTCTGGTGCAGCTTCATCTCGGCCTCAATCAGGTCGGCCGCTCGCTTGCCCATCTGCTCTGAGTTGTCGACAATCAATACTCTCATTTCGAATCGCTCCTCACAGTCTCTGGTCTTCCGCCGATCATTCACTTTTTCATTGGGCGGACGCAACAAGATAGCAGAATTCCATGCGGATACAGCGCGAAAACGCACTCCGCCGCGCAGAATTTTCAGCGATATGTTAGAAGTGAAGCCGGACAGATGCAATGATGTTCTGCTCGCCGCTTCCGAACCGCCAAAGAGCGAACCCACCCCTCATCTGCATGCAGACTTCGGGCTTAAAGCATCACATGATCGCGTGAGGAAAACGGAGGAATCGTCAGGCCATCGAATCGACCAGTTGGCCCAGCATGTCATTGATCTGGGCGGCCACCTGGGCGTTGGCCTCGAAGGCCAGCTTGTACACTTGCATCTGGATCATCTCGCCTGTGAAGGCCGAGTCCAACGCGCTCATGGCCTCCGGCGAGGCCAATTGGCCTTCCGTGACGTTGGCGATGATCTCGGCGCTCTCGCTCATACCCTGCTGGGCCTGCATCATCCCGCTCAGACTTGTATTGATTGCAGAGATCATCTCTCAGGGCTCCCAACGCCTTGCAGACACCCCTTCTTTCGGAAGGGCCGGAACCGTGCCTTACTCAAAAACTACGATTTGGAGACCCGCCTGACAAATCAACTGGCCAGATCCCCCCCAAAAGTGGTTATAATCAACGCTCCAGGGGTGCCACGCGCGTGGAGGCACGGCCGAACATGAAACACACCTCGTCCCTCCGCGATCTTCTCTATCAGAATACGATGCCCGCAGCCGACGCCTTGGTCCGAAAAGAAGAGGATGCGTCCGTCCGCTGTGCCGCTTGCGGCCATCGGTGTCACATCGGGGCTGATAAGTCTGGAATATGCCAGATGAGGTTCAATCGAGACGGCCAGCTCCGCGTCCCCGCGGGGTATGTCAGTGGTCTGGCCGTCGATCCCATCGAAAAGAAGCCCTTTTACCATGTCCTGCCGGGCAGCGAGGCCCTCTCTTTCGGCATGCTCGGCTGCTGCTTCCACTGCCAGTTCTGCCAGAACTGGGTGACCAGCCAGACCCTGCGCGACGAGCAGGCGGTGGTTCCTCCCAGTCACTTCTGCAAACCCGAGCAGATCGTCCGCGCCGCTCTCGATCACCAGATTCCTCTGATCACCAGTACCTACAACGAGCCGCTGATCACCAGCGAATGGGCCGTCGAGATCTTCAAGCTGGCCGCCGCCGAGGGCATCATCTGCGGCTACGTCAGCAACGGGCACGGTACGCCGGAAGTGCTGGAGTTCCTTCGCCCTCATATGGAGCTGTTCAATATCGACCTGAAGTGCTTTGATCAGGCCAAGTACCATCAGTTGGGCGGACGGTTCGAAGCTGTGACCGATACCATCCGGCGGGCGCACGAGATGGATTTCTGGGTTGAAGTTGTTACCCTGGTCGTACCGGGCTTCAACGATACCGACGACGAGTTGCGGCAGATCGCCGACTTCGTGGCCTCCGTCTCGCCGGATATTCCATGGCATTGCACGGCCTTTCACCCGACGTACCATATGACCGTGCAGCCCCGAACGCCCCCGGAGGCGCTCGCGCGGGCCTACCGCCTTGGAAAGAGTGCGGGGCTAGAGCACGTATACTCCGGCAATCTCCCGGGGTTGGTCGGGGCCACCGAGCACACCTTCTGTCCGGCGTGCGGGAGCAAGCTCATCGAGCGGCATGGCTTCCATGTATCGGCCAACCGCTTGAAGAAAGACTCCTGCCCGGACTGTGGCCAGAAGATCGCCGGACGGTTCGTTTCGGCACGAGGTTACGCTGCGGGGTCGGGAAGCCCGCGGCCGGTCGACGTCTAGCAGACCCCAGGAAGGTCTCCGGGCCCCGTAGGCCCGCCGGGCACCGGAAGGGGAAAACAAGGAAGACACGAGTACTCTCCATGAAGCTACGAGGCGCATTCCAGCTTCCCAGGCATCACGTGGACATCGAGATTGCAGAAGGTTCTCTCGTGACCGAAGCCGCCGAGCAGGCCGGTATCGTGCTGAACACCAGTTGTGCCCGGCGCGGCTCCTGCGGCGGCTGCGCGGTCGATCTGATCGAGGGCACGTTTCAGAACGACAGCGACGTCTTCGAGGTCACGCCTGCGGCTCCCGAGCGTGTCCTCGGCTGTCAGACCCGCATCGTCGCCGGACACTGGAAGATCGCCATCCCCCGCCGCTCCCTCGTCGAGGCCGGCGAGAAGATCGTCTCCGACTACCGAATCCTGCGTGTGATGGGGCGATCTCCCTCGGTCCGCAAGGTCTACCTCGAGATGTCGCCGCCCACACTCGAAGATCCCATTGGCGGCCTGGAACGCCTCCGCCGCGCGTTGCGCAACGGCCTCTCGACCGACCTGTCCACCCGCCCGACCGTCGCCGTTCTGCGGAAACTGCCCGGCGTACTGGCCACCGGGGCCTATCGCGTGACCGTCACGCTCGCGCTCAACCATGGGCTCTGGGACCTCATCGACATCGAACCCGGCGATACCTCCGCCGGGCTCTACGGCATGGCCGTTGATATCGGCACGACCACCGTCGTGTGCGCCCTGGTCGATGCCCATGCCGGCAACGTGCTTCGTACCGCAAGCTGTTACAACCAGCAGGTTCAGAAGGCCGACGACGTCGCCAGCCGTATCGTCCATGCCCAGCAGCCGGGCGGGTTGGAGGAGCTCCGCCACCTGGTCGTCGTGGATACCGTCAACCGGCTGACGCGGCTGCTGTGCAACGAACAGGGCATTGCCCTCGAACAGGTCAGCCGCATGGTCATCTCCTGCAACACGATCATGGCCCATCTGTTTCTGGGCATCGATCCGGCCAGTATCGGCGGCATCCCGTTTCATCCCGCGGCCGCCCATCCGGGTTCCTTCCGCGCCGCGGCACTCGGCGTCGGTATCAATCCGGCGGGGCTGGTGGATGTCGTGCCGGCCATCAGCGGCTACGTCGGCGGCGACATCACCAGCGATATCTACGTCTCGTCGCTCGACACCGTGTCCAAACCTGCCTTGCTGGTCGATCTGGGCACCAACGGCGAGATCGCGGTGTGTCACGAGGGCAGGATCCTCGCCTCGGCTACGGCGGCCGGTCCCGCCTTCGAGGGCGGTCGGCTTCGCCATGGGATGCGGGCCAGCACGGGCGCGATCGAGCATGTGCGGATCGATCCCGCCACATATGTCGCTCACTGTGACGTGATCGGCGATGTCCCACCGATCGGCATCTGCGGATCCGGACTGATCGACCTGATCGCCGAGATGCGGCACGTCGGACTCATGGACTCCGCCGGCCGCTTCGACCGCTCTCTGGTGGGCAAGACCGACCGGCTGCGCCCCGGAACGGGAAATTCCGGCGGAATGCTGCAATACGTCGTCGTGCCCAGCGAGCAGACCGAGGATCAACATGACGCCATCGTCATCGACGAACAGGATGTCTCCACCTTGCTCCAGGCCAAGGCTGCCACGTACGCCGGCATCTCCATCCTCCTGCGACAGGCCGGGCTGGGCCCCGACGATCTGGGTGCCGTCTTCCTGGCCGGGGGGTTCGCCCGACACATCGATCTGACCAATGCGATCCGCATGGGGCTACTGCCCGACGTGCCGCTCGATCGGTACGAAGTCATGGGCAACGGCTCGCTGGCCGGTGCGATCGTCGGCCTGATCGACCATGGTGCGTGGGATCAGTTCTCCCGCATAGCCGCCATGCCTCGCATTGTCGAACTGAACCGCGTGCCCGAGTTCCAGGACGAATACGTCTCGGCCATGTTCCTGCCGCACCTGGAGCCAGACCGGTTCCCGTCGGTCTCCCATTCTGGATGACAAGTTCCTCCTCTGTAGAGCTTACATCCTGTCTACTGAGCCCGCGTTGCTTCCCCCTCCATTCAGGAAGGCCGCGCATTTCGGCTTGCGCCTGCACCGACGACCCCTTGGTTCCCACCGTTCCCCGACCCCCTTCTCACGATTGGACCAGGATAACGACCCGACCAAAGAGCCAAACATGAGAAACTCAAGACCCAACGCCGTCGCAGATTCCCGAACACACACGCCACCCTATGTTCCATTTGCTGTGTCTCTTCCCCGATCCCATCCCCTCCCCATAACGTGTGACATGTGTGTCGAAAGTGTGACATTCACGGATGAACCGGATCACACAACCAATCACGATACGCCCAATCCATCGTCCTGCCTCCATGTCCCTCCCGAACCGTATGAAATATGCGTCGAAAGTGAGACATTCGCCGACATCGCCCCTCCGAGTCCACGCGATGTGCCCCCTGTGGCAACCCCCGAAACGTGTGAACTATGTGTCGAAAGTGAGACATTCGCCAACAAACCGGACCGCTATTTCAGCAAAGGACTCTGCGCCACCCCAGCTCAACGTCTCATCAACCCCCATTCCCTGCGCGCAATCCCCGATGCCCTGCCGTTCAAGAGGTGTGACACTGTGGGACAAAGTGAGACATTCGCCGACGTGCCGGATCACAATCTCAATAGCGAACCCCGACACGCCTTCGGTGTACGATCCCTCAACCCACGCCCGATGCCCGATCCCCCGCTCAGCGAAACGTGTGAAATATACGTCGAAAATGAGACATTCGCCGACATCGCCGCTCCGAATCCACACACGATGTCCTCTGCGGCACCCCCGAACAGGAAGCCCCCAGCCCCTGGCTCCATGTCTCCTGCCACACCCGACACGCGTGAAATATGTGTCGAAAGTGAGACATTGATCGACAAACGAGATCATAATTGCAACGACGAACCCCGCTTCAAACGAGTTAAGAGTTCTTGCGTCGAATCAGCGACCAGACGAGCCGTATGCGCCAATCGCCCACATACGGATCCGTTGGACCCGGGGGAGTCGCTCCGGGCGACCCGTACCTTTTCCTGTTGGTAATAGGACCTTGCATGAGTCAACCGCATGTTCATGTCCTTCTTGATGATGCAGCCCGGGGCCACTGGCATGGAATGTCTCAACCAAGCCTCACTTGTTGACGAGAACTGACATGAGCTGCGTGCAATCGCCGAATCGCGGTGCGTCTCGACATCCTTTGGAGGATCTCCAGTGAGTGAATCTGTCACGGCGTCGAATCGAAGCACGATTCGCCGGTTCTGCGTGGTTCTGGCCGGCCTTGGACTGTTGGGCGTTGCGACGGTCTGGGTCGGCTGTGTACCTCTGCAGGACACTGCGCCCACTGCCGACCCGAACACGGCGGCCGAACCGAACTACACCTTCGGTTGCGTGTTCCCCTCAGAGGAGACCTTTGCGAATACCCCACGATCGGTTCCGGTTCACGCAGCAACGGGCCTTCCGTCATTCGTTGATCTGACGAAGTCGACGAACCGCGTTCCGCCCATCACCGATCAGAAGCACTGCGGTTCTTGCGTGGGCTTTGCGAATGCCTATTGCCTGGCCACGTACCTGTCGGCGGACGTCCACGAATGGGATGTGAACACCCCGGATCACCAGGGCAGCCCGGCCTATCTGCTGGAGAAGTGCTACGAAATCGATGGCCACTCCTGCTGTGCGGGCGTCGATCCGAATCTCGCCCTGGGCATTCTCGTCCGGTTGGGGACGGCCAGCCTCCAGGATGTGCCCTATTCCGCGGAACAGGCCGCCGGCACCTCGTGCCCGACGAATTCACCGGCCGGCGACGCCGCGAACTTCAGGATCGGCAGCTATCATGCCGTCGACCCGAACGACCGGCATGCCGTCAAGAGCGAACTGGCCAATGCCCACGTCGTGTCCTTTGCTGCCCACCTCTACACCGATTTTTCGTCGTATCGGGGCGACAGAGTGTATTACGGCAACGGGACGATAAAGCCGAACTGCGGGCATGCCATGGCGCTGGTGGGCTATGACGAATCCAGAGGCGCCTATCGTCTGATGAACAGTTGGGGCACGGGTTGGGGCGATCATGGTTTCATGTGGATCGCCTACGAGACGTGGGAGAAGCTGGTGAAGGCGGCCTACGTGGCCGAGCCGCTGGGCACGCCCGTGCCGCCCGCGGATCCCAATACGGAGCCCAATGCGATCGACGATTCGGACGATGGGGCAGGGTCCGGCTCCGGCCCAGTCAGCGGCTATCTCCTGGGGGCGTTCCAGTATGCCCATCAGGACCACAGCTTGAACATCTGGCGTGTCTACCTGATCTTCCAGTACGTATTCAACCAGCCCGTCTTCATCCGGACGGTGACCCTGAAGGCACCGGACGGAAGCGTGGCCGAGCAGACGTACAACATGTGGTGTCGAGAGGGGTACGTCCACTTCGTGCGTGCGGATGGTCACCAGTGGCAGTCGGGCACGTACGACATCACCTTCGACATGCTGGACAAGAATGGAAACCAGAAGACGTTCCACGAACAGGCCAGTGTGGCCGCGCTGGCGCCGTCGTGGCCGAGCAAGGCCGTATCCATCCTGTTCCGCGGCAAGGCCATCACCGCGACCACCGGACAGGACCTGTTACCCGAGGCGGGCCTGAAGCCCGGCGTGTGCGGCGCGAACCTCCAGCCGGCGACGGTGATCGAAGCCCCGTAGCCCCCGGCAACGGGCAAGGCGGGTTTGTGCCCGGACAACTACAGGTAACGCAGCCAAGCCTCAACGCGGGGTTGTTCGCCCCCGCGTTGAGGCGGTTGCTTTGTCGGGTGATTGGCCCTCGGGCCAAGGAGGCAGGGAGCGAGAGGGGCACGTGGAGTCGGCGGGGGCAGGCTGTTGGCGCAAGCCGCCCGTGGCGTCCGGCACCTACCTTGAGACGGCGGCGGTCGATAAGATACTGTCATGGGCATGGTCTTCGAGTAGGATCCGAAGAAGGCTGCAAGAAACGTCCTCAAGCACGGTGTCTCGCTTGAGGAGGTGTGTTCCGTATTCGCAGACTTGCTCTCGCTGACAATCTTCGACCCCTTGCACTCCAAACGCGGCGAGGATCGTTTTGTGACCATTGGGATGTCACATCGCCATCGCCTTCTCGTGGTGGTTCACAGCGATCAGGACGATCGCATTCGGATTGTAAGCGCCCGCAGGGCGACTCGACATGAAAGGACACAGTATGAAGAGGGCGACTAGAAAGCGAAAGCCGGCGACGGAAATGCTTCCCGAGTACGACTTCTCAGGCGGGGTTCGTGGCAAGTATGCGGCCCGCTATGCACGGGGCAGCAACGTTGTTGTCCTGTCCCCGGATGTGGCTCGGGTCTTTCCGGATTCCACATCGGTCAATCGAGCCTTGCGCGCGTGTGCACAGATCATCTCGGCCCAGAAGCGGGCCACGTCCCGTCGAACGCGCACGGGGTGAGGGAGAGGCCGCTCCATGCCGGAACATGGGCGATTCGATGCGTTGACTATGAAGGGACGCATGGGATGGGGAACGATAGTCCTCTCCAACGTGCTTGCTGTGCCGACGGCCATGCTCATGGCGCTGATTGTCTACGATCACGCCACCAACGTTTTCGGGGGTGCGCGAGTCCTCGATCCGAAGGAAGTTCACCATACGGGGATCAGCCTTATCGAGACCGTTCTCGTTCCGTTCGCCCTGTATCTCATCTACTTCATGAACCTCGGGACGACCGTCCAGCAGGCGAACAGGGCCGCGATCTGCTTGCTGATTGTCGTAGTTCCGCAGTTGGCATATTCCGCCTACACGGTCTACGGCATCTTTGCGATGAACGATTTCTGGCTGATCAGCCGGGATAACCCTGGGTCGATGTCCCAGGCCGTGGGAATCGTGCTTGTGTGTGGTTTCCTGTCGTTCGGGCCGATCCATCGCAGGAGGGCCATTCTTGCCCCCGACAAGACTCCGCCGCGTCTGTGTCGCACCTGTGGCTACAATCTGACGGGGTTGACGGAGGCACGCTGCCCCGAATGCGGAAACCCGTTTGATCCGAGGCTGTTGGGTGATGAGCCTTCAGGCCAACGTGGCATGGAGGGAGAGGCATCTGGGGTCGGCCGTTCGTGACGTGACCAGTTTCAGGCCGCGACATACATCTGCCCCCTTCTCGCTTGCAGAGAACCTCTGGATGGCCATGGCCGGGCGCCGCCTTGTTCCGCCTTGTTCGGAGGGGCATCTCTCATAAGAATACACCTATGACCAGAAACACGAGCAGACGGGATTTCATTCGGGGGCTCGCGGGCAGCGGCGTTGTTGTTCCGTGGGTGGCGCAGACGGTCGTTGGCGCACCCGCCGAGGATCGTCTTACGCCGCAGGTTCGGAACGATACCTTCGGTGTGGCGTTCGACGCGGGCACGGGACGGTTGCACATTCGACGGACGGGCGGCGAAGCCTTCCTTTCCGGGGCCCAGGTGCGAGCAAATACGGGTCAGGGCCGCCGCACATCGGGCGAACCCGACTATCGGCACACCATCGATGTGACGCCCATACGCGATGGCCTTGGCGAAGGTCGGCAACTGCTGGTTCGGTCCGTCGACGCCCAGCGCCGATTGGACCTCGAACTCTGCGTCACACTCTACAACGGCCGGCCGGCCGTCTTCGTCGAGGCGGGTTGCCGCAACGTCTCGACGCAACCGGTTACCATCGAGGGCATCGAGCCGATATCCGCCGTCCGCTCCGAACAGGGGGCGCTCCTATGGCCCGGGGTCACGAAGATCCTGACCAACGGCCCGATGTACTACGATGCCGGAATCGTGGCTGACTTCGCCCGCCTCGGCGAGAAGGACTTGCGGAGCTGGTGGAACATCGGCCTGTTCCGCGGCTACCAGCGAGAGGGTTTGTCCTGCGGCTACGTCGAGAATCAGACGGCGCTCGGGCAGATCGTCGTTCGCCGCGAGGAGGGTGACGCCCTATCTCTCACCGCCGAGTCCGTGCTGGCCAAAGGATGCACACTCCCGCCGGGGCAGACCATCCGGTCGGGCCGGTTCATGATGAATATCGCGCCGGACCCCTACACCGCACTGGAAACCTTCGCTCAGGTGATGGGCACCCTCGGCAAAGCGCGAGTGCACTCCATCATCAATGGGTGGTGCAGTTGGTTCGTGGCCTTCGGCGACGTCACCGAGGACGAGGTGCTCCGCAATGCCGAGTTCGCCGCCCGGACGCTCAAGCCCTTCGGCATGGAGTTCATGCAGGTCGACGAAGGCTTCCAACGCTGGCACGGCGATTGGGAGGGGAACGCGCGGTTTCCGCACGGCATGAAGTGGCTCGCCGATCGGATCAGAGCCCTGGGCCTCAAGCCCGGGATCTGGTTAGCCCCCTATGTCATCTCGGAACCCACCGACGTCTTCCAGAAGCATCCGGAGTGGCTGCTCCGCCACCCCGATGGCCGGCTCAAACGCGTCGGCCCTTGGTCGAGCGAGGACTCCCCGTGGGCGCGAAACGAGAACCCCAAACGCTACGGCCTCGACATTACCCACCCCGGGGCGGCCGAGTGGCTCGCCAACCTCTTCACCACGGTGGCCGAGAAGTGGGGTTATGACTTCATCAAGATCGACTTCGTCGACTGGTCGCTCCTGTCGGCGCACCGCTATCACGATCCGACCGTGACGCGGGCGGCCGCCTACCGAAAAGGCTTCGAGATCATGCGCCGGGCCATCGGACCCGACCGCCACCTGCTCGACTGCGGACCCGGGCCGGTCACCGTGGGCCTGCTCGACAGCATGCGGATCGAACTCGACCAGCCGCCGGTCACCTGGAATCAGTACTTCCTGCAATCGGCCAGCAGTGCCCCGGCCGCCGCCAAACGTTACTACTTTCACAAGAGGGCCTGGATCAATGATGCCGACCACGTCTGTCTGAACCTGCTCACGCCGTCGCAGGCCCAGGCCGCCGCAACGCTCATCGCCCTGAGCGGCGGCAACATGATCTCGGGCGATCGTCTGCCCGATCTGGACCCGACACGCATCGAGATCCTCAAGAAGGTCTTTCCCGCGTGGGGCCAGGCGGCCCGGCCGGTCGATCTGTTCGACACCGATCGGCACAGCGTGTTCGCCCTCAAGGTCCGGCGCCCCTTCGGCGAGTGGACCGTGGTCGGCCTGTTCAACATCAGCCAGACCGACCCTGCCGAACGGACGTTGCCGCTGGATCGCCTGTGGCTTGATCCGAAGAGAACCTATGTGGCCTACGATTTCTGGAGAGAGCGACTGCACGGCGAGGTGCAGCGTGAGGTGCGCGTCCGCCTGGCACCGGCGAGCGTGACTCTGCTGGCGATTCATGAGAGGCCGGCGTCTCCGATCGTGATTTCGACCGACCGCCACGTGATGCAGGGAGCGATCGAGCTGGAGAACGTGAGTTGGGACAAGGCGGCTCGGACGCTGAGCGGCGTTTCACTCGGTCCGGCGGGCACGGCGCACAACGTGGCGGTGTATGTGCCGCAGCCTCGCCGCTGGGTCCAGGGCGGCCCGTTCCTCTATCATGATTCTCCCGGTTACACGCTGAAGATGATGGACGATCACATCCTGCGCGTCCACGTTCGGTTCGATCGAACCTCGCGCGTGGAATGGAAGGTCAATTTCGACGAATTCTTCGGTCGGCCGGCTTCGAAGAGGGGAACATGAAGACAGTGAAGACGAACGCTGTCTTACCGGTCTTACTGCTCCTCTTGTCGTCTCGGAGTGAGTCGAATTCGATGGCCTTGGCCCAGATGCCGGACCCGCCGGGGCAGGTCAAAGCCGGCGATCGTCCCCAGCATGAGGCCTACCTGTTCGCCCACATGATGGAAGGCGACTATGGCCGCCTCTACTACAGCGTCAGCCTGGACGGGCTGCACTGGGCGATTCTTAACGGAGGCAAGCGTGTCTTCGAGGACTATCGTGGGCACGCCGACATCTGCCGGGGGCACGACCGGCGGTACTACCTGGTGGGTAACCGCAACGACAGCAGGCACGATATCAACTTCTGGGTGTCGAACGACCTGATCGCGTGGACGAAGTACGGCGACTACGTCCCCGACCTGAAACGCATTCCGGACTATCCAAAGGCGATGGCGAGGATCGGGGCGCCCAAGGTGTTCTACGACGAGGCCGGCTCACAGTATTTGCTTACCTGGCACACGACTCACGATATGGGAAAGACGGATCTGCCGGAGCCATATTGGGCAGGCCAGCGAACGATCTACGCGACGTCCAAGGATCTCAAGACGTTCTCCGACCCGCCGCGTAAACTGTTCCGATGGGACATGGCCACGATCGACGTGATCGTGCGCCGAGAGGGTGGGCAGTACTACGCCATCATCAAGGACGAACGCTACCCCACGCTCGACTGGACGACGGGCAAGACCATCCGAGTATGCAGTTCGCCGAGCCTGTTGGGACCGTACTGCGAGCCGGGACCGCCGATCAGCCCGAACTTCCGCGAAGCCCCCACGTTGATTCCATCGCCCGACGGCAAGGCGTGGTATCTCTATTACGAGCAGTATCCGGGCGTCGCCTATGGACTGTCGGTTGCCGCCAGCCTGAAGGGGCCGTGGTTCCAGGCGGCCGGCAGCACGACTCGCCCGACCTGGAACAAGTACAGCGTGCCGGCCAGGGTGCGTCACGGCTCGATGATCCCCATCAGCCGCAAAGAACACGATGCCTTGGTCGCAGCGTTTGGCAAAGGGGCAGCCGACTGAGGACGGCGTCACTCGGCGAGACATTCTCTTGCGTCGGGCATTTTCTGCAAATACGATGGGCCTCGCTTGAGAGGACCCTCTGGGTCTCGGATGCCTGTCCCGCTCGGCCCCTCTGAACGATGTGAGGAAGACAATGAAACGATGGCTTATCTGTGTCACCTTGCCGTTTCTTGCGTATGTCCCCGCTGCATTCGCTGAAGAGGCTCCGGCCAGCGAACCGGCCAAGGTCAGCCGGCCCTTTGAGTATTCGGGGTACAGCAAGCCGCAGTACATGACCTCCCGGCGGTTTGGCGAGTACGTCACGATGTCGGACGGCGTGAAGCTGGCGATCGACGTGTATCTGCCGACGGGGGGCGCCCAGGGCAAGCGGTTCCCGGTGGTCATGCAGTACACGCCGTATCATCGCAGCACGATCGATCCGAAGACCGGCCAGGTTGTCAGCCTCATGCCGCCGGTCTTCAACCAGTTCCTCCTGTCATATGGCTATGCGATAGTCTATGCCGACATGCGCGGCACCGGGGCATCCACGGGCTGGATGCACGACTTCATGCCCCGCATCGCACAGGATGGTGGTGAACTGGTCGACTGGATCGCCAAGCAGCCATGGTGCGACGGGAACATCGGTATGTTCGGCGGGTCTTATATGGGGTGGTCGCAGATCGCCATCGCCGGCCAAGGACGCCCCGCACTCAAATGCATCATACCGGCGGTGGTTCCTCTGGACGGCTATACGGGCGAGGTTCGTCCCGGCGGCATCTATTGCCAGGGCATGGTGAACCGCTGGTCGACCGGCATGTACTACCGGGTCAGGAACTACTACGATCCGGCGAAGAACCGCATGCCCGTGACGCCCGTGGTTGATGAGGACGGCGACGGGAAGCTTACGGACGAGATCCCGCTCGATGCCAACGGCGACGGCGGCTTTCTGGACGACGGCTTTCCGCCGAAGTACTCGGACGGTGCGGCGCGGAAGCACCTCTACTATTTGGCCACGCAGGACCACCTGAAGGACTATGACTATGCGGCGGTAGCGGTGAAGGGGACTTTCATCGACACGCCGTCGCCACTGGGGTTCACGGCCTACGACCTCGGCCCCAGCGCGCATGTGCCCGGCGTGATGGCGTCCAAAGTGGCCGTCTGCAATGTCGGCGGCTGGTTCGATGGCTTCACCCGTGGCACGTTCGAGTTGTTCTGTACGATGCGCGGGACCAATCCGTCGCGGATCATCATAGCGCCGGCGTACCACGACATCCTCGGCGGGCCCTTCTGGAAGTACCTCGGTGAAGACCCGATGGTCCTCAAGGGGCGGTTCCTGCTGGAGCTGGTTCGCATCTTCGACCGCTGGCTCAAGGGCATTCCCAACGGCGTCGATACCGAGCCGCCGGTCTGCATCTACGTCATGCACGGCGGCGGATGGCGGCTCGAAAACGAATGGCCGCTCAAGCGACAGGTTCCGACGAAGTACTTCCTCGTCGCCGAGAACCAGCTCAGCCGAAACGCATCGGGCGATGGAGCCGATCCCTATAAGGCTGATTTCACCCACAATTCCGCCTACGGCGAGAAGTCCGGCAACCGTATGCTCTCCCTTGCGGGCGGCACCCCCGATGCGCTCCCGATCCGCACCGAGAAGGACCGGCAGTGCCTCTGCTACACCTCGGCGCCCGTGGACGAGAATACGGAGGTGACGGGCCACCCGATGGTCCGGCTGCACGTATCGTCCACTGCGGCCTATGGCGATTTCTTCGTCTATCTGGAAGACGTGGACGCCCAGGGTCAGGTCATCCTCGTCAGCGAAGGTCTGCTACGGGCCGAATTCGCCGGACTGCACGACAACAACAGGATCATCCGTCGGGGCGCCAAGAAGATCGAGGTACTGCCGAAGCTGCCCTGGCACGGCTATGAAGCGGCCGACTACACCGATTCCATCCTGGCCGGCGGCAAGATCGTCGAGCTGGTCTTCGACCTGCAGCCGACTGCCTGGGTATTCCGCAAGGGCCATCGCATTCGAATCGCCGTCGCCGGTGCGGATTACCCGACGTTCGAACTGCACCCGAAACTGAGCCCGGCCAATAAACCAGACGCCCCGGACAACGTCGTTCCAACAATCACCGTCCATCGCACCGACGGCCACCGTTCGCACATTGAGCTGCCGGTGATTCCAAGGGGGTGATTCATTGGATCTTCGGAAAGAGCAACGACAGTCTCCGATGGGGGGGAACAGTCACTATTTCAACGCATCGGAACCGCGAGTTGTCTCCGGTCTTCCCTCTCGTGTCGTCGCTTCCGGAGTCACGGAGGCCCCGCGAATTGCCGACAGTAGCTTCGTCATGTGGGGCATCGTTGCAATGATAAACCGCTCCTGCACCGTCGAGAGCGTGAACGATTGCGCCGCCGTGCCGGGCACGCTCTCCGGCCACACGGTGGCGCCCTGCTTGGTCAGTACTGAGAAGACCTGGGGATCGAGCCGCAGCCTGATCGGCCGATGATCCAGCCACTGCGGTGTCAGACACGATCGGAAGAATGCGGCGCATCGACCATCGTTCAAGTCGAATAGGTAGGCTTCCACGTCGCTGTCAGGAACCGGCACCGTCTGAACGAACCGGGCCTTCAGCAGGAAGGGGGCATCGGGCGCACTCATCTCATAGTCAAGTCGCGTGAGCGTCTTCAGGCCAAGGCAAGAGGCGATGGCGCTGCCGTATCCCGAAGCACATCCCTCAAACGACTGGCCCCAGATGACCGGCCTGGCGGTTGCAGGGTCAAATGTCAGGCCTTGGGCGGCGATCTGCTGGCGAATCTGCCGATGGATCTCCCGGTAGTACTCACGCAATGCATCGGGCGTGCTCGGCCCCACGACTTTGACGGAGACGCGGGTCACGTGTCCCGCGCCCAGCCGGTTGATGAATGCCTGGTGCAGTTCATTGGCGTTCGGAGTCTGGGCGTAATCGACTTGAACCACAAACGTCGATCGCGACAGCATCGGGATGGCCCGAAGCCATCGCTGCCGGGCCGCTTCTTCAAGCACTCGGTACGGATCGGTCAGCGGGCGGTGCAGTGCTTCATAGGGACACGGATGAACGAGGAGGACAAACTGATCGATGACCTTGGGGGCGGGGTTCGAAGCGGCGATTGCTCCGAACAGGGCGGAACTCACCACTCCAAGAACCGCTGCGACCACGGCGGGACCTCGTTCGACGGGTTTGTCCATCATCTCGCCCTTCACGTGATGCTTCGCCCCTCGGCCTGCCGACCTCATGAAAGACAGGACACATCGAGAACGGCTGTTTGCAGGACCTCGGTTCACTCCCATAGGGCGAATGCACGAACAGTCATTCTACGTCGTCCCGGCCGATTCGCAGAAGCCGGAACCAAGACCCTAACCAGGCCCGTGAGGCACCCTCAACGCCGCCTCGGGTCGACCGAGATGGGGGCGCCGTCCAGGGCCATCTCGCAGAGTGGGCCGACCTGGAAGCGATCGGCCTGCCTCGGGCGCCCCAGCAGATCATGCGTGAGCAACTCGGCGCCGGCCGCCACGTTCGGCAGTAGCTCCGGGAAGCCTTCGAATGACGGCAAGGCCTTGAGATGGGGTGCCGTGACAGAGAGCGTCAGCTTCTCGGGATCGAAAGCAATGCGAAGATCGGCAACCACGGAGTGTGTGTCCTGGCCACTCTGCCGCCAGCGGTTTATGTCCATGGGCACGCCGGCCTTGTCGATCCTGGCGCCATCGTTGAAGGCTTCGCGGAAGCCGTCGTCTCGGGCGGCAAACAGGTTGAAGTCCGACTTCGTCGTGGCGTTCGGCCTCACCACGCAGCGGGCGAAGCCCGCCATGATGTTTCCGAACACGCGATGCTCGTTCTCAAACGGTCGCTTCGTGCGCCCCGGGTCTCCGTGTCGCAGGTGAACCGCCGAACCGTTGCCGCTGACGATGAGATTCTGCAGCAGAATGATCCGCTCGGCGTCGTGCTCATAGAAACCATGATCGCCGCTGACGATGATAAGGTTGTTGTCGACGAGGTTCGGCCCCAGGTTGATCTCAAGAAAGACCGAACCCAGTCCGCCCGGACTCGCTGCCCCGTACATCACGTTCTGCGTGATACGGGTGTTGAGGATCTCACCGTCGAGCCAAAGCGATGGGCCGTTCGCCGTGCGAAGGATCACGTTTCGCCGAATGACGGAATGCTCGGTGCGATGAAGCTTGATCCCGGCCGATTCATAGTGGTGGGTGATCGGCATCCAGCCGATGTCGGTGACCAGGTTGTCCTCGACCAGCATCCGTTCGTTCGCCCGATTGTGCCACGCCGACATCGCCGACACACCGCAGTGATGGATGTAATTGCGGCGGATCACGTGGCAGCCCTGCAGTTCGCCCCGTCCCAGGCTCCACCACTGCCCGCCGAGGTCCATGCCCAGCGTGTTGGCATGTCCGATCTCGCAGTCCTCGATGATCCAATGATGCCCGGCCGTGGCACTCAAGAGGCCTCGCTGAGGAGGTGGTATCGGCACGCCATTGGCGGCGTGGAACATGCAGAGGCCCTTCACCCGAATGAAGTTCAGGTAGCGCTCCACGGGGGCAAACACCTGTTCTCGCGTCGTAATCTCGAAGGTCTGTCCCCCGGGTGCCGCATCACCGGCCAGGCGAACGTGGACCACCATCCCGTTGTCCTCAACCCAGAACCGTCCCGCGCCATCCTTGAGCCGCTCGAACAGCGACACCTGAACCAGCGGTACCCCGCCCACAAAGACCTGCCCGCGGCGCAGCTCGAACGACGGAAACATCTTCCAGCCTTCCAGGTCGGCCTGGGCTGGAAAGTTCTGCAGGCAGAACGTATTGGCGCCCTTAAACAGACTCGGTGCCAGATTCGCCTGCCATGTGACGACGCCGTCGGGCAGTCTGTAGTAGCGGCTCTTGGACCATATGGGGCTCCACAGATCAGACCCCTTGAGGATGACCTTCTGGCCGGGTGCGGCCTCGTACGAGATCATCTTGTCGGGCGAGGTCCCCCCGCGAGCGGGTGTGACCCACTCGCGATAGACGCCCGCGTGGATCATCACGCGTTCGCCGGCCACCAGCGTCTGCGCCGCCTTGCCGATGGTCTTCCAAGGGCGCTGCTCGGTGCCCGGATTATCATCGGAGGCGCTCTGGGCCTGTTGTGCCACATGATACGTTTGGGTGAAATTCAGGGGTTGCTCCCATGTCTCGAACGACTTGCCGTCCGGTAGTTTGACGGCTTGAGACTCGCCCGCCGCACATAACGCTTGCCCCGCAAGCACCATCAGAATTGGCATCGTTGCGCACATCCAGATGTTTCCTCCTTACCCCCGACCATTTCCACGTCCCATCGCAGGGACGTGAAGGCGATGCTGGCCTTCCGCCTTGCGGAAAGACCAATACGCCGCGCGTTCTGCTCCGCCGAGTCAGAAGCCCGAGGCGAACGAGTACTTGCCCGACCCGACGGTGAACACCGCAGAGCCGTGTTCACTTCGCATGAAGGTCACGCCACCGGCCTCCCCGACGGGCCGGCCGCCCTCGGTCACCCTGGCCGCATCCTTAGCAGGAACGTATACCGTGGCCGTTGTGTTGGCTGGAATCGTGATGTCCAGCGTGAACGTACCGTCTTTGCGGGTCCAATGGCTGTTGATAGTGCCATGCGCAGACCGGAGACTGCACTTGGCCCACGACAGATCACCCACCACGGCGGGGCGAATGACGATGCGCTTGAACCCCGGCGCGGCAGCATCCGGTTGGATTCCACCCAGGTTGTTCTGAAACCACCCAGCGATGGACGTAAAACAGGAATGGATGTGCGAGTAATAACCGTTCCATTGTTCCCAGATCGTCGTGGCGCCCTGCTCGAGCATGTGGCCCCAGCCCGGATACGTCTTCTGATTCGAGATCGTGAAGAGCAGGTCGTCGCGCTGCACGGTCGGCAGATACTGAAGCAGGAAATACGTCCCCAGCATTCCCGCATCCAGATGCCCGCGGCGCTGCAAGAGGATACAGTCCTCCAGTTTCCGAAGCACGGCGTCGCGCTCAGACGGCGGGACGATACCCGTCAACAGGGGGAAGCATTGATAAGCCTGTTCGTCCAGGACGTAGGTATGCTTTCTGGCATCATAGAATGCCTGATGGATCACCGGTCGAATCTGATTCAGCTTGGCCCGGCATCGTCGGGCCTCATCCTCGCGTCCCAGAGCCGCGGCCGACTTCCCCAGCAGCTCCCACAGATAGACGCGGTAGCAGTTGTTGAACAGTTCGTTGGCCCGCGCCGGTGGCCAGTTCGTCGTGTCCATCCCCCGCTCCGGCGGAACCCAGTCGCCGATGAAATCCCATTGCCCGCCGTAGGCTCGGAGAATGTCGTCCTTGCAGCGACTTTCCAGATAGTCCACATAGCGACGCATAGAGTCATAGCAGTCCTCCAGCACCTGCCGGTCGCCGTTGTAGAGATAGGTGCGCCAAGCGAGTGCGACCAGAAGACCGCCCCAACCCGGTCCGCCACCGCCGGGATTGCTGGGGGCCACATGGGGCAGGTCACCTGTGTTCGGATCCTGGCCGTCGCGCCAGTCGCCCAGCCACTTGGCGTAGAAGTTCGGCATCCTGAAGTTCATCAGACACGACTCGGCCGATACCTGACCGTCACCATAGCCCATACGCTCTCGGTGCGGGCAGTCGACCATATATCCACCCAGGTTCAGGCAGCGGATCGTCCAGAGATTGAGGGCGTAGATGCGGTTGAACAACTCGTTGGAGCATGCGAACGATCCGACAGATTCCAGGTCGCTTTCGATCAGCAGCGCCTCCATGCCCTCCAGACGCGGCTTCGTCGGCAGCCCTTCAATCACGGCGTAGCGAAAACCGTGATAGTTGAATTTGCTACAGAATTCCTCTGACGAACGGCCGGCGGAGATGAACTCATCGGCCTGATGGAACGTCTGATAGCGGAACTTCCCCTGCGGGGTCGCGAAGGTCTCGTCACTCCCGTGCCGGTCCACCCCTCTGGGCATGGTTTCGGGCATGGGCGAAGTGTATTGCTGGTCGGCGTAGTGGATAACGACTCGCTGCCCGGCGGCTAGAGGCGGCATCTGCATCCGCATCCAGCCGGAGAGGTTCGTGCCGAAATCCACCTCATAGCGGCCGCCGCCGAGGTCCTTGCACGCCACCGCCGGCATCCGCTTCCCAATCCGGTTGAGAGGACACAACTGCCGCTGCGCCCGCCCCCCCACCGACGGAATCACCTCGACGCCCTCCCACGAGCTGTCGTCATAATCGGCGGAACTCCACGCAGGATTGTCGAGCCGGGCATCGTATCGCTCGCCGCCATACTGATCCCACTGCCATGGTCCCAGCGTGACGTAAGGGCTGCCCGACCATTTCCACGACTCGTCCGTCACAACCGGAACACTCCGTCCCCCCGTCACGATATCGCATTGAAACCGAACCGCCGGTCCGTGCGGCCGCACGCCCAACCGGTCCGGAGCATACCCCCCGCGACCCAGCCAGATCCCTACGCAATTCCGCCCCTTGCGAAGCAGCGGCTTGATATCATACGTCACGTAGAACGATCGGGCCCTGTAATCCGACACCGCCGGACTGAGCACGTCGCTGCCGGCCTTCCGACCGTTCACGTACAACTCGTAATACCCAACCACGTTCACATAGGCCAAGGCCTCCTCCGGCTCCGCCTCCAATACAAACGCCTTTCGCAACCACGGCGAAGGAGCGACTTTCGCCGCCTGCTGAGCCGCCGCACCGCCGGAAGTCGGAACACCCCGCCCGGGACATATCCATCGCCCCCGCCAGTCCCCCTCCGTCAACAGCCCCATGGACCAGAAGGCGGCATCACTCCATGGCGACGGGCGACCGTCTCGATCCCACACCCGAACCTTCCAGAAACACGAGCCTCGCGACGCCAGCGGCTTGCCCGCATACACCACCCCGCAAGACGCATCCGACTCCACCCTGCCGCTGTCCCACAGATCGCCCTGCTCGCGCGACAGCCGCCCCGCCGCAGAGGCCACCAGCACCCGATAGGCCGTCTGCCTCTGCCCACGCTCACCGGACTGAAGCAGCCAGCTCAGCCTCGGCTTCAGCACATCGATCCCCGGCGGATTGCACAGGTACTCGCACCGCAACCCTTCGACACGCACGCCCGCCTCGACGGCCCACTCCGCCCCCGCCAAAGGGCTGCCGACCATCAACAAGCACACGAGGAACGAACCGATATCTCGCACGTCAAAGCTCCCCGAACCATTGGCCGGTCCGCCACCCGAGCCGCCCCCGTCTCGATCCCGCCGGCGCAGGCACCCTCATCAGAAATACGGGTTCAGGCCGAACCACCGATTGCTGCCGGTCCCCAGAGAACGAACGCCCAACACGCACGGCCTCCCGGCCTTGAGCATCTCGCGAGGTACCGTCAGGTGAAACAGGCCGAATCGATCGCTTGAAAGAGACCGGCGGATGTCGAACCGCAGTTCCACTCGCTTGTCGGCGCTCTGCCAGGTCGTCGGCTCCGGAAGATCGAACCGAAGAACCTCCTTGCCGTCGATCTCCAGCACGAACCCTTCCGTCTTCGGCTCCGTCGCATAGCCCAGCCCCCCGGCGAAGACAAATGTCACACGATCGCCCGCGAGCCCCTTCGGCACGGGTGCCGTCTCCCACGTCACCAGGTGCCCCGGCTTGGTCTGCCGGCAGGTCAGCATGCGGACGTTGTCCTCCCGATAGGAGTGCCAGGTGCCGTCTTCCCCCTTGTTACTGACAATCCGGCGGAATCCGGGCACACATCCCTTGGGCGCAACGGTCGCCATATTCATGAACACCCCGGGCCACTGCGCCTTGGGCTGCCGAAATGCGGCGGCATGTTCCAGCAGCCGGGCGATGAGCCATTCATTCTCCGGCCGCCCGGCGGCCCCCCGATGATTCAGCCCGCTGACGATAAGGCTCCCTTTGCCCACGCCCACCTCGAACATCAAGGCCTCGTCCTGCATCATCGCCATGCTCGGCAGCGCACGGATAATCACGTCCGGCCGGGCCGGTGCCGACTCCAGAACACACTTCGCGCCGCCCTCGATCAGATAGTACCAGCCGTCGTCGCACCAACCATCGGGTGCCATGGCCCGCGTCACCGGATGGTCGTACACGAATGTCCCGGTATGGTTTCTGGAAGCACTGTCCCCCGCCTTCCACCAGGTCGTCCTGAACGTCACCGCATAAGACTTCAGAAGCTGGTCGGCCCCCTCGATCAGCACGACACCGGCGCCGCGCCTCATCGCATCCGCAACGCGCAGATCGCACGGCCACCCGACCACATACACCGCCCGGCTCTCGAGGGCAGCCGCCTCCGGAATCGGCCGGACATTCCAGGCCTTCAGCCGGTCGATCAGCGCCTCATCGGCGAAGATCGGTACCGACGACGCCGGCGGAGCGATCACGCGGGGATAGAGCCACGTCGACCAGTCGTTGACGAAGCGTTTCTCGCCGGCAACCACCTCCGTCGTGATCATCACGCGCGTCGGCGACGCGACTTCCGGCAGCTCCACATCCACGCCGGCCACCTCGGCCACCTCGCCCTGCGGCACCCGATTCGGCGCCATCTTCTGCCCGCCAACTGCCCGATCCCCTGCCTTCACCGCCCAGACGAACTCGCCTTCAAGCGGCCCGCACGAGAAGTTCGAAATCAGCAGCTTCAGCTTCAGCCGATCTCCGCTGCGATACGTTCGCTGAAGGCCGTCCTGCAGCGGCACCACCTCGTTGTTGATCTTCAGCACTTCCTCCGGAGTAATCGACTTCGGCCGGAAATAGTGGTCCACAATTCCGTTCGCCGTAGTCCAATAGTCCTGGAAGAGCCACCAGTGATAGCCCGACACATAAGGGTTCCGCCGGCCGGACTCCAGGTTGAACTTGTGACAGAGTATGTACAGCCGCTCCGATTTCTCGGCCCATTGCACCGCCTCCGACAGCAGCCCCAGCTTCTCCAGCTTCGCCTTGCCGTCGGTCATCCAGAACGGCTTGATGTTGTGCTTGAACTCATCGATCAGATCGGGCCTCGAAAACGTCAGATAGTTGCCGGCCTCGTGCAGAATCATAGGCTTCGCCGGCCGGGACGAACTGTACTTCCCGGGGCTGCCCACCTGGTCGCCTGTCACCTCGTCGAACTGCATGAAGTACATGTCCAGCGTGTCCCGGTCGTACGTAGGATCGAACATGGTCCGGCCGTTCCAGATGGGAATCCCCCACACACCGTCGGAATCCGCAAAGAACCGCGTCGGGTCCAATTCGCGCGCAATGCGCCGAAAATCCGCCCGCAATGGAATCCCGTCATAGATCTCGTTGCCCATCACCCAGCACAGAATCGACGGATGATTTCGATGCCGCTTGATCGCGGCCGCCCATTCCCGCCTGTACGTATCGGTCGCCGGTTCCGGGTCGGTGCCCGGTGCAACCCGGGCCTTCCACGTCGGGCCCGTCCCCGGCAGAAAGGCCCGATAGGCAATGGGAAACTCCGCATTGGGAATCACGCCGACCTCGTCGCACGCCTCGTAGTATTCCGGCGGCATGATCGCGCTGTGATGCCGCACATGGTTGAAGCCATACGACTTGATGATCCGCAATCGCCTCAGGTGCAGTTCCTTGTCCGACGGCAGACCCATATGCTCCGGATAGATGTGATCGTCGCCATAGCCCCGCAGCATGATCCGCTTGCCGTTCAGAAACAGGCGGTACCCGTCGGCGGTAAACTGCCGCATCCCAAAGCGGACCTCCGCCATATCGACAACCTCGTCCCCCTTCAACAGGCTGAGCCGGGCCTTGTGGAGCGTCGGACGGTCCGGCGTCCACAACTCCGCGCCGGGCAAAGATGCCTTCGCCGCCACCGTCTGCCCCGTCGCCCCCTTGCCGTCAAGCTTCACCACCGACTCGGCCACACGCTGGCCATCCTTTCCGAATACCTCCAGCTTCGCCTCACCAACCGTCGCCGCCGCACCGTTCAGCGTGGCACTCACCGCACAACTGGAGTCGGCCAGACTGGGCTGCACGAACAGATCGCTCACCCACGCATCCGACCTCGCCTCCAGCAGTACATGACCCCAGATCCCGCCCCACTCGATGTCCATGTAGTCCGCCAGCGAAGAGGTGCCGAACATGGCATCGACCTCCCAACGCTGCTTGGAATCCACCTGGATCACGATCGTCGCCGCCTTGCCGGGCGAAACCCATTGCGTCACGTCCCATTCCTGCGCCGACAGGAACCCGACGTGTTCGCCCAGGAAATGACCGTCAATCCACGCCTTGCTGCAACGACTGATACCCGTGATGATCAGAAACGCACGACGCCCCGCCCACGACTGCGGAATCTCGACCTGCCGCTTGTACCAGCCCTTGCCGACGAAGTTGTGGCGGACCTTGCTGGTCTCCGTTCCATAGCCCTGAGCGTCCCAGCTACCGGGCACGCGAATCGTGCCGTCGGCCGTCGCGGCATAACCCGGCAGCGGCATCGCGGGCAGCTTCGTCGCCGGTTCATACCATTTCTCGGCCTCACCGCGATTCCCCGGATCCGTAGCGAAACCCCACACACCATCGAGACTGATCGTCTCGCGCGGCGCCCCATAGCCGGCTGACATCAGCACACACAACAACATGCCAGGCAACAGACCGTTGGACATGCGACACATATGCGTTCTCTCCAAAATGGCTGACCACTCGATGCTGACTGCCCGCACAGGATGACACCCTCAACGCCGTCCGCCCGAAGGCCGACGACAATACGATCATCCTGCCCGACGAAATGCTATCGCTGCGAGAATCGCCGGTCATGCCCCCACGACCGGTCCACGACCGCTACGTCCCGAGCTTCTCGTCCATCAGATCATCGTCGACCGCCCGGCTGAGATCCGACAGGCGGAAGTATGTCGCAATCCCGCTCGGAGCCACGAACTCGGTCAATATCACGTCGAGCGGCGGAGCACCCTTTGCCTCGCTTCCCGGCGCCCACGCCTTCGCCGCTACCTTCAGTCCACCGGGACGAACCGACGTGTCGGCTACCGGTGTACCCAGCGAGCCGGGATCGATAATCAGGTCGCCTGCCTTCGGGTACCTCTTCAGCAGCTCCGCGTTCTGCGCGGTCGCGATGCAGTACACCACCGGCCCGCGCATCAGGGCCGCTCGACCCGTCTGCGACTTGCGACCCCGGACGAATCGCCACGGCATCGCCATGTCGAGCGTAACGGAATCCCCCGCCTTCCAGATGCGGCGAATCTCACAGGAACCCTCGCCCGCAGACACCTCGGTCGGCGCCTCGTCGTTGATTGTCCGTTTCACCTTCGAACACCACGCCGGAACCCGCAACTGCAAGGAAAACTCCATCGCTTCCGATGGCGTCACGACGATCCTGACGAGCCCCGATGTTGGATAGTCCGTCTTCTGCCGCATCGTCACACAACGGCCGCCGCCCACATCAACCTTCGCCGTCGACGGCGTGTACAGGTTCACCGCCACACCGCCGTTCGCCCGGTAGTAGATCATCCCCGGCAACTCCGCCATGATCCGCCGATAGTTGTTCGGACAGCAGAAGGTGTCGCGGTCGAAATAGACGCGATGGCCCTCCAGGGGGCAGAAATAGCGGATCCTCCGCCCGTCGGGCGATTCGGCGGCGAACAACGCGTTGAAAACCGTACGCTCCATCACGTTGCCGAAGCGAAGATCGCCCGTCAGCCGTAGCATGCGATCCATCAATCGCGTCAGGTAGGCCGTCGCGCAGCTCTCGCTCACGTGGCCGCTGCCCACCTGACTGTCGTGCCACGCCTCCTGCAGACTGCACGATCCCGAAATCAGAAAACCGTCCCGCCGCCCCAGAAAGTCCAGGGCCTGTCGCGTCTGTTTCAACAGTCGCGGATCGGGCTGAATCGCGTTCAACTGCAGTTGGGCCACACACAGCGCCATGAAAATGTACGAGTGCCGTTCGTCATCCATCGGGAGCGGCTTGTTCGGAACATCCATCGTAATCGTGGCATTCCATTCCGGCAGCTTGTACTGCTCAAACTTCGTGCAGAAGTCCAGGTATCGCTGATCCTTCGTCTGCTCATAGAGCGTCAGCAGCGCCCCATCCAACCCCGTAGTGACCCCGTACATGTTCCCACGTTTTCCGGTCGGCCCCGGAATTCGAGACGGCTCCGCCGACCATCGCCTGATGATGAAGTCGGCTAGCTTCCGGGCGGCCGTCAGCGATGCCTGCTCGCCGAAGAACTTGTAGTCGTTGGTCAACCCCAACACGAGATACGACATCTCGTGGATGTCGTACACGCCCCACAAGCGGCTCGCCGGAACCAAAATGCCGATGTAGCCGTCGGGCTCCTGTGTCTTGATCGCCTCCGAAACGAGACGCTTCTTCAGTGCCACAACCTTCTCATCCTTGGTATACGCGGCAAATCGCACTGTAGCATCGATCAGCTTGCCCAGACCGATATACCCTGATGGCTGGTTTCGCTGGCGGAACGGTACAAGAAATACTTCCTCCGTATCCAATGCGAGAAGATTCCCGCAGACCGTGTTGTCCAGCCGCCGCCCGATCTCACCGCCCACCTTGATATCGCCCAACCCGATAGGCGTCATCTCGCCGGCCTCGACGCACGTCGCAATCACACACAACGCAAACGAAAGGACGCATCGAAGGAGGTTTCTCATTTCCGTTAGCTCCTAAAGGATGGACCGACCAATGATCGCGCGCGAGGCCCCAAATCGTAGCCACAATGCCGATCACTGCCAACCGTCTACAGCGTTCTCGCCTCGCAGCCTCGATGCCCGTGGAAGACCCGCCGCAGAGAAGCTCCAAGGGCGCACAGGATGCAACAGGAACCTCAAGCCATCTCTCCTCCTATGCCTTCTTAAGGTGGTTCACGATTGCCAGTAGCGACGACTCTTGCGGGAGGGCGAGCGTACCCGCGAGCCGTTTCGCGGAAGGAGGCCCAATCCCGGATTCAAAACTCGCAAGTACCCTCGCTTTCCCACTCCTGGAGCGGCTATATGCAAACGTAAGATGCACTAGAAGAAGAGCCACCCAAGGTCCGCCGGATTGTCGTCGCCGAGCAATAGCCGATACGGCCACGGGTGCCGCACGATCCATGCACGCTCGTCGCGCCCCGACACCACATGCCGCACGTTGACCCGCAACGCACCCGGCCTCACCGCGTCGATGCCGAGCGCCGCAAACGAAATCCGCATCCACCCGCCCCATCCGTTTTCTTTTGCCTGCCCATGTGCCTCAAAGTCGCACAACGGCCACGCCATCCCAACACCGGCTGCCGAAGCACTGAAATTCAAGCAAGGCCACAACCGGTGCGGCTCCACGGTCAGCACCAGCCTGGACGCCTTCACCGAACCCGCATCCTGACCCGTGCAATCAAAGAACACATAGAATGCCTCGCGATCGTGGCAACACGCCCACCGCATCTCACGCCCCTTCGATGCGTCGCCCGTCGGCGGAGCGCACCCCTGCCAGACGATCCTGTCGGGTAAGTCCCCAGGCGACTTCATCAGCCGCCGGGCAATGTCGGCACAGAAGAGCGAACGGGCCGTCGGTTCCGTCGGCGCCCGGCCGGCATACCCCGCGAAGACGTCCGCGCCGCCCGCAATCTCCCGCTCCAATGCAGGCATCTCCGTCTGGAGAACCTGCTTCAACTGATTCATCCGCCAACAGATCTTCTCCGGGAAATACTTGTACCCCTCGGCCTCCGAATGAAACCCCAGCCGCGAATCGCGCCGGCACAACTCGGCCAATTCCTCCCCACCCCTCAGCTCCGCCTCCACAATGGGCCGCATCTCGCGAAGCGTCGCGAGCTGCTCGGCAGCCTTCTCATGCACCATGCGTTCGCGCAGGTCATAGAATCGCAGAATGTTCAACCCGCTGCGGAATTGGATCCCCAACGCCCTCGCCACGCCGATGTCCAGACGCCGCTCCGCCGACATGGCAGGGTCCGCTTCAACCAGCCGAAGAATCTCCACGCCTCGATCCCACCGTTCGCTCATCATCCGGCACAACTCGACGGCCTCCGCCAGCGTGTGCGACGGACCCAGGCAATCGCCGATCCGGTCGCCGCTGGGCGCCAATGGCTGGCGCGTTGCCCATCCGGCGATCAGCCAGGTCGGTGCCAGCGCCGCGTCCTGGGGTCGCAGCAACAGCGGCCAGACCACGCCGTCGTGCATCGGTCCCCAGAGCTGAAAGTAGTTCGTCAAAGGGAAATGACTATAGCCTTCGGCCAGCAGCCGCCAGGCTCGAACCACGTCCTCCGCACGGCGCCCCCATTCCCTGCCCGCCAATCCGTGCAGGAACTCGTCCTCCGTCTTCGGAAATGGCTCGAACGACAGTTCGTCTGCCGCCTTGTTCATCACACCAGGGTAGTTGCCGAAATACCAGCACAGCATCACACGCGTGACGCCCAGCTCGCGCATGGCTCGAAACTTCTGATAGAGAAGTCCGGGAACCGGAACAAACGGCACCGTAGCCACCTCGTGTGAGCAGCCCGTCTGAATCTTGGCCGACATCGCCGAACCGGCCCTTCGCGCCGTGCTGGCCATGCGCTCGAATCGCTCGCTGGGCCCGGGAACCGACAGCCAGTAGTCGCCCCCCTTGCGCCCCCGGCCGAAAACCTCCTTCACCACGCCCGATTCGAAGTTGACCTGAAGTACCACGTTCTCCGGCATGTGCCTCGGGATCTCATGCACCCAGTCGGCCACATCCGGATCGCCCGACGCGTCCGGCATGTAAAGCCACGAGATGAGCTCCGCATCTGGATTGGCGTCGTGAATGCCCCGAGCCATCGGCGCGAGCGTCTCGCGATGCACCTCCCACGGCTCCTTCTTCCCACAGATACGGCACGCAGGCCGCGCATTCTCGTTGGATCCCACCGAACTCAGGCAGTTGGTCGGTGACTCGCCGTGGCTGATGTTGATCATCCCTCCCAGGTGAGGAACCGCCGAAAAGATGCCGTGCGTCGCCTCATAGAGATACTTCTGCGCCGCCTCGGACCACGGACAGAAGTAGCGGCCCTCCACGCCGCCCAACTCCGGATGCTTCACCAACGCGGGCTGACCGACGGTCCAGATCGCAGGCTCAATCGTGAAAACGTAGACGCGAATTCCATACCGCCTGCACTTGGCCACCGTCTTTCGCAGCTTGGCCAGCCGGCGATCCACGTTGTTGCCGAACTCCGGCACAACGCTCGTCTTGCACAGGTCCTTGAATTGAATGGTCAGCCACAGCCCGTTGACGCCGTCGTGCGCCATCCGGTTGAGATACTGATCCGGATAGTAGTCCACGTCGTCCATCAGCTCGTCGCGATTCTTCGGCGGACGGTTGATCGGACCGAAAAAGCAACGCGAAATCCGCGACCGGATGAAGGGCTTCCGCTCCAACGTCCCCAGCGGCAGGAACGGCCCGCCGGCGCGAAGCATCATGTCCTCCACATGAAACAGGCCGCGCCGAATCCCCTCCGTGTCGCTGGCCATAATCCGGCAGCGGTCCGCCGTCACCTCAATCCGATAGGCCTCGAATGTCGAAGTCTCCGCCTTCGCCGTTTCTATCGTGAAACGACCATTCCGCCGCACCTTCCCCGCCGCCAGAAAATCCGAGAGATCGGCATACGCCGTCTCCAGCAATCCTTCGCCGTCGGGAAACTGCCCGTCGAAGCGAACGCCGCCCCGCAGGTCGGCCTCGCCCGTCGCCGCCTCGCGCGGGCCCCAGGCATGACCGGTCCACAGCGGCGACTGAAGATCGGCGACAAACCTCCACGCATCTTCCCCCGGTTGGGCCGGCAACGGCGCAAGCATCTTCATGATGCCACCCGGCACCTCCTGCGCCGTCGCACTGACGCACATCCCGCAAGCAGTGACACACCACATTCCAACGGCCGGCAGCCGATATCGCGATGTCATGTCGTGTCTCCTCGTCAGAAGCGCCACATCAGAAATACGGGTTCAGGCCGAACCATCGACGGCTGCCCCTCCCCAGCGAGCGAACGCCCAACACACACGGCTCACCCGGCTTGACCATCTCACGAGGTACGATCAGATAGAACAGGCCCAACCGATCGGTCGGGACCGAGCGGCGGACGTCGAACCGAAGCTCCACTCGCTTGTCGGCGCTCTGCCAGGTCTTCGGCTCCGGCAGATCGAACCGAACGGCCTCCTTGCCGTCAATCTCCAGCACGAATCCATCCGTCTTCGGCTCCGATCCGAAGCCCAACCCACCCGCAAAGACAAACGTCACCCGGTCGCCCGCAAGCTCATTGGGTACAGGCGCAGTCTCCCACTTCACCCGATGCCCCGGCTTGGTCTGCCGGCAGATCAGCACTCGGGCATTGTCCTCCCGATACGAGCGCCACGTGCTGTCCTCTCCTGCGTTGGCAATGAGTCGTCGGAAACCCGACACGCAGCCCTCGGGCGCCACCGATACCACCTTGAGAAACGACGCCGGCCATGTCGCCTTGGGCTGCCGCAGTCCAGCGGCATGGTCGATCAGCCGGGCGACAAGCCACTCGCTCTCCGGCCGCCCCTGCGAACCCCGATGGTTCAGACCGCTCACCAGCAGCGCCCCTTGCTCGACACCCACCTCAAACAGCAGCGCGCTGTCCTTGACCGCATACATGCCCGGCAGGCCGCGGATAATGACCGCTGGACGCGCTGGCGCCGCCTCCAGCTCCAGCTTCGTACTGCCCTGAATCAGATGAAACCATCCGTCATCGCACCAGCCGTCCGGCGCCATCGCACGCGTCACCGGATGGTCGTAGACGAAGGTCCCCGTATGGTTCTTGTTGTCCCACGGCTTCTCTCCCGCCCGCCACCAACTGGTCCTGAACGTGATCGGCCGGGATTTCATCAGTTGGTCGGTCCCGTCGATCAGGACAACGCCGGCGCCTCGCTTCATCGCGTCCACAATCCGCGAATCGCAAGGCCAACTCGTCAAGTACACCGCCCGGCTGCCGAGTTCGCCCTTCGCCGGAATGTGCTGAAGGTTCCAGCCCGGATACTGTTTGAAGTAGATCGCCTCTGCGAAGACAGGCACCGATGGTCCCACCGGACGGATCACGGCCGGATACAGCCAGCTCGTCCAGTCGTTGCTAAACTGCCGTCCATCGGCGGCCAGATCGAGCGTGATCTTCACCCTCGACGGCGATTCGACCTCCGGCATCGCCACATCGATCCTGCCGACCTCCACCAGTTCGCCCTGCGGCACTGGCTTGCTCAACGCATGTTGCTCATCGGCCACAGAACGGTCGCCGACCTTCACCCTCCAGCGGAGGCTCCCCTGCAACGCACCCGGCGAGAAGTTCGACACCAGCAGCTTAAGTTCGAGACGTTTCTTGCCGCGATACGTCCGCTGCAACCCGTCCTGAAGCAGCACAACGTCGTTGTTGAACTTCAGAACGTCCCCGCTGGCGATCGACTTCGGACGGAAGTAGTGGTCGACGATCCCGTTGGAGCTCGTCCAGTAATCCTGGAACAACCACCAGTGGTAGCCCGACAGGTAGCGGTTCTTGCGAATGGCCTCCACGTTGTACTTGTGCAGCAGGGCGTAAAGCCGCTCCGACTTCTCCGCCCACTGCCCCGCCTCCTGCAAGTAGCCCAGCTTCTTCAGCGCCGCCATGTTCTCTGTCAGCCAGAAGGGCTTGATATTGTGCCGGAATTGATCGATCAGATCGGGCCCGGAGAAGGTGACGTAGTTCCCCGCCTCGTGCGAAATGCTCGGCTTCAGCGGCCGAGGGCTGTTGAACTTGCCCGGAGCATCAATCGGATTCGCCCCCGGATCGTCAAACTGAATCGTATAGAAATCCAGCATATCCCGGTCGTTCTTCGGATCATGAAGCACCGTCCACGCCACACCGTCCGAATCGATGAAGAACCGTCGCGGATCATACTTCCGGGCGATATCGGCGAAGAGCGCCCGTGGCTTCGGCAAGGAATCGTACTGCCCCAGCTCGTTCCCCATCACCCAGCTTATGATCGAAGGATGGTTCCTGTATTGCCGCACCACGGCCGTCCACTCCCGCCTGTAGGTATCCAGAGCGGCAGCCGGATCCGTGCCCGCAGGGACAAGCTCCCGCCACTTCGTGCCGACCCCGGGCAGAGCAATGTGATAGCAGATCGGAAACTCCGCCGTACTGATCATCCCGATCTCGTCGCATGCGTCGTAGTACTCGGGCGGCATGATCGCGCTGTGGTGACGCACATGATTGAACCCGTATGATTTGATGATCCGCAGCCGCCGCAAGTGCACTTCCTTGTCGGAAGGCATCGCCATCTCTTCGGGATAGATGTGGTCGTCTCCGTATCCTCGCAGCATCAGCCGCTTGCCGTTCAGAAGAAAGTACGGGCCGTCTATTGCGAACTGCCGCATTCCGAATCGGCTTTCCACGGCATCAAGAACCTCTCCCCCCTTCATCAGGCTGAGCCGTCCCGTGTAAAGCGTGGGAGCCTCCGGTGTCCAGAGTTCTGCGCCGCTCAGCGATGCCTTAACCACAATCGTCTGTCCGGCAGCCATCCCCGAATCAACCGGTACCCCGACTTCCAAGACGCAACGCCCGGCCTTGTCGAATACGGCCAGCTTCGCCGTATCGGCCAGCCCGGCCTTGCCGCTGAGCGTCGCGCTCGCCGAGCAACTGGAACCCGGCACGTCGGGCTGCACGAACAGATCGCTCAGCCAGGCATCCGACCGTGCCTCCATCCGCACATGGCCCCCAATCCCGCCCCACTCGATGTCCATGAAGTCGGCCAGCGAGAAGGTGCCATACAGCGAGTCGACCGCCCAGCGCTGCTTCGAATCAACCTGTATCGCAACGGTCACCGTTGTGCCGGGCGTGGCGAATTCCGTCATGTCGTATTCCTGCACCGACAGACAACCGATGTGCTCGCCCAGGAAATGGGCGTCCACCCACACCTTGCTGTATCGGCTGGCCCCCGTGATGAGCAGAAACACGCGGCGCCCCGCCCATGTCTGCGGGATATCGACCTGCCGCCTGTACCAGCCTTTTCCGACGAAGTTGTGGCGGACCTTGTCAGTCTCCTTGCCGTACCCCTGGTTGTCCCAGATACCCGGCACGCGAATCGTGCCGTTGGCCGTCGGCGCATAGCCGTTCAGCGGCATCGCCGGCAGCTTGGCCGCCGGTTCAAACCACTTCTCCGCCTCACCGCGATTCTCGGGGTCCGTGGCGAAGCTCCATATGCCATCAAGACTCACCACCTCGCGGGACGCCGTATACCCCGCCGGCACGAACAGACAAGACACCATCACGCCATGAAGCAGACCGTTGAAAGTGAGACGCACGTGCATCCTCCCAGTATGAATGGTCACTCGATCTCTATCGCCTGGAGAATGGCCACCTTGCCGCTGGTCCCGCGCAGGCCGATGACAATATGCCCGTCCTTGTCGGGCGAGATGTTCTCGATGCGGATGTCAGCGGCCATGCCTGTGCGACCGGCCGCTGACGCCGGGTCCCAGGACTTGCGCACCAGCCGACCGTTGATCGTGATGTCCATTGGTCGGTCCCCGGCCTTCGCGAACCACAACTCCGCAAACTTCAGATGCACCGTATACAAGCTCGGCGGTGCGGCCAGCGAGTAACTGAACGCATTTCCAGACCGGGCCGTGCGGTACAGCCCCTGGTCGTGAAGCGTCGGCGAAGCATGAACAACCGGTGCGGCCGACCGGATAGCGGTCCCACCCGCAAAGTGCGCATCCGCCGTCCAGACGCAGCCGCTCCAGTCCACAAACTCAGCGTTGCTGCCGGCATTGATCCGAATCGCCGGCCTCTGCTCGGGCAGAATCTCGATGGCCTGCACCATCGCGCCATCGACCGGCCTATGCGGATTCCAGCCCGCCGTGAAGTGCAGAACGATCTTGCCCTCCGCGTTTGGAACCACGTTGCGAAACGACCGTTCCACCACCCGTCTCGGTCCCTTCGCGGCTTGCACAACGTCAAAATCCGTCAAGACGCGGCAGCCATTGATACTTACATTGAAAGGCCTTTCGAACATCCACGGATGCCTCGGCTCGGCAAACTTCAGCCTCACGGCGTACAGTCCCGCGGGAACCGCGATCGAATACGAGAAGTCCTTCCCCGCCCGGCCCTTCTGATACAGCGGATAATCGTCCGATGTGGGCGATGCCTCTTCGATCCTCTCCGTCGTCGCGAGCGGTTCCCCGCCTGCGAACTGCTGGTCGGCCGCCCAAGTGTTGCCGCAACGGTCGGTGTATGCCGTCGTCGACCCGCAGAGAATACGAACGACACCGGCCGCCGATGCCGCAGCCGGAGGTTCCTCATAGGCAATCCGCGGCATCCAGGCAACAAGATCGTGCTCGGGCATGGTTCCCTTGCCGAGCACAAAACGAATCGCATCGCCCGGGGCGACGCTCAACGCGATGTCGTGTGCCACACCCGTCAGATCGCCCACCGCCACAGCCGCCCAATCCGTCTCCGGCCACACCGGCTCCCCGCCACGCAGGATCCTGACCTTAAGCGGCCCGCCATAGGCGCGATGATAGTATTCTCGCATCGCCCGTCCCGCGATGCGGACGGTTCCTGCCTTGGGGGCTGTCCAGGTGCGGATACAGTCCTCGGTCTTCGACGCCTGCTGCCAACCTCGCCCGACCCTCGAACCGCCGGGGCCCTCCCAGTAGCCTTCGACGCCACCTCGCTGATTGGGCGTCCCGCCGAAGTCCGCCGCCGGGTTCTTGGCCGGTGGCACCCACGCCATGGGCGCAAAGGCCTGGCCATTCGTGGAGGTCTCGGCACTCCAACCCTCACGTCCCGACTGGGCAAAATGGCCGCCCAGGGCCGAGAACATCATCGGTTCGCCGGCCGGGGGTTCCGCTACGGTCCAGCCGCTCGCGTTGCCGTCGCCGTCGACCGTCCGCACGGCATATTCGCGAGCGGTGTCCCAACCCGCAGCATGATCGAAATAGTAGCTCCCTATGGCAACCTTCTCCAGAATCTTGCCGTCGCGACGTACCTCGTAGTAGCTGACCCACTGGTTGTCAGTTCCCGGTGACCAGTAGACGCCCATGCCGCTGTGGCCGATGTTGGTTTCACGACGCACCAGCGCACGCCCCGGCGCCTGGGGCGGAACCTTGTCCAGCCCGCTGTCCGGCCGACGCGGCAGATTCAGATAGATCAGTTCGCCCGGCTTCTGGTCTTTGATCGCGATGCCGGCAGCCATCAGATCGGCACCCGTCCGCTCGGTCGTGGCCTGCGTCGAATCGAATCCAATGATGTACCGGGCTTCCGGCAGCAGTCCTCGGGGACACACCACCACTGCATTCTCGGCGCGGTGCGCAAGGATGATGCATGCCTTGCGGCGGTCGTAGCTCGTCCGCTGGTAGTAGTAATACTCCGGATCGCCCTGTACGGCCGGATGAAACATATAGCTCCATCGCCCGGCCAGGCCTTCATCGCGGAAGAACCGGTACAGCTCCATGTCCCGACGGGCCAGTTCGCAGTCCTCTGCCGGCAGTCGTCCCCAGTAGGGATTCGGGACGGCGGTCAGCATGCCGCGGCCTACGTCCTTTACGTATCGCAAGTCAGCGGGGGTCGGCATGGCACCGCTCCGTGCGGCCAGAACCTCGGCCATGGTCGCGGCGGAACCATCCTTCTTGCCGTAGATGGACGCAATGGAGACGAGCACGTCCCCCCACCTGTCCGGCGGCTCAAGGTAGGAGAAATAGTGATTCACATACGGACCGCGTCCCGAGTCGCTCAGGTAGTTGTAGCTCGAAAAGCGCCCGCCGATCTCGAACGTATGAGCGTACGTGCTGCCGCCGCTGCACGTATGGAAGGAACTGCCCGGATGGACGTCCAGGAATCGCTGGACGTCTGCGCGGAAGCTCCTGTCGGCGGCCATATTCGCAAAGCCCACGCTGTCGGTCCGCCATTCAAAATCGCCCCAGGCGCCAATCTTGCTGTCCAGTACTCCGGCCGACGGACGGCCCTGGAACCACAAGAGCCACCGCATCCCCGTCTTCTGCAGATAGCGCTGCGTCTGGGAGAAGTCCGGACCTTCGTAGGTCTGGGAAAACACCGATCCATAGCCATCCGGCGGCATGCCCTCGCCGGGATACGATGACCACCCGGCGTCATCCCAAAGCACCTCGTATCCCATGGTCCGCATCGCATCACTGGTGTTCATGTCGAGATTCGCCAGGCGGGCGGTGAACTGTTCCTGGAGGTTCCGCGAGCAATAGAACCACCACGCCGAACATCGGGAACGTGCATAGTAGTCTGCGTTGGTGTAGTCCCAGAGGTACTCATATTGCCAGTCGTAGAGCGACGCCGCCATATGGTCCAGCCCGTCGCGAAAGACGCCGAGCGTGACCCACGGCATCTCCAGCCGCTGGCCCGGTTGGAGAACGCCCGACTTGAGTTCAGGAATGCCGGCGGTAACCGTCAGCGGACCGGCAGCCTCATGGGCGACCGCCAATGACCAGGTGCCCAGGTATTCCAGGGCGAGGAACCAGCCGTCCTTGGGGCCTGTCGTTCGATGCAGGGCCGTCCACGGCACCAGGCTCACGGTTCCAGTGCCCACCAGATTGTGGCGGTACGGAGAGGTGACCGGCTTCTGGTACATCCTCCCCTGATCAGGCGCAACGTGTCCTCCGACCAGCCACGAGTGTGCATAGGACGTGGCCTCGTCGCCGCGCAACTGGAAGCTGGCAGCCGCTGGCGACTTCAGACCAACCGGCTGAGGGCCTGCATTCTCGATCTCGACCCATTGCCGCAGAATCGACGTGCCGGGGAACACCATGACGTGAAACCGTGCAAGGATGCCCCCACGCGTCAACGTCATATCCAACTGGACGGCCGGCCGGCCACCAGATGCAACCTGCCGTGCGACGCTCGCCTTCAGCATCCATTGGCTGTCGGTGCCGGCCGCTGGGCCGGCATCCGTCGGTTTCTTCGTGAAACCTTCCGAGTCCAGCGCAAAGGGTGCTGCCGCCGTCTTCGCCTCTACGTATTCCAGCGGCGGATCGCACGACTTGTTCAGGAAGCTGACCAGGCGGAACGCGCCCCCGCGGCCGTCGAACGTCATTTGGATCGACTTCGTGCCGATCTTCCACACGAATCCGCCGTCGCTGCCTCGGGCGTAGGCGTCCGCCACCTGGGCATCGCCCTGCGTGTCAGACTCGCCGGCGTGTACAACTCCGGCGGAAGCCGATAGGCCGGCTGCAACACACCACAGCAGAAGCGCATGGTACGGCGAACATCGTCCGAGTGAGATGTGCATGTCGTTGTCTCCAGTCGGTCCGATCCCATACCCACGATCTCCCTCCCGCCAAAACGGCAGATGTCACAAAGATCACGATGCACAGCAGGGGGTTCCCGGAATGCAGCCGAAGGCGGGTCGTCGAAGACGGCCAGTTCCGCCGAATCCTGGCTCCGCACCCCCCGGAACCTGCCGGACTACAGCAGTTTCCTCCAATGGGCGATGCAACCCTCCCGCACGGCCTTCTCGTCGTACTTGGCCGAAAGCACCTGGGCAATCCGCTCGAAGCACGCCTCGACCTCCGACCGGCTGCCGAAACTCGCAAGCAGCCCCTTCGCCATCGCGGGGAACCTCCCGTCCGACGGTGCCCACTGTTGCCAGCCCCACAACCCGTGCCAGCCGTGAGCCGTATCCCAACCCAGGTAAGCATCAAAGTACTCGCGCAGCAGCCGCTCACACTCCGCCTTCGGCGTGCCGGCCGCCACGCCCCGTGCCAGCCTCTCGTGCGCCGCACGCAACCTCAATTGCAGCAGCAGCGACTTCGCCACTATTCGATGATCGGGGAACAACTTGCGACCGAAGAGGCCGCAAGGTCCCAGCGTGTCCTCCCGAACCACACGATCGAGTTGATTCGCCACCGCCTCAACCTTGGCCGGGTCGGTCACTTTCAGGGCCAGATAGCCGTCGGCAAGAAGCTCCTTCTGTTCGGGGTATAGATAGCCCCCAAGGTCCAACAGAACCTGCCGCTCCGACCGCTTCCGATACCCGGCATCCCACATGGCCGACGTGTAGTAGTACACATTGGGAAACTGGAGCAGCGGCGTCTGCACGTTCCCCATGGCGCCGGCCAGCTCGGGGAACTTGTCGATCTGATCGTCAAACATCGCGCGAATGGCATCGATGTGTACGTTTGTAGTTGGATAGGACGGTTCCCCTTCGATCGTGCCATAGGGGAAGAAGACAGCCTTCTCGAGCACCTTCTCATCCCGGCACACAGGCAGGAACTGATACTGCCCCGGCGGCAGGAACCCAAACTGCGAACAGAGCAGCTCCCACGGCTCCGGCAGACCCTTCTTGATGATCTGCAAGGTGAGTCGCTGGTGCTCGTCGAGGCCCTTGATCTGAATGCGCTCGGCGCGTCCCCACCCCCACAACATCCAGTTGATCAACTTGGTCTGCTTGCCGCGAAGCGTGTGACGATCGATCAGCCCCCGGCACCCCTGCAAAACCTTCATGTAGTCGCTCAAGGGACTGCCCGGATAGAATCCCGGATCCGAGTCGATGTTGCACACACCGTCCACGTTGTTGATGATGCGATACATTGCCTCTCGCGACGTCATGATCGCCTGGAAGTGCTCAGGGTTCCCGGGGTTCAGATCCTCCTGCGAGGGACGCCAGTAAGGCCGCAGCCGTGGATCCGCCACGCCGCAGCGATCCTTCGCCACGCGATTCGTGCACTGCATGATCCACACCTCCATGCCGTGCTTCTTCTGCGCATAATCCACAACGCGGCGGCACTCCTCCAGATACGCCTGATCCTCCGCCGAAAGCGGCACCGGCATGATCTCGATGAACGGCCAGAGATAGAACAAGTTGATGCCCTGGTAGGCGAGGACGTCGAGATAGCGATGCCAATCCTCTTCCCGCCAACTGCGGAACGAATACGGATAATTGAACGCCCAGCCGTTGAAGTGCATGCCCCGCCGCGCCATCGCAGGCCTTCCAACCAGATTCAGGGAAGCCGGCACATACGCCGATCGGCCCTCCACCTGAATCGCCTTCATCAACACCGCCAGCGTGCACTTCGTCCCGCGATCCGTCGCGCCGGCCGCGACGACATACGCCACGTTATCCTTCGACACGGCCCTGACCACACCCCCCTCGTCGCCGAGCCTCCCGTCCGGAGCCTGCGCCGGAAGAACCCGCCGAACCACCTTCGCCCCGACGAGAATCTGCACGGTGCCTTTCCCGTCCTCTGGCGTGACAACCGGAATCCCCTTTCCGGTTGACTCCCTCAGATACCCCGCCAACTCCTCCACGCCATATTGAACAAAGGACGGCTGCTTCGACTCCGTCACGATCGAAACGCCGTCCAGCACCATTCTGTCCTCAGCCAGGCTGCTCGGTGCCGCCACAACCATGCCCAGAAGCCAACTCCCCGCGGCAAGCCACAAACACGATGTTCTCATCATGGCGCGACTCTCCTTCTGGCCTGTCGTGGCCGACATAGGTACCCCATCTCGGTCAGTTACTTGAAGACGGACACGTCCCATGCATCCCGCCAACGAACCTCCAACTCGCCCGGTCTGACGATCGTCAGCGGCAACCACACGGTGCGGGTGTAGGGGTTGGCGTTATTGCGCAGGCTGTCGCCGATCCAGATAAATGCTCCCGGCTTGTTGGCAATCGGCACGACGTCCATCGTCTGCGTCTGGAAGGTGTTGGCGGCGTGATCCCCTCGTGCGATCGTTCCCTTTGCCTGCCAGGGCCCCCAGATGTTCGTCGCTATGTGGTAGAAATTGTCGTTGGGCTGTAGGCCAGTGAGCTGCGAGTGGAGCAGGTAATAGATCCCCTCGTGCTTGAAGATCGCGGGTGCTTCACCGCCGGTGGCCAGTACTCGGGCCTTCACCACGCTCAGACAGTCCGGCGACAGCTCATACAGACAATCGGCAACGTTCCAATCGGGGGCATGCTTCCCGGTGATCAGGTATTGCTTGCCGTCGTCGTCGGTAAAGACAGCGGTGTCGGCGCCTTGCATCCGTCGGTCGTCCACCTGCATGATCCCGTGCCAGGCATATGGCCCTTCCGGCCTGTCGGCCACCGCCGCCGCGATCGTGTTGAACTCCTTGAACGTGTGGTCCACGATCATGAAGAGACTCACGAATCTGCCGGTGCTCCGGGCCCGGAGGATCTTGCCTCGCCCGGCGGCCAGTGCATAGTTGTATAACGGATGTTCGGGGTTGCTCGACGGCTGCGAAAATATGCCCCGATACGTCCAGTTCATCAGGTCGGGCGATGAGTAAATCGGCATCCCCATGTTCTTGCACCAATCGAAGTTGAAGCCGGGGATTCGCTTCCCTCGCCAGTCCTGGCCGACCATGTAATACATCCCGTCGTGGTACATCACCCCGCCCAGATGGCCCTGAATCATCTCGCCTCGGTCGTCCAGCCACTGCGGTACGTTCGGATTGAATTGCGTCCGCTTCACGGGGACGAACCGCTCCGGATGGGCCCCGGCTGTATACTCGATCCGCGACCAGTGGATCGCCGTCCCCTTCGACTGCGGGTGTTTCGTCCCGCGGGTCAGAACCCCCAGCAGGTGCTTGCCGTCGGCCAGGTTCCCGGCCGAGAACAGCAACGCCTCATTGACCGGCGTCTCGCTGTACCAGTCGACCGTCTTCTGCCAGATGCCGTCCACGAAGACATCCGCCAGCCCGCAGCCCGGCCCCGTATTACCGAACAGCTTCACGTCCGTCCCGGCGAAGCCACACCACATGGCGGCGCACCACTGTCCCTCCCGAACCTTATCCACGGTCATGACCCGCTCATCATTTCCGCGAATCGTCACCAGCGTGCCCGCCGCGGGATGCCGGGGAAGCGCCGGCGTCGGCAGCGGACCGCTGTCGCCATAGACCTCGATCTCCGCCAACCCCGGATTGGGGCCGATCGCACTGAACAGATCCAGTCGCATCCAGCGCACGCGACGCGGCGAGAATCGTATTTCGCACGGAGCCCCGCCGGCCGGAATGTCCTCCACGTCCAGCGCGATACCATCACTGAACAGAAGTTTGCCCCCTTGCGCCCGGTTGACCGCCCCGGCCCGATCCCGCAGAACGATGCGCCCCACCCCGACAGGCGTCTCCCACTGCAGCGTGATCCGCGGGTGTGCCCCGATCGCGGCCCATTCCGTAGCCCGATCGCCGTCGATCGCCCGATCCTTGCCCAATCCCTCCAACTCGCTGGAAACCATGACCTGCCCGACGCGGGCCAGATTGGCCGCAGACGTCGACGCAGACCGGTGGCTTGGCCCTTCGCGCGCCTCGCCCGCCGCCCAGCACACCGCCGTCGTCAGTGCGACGCTCAGAGCGGCCGCCTGTCTCAAGCATCGGATTCGCATCACACCCCCCGCTTGGTATGCTCGGTCACGGTTTCCGGCACCGTTGTGGCCATTGTCTGGTTGCCCCTGATCGGTAACAGGCTGTGGAGTTGTGTGTTCCCCTCTCTGCAGGGTCCACTCAATGAGTCTCTTTCACCCTTGAGAACCTGCCGTGAACTTGAGCTTGGCCATCAATTCTCGCTTACCCTTCTCGTACTTCGCCTTTGGATTGGCCTGGTAGAGCTGTCCGCAGCACTCGTCCCACCAGATCGACGGCATCGTGTTGTACTTCAGGCAGATGTCGGGGATGCCGTGGGTGGTTGTGACCTTCTCGAAGATGAGACGGTAGAGGTCTTTGGCCTTCATCGTGCTTCCGAACTTCATGCCGAGCTTCTGGAGCAGGTCCAAGTCTCGCTTCTGGCTGTCCAGTTCGCCCGAGCCCCAGACGTGCGAGCATGAGTTGAGTTCGGGAATACGCCCCGGGCATGGCGCGCACATCATCCAATCGGCCCCGCGTGCCATCTTGATCAGGATGTCGGGTTTGCGGTTGATGATGAGGTCGAGCAGTTCGGGTAGATTGTCTTCCTTGTAGGGCGGACGGAGCCCGTCTCCGTACTGGCACACGGCACAGACCAAAATGTGGGGCCTGACGGTCACGACGTCGGCGGAATTGAGTGCCTGTAGTGACTTCTGCTTCTCCTGCGACATCTCCTCATCGGTTCTTGGCGGAACCAGGGCATTGATCCCCTTCTCGTAGCCCTTTTCGTAGTTGCCACTGGTGGCCAGGGGGCAGCCCTTCCATCCCTCGCCGGTCGCAGCGCCGTAACCGCAGATGCCCGACACTGTAGAGAGGCCCATGAGCAGGGTCTTGAAGATCGCCCGGGCGGGCAACGTACAGCCAGGGGCAAAGCCGAGGATTTGGAGGACGTCCAGATCGCGCTTTCGGTTGAACTCCTCGCTTTCCGGCGTATCCTCTTGCGTCCCCGAATCCTGGTAGGCATACAGTGCACCGGCGCTGCAGGCAAGCGTGATGGGGATGTTCGGATTCTTCCGAACGGCATCGCAGATCTGCTTGCCCTTCTGATACTGTGCCGCCGAGCAGTCGCCCTCTGCACCGAGCGAGCAGACGGCGCAGAGAAGCTGGTATGGCCGGAGCGTTAGTGGCGTGGGCTTCTGCGAGCCGCCGGTTTCGGCAGGTCCGCCCAGCACCGATTCGGCACCACTGAGACCCAACAGTCCGACCCCACAGAGACTCCCACATTGCAGGAATTCGCGTCGCTCCATTTTGGTCTCTCCTATCCTTTCATGCGATCGTTCTTGAGGACTCGCCTCGGCCGCATTCTCACATTCTACGCCGAAACCCGCCCGGCACTAGTTCGTTGGGGCGATTGTCTTATTGCGATATTCCGGCAATTGCCTCTCCAGGGTTTCTCGCAGGACCCCCAGTTTCTGCCGCAGAGAATAAGGGGTATATACATAGTCGCACTCGGACTGAAAGCCGAGGCGCGAATCCCGTGTGGCGGCAAGCAACGACATCTCCGTCCGAGTGATTTCCTCGCGCAAGACGGCGTCCATCCGATCGAGCAACGCGGCGGCCTTCTGGCTATTAGGCTTCGCCGACAGTTGCAGGCGGAGGTCTTCGAACTCGAGGATCGCGTGGTTGCTCAACAGCATCCGCTGGATCTGCTCGGCCACGAGGACTTCCCGCACCGCGGCGGCCCGCTTGGATTCCGGACTGCTGATCGCCGCCTGGCGGTAAGGTCTCAGTCCCTCTTCCAGCCGGTCGGCGGCCATAAGGAGGTATTTCAGGAAGACGGGCAGGATCTGCTTCTCTCCCGCTGCTTCAATGCCGGAGACGCCACGGGCATAAGACTCGGCCTTGTTCGTCCGGTTCGTGAAGTCGGGGCAGAAGACCAGGCGGGAAACGGTGAACGGCCAGTAGGGGTTGATCTCTCCGCCCATGTATCCCATCCACTCCCCATGGTCTATCCAGGAGTGAATGAACGTCGCGGTACGTGTGGGCGGCTCCTGAAAGAACAGGGGGTTCCCGATGGCGTTGCTCGTACCCATCGTCGGACCGGTGTCCGGAACGAAGCGAATGGCCTGGCTGAAGAGGTCCCAGGCCTTCAAAACGCGGCCCTTTCCGTCGGGGCCGAACTGGCGGGCGGCCATCGCGCCGAGCAGTTCTTCGAGCGGTGGCGCATCGCTCCAGCAGTACCAGCCTCGCAGTTCGGTCATGAAGCTCGGGGTATAGCCGGTGCTCCAGCTCTCCATCGTGCCGTTCACGCCGTGTTTTTCCATCGCCCTGTAGCGGTCGTACCACTGGTATGGAAAGGGGTGATAGGGGACGGTCTGCAACTGAGCGCCGCAGACGAACGTGTCGCCGTTGGTATAGACCTTCATGCCCCGCCGTCGACCTTCAGCGATTTGGGCCTGGGTTACCTCTGCCGGTCCGATCTGGCTGATGGCATAGTCGCGCAAATAGCCCTTCAGGCCTTCGATCTCGAAGCTCTTGCCGTTTTCCCAAGTGAGCAGCGGTATCGTGTCGGCGGGAAGCTGCTGGATGAAGTAGCGTTTCATGGCGACGTTCTGCGGCCGGAAGTCGATGTTGTATTCCCAGGGCAGAATCTCGATGGCGGGGTTCACCCGGTGGCATTCTTCGGCCACGATGCCTACCGCCCGACTCCAGTTCCGGGCCCAGTCCTTCATGTACTCCTCGGCGGCGCCGTGGCCTCCTCCCCATGTCTTGTACCAGAAGCCTTCGGTCAGGAGCACGTAACCCCGGATGTCAGGGAACTGCTTGACGATATCACGAACCAGCCGGCGAAGCCCCGCCTCACTCTCCGGCGTCCCCAGGTACTGGTAGATGATCGGCGTGTAGACCTTGATGCCGAAACGCGAGGCCCGGTCGATCAGGTTTCGCATCCGGGCCGGGTTCTGCCGGCGTATACGGAACAGTATGCGTGCGTAGAAGTCGGTCGACGTCTCGGCCGTCGTGCGATCCCCGTTCGGATTCGCCAGGGCCGAAGCGTAGATAGCATCGAATCCGTCGTGCGCCAGATGCTCAAGCAGCCGGTCGGGGAATTCCATCCAACCCATCCACGAATGCACCATGCGTGCGTCGTAGAGGCTGTGTCGGACTGTTTTGAGATTGCCCGGCAGGAAAGGCGCCTCGCGAAGATTCATTCGGGCCTCCGTGTTGTAGAGCCCGAACATCGCGCCCCGTTCGTCGTAGCCGCACACCGTCAAACGCTCCGGGGTCACAACGATCTCATAGTCCTTCGGACCCTTCAGCGATGTCCCGCCTCCGGGCAGATGTTCGCGCGTCCCGACCACGATGCACTTTGCCAACGTCTGCCAGTCGGCCAGCGAATCCCGCCCGTCCAGCTCCACGCCGACCTGCATCGACGTCTTCAGGTAGTCCTGGAAATCCCGCACCGCGTTCTGAAGGACCGGCGAACTGTGCCGGTTCCAGATGAGCTTCCAGCCTCGCTCGGGAAGTGCCAGTTCGCCGGCCTGCGGACGGGCAGCGGGGGTCCGTCTCGCCACGTGCACCGGTCCCTCCGTCAGTCGCTTGTGATAAGCGTAGGCCGCCTCAACCGGCAGCACTCGTTCCACCTCCCGGGCAAATGCCTTCTCAGTCACCTCGGCCTGTGCCGGCGCAGGTGAGAGCATCGAGTAGCAGGCATACAGAATCAGGCCGGTCATAGCCGGCAATCGGGCTGATACCACCAGCCCCCCTCCAAAACAGGTAGCCTTACATGTCATGACGCACAATCCGTATCAGGCACTACTTCTGCCCCGCGGCGATCGTCTTGCGACGCTCCGGCAATTGCCTCTCCAGCGTTTCTCGCAAAACCCCCAGCTTTTCCCGTAACGAGTACGGCGTATAGACGTAGTCCTGCTCGAACTGGAATCCCAGTCGCGAATCCCGATCGGCGGCAAGCAGCGAACGCTCCGTACGCGCGATCTCCTCGCGTGCGAGGGTCTCCATCCGGTCGAGCAAAGCAGCCGCTTTGTGAGCGTCCTGTTCTGCGGCCAGCTTCAGGCGGAGGTCTTCGAACTCAAGGACGGTGCAATCGCTCTGCATCATCCGTTGCAGATGCTCGGCGACCATCACCTCGCGGACGGCCTGTTGCCGCTTGGTGCCCGGACTTTCAAGTGCCGCGGCCCGATACGACTTCAGTCCTTCCTCCATTTCGTCGGACGCCCGTCGCAGGTATTTGAGAAAGACCGGGAGGACCTTCACTTGCGGCCCGACTTCCACGCCGACCGCGCTCCGCGCGTAGAGCTCGGCAAGGTTCGTACCGTTCGTGAAGTCGGGGTAAAAGACCATGCGCGATACGGTGAAAGGCCAATAGGGATTGATCTGTCCCCCGAAATACCCCAGCCACTTCTCATGGTCCGTCCACGAATGCGTAAACGTCGTCGTTCGAAGCGGCGGCTCCTGGAAGAACAGCGGGTTGCCGATCGCGTTGTTCGTCCCCATGTTCGGGCCGGTGTCCGGCACCAGGCGAATCGCTCGGCTGAAATGGTCCCATGCCTGGAGAACCATTTCCTTGGTCCCGCTTCCGAAGTTGCGGACGGCCATTGCGCCGAGCAGTTCTTCGAGCGACGGCGCGTCGCTCCAGCAGGTCCAGCCCCGCAGTTCGGTCATGAAGTTCGGCGTGTACCCGCTGCTGTGGCTCTCCATTGTGCCGTTCACGCCGTGCTTGGCCATTGCCTTGTACCGCTCGTACCATTGATATGGGAAGGGGAGGTAGGGGATGGTGCCGAACTGCCAGGCGGCAAAGGTGTCGGCCTTGCAGTAGACCTTCATGTTCCGTTGGCGAGCCTCGGCAATCTGGGCTTCGGTTACTTCGGCAGGGCCGACCTGGTTCAGTGAGTAGTCGCGCAGATACCCCTTCATGCCGTCGATCTCAAAGCTCTTTCCGTTTTCCCAGGTGAGGAAGGGTATCGTGTCGGCAGGAAGCTGCTGGATGAAATACCGCTTCAACTCGACGTTTTGCGGCCGGAAGTCGATGTTGTATTCCCAGGGCAGGATCTCAATGGTCGGATTCACGCGGTGGCATTCCTCGGTCACGATCCCCACGGCCCGGCTCCAATTTCGTGCCCAGTCCTGTACATACTCCTTGCTGGCTCCGTGGCCGCCTCCCCATTGCTTGTACCAGAAGCCCTCTGTCAGGAGCATGTAGCCCCGAATGTCGGGGAACTCCTTCAGGATGTCGCGCACCAGCTTGCGCAGCCCCGCCTCGTTTTCCGGAGTCCCCAGGGACTGGTAGATGATCGGCGTGTACACCTTGATTCCGAAGCGAGAGGCCCGGTTGATCAAGTCCCGTATCCGGGCCGGGTCCTGACGGCGCACCATGAAGAGCAGACGGGCGTAGAACTCGGTTGAAGTCTCGGCCGTCGTGCGATCTCCGTTCGGGTTGGCGTAACACGAAGCAAAGATGGCGTCGAACCCGTCGTGTGCCAGATGCTCCAGCACCCGGTCCGGCCAGTCCATCCAACCCATCCACGACTGCACCATCCGCGTGTCGTACAGGCTGTGCCGAACCGTCTTCAGATTCGCCGGCAGGAAGGGCGCTTCGCGAAGATTCATCCGGGCCTCCAGGTTGTAGAGCCCGTACATCGCCCCCCGTTCGTCGTACCCACACACGGTCAGACGCTCCGGGGTCACGACGATCTCATAGTCCTTGGGACCCTTCAGCGCCGCACCGCATCCGGGCAGTTGGTCACGTGTCCCGACCGCGATGCACTTGCTCAGGCTTTGCCAGTCCGTCAGCGAATCCCGGCCTTCACTCTCCACGCGGACCAGCATCGACGTGTTCAGGTAGTCCTGGAAGTCTCGAGCCGCATTCTGAAGGACCGGCGAGTTGTGCCGGTTCCAGATGAGTTTCCAGCCTCGTTCGGGAAGCGTCCATTCTCCGGCCTCCGGACGGGCTTCGGAGGCCCGTCTCGCCACATGCACGGGGCTATCCGTCAGCCGCTTGTGGTAGGCGTACGGTGCCTCCACCGGAAGCACACGTTCGACCTCTCGGGCGAACGCCTCGGTGGTTACCTCGGCACGGGCCGGCGAGGGAGAACCAACGAACCACCCGACAGACAGGAGCACGCCGCACGCAGTCAGGATTCGGGTGGATACCGAAAGACACCGTCTGAGACACAGGATTCTCATCCCGCCTCCCTTGGCCCGAACCGGGCTTCTACTCCGCAAAATGCTTCATCAACCACCGGCAGTTCACCACCTTCTCCACCAGATCCAATGGCAGATAGAAGTAGTGGCACGAGGGTTCAAAGCCGATCCGCGAATCTTCCCGCACCAGCGCCCAGAGCTGGCGGGCCAGGACGATCTCGGATTCCAGGCATCGTTTGAGCTCAGTTCGAAGCCGATCTCGCTGTTCGGGTGAAAGCGACTTGGAGTCCTTAGCCAGTGCGTCGCGGGCCATGACGAAGCGCGCCTGGTTGGCGACGGACTGGAAGTGAATCGCCGCCGCCTGCGCAAATCGAAGGTCCGCCTGGGCCTCCTTGCGGCGATCCGGCGGCGTCTTTTCCACCGCGAGCTGCAGCTCGGCTACCCCCGGGCCAAAACCTGCCGCCACCTTCTCGAACTGTGCCGCGAACACTTCCGGCGGATACGGACCGCGCCAGCCGTCCAGATTGTCGTAAGGAATTCCCCACATCGTGGCGCTGTAGCCTGTCTTGGTCGGATACAGCGGGTTCGCCGCGCCCCACTGCACAGGCGACGCATACACCACGCTGATATGGAATGGATACTGACGGTAGGCTTCGCTGGCGAGGGTCCACGCCTTGCGTGCGTGCGGGGCGCCTTCCGGCCCGAACCGCTCCCGAGCCATCGTGTCCAGCACCGTTGCGACATCCGGCACGGGCGTGCGATTCATCCGCTGAACCATGTCGAAGTTGGGCGAGGGATGTCCGCCCATCGTCCAGCCGACCAACATCCCGTGCAGCCGGATCGGCGCCAGGTTGTGAATGTGCTCGGCCACCAGGTCCATCACCGGCAGATACGGGATGGTGGCGATCTCGCACGTGTTGTTGAACTGAATCTCGACCGCCGGCTTTACACCCGCCTGCTCCGCCGCCTTCCAGTGCTTCAACGCTCGAGGGCCCGGCCCGACGGACGAAATCGAATACTCGCCCACCACGCTCTTGATCCCGCCGCGTTCGATGGGCAGGGACCATTCGCTGACCGACATCAGCCATGTCGATTTTGGCAGACGCGCAATGATGTCCACCGAATCGCCGTGACCCTTCCAGCCCCAGTCCGACAGGATGACGTTGGCCTTGGGGCTGCTGCGGTGAACACCTTCTTCGAGGGTGGCGGCGACCTCGGCGATGATGTCGGTGTCGGAGCGTGTCTTGCAGCGATTGCAGGATTGCCACGCGCCGTGAGAGGCGCAGTTGGTCAGATTCTCCGACGCGGTGATCGCGTAGATGCCGCCCAGGTCGGGCACCTGTTGAAACACGTGTGCCAGGGCATCGCTCATCCATTTACGGACCGCCGGATGCGACGTACACATGGCCGTGAACTCGCCCTCCTTGACGCCGCCCATCTCGGCGCGGTCCTTGTAGAACGAAGCCGGCATCGCCCGAGGCTCGTTCATGTAGAGATACACGCCGACACCGAATTTCCTGGCCCGCTCCACCAGCGTCCGAAGGTTGGCCAGACGCTTTTCGTGGTCGACTCCGAATTCGGGAAACGCCGGCCCGCCGGGCGCCAGATCCCGCAGAACGACGTGCAGCCACACGCCGTTCACGCCCACCGCCGAGAGTCGCTGCAGAAATCCGTCGGGATAGGGATCCAACTTCGGATTCAGCAGCGGATCGCCGTAGACGGCCAGATACGAATACACAAACCGCAGCGAAAAAGGCTGATCATCCCGCGCCGTCGGTGCTGCAAAACCCTCCAGCGGTGTGCTGAGCTGCCGAACGAAACTGAATCGCGGCTCGCCGGGGCGGCGAATCTCCTCGCCGAAGTCCTTTTCGACCACGAGACGGATCTCGGCCGCGCGGCGACGGGCCGCCTCATCCGGTGCGCGGTAGCGGAGGGGTTCGCACTTGGGCTTGAGGCTTCCCAGCTTGATCCACAGGAAATCCTCTTCGCGGAGCATGAAGGCCAGCCGCTCCGGTGTCAGCTCCAGAAGTTCCAGCAGTTGCCCATAGGGCAAGAGGTGCCAGTTGCGTCGGATCAGGGTGCAGTAACCTCTCGTTCTCATTTCGGGCGGAATCGTTCCGCCCGGCGGCAGGCCCATCGACTCGGCCATGGCCGTGATGTCTTGCACGGAGGCGCCCAGGAGCTTGGCCAGCCTGGCCGGTTCTACGGCGTTCCAGTTGCGCCACACGAACTCATGGACGCGGTCGGGAAAGTGCCGGCTCACGAGTGCCGCCGGCGCGCTGCCCTCGGGCAGGACGGACTCGGAGGCCAGGCCTTCACTGACCCACGGCAAGAGGAAGACGACTGTCGGCGAAACGCAGGACAGAAAGTGTGACATGATGTTATTCCTTCAGGTCTTTGTAATAGCTCTGCAGCCAACGGCAGTTGATCACCTTCTCCGCCATGTCCAACGGCAGGTAGAAGTAGTGGTTGGAGGCCTCGAAGCCAATACGCGAGTCTTCACGTGTCAGCGTAAAGAGCCTTCGGGCCAGAACGATCTCCGATCGCAGGCATCGGTCGATTTCGCTGCGAAGGCGTTGCCTTTCTTCTGGCGAGAGCGAGCCGGACGGCTTGGTCAGGGCGTCGCGGGTAATGACGTAACGTGTCTGGTTGGCCACGGATTGGAAATGGATATACGCCGCCTCGGCAAATCGCAGTTCCGCCTGCACGTCATCCCGCCGACCGGGTGGGGCCTTGTCGACGGCCGTCTTCAGCAGCGGAATGCCCGACCGCCACCCTCCGGCGACCTTCTCCAGCTGTGCAATGAACACCTCGGCGGAATACGATCCGCGCCAGGCCGTCACATCGTCGTATGGAATCCCCACCATGGTGGCGTGGAACCCGGTCCTGGTGGCGTAGAGAGGATTCGCCGCTCCCATCTGCACGGGACTGCTGTAGAGCCCACAGGCATACGGGAACTCGCGGAAGGCCGTGCTGAAGGCGGTCCATGCCTTGCGAGCCAGCGGGGCGCCTTCGGTACCGTATCGCTCGGCGGCGATCGCATCCAGCACGTCACCGATGCCGGGGGTCGGCTGGGTGCGGAATCGGGCGGCGATCTCCAGGTTCGGCGAGGGATACCCGCCCAGGCTCCAGCTCAACATCATTCCGTTCACACCCGCCGAGGCCAGGTTGTGGCAGTGCTCGGCCACGAGGTCCATTACGGGCAGATAGGGTACGCTCGACAGCTCCCAGGTGTTGTTCAACTGCACCTTGGCCGCGGTCTTCAGCCCTGCCTCCTGGGCCAGCTTCCAGTGGCGGGTTGCCCGCGGGCCCGGTCCGACGGCGGACAGGCTGTATTCACCGATCTTCGACTTCACGCCGCCGCGATCGATCGGCAGGGCCCACTCGCTCACCGACAGCAGCCAAACACCCTTCGGCAGCTTCGCGATGATGTCCGGTGCATCGCCGTGCCCGTGCCATCCCCAATCCCACGAAATCACCTTCGCCTTCGGGTTGCCGCGATGAACGCCCTCTTCGATCACGGCAACGATCTCGGCGATGATGTCGGTATCACTGCGGTCCTTGCAGCGCGGACAGCCCCTCTGGTTGCCACGAGAAGCGCAGTTCGTCAGGTTCTCCGAGGCAGTGATGGTGAATACGCCGGCCAGATCGGGAACCTGCCGGAAGATATGCGCCAATGCATCGCCCATCCACTGACGCACGGTTGGATTCGACGTGCACATCGCCGTCAGGCCGAACGTTGCGTCCCGCGTGCCCCTCATCTCCGGTCGATTCTTGAAGAACGCTTCCGGCATCCCCCGAGGCTCATTCATGTAAAGGTAGATGCCGACACCGTACTTCTTCGCCCGTTTCACGAGCGCGCTGAGGTTCGCCAGGCGCCGCTCGCAGCCGGCCCCGAACTCCGGAAACGCCGCCCCGCCTGGTGCCAGATCGCGCAGAACGACGTGCAGCCACACCCCGTTGATCCCCAGCCTCGACAACCGCTGTAGCAGCCCCTCCGGAAACGGATCCGGTCCCGGATTCCACAGCGGATCCCCATAAAGCGCGAAGTACGAATAGATGTACCGCAGAGACAGCCGCTGATTGCTGTCCGACGCGTCTTCCTGTACCACCGGCTCAGCCGCCGACGCCATCGGACGGCTCAGTTCCTCGACAAAGTGGAACCGCGGCTCGGCCGGACGGCCGATCTCCTCGCCGAACACCTCTGTAACCACCTGCTTGATCTGCCCCGCCCGAGCGCGGGCTGCCTCATCCGGTGCCCGGTAGCGCAAAGGTTCGCACTTGGGTTTCAGCATGCCCAGCTTGATCCACAGGGCGTCATCCTCGCGCAGCGAGAAGGCCAACTGTTCCGCCGTCATCCCGATCAGCTCCAGCAGTTGCTCATAGGGCAGAAGGTGCCAGTTGCGCCGGATCAGCGTGACGTAGCCCCTCGTCAACATCTCCGGCGGAACCGCTGCCGCCGGCGGCAGGCCCATCGACTCCGCCATCGCTGTGACGTCCTCCAAAGAGGTCCCCATCATCTTCGCCAGTTTCGCCGGCTCTACCGCGTTCCAGTTCCGCCAGACGAACTCATGCTGACGATCCGGAAAGTGCCGGCTCACGAGCGCCGCCGGCGCGCTGCCCACCGGCAGAACCGCCTCCGAGGCCACACCGTCGCCGCCCCAGCCGAACAGAACCACGCAGGCCCCCGTGATACAAAGTGAAATCCTTGGCATTGTCGCACTCGCTATTCAGAAGTTCCCGCTGAAGGAAGGTACGGACACGCACGGCACGAACGACGGATTCGGCTGGACATCGCGCCGCGTGCCACCAGGCCGGCAATGCACCTGTGGGCACAGGGCTGCATTGTTCCGCATCACCAAGGGCGAATCAAGCCTCTGCCGCAGGCCGCCCGGCATTCCGATTTCACTGGGATCCCGCCTTTCCCCCGTCAGGGCGCCTTCCAAGGATCATGCACGATCACACTGTCCCGCTCATCCAACGGCCAGCCGCTCTTTTCGCCTCCGCCCACGCCGTCGGCATTCTCATAGATCAGGTCCGCGTGAACATAGGGCGTTCCGCGAGGAAACTCCGATCGCCTCGCACCACACGCAGGCTTCTTCTCGGTGACGACATGCTCGTCCAGATACAGGACGCAGTTGGTTTCGCCGAAGGCATGCTTACTGTTGTGGGGCCTCCAGGCCTCCGGGGACCACTTGTTGAAGTCCGCGTCTTTACCGGACCGAATGGCGGCACCTACGGACACGAAACACTTGTCGGCGAGCATGGGCATGTTGGGATCCAGGGTCTCCCGAGGCCGCGCCGCGGACGGTTCGTACGGAAACTGATAGCCATAGCTGAGGTTGCTGCCGCTCGGAAAGTCGTAGTATTTCAGTGGATTCTGGTTCTTGGCGGGTGTGTCTGTGCATCCTTTTTCCGGACAGGTGAACTGCTTGAGTGTCACGCCCCCACCCCGCACCAACAGCCAAAGAGATTGCCCGATGCTGGGATCCCGATGGGGTTTGTTGCCGTCATCTCGGTGTTTGCCAATTGGCGACAGACCAGCGAAATCGTTGGCGTCATGCGGAGCGATTGGCCACCAGTCGTTGAAGTCGTTCGCGTAGATCTTGCAGATTCGTCCGATGCCGCGAACATTGGCTACGCAGACGGCGCGGTAGCTGATCTCTCGATCGCCGTGGAGTCTTGGCCAACAGTACCAGAGCACAAGCCCCACCGAGAAGACCACCACAATCAAGTCGGTTCGCGTGAATCCCCTCGGCTTCATGGGGTCGTCCTTTTTCATCCGACAGCAGTGTGGCCAGACGCCACCTCACGCAGCCTCCCCTTACTGGCACACAAGCACCCTCGCCTTGTCGTCACACGCCGGAATTCGGACGATAACGGTGGCGGTCGTGTCGTTCCATGGATGATCCTTCACCTCGGTACCATCCAAGGTGACGGTGCCTGGTCGGGCCGGCAGATGGATGGTCGCCGTGACCTCGCGGGTCGCGGGCATGCCGGCGTAGCTGCCCTCCCGGGGGCCGATGGTCAGCTTCACAACCTTTCCGGTAGTCTCGCAGGTCAGGCGGGTCCGAGCGAATTGGTCTTTGCGATAGGCGAGACTCTGTCCGTCGTCCTCGTACAGGGTGAAGGTGCTGCTTGCCGCGGGATAGACGAGCAATCCCACCTGCGGCGACCAGCCCTTGTCGACATGATCGACCGGCGGCCAAGTGGGGATGATCGCCCCGCTCTTGACCAGCAGCGCGCCGCCTCGCCCGGCGGTGCGGTCGACGGGGATGGTGGCGGGGCCGGAGGACTGCTTGCCGCTCCAGAAGTCGGTCCAAAGGCCCTCGGGCAAACGAACGTCTTTGGAGAAGGCTGAGACCAGCAGGAAGTCGCCCAGCATATATTGCCGCAGGCGGCCATCCCAGTTCGGATCATCCGGATATGCCATTGACATCGCCCGCATCACCGGATAGCCCGTCAGCGCCGACTCCGCCGCCGTCGAGTACAGATAAGGCAGCAACCGATACCGAAGCCGCCCATACTCGCGAAACGCCGCCGTGTGGATGTCCTCCAGCAGCCAGGGCTGATACCAGTAGTCCCAGTTGTTCTGCTGGGCCCACGTCTGCAGGAAACCGAAGTGGATGCTCTCCACGTTCGTCACGTCCATATCGCAAGAATGGTTCGAGTGCCCGGAAAACGCCAGATTCAGCATCGACGCCAGCGGCTTGTCGCCGCCGCCCGTATCGCCCGCCCACGTCGCCACGAACTGCTGAAGCCCCGCGTAACCGCTGGCCGAGTAGACCATCGAGCGGCGCTGCGTGTGCTTCTCGAAACCGCGAGCCATCTGCTTGGCATAGATCACCGGATAGAGATTGTGCATCTCCTCATCCGTCATCCCGTTGCCCCATTTCCGGTCGCGGTGCTCCAGCACCTGATTGGCCCCGTCAAGCTTGAACGCCGACACCCCCTGATCTACGAACAGCTTGAGATGCTCGAACCACGGCGGCATGACCTCGCCGCCCTTCGCCTTGCCCCCCTCCGCCTTCTTCGCGTCGTTTGAACCACTCAGACGCGGATCGCGAAACGCCCCCGACTCGCTGATCCCCACCGGCTGCGAACCCGTGGACGCAACAGGCCGCAGACCGGCCAGTTGCTGCTCCTCGAAAACGCACAGATCGTAATCGCAGCACAGCCACAGGCTGAGCTTGAACCCCTTGCGCGCCAGCGCACCGAAAAACGTGTGCGGCCCCTTCGGTGCCCAATACGGAATCGGAAAGCGGTCCGGATGCCACTTCTTCGCAATGCTGAAGTCATAGTGCTTCGACATCCAACCGGGTTCCAGACCGATGACGTCACACGGAAAACCCTCCCGGCGGAACGTCATCGCCTCGTTGATCATGTTGAACGCGTCGATGTTCTGATTGCACACGTACGTGAAGGCATAGCCCCACGCCGGCAGCAGCGCCGGCCGCCCCGTCAGCGACGTGTAGACCTCCAGCAGACCGCGATAGGCCGAACCGCAGAACAGATAATAGTCCAGATCGCTCCGCGCTGCCGTGCACACGACCCGATCCGGATCGCTCTTGCCGACGTCAACCCTGTTGCGCCACGTGGTGTTGAGCAGCAGCCCCCATCCCCGGCTGTTCATCAAGACGGGAATCGGAATATAGGAGTCGACGTCGCGCACCCAGAGCTCATACGAGCCCCCGCGGCGCATGATGTTGTCCCGGTTGACATCCCCCAGTCCATACAGGCGGTCTTCCTTGCCCAGCGAAAACCGAAGGTCGTACCCGCCTCCGGCCTGATACACCGGTCCGGCCTGCTGCGTCAGCACCTTCCCGTCCGGCGTCGTCAGGGCAACCGCACTGTCCTTCTGTCCGATCGCCAGCCGAGCCTGTCGCGTGCCGATCGTCAGAACCCCGCCCGCCTCCGCCCGTTCGAATGCCACCTCCGGAAATGCCGCCGTCAGAACGCCGTAGCGATTCAGCGCCGACTCCGTCCACCGGCCGGTTTTGCTGTAGCGAACCCGAAACAGCCGCTCGCCCAAAACATCCACACGAACGGAGGCCCCGCCCTCCAGCCCGACGACGACGCTCTGTTTAGTCGGCGGCGCCGGGTCCGGCCACTCCGCCCCCTTCTTCGATTCCTCCGCCCTCACCTCACACAGAAGCACCACACCGACAATCACGAGGTACGTCACAGTCTTGAGCATCTCATGGTTCCTGTTTCGACGACGTAGGTTTTGGCTTTGGCCCCTTGAGAACGAGACGGCGGGAAGGCTTCATCTACCGGTGGTTGCCTCCGGCTGGTTCTGAGCCGTCGCCGGTGGACTATCGGGGGATCCTCCACGTGTGTCAAGACGCGGTGCGGCGCCGTCGGATGTCGTCGCGATTGTCAGGGCGCAGGATATGCCTGGGCCTCGGCGCGGATGTGACTGCGCGGGGCGGACGTTGGGGTTATGGCGTTGGCTGAGACACAGGGTCTCAGGTATGGCTTCGGCGCGTCAGCCGTGGTGTTGGGTCGATTCGTGTCCTCCTACGGTTGAGGCCTTGGTGGAAAGTCGGGGGTCATTTCCTTCGTCACGTTGTGCGGGGCCTGAAACTGGGCGTCTGGCCTCGGGTTTCCGGGCGGGGTATTGCCCGGTTCGGGGCGGCAGATGTCACACTTTCGACACGTTTTTCCCGTGTTGCGAGGGGGGACGGACGGGTGGCGGGTGACAATGGAAGGGGCTCGAACTGCATTTTCTGGGTGGGCGTCTGGGTTCGGGTTTCCGGGCGGAGGACCGCCCGGCTCGGAGGGGCGAATGTCTCACTTTGTCCCAGTGTGTCACGGAAATTGGACGGCAAGGGATCGGGGATCGGGTGTGGGGAATGGAGC
>CAYUQT010000056.1:0-62781 GCA_964446835.1 uncultured Planctomycetales bacterium | reverse complement strand
CTATACGGACGTTCTGACAGACTGTCAAGGACGAACATTCAGCTCAATTCACGATTAGTCCGACTGCGTTGATCTGGTGTAACCTCCCGACCATCAGGCCCCTCTTTATGAGACCAGAGGCCCCGATCGGAAGAAGATCATTCTGGTTCCTCTACAACTTTCACATTGTCCCAGTAGAACAAACCCGGTGGCCAATATGCGTACGGTATAATCCGAATCCATCGAATCGGCAGCGTCGTTCCGCTGGTCAACTTCACGCCTTCTTTCGGAATCGTGAAGGTCTCCGAATAGTGCTGCCATTGACCCCCGAAATTCCGGCAGGCCAGATACGTTCGCCAAACCTCTCGACGAGCCGACTGCGTCTCTCGAACTGTCGCCGGAACCTCCGTATACCCTTTGACGAAGACCTTCGGAAAGAAGAAATCCGTCCCGCTGCCAGCCAAGTCGGCCAGAACCCGATATCTCATTCCAGGTTTGACCTCTAGAAAGTCACTGTAGTAGTGGGCTCCATGCATCCCCGCAACCGCGTCATAAAATGGTGGGGCCGACAGAATCGGTTCCGGTGCCTCTTTGGCAGAAGCGCCGGCTCGCCACTTGGCCCACCATTCGTCGGCCTGGGTCTGCACCATGCGGGTGTCCATCTTGATCATCTTGCCCCGCTGCGACCCCGTCGGATCTGAAACCCAGAACGTTGTCAAACCATCCACCCTGTCCCAGCCGGTCGGCCTATCTCCTGATCCCTCCTCGAATCCGGAGTTTCTGCTGATGATGGGACCCAGCGCCTTGGGTTCCGGCACGTCCCCGGCCTCGCGGGGTCTTCTCACCGCGTGCCCCGTCATGCGTTCAAGTACGCGGTTGAGGATCAGAACGTGCGCCCGTTCGCCCTTCTCGCGATCGTTCAGGTCAATCCACAACGATGTCGGGTCCGACGTGATGTCCACACCCTTGATCTGAACGACGAGGTCATCACCCTCGCGCCGGACAGCGCCCCACACCGCAACATGAGCGGCCACCTCGTGCAACCACTTGCCCATCTCCTGCGGTGGAGTGCTTGACGAAGGGGCCTTCCCCTCGCCCCAGGCCTCGGTCACCTCTGTCGCACTGAGGACCTTCATATTCGTCTTGTCACCCAGCCGGCGAACCTCACGGGCGAGCTTCAGGCGAAAGCTGTCCGCGAATCGCTCGCCCAACATGGCATCGGAGCCGTCGAACCGCAGAACCATCACAATCCGCTGGCCGCTCTCGCCCGCGGGACCACTGGCCGCTCCAGTGGGCAGGAAGAACGATACACAACAGGCCAGTGCGAACATCGGCATCGGGCATCACTCCATCATCATTCGTATCCAATGATGCGAACGCTAGAAGAGAGACGGGGTGCCGTCCGTCTGTCGAATCCTATCCATCTTTCATCTGGCAGACAATTCTGCAGCTGTGTTGGCTTCTGCCCGAGCCAACGTTAGCATAGAAACCGATTTCAGAGGCACTGGGCCGCGGGCAACAATCCATCATACGCTTTCATGGGAGGACCTCTGGTGAATACTCCATCGCAACCCCAAATCATTCAGAAGAAGCGTTCCTTCTGGGTCACAGCGGTCTGGGGCTTCACTTTCATCATCATGACAGCCCTCATCTGCGCGATGATCGTTATCACCTGCAGTATGCACGCTACCGACCGCAGAGTTCACGACATCGTGGCCGGGATTGATGGGATCACGAAGGCTATTCCGACTATCAAGGAATCGCTACCGCCGGTCCTGTCCGATGTTATCAACGACCAGCGTCGTCCGGACTGCGCCCGGCAACTGGACGTCGTTGCGAAAGTGGTGCCCGAACCGAACAGGATTGATTCGCTCAAGGCCGCCGTCGAAATCAAGAACAAGAGTTCCGATGTAGTGTCGCTCCTCTCCCTCCGCGTGGTGGTCTTGAATCGGGACAATACGCCACTGGTCGAACGAAACGAATGGGCAGCCACCCCCGTCGCCGGTGACCATCACTGGCGAGGTCCTCTTCTGCCCGGATCCAAGCGTGCCTTCTTAAGCGGTCCGATGACTCTGCCTCCCGATACCGCTGCCGATGGCCTGCGTGTCGAGGTAGAGGTGACGGACGTTCGCGTATGGCTGCCGGAGAAGCCGACGACGCACTCGGCCACCCCGGCCGTGCACCGGCCCACTTCTTCGGGGAAATAGCCGCGTCTCGATAGGACATCCGAGATATCATGTTTGACACACCCAACGGATCCACGCGACTGAGTCGATCTTCTCTGGACCGAGGGCTCGCCGCTCTGCTCCTGGTCATAGGGTCTCCCTGGGCTGGGGCTCAGTCACATCCGGCCTTCGAACGCCCCATCGATGCGGCCAAGGCTCTGAAGCCTCTGGCGATCGTTCGCGTGGAAGCCCCCGGAGGGAATGTCGCTCATCCTGAATACGCGATCGACGGGAACCCCAAGACCGATTTCGCTTTTGACTTCCCCAATGGTGGTGCGTCTCTGTTGCTTGATGCCGGCCGGCCCGTTGTTCTGGAGGGCGTCGGCGTAACCAACGGCCAGACCAACCTGCTCGTGTGGCTCGCCGAGGTCTGGGTGGGTCCGGACCCCAATCACCTGCGTCCACTACTCCATCGAGCAATCAACCTGCCCCACTGGCGCGGCAGCGATTCGACCCGCGTTCCGCTGATCCCTTCGGTGGGACGATACATCAAGGTAGCTTTCAGGGGCGGCGGAGCGAGGGGGCAGATCGGTGAGGTGGAGTGTCTCGGTCGCGAGAATCTCCCGGAACGGCATCTCATGTGCTGGTCGTCCGATCTGAAGCAGGACTTCCTCGACAAGCTGGACTACCTCGATCGCGACCTGGGAGTTACCGACCTCTGGCTCGACTACGTGGAGACGGCCTTTCCCCAGAGCAATCACAACTCCGGGTTCGGGATCTGGAGAGAGTCGGGGGCGCTGGGTGAGTTTCGCAAACGCGGCATCCGCTATTGGCTGGCCGAGCACGAAGCGTTCACACATCTGGTGAACGATCCCAACGACCTCCGCGACGAGCCGCGATGGCTGACCACGCTGGAACAGGCTCGATACCTGTATGCCCAGGCGAAAGAGCTCGGATTCAGAGGGCTCGTCCTCGATGCCGAGGACTATGACGGTATCACCCGCGAAGCCACCGACAGGTACAAAGACATCGCGGACCATCCCGACGCTTGGTGCTTCGCCGAGGAGTTCGGCCTGTCGGGCATGTACTATCACCGCGGGCAGCAGTTCGGACGCATTCTGAAAGAGGTCTGGGGCGGGCCCTTGCTTCAGGTCTATGAGGCCAGGCTCTATGCCGGCAAAGGCGACTGTCGCGCCGGCAGCTACTGGTGGTTGAAGGGCATCCACGACGCGGAGATCGATATCTGGATCGCCACCGAACGAACCTACGGTGCCGGCAACGGGGAGATCACCAGCGACTACCCCGAATGGGCCCGACGCTGGTTCGTACAGATGCCCGACTACGTCCCACAGGTTCACGCGGCCTACCCGTTCGCCACCCGCGTTCTGCCCGGGTTTGCCCCCTGGATCACGCGGCTGGGTACGCCGAACTATCTACCGAAGTACCTGGATCAACAGCTCGACATGGCCAGGCATTGTGCCATGGGGTATTGGATCTACAACGAGGGCAACGCCCGCGCCGGTGACCCCCGCGACGTTCTGAATCGCACCTTCTGTCAGAAGTTCGGAGTCACACCCGAACAGTACATCGACACCTTCCGCCGACACCCCACCTGCCGGTCGACGGGCCGTTGACCCGCCGAATGGCCGCCCGAGGTTGGCGGCCTTAAGCCACGACAGGTCGCTACTTCCCTTTGCTCTGGAGCCCCAGCACCGCTTGAGCGTGTGCAGCGAGGTGACCGCGAAGGTCCTGGGCGTACCCATCGAGGATCCGCCGGCCCAACCCTTCATGATCGCCACACCGGTACAGGGCTCGCGCAAGGACGAGTTCCCGGATCGATCGGTCGCGATCCAGATTCGGATTCGCCAGAAGCGCCGCATCTGTCGCCTTCTGAATGTCGGGGCACACCCACCCGCTCATCTCCGGCTTCTTCAATACAGACGCCAGGATTGGCGCTGCCTCCTTCGTCCGCAGCCGTTCCAGCGCCAGCGCTACCGCACGATGGTGCGAAAACTCCCTTGAAGCATCCAGCTCGGCAGCCTTTCGCAAGACGGGGGCCACGGCCTTCGGATCGCCGGCCACTCCCAAAGCGATGATCATACTGTCCAGCCGACTGAGACTCGCGCCGAACTGTCCCCCACCTGTGTAGCTCCACCCTGAATCCCATGCCATAGACTCAATTGCAGCTGCGATTGTCTGAACCCCCAGAGGGTCCCCGAGCATCGCCAGGACGTGGGCGTAGGCAATCTTCGCCGGCCCGTCAGACGCCGATTGGTACGCCGACCGAAGCAGTGGAACCGCCTTCTCCGGCTGGGTCAGTATGTACTCAATCCCCTCGTAGTCGTTCGGTAGCATCGAGACGGCCGCTGTGACCTTCTCCTCACTCAGGGGATAGCTGTCTTTGTCGGTCAGAACGCTATCCGGCACGTTGCCCTTCTCGACCAGGTGTCGCTGGAGGGCCTTGATATCTACCTGGCGCGTTCCACTACCCGATCGGGCGATCATTGCTGCCGCCACCCCGGCCGCGTAACCCTGATTCTGAATGTCCCCTTGCATTCGAAGGATCGGCATCGCATCGCGGTGGGCACTGATCGCCAGACCGATCACCAGAATGCCGTCGAGTCCGCGCGGCAACAACGACCGATACGGCGTGAACGCCGAAACCCCCTGCTTGTTGGGGAATTTCAGCGTGAAGAACGGATGAATCGTGTACCCGTGCGTGTCGAAGTTGCTGTACGACTTGCCGATCGTGTCGGGATAAGTCCGCTGGTTCCAGATGTCCAGTGGCGAAATCACAAAGTCGCCGATGATCCGCCGCCGCTCGCGTGAATCCACAACCGTCGCCAGGTCATAGGATGCCTGGTATTTCGCCCGCCCGGACACCAGCGTTCGCCACACATCCAGTACATCGGAATCATCCGTGATTGTGTAGTCGGTATTCGTGTAATACGCGCCGGGCTTCCTCGGCGGCATACCCGTGCCCTGAACCGCGATGTCCGAACCGTCGGCAGCCATGCACTCCGCACCGGCGGCCGCCGCGATGTCGGCATTGCCCGTCGCGTCGATCACCACCTTGCCCAGAACCACTGCCCTGCCCTGTGGAGTGGCAACCACCACGCCCTTGACGCGGTCGTCTTCGACCAACGCCCCGCAGCCCATAACGCCGAACCAGATCTCTGCGCCCGCCTTCCGCAATGCTCGGCGATACCATTCCATCTTCCATTCGACGTTCCAGGTATGCTTGCGCATCTGGTTGTCCGGCCCCATCGCCGCAACCCCCTCGTCAATTTCGGCGGTGAACCCCTTCAGGTGTCCATAGTAGTACGAGCCGATCAGTCCTAAGGTGCCAACCCCGCCCAACCCGTCGAGATATTCCACCACGAGCGTCCTGGCCCCCTGGCGAGCCGCAGAAATGCCCGCAGGCGCTCCACCGGTGCCGCCACCAATGACAACGACGTCAAACGTACCCACGATCGGAAGCGAACGAACAGAGGAGGTGACCACCGTAGAACGGACCGACGGTCGGAGGGGACGCAGCCCCTCTCGAATCTCTCCCGACACATCCGCCGTACCCTTACCTGCTGCAACGCCAACCGCGGTCACATCGGCAACGCGTTTTGCCTCTTCCGCGGCCGCTCGACCGACTCGCACCCCCAGATCCATCAGATACAGCGGGCGAACCAGGCGGGCTGCCAGTGGCCGGGAGACGCCGGCGGAACCTCCCAGGACGTACATCCGTGCAAGACCTTCTGGACACAACGCATTAAGGTCCAAACGCTCAGCCGATTCGCCCTCTGCCTCTACAAATGCCCGCCCCTTCATTGAATCCTGCGGAACCTGGAAGAGTTCATCCGACGTCAGCAGTTGGCCAGGGTCCCATGTCCGATCGCGGGCGACCTGTTCGGCCCGTGCGAACGATGCCACACCGGCATCCGGCATCGCGATGGACAATGTGTACTCGTAGGCAGGATATGCTCCGGAGAATCCATTGCCCCGATCGGCCTGAATGGGTGCGGGAAGCCTCCGAACCGCCGCCCCGTCGCCCGGATGAGGTTCGCCGCCGATCACAACCCGTTGAAATGTTGCCGTACCCGACGGATACGGTGAGAAGTTGGCGCCACCTATGCGAGCAACAGACGCCCGCCATGTTGCGTCGATGATCACGCGTGCCCGAACGGCCTGGCGCCCTGATCGGTTCGCCATAACGATTCCGGCCAGTTCACCAGAGGCATCCTTCAGGACATCCGTGATACAGCATGAATAGAGAAACTGCACGCCTGCCTTCACCAACGCCTCTTCCAGCGTACGTTTGACCTGCATCGGTGTCGGCGGGATTCGCACGCCGTCGCTCGATCGCGAATCGACCGCTGCCGAAGCTTCCGCTGGAGTCACCACGATCTCTGCCAGAAGCTGTCGCTTACACTTCGACGATTTGACCGCTTTCACCCTGAGGTATCGTGTACGGGCCTTCATCGGAGCCCGCAGAACCGTCGTGGAGTCACTCGGCGCCAGGTTTGCCTGCTCGTTCCTAATCGTCGCCACCTCTCGCCATGTCTGTTGGTCGTCGCTGATCCATACGGTGATCATGTCGGTCTGAAAATCGTTGCCCCGGACGAAACTGGCGACATGAACACCACCGATATCAGCGGCAGCCCCCAAGTCGAGAGTCAGTGTCACATCATCGTTGTACTGCACGCTCTCGGTCGAAGCATTTGTCCATCGCCCGTCGGACAGCTTCGGAGAACCCGACGTATCCCCATGCGGAGATGAAGACGGCTTGTCCGCCGAGTATCGAAACCGCAGCGACTTGCCAAGCGGAACGCACGGCACCGGTTCGGCAAATGCCTTCTTGGCCAACTCCGATCGAGGTTCTTCTCCCGGTTCAAGCCAGAGCCGATAGGTGGCACATACATCTTCACCGAGGTAGGTCTTGGGAGCGGCCAGGAACACCTTCGCCCCCGCCTTGGCGGCCTCGACAGCCGCAGTCACCGCGCCGGTGGAACCACCCACGACAACCACATCCACGTCGCAGGCCACCGGGATGCTGCGAGCAGCCTCCGTCACTCCGCCGGTCTCTCCCTGCAATGGCGAAGCACAAACCATCGCACACACTGCCGCACCGATGATCCCGATCCTCGCAGCGTCCATTCGGCGTCTCCCTTCCGAGCGGCCGTGCCGATGACATCCTGCCCGGCCAACTCTCCAGAGTATTGTAGTCCAACTAACCCGCAACTGCCCATGAAACCGAGCGGTGTCACAAAACGTCAATGATGAGGTGCGAGTCCGTCTGTCTTGCATCACCTCATGGGGATTTCTAACATCATGTCATGATACGACACTGCTTCCAGACTCCATGGAACACATCGGTCTTCCGGGCAGACGCCCTCGCGATATTGCTCGTAATGTGGGGACCGATCTGTCTTGCGAGCGAGAAACAGGGCAACCGCGAAGCAGGACGGTCCGCCGACATCGAGCGACGCCGAACCCCTATCGTCGCAGTGGTGGAGAAGACGCGGGGGGCGGTGGTCAACATCTCAGCCGAGACGGTGGTCGTCAGTCGCCTACCCTTCGGATTCGACAGCCTGTTCGACGACATCTTTGAGGCACCCCGCAAGGCCACCGGCGCCGGAAGCGGCTTCCTCATCCATCCATCGGGCTATATCGTCACCAACGCCCACGTGGTTGCCCGATCCACCGACAACAAGGTCACATTCGCCGACGAACACGACCGGCAGGCCAGGCCGGCGCGAATCGTCACCATCGATCGGGAGCACGATCTGGCCGTGCTGAAGATCGACACCCCCCGCCCTCTGCCCTATCTTCAGCTTGGGCGAAGCGACGACCTGATGATCGGGGAGACCGTCATCGCCATCGGCAACCCCCTGGGCTATCACCACACCGTCACGACGGGCATCATCGGCGCGATCAACCGCACGCTCGAGTTCGGCGGCAATGTTCGCTACGAGGGGCTCATCCAAACCGACGCAGCGATCAACCCGGGCAACAGCGGTGGACCGCTGCTCAACATCAACGGCGATTTGATCGGCATCAATACCGCCATCCGCGGCGACGCCCAGAACATCGGCTTCGCCATCCCGGTCGACCATCTGAGGCGGCTGCTGCCCGAGATGATGAATGCCGAGATCGAGTCGCGTCGACGTGTCTGGCTCGGTATGACCGTCAGCGACAAGGATACGGTGCGGATCACGGCAGTGACCGAGGGGGGACCGGCGGATCGATCCGGCCTCCGCGCCGGCGACACGCTGCTACGGGTCGACGATCGCCCCGTATCAACCGCCATGGACTTCTACGCCGTCGTTCTCGACAAGAAGGCCGGTGACAAGCTGTCGCTGGGCCTCCAGCGCGACGGCCGAGCGGTGGCCATCTCGCTGGCCCTGGCGAGCATGCCCAAACCCCCCGGCGAGAAACTCGCATGGGACCGACTCGGGCTGCGCCTGGAAGAGATGACCCCACAGCAGGCAGAGAAGCTGGGGTTGCCTCGCCCCATCGGAGTCTTCATCGTCGAGGTGGCCTCTCGCGGACCGGCCGATCGGGTCGGCGTCAGGCGGGGCGACATCCTGTATCAGCTCGGCAGATACCATGGCTTCAGCAACCTGGACGACATCGGTCGTCTCCTGAAGGATGTTCAACCGGGCGATCAGGTCTACATCAGTTGGCTTCGTCCCGGATCAGACTACATCTACCAATACGGCCAGCGACTCACGGCCCGCTGAGGATCCCCCTGTGCGTATCATCATCGCCCCCGACAGCTTTAAGGAATCGCTGAGTGCCCCGGAGGTCTGTGAGGCGATCGCCGCCGGCATCCATGATGCGATGCCCGATGCCGAAGTCGTTTCCCTGCCCCTGGCCGACGGCGGTGAGGGCACCGTCAAGGCAATGGTCCAGGCCACCGGTGGAAGCCTCATGACCACGCGTGTCAGCGGCCCGCTCGGCGAGCCCGTGGACGCCCAATGGGCACTCCTTGGCGAGTCGCCAGATACCCGCCGGACAGCCGTCATCGAGATGGCCGCGGCTTCCGGGCTGCCGCTTGTGCCTCCCGAACGTAGGAATCCGCTGCTGACGAGCACCTATGGGACCGGTCAACTTGTTTGCGCCGCACTCGATGCCGGGGCGAGGCGCATAATCCTGGGCATCGGCGGGAGCGCTACCAACGACGGCGGTGCGGGCTGCGCACAGGCGCTGGGCATCCGTTTCCTCGATTCCGCCGGAGGGCCCCTTCCCGCCGGATTGTCCGGAGGTCGTCTGGATGGCATTCAATCGATCGACACCTCCGGTCGGGACCGTCGGCTGTCGGATACCGAGGTGCTGGTGGCGTGCGACGTGGACAACCCGCTGTGCGGTCCCCGCGGGGCGTCCGCCATCTACGGACCACAGAAGGGCGCCACTCCCCAGATGGTTCTCCAGCTTGACGGGAATCTGAAGCACCTTTCCGAGGTCATCAGGCGTGACGTGGGCAAGGATGTGGGCGGCCTGCCCGGAGCCGGAGCGGCCGGTGGACTGGGAGCCGGACTCGTCGCCTTCGCCGACGCAGCGCTTCGCCGAGGCATCGAGATCGTCATCGAAGCCGTAGGCCTGAAGAGACGAATGGTGGGTATCGACCTGGTCATCACCGGCGAGGGCCGGCTCGACGCCCAATCGATGATGGGCAAGGTGATCCATGGTGTCGGTCGGCTCGCCCGAGAGGCGGACATCCCGGTAATCGCGATCTGCGGTTCGATCGGACCCGGTGCTGAGCGATCGCTCGACGTGCTCACCGCCTATTTCTCCATCGTCGACCGTCCGATGACGCTGGCCGAGGCGATGTCCGGAGCCGGTCCCCTTCTTCGGCAGTCCGCCGCGAATCTTGCACGCACGCTGAACATCGTGCGCAGGTCGTAGAGAGCTCACCCACACCCGACACATCGTTCCAATGAAGGTGACAGAGTCGCCCAGATCAAGCCAGCAGAGCGTGGCTCATCAGACTGAGCTTCTCGAAGAGGCGGATGCGTCGAGGATCCTGAGTTTCGCACGGATCGCAGCAGAAAAGCATGCCGTCGTTTTGAACGCGGGCGCGGATGCGGTTGAGGAGGACCTCCAAACGGCGCAGCACCTCGTCCACCGCACCGCCGGTCCCCCCGACCCCCGTGTTGATCAGGATGACGTCACTTTCCACAAGCCCGTGATATTCCGGCTGGAGTTGGATTCGTGAAGCAATCTCCACGCCTAGCGGAGAATCCAGGAAGCTGCTGATCTGAATCTCGTCGACCTGAACCGCCGACTGATTCCAGGATCGGGCCGCACCGGACCGGAAGTACTCGCCCCCGAGGTCTTCCTCAAGGGAATCATCATCGAAGAGGCCGAAGATCTCAGCGGCAAAAGATGCCGTGTCCTCCATGACCTTTCGAAGGGCAACCGCCGCCTGTTCGGGCGTCCGAAAGACATCGTAGACGTCCGACGGAGCAGGCATGACGAACACCCGACGGTCGTAGGGGTAAGCAAATCGCAAGCAGGGGTCGCCGTCGGCCTCCAGGACGACCACCTCCTGAGGGTTTGCAGGACGCAGTCCCATCAAGGCCTCGGCAATTACCTCAAAGCATCGCTCGCTCGTGTAGTCAATACGGCGCGAGCTGGCCAGGGTAGGGTCATCCGACGCAGTGACCAATTGAAATGAAGGACGGCCGACGGCCTCCGCGGCGGTCAGCCGGAAATGGTGAGGCGCAAGCGGCATCGACTCCCTGGCCATGAGATGAACCAGACGAGTCTTCCCGCCACCTCGAGGTCCCGACACAAACAGTGTTCTGACGGCCGCCATGCACCGAGCCCGTTTCACACCCACCCGATATTGGAAAGCCTCCTAATCATAGGCGCGTGTCGGCACAAAAACCACTTCCCGTCCGTTGCCTCTTAACGTACAAACTTTTGACGCTATACTGTTTGGGTTTGCCGAGTGAAGGAATTCGTCCCTCGTTCCCTTTGAGCGGAGCCCTCCATGAGTGACATGCAAAGACTCTTCGGTCGTCTGATGGCCTGTCTTGGCACCGTTTTGGTCGCCACCTCGGCCGCACAGGAATCCTTCCTGTCTCCCCTGAGCCTCCTGCCCGATAAGGAGGGGCATAACCTCTGGGTGGCCGAGTACACCGCCAATCAGATAGTGCTGTTCGACATTGCCGGAGCCAAAGTGACTAAGACGGTCCCCATACCGGCGCCCCCGGCAGGCATGGCGCTATCGGCCGACGGCTCAAAGCTCTACGTCAGTTCCTCTTGCCCGGAAGGGAAGCTTCTGATCGTCGACACGGCCGGCGGCAAGGTGAACGGTGAGGTCGCCGTCGGTCACACGCCCACTGCCGTCGTTGCATCTCCCGACGGCAAGACCCTATTTGTCTGCAATCGCTTTAACAACGATATCTCTGTCATCGATGTTGCCACCGCCAAGGAAGCGGGTCGAATCTCCGTCGCGCGTGAGCCCCTCGCCGCCGTAATCACCCCCGATGGCAAGTTTCTGATCGTCGCCAATCATCTACCCGCAATGCCCGCCGATGGCGACTACGTGGCGTGTACGATTTCCGTGATCGACACGGCGACGCGAAAAGTAGCATCGAGCATCCCGCTGCCCAACGGCAGCAGCAGCCTCCGAGGCATCTGCGTGTCGCCCGACGGAAAGTTCGCCTATGTGACACAGATACTCGCCCGGTACCAATTGCCGACCACCCAGCTCGAACGCGGCTGGATGAACACCAATGCCCTGAGCATCATCGACGTGGAAGGCAAGAAACTCTTCAACACCGTCCTCCTCGACGACGTCGACCTGGGTGCAGCCAACCCGTGGGGCGTCACCTGTTCGCCGGATGGAAAGCTGATATGCGTCACGCATGCCGGAACGCATGAGGTGAGCGTGATCGACCGGGCTGCACTCCATCAGAAGCTTGAAAAGATCGCAAAAGGCGAAAAGGTCACCGAGGCTTCGAGTTCGGCCGATGATGTTCCTAACGATCTCTCGTTCCTTGTCGGCATCCGACGGCGACTCAAACTCAGCGGAAACGGCCCGCGAGGCTTGGCCCTCCTTGGTGCTAAGGTTTATGCAGCCGAATACTTTACAGACAGCATCGGTGTGGTAGATATCAACCCCGACAACCGCCCGAACGCCCGATCCCTTCCGCTGGGACCGTCAAAGCCAGTAACCGTCGTTCGTAAAGGCGAGATGTTCTTCAATGATGCCGACCTCTGCTTCCAGCACTGGCAGAGTTGTGCGAGTTGCCACCCCGATTCACGTGCCGACGGGCTCAACTGGGACCTGCTGAACGATGGCATCGGTAACCCCAAGAACACCAAGAGCATGCTGCTGGCGCACCAGACGCCGCCGGCAATGATCTCGGGCATTCGAGACTCGGCTGAGATGGCGGTTCGGGCCGGTATTCGCTCGATCCAATTCGCAGTCCGCCCAGAAGAGGATGCCGTTGCAATCGATGAATACCTCAAATCACTCAAACCGGTCCCCAGCCCCTACTTGGTTGCCGGCAAGCTGAGCCCCGCGGCCGAGCGAGGAAAAGTACTATTCACCAAGGCCGGATGCGCCACTTGCCATACCCCCCCCCTGTACACTAACCTCAAAGAATATGACATCGGAACAGGAAAAGGCATGGAGAAGGACAAGAAGCTGGACACGGCGACCCTCATCGAGTGCTGGCGTACCGCACCCTACCTATATGACGGCCGCGCCGCGACGATGAAGGATGTCCTGACTCGATTCAACTCCGGCGACAAGCACGGTGCAACGTCTGGTCTGAATGAGGGGCAGACCAACGACTTGGCTGAGTTCGTCCTCTCACAGTAGAGTCGTAAGCCCACCGGCCTAGCGCCGACGAGGTGAAGCTGTAATGGCGAGCAAGAGCAGCAGTAGTACGACAGGCCGATTGACCAAAACCCTGTCGCCCGAGCTTTCGATCGTAACGCTTCGCAGACCGAAGCATGAAGAACATTTCATCACGGCACGCTGTCTGCCGGACGAATCGTCCTCCAGCCTCTTTGATCGCGTCGCTCAGGTCGTACGCCAGAACAAGGCCTCCGTGGTCTCCCAGGATGCCTTCGGTCTGCCCGGACAGAACGGGCAGGCCGAGCGAGCGCTCCGGGCGGCGTTCGGCCACGTGGACTGGCCTGTGACGTGGGTGGACGACCAGGAGCCGATCGGCCCGGCCGGCACACTCGTTTGGGCGGTCTCCGGGCCGACCCCACGGACGGTTGCGCTGGACGGGCGCGTCGTCGGGCGCATCTTCGAGGATGACGACGCCCGATACTGCCGGCTCGGTGGATTGATGCCGCGGGTACCCACCCAGCCGCGCCCCCAACAGGCCCGCGATGTCTTTGACCAGATGCAAGGCGGCCTGAAAACGGTGGACATGGGGTTTGACAACGTAATCCGCACCTGGTTCTTCAACCACGACATCCTCGACTGGTACGGCGATTTCAACAAGGTTCGCGACACATTCTTTCGTGAGCACCAGGTTTACGATCGTCTCGTGCCCGCCAGTACGGGCATCGGCGGAGGCAACCCGACGGCCAGTGCGGTCGTAAGCGGGGCTTTCGCACTCCGGCTGAAGAACGAAGAGGCTCGCACTTCTGCCGTGCCCTCCCCCCTTCAGTGTCCAGCCCTGAAGTACGGCAGTTCATTCAGCCGGGCCGTGGAAATCGACCTGCCCGACCACCGCAGGCTCATGATCTCGGGAACCGCCAGCATCGATCCTCAGGGAAATACGAAGTATCTCGATGACATGGACGGCCAAGTCGCCTTGACGATGGAGGTGGTCCAGGCGATTCTTGAGTCGCGAAGCATGACCTGGAACGATGTGTCACGCGCTATCGTTTACTTCAAGCACAGCAAGGACGTTCCTGCGTTCGAACGATACTGTCAGGCACAGTCGCTGCCGATGTTGCCCGCCATCCTGGTCAACGAGGACATTTGTCGGGACGATCTGCTGTTCGAGATCGAGCTCGATGCAATCGTGACCCTGTAAGGCGGCTAAAACGGTCGTAAGGAAGGCGGTCGAGACCCGGGCAGCCCCATGACCGAACCCGGACGTCCGCCAATGCCCCATCTTTCATGTTGAATGAGAAACTCTCTGTCTGCTTCACAAAGCAGGATAGATGCCCTGAGTTCACCGAGTGGGTGAAACCCCGCACGAGAAGCGTCCCAAGAGAAAGGGAGTCCATCATGAACACGGTCCGACACATCCTCCGCGTGATCGTCTGTGCGTGTATTGTCTTCGGCGGACTGTCCTCCGCCGCCGCCCGGGCCGAAGAGACGGTCTGGCTCCAAACCTTGGACCTGAGCAAGATGCGCCAGGGATGGGGCAAGCCCCAGGTCAACCGATCCATCCGTGAGAAACCGCTGACCGTCGGCGGCAAACGGTTCGAGAAGGGTGTGGGTACCCACGCCCACAGTGTCCTCTGGATCGACCTTGACGGCGGGACCGAACGGTTCATCGCGTCGGTCGGCTTGGATGATACCGCGGGAACTCCCGGATCAGTCGTGTTCAGGGTTATCGCCGACGGTCGCAAGCTCTTTGACTCCGGTGTCATGAAGTCGGGCGATGCCGCCAAAACCGTCGACGTCGATCTCAAGGGTGTCCGAAGCCTCCTGCTGCTCGTAGCCGACGCTGGCGATGGCATTGCCTGCGACCACGGCGATTGGGCCGATGCTCGGTTCATCGTAACCGGCGCCAAACCCAAGACGACACAAGCCCCACGTGAGGAAGCAGTGATTCTGACGCCCAAGCCCGGCCCGGCCCCCAGGATCAACGGGCCAACCGTCTATGGTTGCCGCCCGGGCAACCCGTTTCTGTATCGAATTCCCACCACCGGCACTCGACCGATGGTGTTCTCCGCCGAGAATCTGCCCGAATCGCTGAAACTGGATTCACAAACCGGCATCATCACGGGCTGCCTTGATCGCAGTGGCGAATACCCCGTCATCCTGAAGGCAAAGAATCAACAGGGCTCGTCCGTCCGAAGCTTCAAGATCATCTGCGGGGACACGCTGGCCTTAACACCGCCCATGGGGTGGAACCATTGGTACGCGCACTATGGCCGCATCACCGACATGATGATGCGCCAGGCGGCCGACGTCATGATCTCCAGCGGCATGGCCGACGCAGGATACCAGTACGTTAACATCGACGACTGCTGGATGTTCTCCGCCAAGAACGAAGACCCCCTCCGAGTCGGACCACTGCGTGACGCCACCGGAAGCCTGCAGCCGAACAAGCACTTCCCGGACATGAAAGGCCTGGCCGATTACATCCACTCCAAGGGACTCAAGGCGGGTCTTTATACCTCGCCGGGTCCCCGCACCTGTGCGGGGTACGCCGGTGCCTACAAACACGAGGCCCAGGATGCCAGACAGTTCGCCGATTGGGGCTACGACTTCCTGAAGTACGATTGGTGCTCCTACGGCGAGATCGTCAAGGGCGATCATCGGATCGACACGTTCAAGAAGCCGTACAAGCAGATGGGCGACATCCTCAAACAGCAGAAGCGAGACATCGTGTTCAACCTTTGCCAGTACGGAATGGGCGATGTCTGGAAATGGGGCGCCGAAGTCGGCGGCCATTGCTGGCGAACGGCCGGCGATCTGGGATTCGAACTCGACCGCGTCTTTGATGTTGCCCTGAAGAACTCCGAACACCGCCAGTTCTCCAGGCCCGGAAGCTGGAACGACCCCGACTACATCCAGATCGGCTACATTGGCGATGCCCGAACGGGCGGACTTCCCACCCCGTGCCCGATGACACCCAACGGACAGTACTCCTACATGTCGCTATGGTGTCTGATGGCCTCCCCACTTTTCTACAGCGGCGATATGAGCCGGCTCGACGAATTCACCCTGAACGTCCTGTGTAATCCGGAGGTCATAGAAGTCAACCAGGACCCCCTGGGTAAGTGCGCCGACGTCGTTCGACTCAACGAAGACAGCTTCGCCATGATCAAGGAACTGGAAGACGGCAGCAAGGCGATCGGCCTCTTCAACCAGGGAGAGACTCCGGCGACCGTCGCGGCCAACTGGTCCCAACTGGGCCTGAACGGCAAGCAGCTCCTCCGCGACCTTTGGCGACAGAAGGATCTCGGCGAACTCGAAGGCAGTCTCTCCACAGCCCTTCCACGCCATGGAGTGCTGTTCGTCCGCGTTCAGACTCGTCGGTAGGTCCTGTGCCCTTCGGGCACCACACCTATGGGCCTTTGGATGCCCGCTCGTTCAGCCAGGCCAGGTTGAACGCGTAGTGCTGCATACTGCTGATCAGGTGGATGGCGCCGTCGGCCGACTGGCACACCGACAGGTACCCGCGAGGCTCCGCACTCTCCGAACTCATCTTGAAACGCATGCCGTCGGTCGTCTCGACGTCGCGAGCCGGACCATCGTCGGTGATCAGCCTCTTGACGGGCCATGTCTGGCCTTCGTCAAACGACAGCGACCCAAACAGTCCCTTGCCGGAAAACTCCTTGCCTGAGGCGTCCCTGAACGTCATCAGCTTGGCGAACGAGGCAAAGAAGATGGGCCCATCCTTGAGTCGCATCAGCACCAGTCGCTGTCCGCCGCCGATGGGCGGGAACTCACTGACGCTGTACGTCCATGTCTTGCCCATGTCCTTCGAGAGGCTCTTGGGCATCATGCCTTCAACCTCATCACCTCGCCCGAATGCCATAAGTCGCCCGTCCTTAAGCTGAACCACGCCAGCATGAATACCGGCGATCCGGCCCTCGGCATCGTTCCAGGTTTGTCCATTGTCGCGACTGACATGAATCGCGGTGCCACCCCGTCCCCCCGTCGCCGCATCGCACGGCAGAATGATGAAGCCCTCCTGCGTGCGAAAGACCGATTCAATAGGCATGTGCCGCAGACCATGCTCGGGCACGATCAGCCTGGCCTTCGACCATGTGGCGCCGTTGTCCTTGGACACGCGGAGGATCGTAGCCAGATTCCCCCAGGTGGCGGCAGCCGACAACCCCGAGAAGTGAAACAGGGTATCCTTTCCATCGAACCACAGCGCGGGGGCATGGTCGTTGCGGTCGGGAGCGTCCCAGAAGGGACTGGCCGGCTCCCATTCCTGCTGACCATAGCGAAGCCGGCTCGCCAGTTGAGCCAGCTCGCGCCCCTGTTCCTCGACGCAGGTATACCAGATCGCCAGGAGGTCGCCATTGGAACACTCCGTGATGGCCGGATCGTGATTGTGGTGCGAAAACAGTGGCCCCATCGATTTCGGAGGGATCTTCACGTACTTGCGTGGCCCCAGGAAGTACGGTTTATACAAGTCCGGCCCCACCCCGTTCTGGACTCTCTGGGAGACCTGACGCTGACACGCAGGCGGCGGCGGCACCGGCAAAGGCACTGTGGCCGGCATCTCGCCCAGGACGACGCGGAATCCGATGAGCCAGTGCTTGTCCTCGGGGACGGTCCCCATGCGATTGGCCGATCGAAGATAGAACAGGTCGGTCGAATGACTGCCGCCCCTCGTAACGCGGAAATCGCCGTCGGCACGACCCACCGGATCGACACATTCGCCCGCCTCATAAGGTCCATACCAATCGTGGCACCATTCCTCTACGTTGCCGTGCATGTCGAGAAACCCCCAGGGGTTCTCCGGCGTCTGCCCCACGGTCAGGTCCATGATCTTCTGATCGACGATGTGAACCGGATCCGGATACCAACTGCGGCGCGGATTCTTGCAGAACGGCGTCGGCAGGCTATCTCCCGTGTGAAAGGGCGACGTGGTCCCGGCACGGCAGGCATACTCCCATTCGGCCTCCGTCGGCAACCGATAGGGCACCCCCTCCTTCCGGCCGAGCCACTGGCAGAACCCCACCGCATCCTGCCAGCTCACAAACACTACTGCCTCATCATCCCCCTTGGAGTAACCGAGTTTCCCGCGAACCAGCCGATGGGACGGATCGTAGCGTTCGTACTGGACATTTGTGACCTCGCACGCACCCAGATGAAAGGGCGAGCGGATCCGCACGGTGTGAGCTGGCTGCTCGTCGAAATCACCGTCGCGCCGATGGGGCATGTCGTAGAGCGATTGAGGTAATGGGGTCCTGCCGCTGCCCATTTCGAACGTCCCCGGCTCCACCCGAATCAACTTCATGCCAATCGAGTTGGTATATAGCTTGTCCCGAGGCAACCCTGCGATCGCACCCGCAGACACGACACAAACCCACGCGAAGTTGATCATCGCCATGACCGATCGCCTTTCCTGATTGAGCCCCCAAGGGGACGCCCCGACGGACCTTATGATGACTGAGACGCCCCGGTGTTGTCCAGTGAGCTGATCACCCGAAATCGAAGCCAGCAAAGGCCGCATCACGCGGCATGAAACGGCCCGCGCGCAGGCATCCATACGTCCGAAGAACAGGGGGTAAAGGATTCCAGTTCATTATGCCGATGAAGTCACTAGCCTGACTCCCAAGCCAACCCTATGCTGTCAGGCCTTCGAAGACCCCCTCTCCCGACCGGTGAGGGGGTTTCCTTTTGGAGGACCGCCATGAATGCCTCCGGATGCACCATCCGAGCCACTCGCATCGTCCCCCCTCCCCCTTGGGCCCTGGCCCAGCGATCTCTGATCGACATGATCAACCGAGCCGCCCCCGCGTTTCAGGACCGATACACCCGCGCCGACGGCTCGTTCATCTGGCGACAGACCTGGCCCGGCATGGACGGCTCCGATGACGGATACGAGGCGTACCACAACTGGCCTCTGTTCTATGCACTCGGCGGCAGCGATGACATCCACCGCCGGAGTCGCTTTCTGTGGGAGGCGGTTACACTCCAGTTCACCCGATACGGACAGGTCTGGCGCGAGTTCGACGCCTACTACGATTGGATGCACCACGGCGAAAGCTCGATCTACTTCTACTACTTTGGCTTGGCCGACCCGCACGTTGCCATCGATCGGGCTCGCACGCAACGATTCGCCCGGATGTACATGGGACAGGACCCCGAGGCCCCCAACTGGGACCCCGAACGACGCATGATGCGGTCTCCTATCACAGGCAGCCGAGGCCCCCGACTGGAGAACTCGTGGGACGACTGGGCGACGCATCGGGCCATCCTGGCCGATTACCCAGCGCCGTTTGAGGACGTCCCGGGAGTCGTGGGCCCGATCGCCAACTGGAACGACGACCGCACCTATGCTGAAATCCTCCGCTTACTGAATGAGCGTCAGATGCACGGAGACGTCCCATTGAACCTCACCGCCACAAGCCTGATCACCCACACCTACGCGTACACCGGCGACGACGCGTACCGCCGTTGGGTGCTCGACTACCTGGGGGCCTGGGCCGATCGCATCAAGGCAAACGAGGGGCTCTGCCCGGACAACGTCGGCCCGAACGGCCACATCGGCGAACGAATGGGCGGCAAGTGGTGGGGTGGGTACTACGGCTGGCGATGGCCCCACGGTTTCATGTCGATCATCCAGCCGCTCATGATCGCCGCCATGAACGCCGTCCTCCTCACCGGCGATATGGGGTATATGGACATCCCTCGCAGCCAGCTCGACCGAATGATAGAACTGGGAAGGATCGAAGAAGGAAGACTTCTGATCCCGCACCGATACACCGATGCCGGCTGGACCACCTATCGTTCCATCTCACCCGAATTCCCCCTTCAGATCTGGTTCATGACGCAATCGGCCGAGGATGCCGCACGCCTGACACGCTTCCCGGAGCACGCCACGGCATGGTGCGATGTCTTGCCCGGTCGCGGCAAGGGAGATGACATTCATATCGCCCCGTTCTACGGCTATCTCATCGGGCACAACCCCGACTATCCCCAGCGCATCCTCGAAACCCAATGGGCCGAAATTGCCCGGCGAATGGATCGCATGGCCCACGACGATGGCGATCCCGAGCAATGGGACATCCATCACTGGCAGGACATCAACCCCGTTCATACCGAAGCACTGCTGCAACTCACCTGCGGCGGCCCGCAGATCATCTACCACGGCGGGTTGCTTCATGTCCGATTACGGGCATTTGATACCGATGCCCGCCGCCCCGGCTTGCCCCATGATGTGGCAGCCCTTGTCTCGTCCCTGGAACCCGAAGCGATCCGGATCACCATGGTCAACCTCAGCCCTCTGCATGAACGGCATATCGTTCTTCAGGCCGGTGCCTTCGGGGAGCATCTCTTCACGGATGCTGTCGATGAGACGACATCCGCTGCCCCCCCCTTGACGATCCACGACAAGCATCTGGCTATTGTGTTGCCGCCGTCGCGCACCGTGACCCTGAAATTGGGCATGCGACGCTACGTGCATCGACCCAGCTACGCCCAGCCGACATGAGCGACATGACTCGACGAAACCCCAGACACGATGATTCTCAACCGTCGCTGCCCTTTCCGAACGAGGACCCTCTATCGGCCGAGACATTCTTCGCCTTGTGTTCCCTCCTTTCTCTGCCCGCTGTGGATAGTGTTGTTACCGGCCCGGCAACCCTTGATGAGTGGAACGACGGTGCGGCGGCCTATGAAGCCGGTCCCTTGCGGCTGCCCCTCTGTGACGCCCTCTGGGCCGTCGCTGCACAGGCCGAAGAGTGCGCCCCATGCGGTTGACAGGAACTTGGCACGCCCTTCCGCTTTACGTGCCATGGCGTGACGGACGATAATCTTACAGGAAGGACATCCGGAGGTATCGCGCGCTTGATCGAAATCGACGGATCACATGGCGAAGGTGGCGGTCAAATTCTCAGAACGGCCCTGACCTTGGCCGCCTGCCTGGCAAAGACGGTCCATATCCGACGTATCCGAGCAGGTCGTCCGTCACCCGGACTTCGCCCCCAGCACATGACGGCCATCCGCGCAATCGCGCAGATCTGCGGGGCCAAGGTCGATGACTTGTCGGTGGGCCAAACGGATCTGCTCTTTGCCCCCAGAGAGGTAACCCCCGGCCGGTACTCTCTGGAAGTCGGCACGGCAGGCTCCACCGGCCTCGTGCTCCAGACCGTTGCCATCCCACTGGCGTTGGCCCCCGATCCTAGCATCGTCGAGGTCATCGGCGGCACACACAATCCCAAGGCCCCTTGCTATGAGTATCTCCAACGGATCTGGGCACCCCTCCTCGAACGAATCGGGCTTCCGATACGGATGCATATGCTGCGAGCCGGTTTCTATCCTCGAGGCGGCGGCGCGGTCTCCACACACATCATCGGCGGATCCCGCATCGATCAGATCCGTCCGATCAGGCTTCTCGATCGGGGTGACGTCAAGAGCCGAGGTGGCGTGGCGAAGATCGCCAATCAGCCCATGGCCATCGGGCACCGGCTGCGGCAAGCCGCACTCTGGCAGTCCGGAAAACGCGGAATCCCCCCCTTTGAGGTTCAGATCGAACTGATCGACGCCCACGATCCTGGAGGAGTCTGTGTCCTGTGGGTCGAATGCGAGAGATCTGGAGCAACCTTCTTTGGACTCAGCAGCAAGGCCAAGAGCCCCGAGGGTGCCGGCTCCGATGCCGCGTTGGAAATGGCAGACTTTCTCGATGAAACCAAGAGCGGCCGGGCGGCCGTCGACCCCTATGCCGCCGATCAACTCATGGTGCCCCTGGCCCTGGCTTCTGGACGCAGCGAGTACACGACCAGCAGAATCACCGAACACTGCTTGACCAATGCCGATGTCATCCGATTGATGACCGGCCGGTCTGTTGACGTCGAGGGCAAGATCGGCGAGCCCGGCCGGATCATTATTGAGTGAGGAGCCCCACTAAGTGACTCCTGAACCCAACCCCCATGATCCTGTGTCATGTGCGGGATAGATAACCCATGAAACCTGAGGCGTAGTGCCGTGGACGTTGCTGAACTCGAAGAACTCGCCAAACGCCATCAGAGAGGACTGGTCACCGAGGACGAGTTGGCCGGCAAGATTCGGACGATCAGTACCAGCATTTCCTTCGCATCCGCCATCAAGTCATTCGAAGCCCTCTACGGCCCACCCGCACCCGCTTGGCACGATTCAAGCCTCCCCCTGAATGCTATTGACGCTACTCAGCCCTGTCTCGAATACGCCAAGCTGCACCTGGTCCGCTGGTTGTTCGCCAAACCGCAGGACTTCGAGAGGCTCAATCGGAACTACTTCCCCAACTATCCAATAAGTGTGATACGCCTGGGCAACGGACGCTACGCCATCATTGACGGGCATCATCGGCTCTGGCAGGCCGGTGTCCTATTCGGACCGGATAGCACCGTCACACTCCGTGTGGTCAACAGCCGCAATCCGTCCCTGGTCAGCATGTTCCGATCTGAGGTTACTCGTATCGCTGAGTCCAACGGTTCCGCCGAACTGCGACGGATCCCCATACGTGGCATCCCGGACGTCCTTTCCACCGGTGACCCCACCATCGATCCGTTCAAACCCCGCTGGCTCGATCAGATTCTTCATGCGGAACACTGGGACGAGCATCCCCATCCCTGATGCGGTCCTCATCCCGCGGTGCCCCGAATCCACCCGAGACTACGCGGCCTGCTTCGAGGCAGCCGGGCCGGTCGTCGGGGCCTTCGGCAATTGACTTAGGGCCTTTCGAGCCTCATCAATCAAGGCCTTGTCCTTAGCCGACTGAGCGACGTGTTCGTAGTGAAGCCTCGCCATTTCGATCTGCCCTGTGCCCGCATAGGCTCCCGCAATGTGGTAGTGAACCTTCACATCGCCCGACAGAACGATGAGGGCCTTCTGAAGGATAGGAAGCGCATCCTTGGCCCGGCCGCATCGAACCAGAACCCACCCGTAGGTGTCCGCCACCGCAGGCATCCCCCGCATGACCCGATAGGACTCCTCCGCCAACTTGAGTGCCCGCTCCCGTGCCGCCGGGTCCTGCCCCTTAAGCTCAACGAGCAGATAGGCCACGTTGTTGGCTGCGTCGGTGTTCTTCGGATCGCGTTTCAGGCACTCTTCGAGCCAAGCTAGTGCCTCGGCGGACCGACCCTTCTGAATCGCCACGCTGGCGGAACGGTACAACACCTCCACCGGTGGAGGTGATGCCTTGTCCCAAGCCTTCAGAACCGCGGACACACGATCATAATCGGACGCGTCGATGGCCGACTCAATCTGAACACGCCGGCCGAGAGCTGTCTGTCCGAACCGCCGGCCGATCTCCTCCTCGCACTTGGCCAGATCGACCGACCATGCGGAGCCCGCCGTTAGAAGAGCATCTCGCAATAGTACGTATCCTCCAACAGACTCCCCGTCCGAAGCCACGCTCTGTCGGGCCCAGTGCATCGCCAATCCGTTCAGGGCGATCCGCCGGCACAGAAGCGATAGTGCTGCGTTGCGGCACGCTTTCTTCCCGGCCGGACGGCTCGTGGCCTCCGTCATCGCCGCCAGCAAGGCACCGTCCTGTCCGAACTGAACTGCCTTCGGCAACTGGGCGAGGGGCAACGGCGTGGCGGTGGACATCCTCGCCAGACAAGATGCAACAAGCACTTCCGCAGGAACCACATCTCGACGGATCAGACCGTCCAGACGGACCGCCGCCTCCCTCTCCTTCCCTTCATACAGATCCACGATGCCAAGGAGGCACTCGGTGATCGGGGGTGTGGCGGCTGCGGCCGGTATGACTGACGGCGCCGAGGCCGCTGTCGTGGGTGTTGCAGACGCTGCAAGAATCTTCCTGGCACCAGCGGCGTCTTCCGCAGCCAGGAGATACACGGCAACCCTAGGCACCATGGACCGATTCTCACGTATGGCCTTGGGGGCCGAAACCAATACCTCCGTCGCCCCTTTGATGTCGCCCTTCTGGGCAAGGGTGTCCGCCCAGTACAACGTCCAGCCGAAGGCGTCGCCGTCAACACTCGATGCCCATTTCCGGGCGATCTTCACGGCATCATCCCACATTCGCTCCGCAATGCACGCGTCGAACAGTGCTCGAGCGAGTAGTTCCGACGTATCCAGTCGATTCAAAGACTCCTGGAGCAGCTTCAACGCCTCCTTCTTGCGCCCTCGCTGACGCTCCAGACGAGCGGCGATCAATCTCGCATCGACGAACTGGCTGGCCGTCGGCGGCACGAGCACTAGATCCTTCACGGCCCCCTCCAGGTCGCCCTGTCCGGCTCGACACTGAGCGAACCCCGTCAGAGCCTCGAAGTCCATCCAGCCCGGGCGCCCCTTCAAACTCTCCCATCCGGGTCTCGCCGCCTCCGTCAGGCCCATGCGCATCAAGAGGATTGTCCGATCACGTTCTACCGCCACACCACCGGCTGTCTCAGCATTTAACACCGCATCGCTGAGTGTTGCCAGGGCGTCCGGCCAAAGGCCCTGTTGTGAATAGGCCTCAGCCAAGTCCCGTTTCAGTGCCACCGAACCATACCATCGCCCCATGGCGCCACGAAGAATCTCAATGGCCCGCTGTGACTGACCGAACATCTGACACACCCCGGCCTGGAGACGAAGGGGGCCCACAGAATCCGGCAGCTTGCGCGCCAGTTGCGCATACGACAACATCGCCTTCTCGAGCTTCCCGATACGCTGATAATACGACCCCACCTCCATGAGGTAGTCCGCGGAGAGATCCGGAAGTTTCAGGAACTGATCCAAAGCATCTTCCACCTGCTGGAAGGATCGCACCTCGATCAGCATGTCGATAAAGCCTCTCAAACCCATCAACCCAATCGCGGGGTCCTTCTCAAGTTCCTGATAAACCCGTATCGCATCCTGTGGCTTGTCCTGATGGCGGAAACACGATGCCATCGCCACGCGGAGTTCTCCCTCGATACGCTTGTCCATCTTCAGTGTCTTGTCCGACAGCGCCGCCTCGCATGCCTGAATCGCTTGGTCGTGCTTGCCGCTCAGATGACGAATTCTCGCGATGCCAAGAGCGGCCAGACCTCGGTTCAGTTCCCCCAGCCGAGTCAGCAGCAGCACACCCTCCTCAGGTTTGGATGCCGACACGAAGAAGTCGCCCACCCTCAAGTACAGTGGCGCCGACAGCGCGTTGGCCCGAACCGCTGCCTCCAGTTCGGCAGCCGCTTCATCGAACATGCCCAAACGAACCTTCGCCCAGTGCATCGCCACATGAGAGAGAGAATCCGTCTGTCCCCGGAGGTCGCCTGCAACCTTGTCGTAGAAGCCGGCAAGAAGGTCCACGACGGCACGCCCCATCGGCGTCGCATCGTTCCATCCTTGTCTCTTCAGCCGCGTGAGCAGATCCGTGGCCCTTGGCAGGTCACCCGTCAACACAGCCAGCCGACCGGCCTGCCAGAGAGTTCCCGGCACCTCGCTATTGTCCGCCAGCATCCGGTTGCCGTACTTGACCGCCTCCACGAACAACCCAAGCTGAATACACACCTCCACAGCCCTATACAACGTCAGATAGTCGTTCTCTCCTGCCGACGTTGCCATCTCGAGCTGCACGGCGGCATCCTGCAGCCTCCCTTGTGCACCGCACGCCTGGGATAAGGTCAGAGCAACCTCGGGTATCTGTTCCTTTTGAACCGTCAGAGGTTTGAGTGTTTCGATCGCCTCCGCCACTTTGCCTTTGGAGACCTGATCCGCTCCCGTGGTCAATACGGCCACCAGGGACTTGGGGTCGCTCTTGATCAGTCCACTCGCCACGCGCACAGCCCAGTCGGATCTCCCCGCTCGCAGGCACAGAAGTGCAAGATCGGCTGGACCCTGAGCCCGACTGGCAACGATCTTCTCGGCCCGCTCGATACTTCCGGTCATCCGATCCGGATAGCCATTCCTCACACACCACACCGTATAAGCAGAAACCAGCGAGACGCTCCCCGGATCTCGACGAAGACCCGTCCGAAGCACCTGCTCAGACTTCGCCGGCTGGCCAGCGTTCTCCAGGGATTCCGCCAATCGAATGCGGTACTCGGCATTATCCGGATCGAGTTCCACCGCCTTGCTCAAGAGATTCAGAGCCGCCTTGTCCGAACCGCATCGGCCCTCAGCGTCCGCCAGCCACACCTTCAAAGCCGCCTGATTCGGGTCATTCACCTCTGCAGAACGAAGCAAGGTGAGCGCCTCCTGAGGCTTGTCCTTGGCCAGCAGGATCCTCCCCTGAAGGACCGACGCCTCGGTCTTCTTCTGCCCCATCGTCTGAACCTTCTTGAGCAGTTCCTCGGCCCCTTCAATCGAACCCGATTCCAGTCGTGCGGCAGCCAGCTCCAGCTTGACGTCCGGGTTGTACGGGTGATTCTTGACGGCCCCCTCGAGAGCCTCGATGCAAAGCTGCCTTGCCTGACGACGGGCTGACGCCGGTTTTCCCACAACGGAGGCCCGCGTGGCATGTACGGCCAGAATCGCCAGTCGCGGCGTCGGTCGCCCCACCGTCGAGGCCGTTCGGAAAGCCACGATCACGTCGGACCATCTCCCCGTCCGATACGCAGCCTGCGCATAGGCCTCCGCAAGCCCCATCTCCTTCGGAGAAAGCTTGAAGGCAGCCGACAGTTCCTTCAACGCCGTGTTCGTGTTTCGTTCTGCCAGGTCTCTTGTTTCGTCCGCCAACTTCTGCGCTTTTGCGGCCTCGTCCGCTCGACCCCCTGCCGCAGCCTCATCTGCCCGTGTCTGATACAGACGACTGCGCTCAAGCGCCGCCTCAGCCCTCACTCTCCACACCTCCCCCTGCTGGGCCTGAAGCACAGGGCTGGCCCCGGTCATCTTGCCGACCTCGGCTAGCTGTACCTCTGACTGCTGGCACAACGTCTCGATCCGCGAGAAACTGCCCCCTTCGGGCCCTTCAGTGGTGGTGGAGAGGAGATAGTCGGCCTCATGCGTGTTGCAGAACGCCCTCTGAATGCGAGGATACGGCTCGTTGGGTAGCATCCCCGAGGCCTTGTCGATCCATGACCTCGCCTCATCGAACCGGTTGAGGTACACACAGAGCTCCGACAGCTTCAGGATCACCCCGGCGCTGTCCGGCAGCTCTCCGTGCAGTTGTTTATAGAGATCGTAGGCCCGCGCGTACTTGCCTTGCGACATCGCCACGCTGGCATTGGTGATCAGCGTCCTCTGCCTGGACTGAGCAAGCTTCTTGGGCCCGAACACCATCAGCCCAAGGCCCGCAACAACCAGTGCCACCAATACCACGATGCCCAACGTCCACTTGTTCTGTGTCGTCATGTGTTCTCTCGATCTGACGATTTCAGTGAAAACCTGGTCCGCCTACCGCACGCGAACTCCGGAAGACACATTTTACTTGCATCGGGGAAGTATAGCCCTCGCTTGAGTTTGTGACAACGATACGCTCGCGGCCTCGTCTACCTACGACCCGAAAACCGCCACAAACCCAGGAGCCCAACGACACTGACACTCTTGATCCCAGCCAAACCCGCCAAGGTTGTCGGTATGCCCATGACCGGTACCAGAAGGATGCCCGTAAAGCACGCTCCGAGGCACGCACCAAAATGATCGGCGGCCTCGATGGAGGATGCGGTCCTGTCCGGTCGATTCTCCACTGACCGATAGACGCTCGCGGCCCACGGAAACGCCGCTCCTCCCAGAATCCCAGACGTGCCGATGACACTGTAGACAGCCACCGAAACCCACACCGGCGATCCTCGCTGCTCAAGAACCTTCAGAACAAACCCGGTTCCAATGGCCAGCAGGACCAGCCCCAAGTCCACCCCCACCAACCCTCCGATTCCTGCCCTGCCCGTCCGAATCAACCGGTTCGCCAGTCCACTTCCCACAACCAAACCGAACATGAAAAGCCCGATAACCGCGCTGATCTGTTCATAGGCGAATCCTCTGAGCGACTGGTACGCAAAAAGAAGCACGATCTCCAGGGCCAGAGTCATGAAGCCGGTTGTCATGATCGACCAGAGAACCCACCCCTTCGCAATGCCGCGCCTGAGTCCCGAATGAAGCACGCAGCCCACCAACCAAAACACCATGCCGACCAGCACACCCATGACCACATGGGCCGACCTCACAGAACCCAGAAATGCGAAGAACGCATAGGACGTCCGATCTTCCGCGGGCTCCGCTGCCCCAAGGCCACGGAGCGATCGATCCTGCAACTGCTGCTCCCACCTCTGAAGCCAGATGAAGTAGATGGCCGGATATGTATCCCTGCTGACGACCGCTCCCCGGATGCCCTCAAGCTCTCTCTTCCGTTGTCCGATACGTTCTGGGTCAAGCTGGTCGGTGATGCCGAAATCCCCCGGCGCAAAGTACTCGGGAGATACGCCCCGCCCGATCAGCCGACGCCCAAGCTCGGCAGGGTCGGCCGTCAGTACACCGGGTCTCCCACATGAGAATACCCACGGTGAGGCCCCCCAGCACACGACCACGTCGGCAAATGCCGCCCTCAGCGTCCGGTAGATCGATGCTGTGGCGATCGCAGACTCCGGACGCAGCTCAGCGGGTGACGTCTCGCTCTCGAAGGCCAGGACGCCGTCCGGACTCATCTTCTCTTTCAGCAGCCGATAGAAGTCCCTGGTGTAGAACCTTGCCGCCAGTGCCGAAACGGGCTCACCCAGGCGACCGATCACAACATCATAGAAACCCGAGGCGCGATGGAAGTAGCCGCGGGCATCCTCATGAATCACATGCACGCGAGGATCGTCCAGTGCCCGTCGGTTTCGATCGTCCAAGTAAGGGCGGATCAGCCTCAAAACGGCTGGGTCCAGTTCCACATAGTCCACACTCTCGATCCGAGGCTGCGTGAGGATCTCCGAAATGATCCCTTCGGCGCCGCCCCCCAGAAGAAGCACCCGCCGGGGACGGGGGTGCTGACAGAGAGCCACTTGCACGGGCCACCGAAAGACAGAAGGCTCGGGAAAGACGCCGGTCACACGACCGTTCGAGTACACCTCATACTGCCCCTCCCGCTGAGCCAGTTCCAAACGCTGGTAACGCGATTCGATCGCACCCACCCACACCCGCCCCGGTGCGCAGTCTTTGAACCGTCGCTCCGCCGACCAGTGATCCAAACGATTCGCCCAGCCTCGGAGCACTCCCACCGCCATCACTACGCCCGTCAGGGTCATCACAACGACGACCGCCCCCCTGAAGAGCCTCTTCGATTCGATCGCCCGCAGCCACAGTGCCAGGCTCACCAACAAACATGCCCCGCTCCCAAATGACACGGTCATGGCACCGACCCGCCCAACCAGCAGCAGGCTGAACGCCAGTCCTCCAATGAGACTGCCCGCCGATTCGGTCCAATAGACCCACCCGATGTCACCGGCTTCATTCGAGCTTCGAAGGAACCGGCACGCCACCGGAAACGCCAACCCGATCAGAAACCCATAGGGCAGGACCACGATCGAGCTGAGTCCGAACATGTCTCCCACGGGCAGGTATTGACCCGATCCGATCTCCATCCAGGCGCGGGCACCCCGAACCAACACCAGAACCCACGGACCGCTCAGGGCGAAGCAGACCACCGTGAACGCGAACCAACCCTCGGGCCGGCTCGTCCGCCGAGCCACTATGCCCCCCACAAGTGCCCCACCCCACACGCCCGCCAGCCACGTGAACAAGACGATCCCCCAGGAGACTTCGCCCACCAGAAAGAGTACAAGGGTCTCACGAAGCAGGATGGATTGAAGAATGACTGCCGAAGCGCCCCAGACCATCAGCACCAGGGCCAGCAGTCGTCGAGATGGCTCTTGGCGTCTCACAACCCTCTGTTGTGGCCGCAACGCATTCGAAGATCAAGACCCGTTGGACACAGGATATGCCGCCAAAGGTTGGCAGTGCGGACGACGAGATCGCTCACTCCGGATTCGGCGACACACTATCCGGGCCATTCTCCGCTGAATACCTCCGTCGCCGGGCCCGTCATATAGACATGATTGTCATCCGCCCAGTCCAGAAGCAGATCCCCTCCGGGCAGGTGCGCCAGAACCCGTTTCTTGCATCGGCGGGTCGAAGCACCGGCCACACAGACCGCCGTTGCCCCCGTTCCGCACGCCTGCGTGATCCCGCTGCCCCGTTCCCATGTCACCATGGTCACATCCTCAGGAGAGTTCACACGTGCGAAGTGAACGTTGATCCGTTGCGGAAAGATGGGCGCATTCTCGATCACGGAGCCCTGACGCGGCAGGTCGACGGAGCTCAGGTCGTCCACGAAGATCACCGCGTGCGGATTCCCGACGGACACGCACGTCATTCGATGGGTCTGCCCGGCAATCGATATGTCCCGATCGACCACCCGGTCTCCGTCCAGTGTGCACGGCAGGTCGGCAGGTTTTAGCGAGGGGCACCCCATGTTCACGCACACCAGTTGGACGCCGACATCGCGCGTCAACAAACCCAGGGCCTTCACGCCGGCGTCCGTTTCGACGCTCATCACGGCAACTTCGGCCACCCCGCCGGCCTGCCCACTCTCACCCGAATACCCTACCGCCGCGGTCATTCGATCTCGAACTCTGGCCATGTCCTCCCCGCTGACCCCCGGAACGGCGTCCACCGATCGTCGCACCAGCCCGTGCTCCCAGGAGTATTTGGCCACACAACGTACGCCATTACCGCACATCTGCGCCCGGCTGCCATCGGCGTTGTACATCTCCATCCGCACGTCCGCCCTACTGGACGGCCCGATCAGAATCAGCCCATCGCCCCCGACCCCCCGATGGCGGTCACTGATCACTCGGGACAGCCCGACAGGATCCGCCACATGATTCGAGAAGCAGTCCACATAGACATAATCATTGCCGAGACCATGCATCTTGGTGAATCTCATCGTGGCGTCCCTTTAGAACCAGAGTGTCCGTACCAATCGCACTGTCTTGCGATACCATTGTACAGCCAGGGGTCGGGGAGTGGTTTCGTAGCGCACCCGGGCCAGCGATCCTCCTGGAAGACGCACATGCTCGCTGGATGGGAGAACCTCCGCAACAAAGCACGGAAATAGCAGCTTCGGCTCATTCGGATCACCCGACGGATCGAGCAAGAGATCCCCACCGGCCTTGTTGGTCAGTGCCGGATGCACAACTTCCCGCGTGCTCTGAGGGGTGATCTTTCGGATCACCCCTGGAATCACATGGCCAGGGTCTGATCGCAGTCGGATCTCCACACCCCTGCCCACAGTGTCGCGATACTCATACACGTCTTCCTGGTCGATGGGGACCTTCAGCAGCGGCTGACGAGTATCGACGATCGTCATGATCTCCGCTCCCGTCTTTCGGTACGACCCCACCAATTCGTCGAGTCGTGCCGTGATCACGCGGCCCTCTATGTTAGCCTTCACGTCCAGAGATTCGACCTTCTTACCCAGATCGCGGCACAGCTCTTCGGTGGCCTCTACGCTCGTCCGAGCTGCCTGTGCCGCCGCAAGATCCGTGACCTCCAGCGCCGACAGCCGGCACTTGACCAACTCGAGATCCGCCTTGGCCTGCCGATACTGTGACATCATCTGCTCGTTCGCCAGACGAACGAGCCGCTGCCCCCGTTTCACATACTCCCCGGACCGAACGAAGACCTCACATACGTGCCCAGCCGCGTCGGCTCGAACCACCTGCACATCTCGATAATCCACGACCGCGTTGGCGTACAACCGCATCGGCCAGTTCGGCAATCCGAGAAAGGCCACCACCCCCAGAATGATTGTGCCCGTAATCACCCCGGCCCGCAGCCGATTCGACCGCGTTTCCGGGGATGCGAACAGGTACTTTATGAGTTGGCTGATCGGGATCACCACCCAGGCAATCACCGCCCCCAAGGCCATCACCAACCCCAACCCGTGCAACTGACGGCTGACGAACAGGATGATCCCCACACTGATGATGATTCGATAGATGAAGGAGGCCATGCCATACGACAGCCACTGAATACTCTGCGAAATTGAATCTGCCGGCGATTCCAGTTTCTGCCCCAGCAGATACCGACTCGCCAGATACCGCACGTAGCCGTTGGCGTTCGTCCAGAGATTGGGAAGCTCCACCAGATCCGCCAGGATGTAGTATCCGTCATAGCGCAACAGGGGATTACCATTGAACAGGATGGTCGAGATGCCTGCAACAAACATCACGTTGTACGCCAGTGAGTGCACCGTTCCGGGATTGGTGGCATACCACACGAACGTCGCCAGCGATGCCAGAAAGATCTCGATATACATCCCGGCCGCCGACACATGGATCTTCTTCCATTTGCTGTCGAAGGCCCACGCACTGCTCGCCTCGCAGTACGGAAACGGCGTGAATATCAGAAACAGGATCCCCATCTCGTGAACCGGACCGCCGTACTGCCGACAGACGAACCCATGCCACATCTCGTGGAAAAGCTTGACCACCGCATACGAAATGTACAGGTAGAGGATATTGCTCGGAGCCAGAACACCGTTCGCCCGACTGATCAGCTCCGACCAATGCGTTACGATGACACTGGACGCTCCTCCCAGTGCTATCAGCCACACGAGCAAGAAGGCACGTCCCATCAGCGGACGCACATATCCCAACCCCCAACGCAGGAAACGGTCCGGATCGACCAGAGGCACATTCAGAAACAGAAAGTTCCCCGCGATCCGAAGCCCTCGCTTGCGCATCAACGTCCGGTACGACTCGTAGAGGCTTGCCGGATCGAGCCGTTCACTGCTCTCCAGGAGACTCGACTGTTGGAGATAGTTCAGCAATCGGGCCGCCAGCTCCGGAGCCAATGAGTCTTCCCCAAGATGAATCGCCAACTCCTGGAGAATCTCACCCACCGTCCGTCGACCGTCCAGCTCGCGGATAAACCGATATTCCGTGGGGCCCAACCGGAAGTACTGGCAGGTGACGGGATCCTGGATCACAAACCAGCTCTGCCCCCGAAAGATCTGCTCGGTGATCCGGACATCCCGCCGAAGCTTCGGACGAAGCCGACGTACATCCATCACGGCATGGTCGAGAACGTCGCTCATCTCTACCACCAGAACGTCATCTGAAACCAGGCCACCGCGCGACGGGTGAGCACCCAACCCAGCGCCCGACGCCCCACCTCAATCTTGGCCGTCCCCTCCATCCCAGGGCGAAGCCAGCCTTCCTGGTTCTTCACTGGCCCCTCGGCGATGAAGGTATTCTTCTCGTTGTGAACCTCGGCCTGAGGCCGGACCCGCTCGACCGAGAACTCCACCGTCTGCTCAGGCCTCGCCTGGAGCGCGAATTCCCCCTTCTGCCCGGAAGAGACGCTACCGGCATCCGCATCCGGTACCGCCACCTCCAGTGTCATCTCAGCCAGTGGAGCCAGTTCGAACAGCACCTGGCCCTTCTGGACCGGAACCCCCATCGCTCGCTCCAAATCCCCGCTGAGAATCACACCATCGATCGGAGCCATGATCTTCACGTGCTGCAGGTTGAACTCCAGCAGATCGATCTGCGCCTGTGACTTCTCCGCATCGAGCCGCGACATCTGGGCCTCGGCAATCTTCCCCTTGGACCAGTAGCTGTCCGCCTCCTTGCTGGCCTTGTGCCACTGGGCCTTTGCCATGCCCCACTCGTTCTTAAGCTGATAGTCCTCAAGTTCGGCCAGAATCTTCCCCTTAGCTACCACCTCACCCGGGCGCACATAGGCCTGTTTGAGAACACCGTCGAAACGCGCCGTGATGTACCGCCGAGGCGTCGCCTGGAGGACGCACTCGCCCCCGACACGGAAAGGGACCTTCCAGAAGATCATCGTCGCCAGAACGGACGCGATCAGCACGACGACCATCTTGGCCACCAGATGCTTCGGACCCACCGCAGCCGACATGACATCCCCAACGCTTCGAGTCGCCCGACGCAAAACACCCTGGTCCGCACGACGGGCCCAATCGAGCACCGGACCGATCTGCCCCGTAGCCACGGCCACCAGCCTCTCGTCCGCAGGCGTTGGGGGATGATCCGCCATCCACTGAAATACCCAGGCCCCAACGATCGCATCTCCGCTCCTCAGAGGATGCGTGATGATGCGATCCGCACCCTGAAGCTCCAGCAGTCTGCGATGCGCCAGGTCGATCGGACGTAGCCCCTCCGATTCCGACGGCTCGTCCCCCGTACGACGCGCTGAAACCGACCGCTCCTGACGAACCGACTCACTCATCGCCTCGATGATGGCCCGCGCCAGGTCGCTTCGCTTCTCGAATCTCGCCTGACCGCTCAGCGCCACCACGTTCGCTTTGCCGCGCGCCCACCATCCAATAGCCACCTGGTGACACCCCAGGTGCCGCTGCAATTCATTCGCCAGAAAATAGCACATCTCCGTAGCGTTCCGGGCCGTCACCGACCGACCTACCGCATCCAGCACCACCGACATCTGCTGGCTCAGAACCTGGTGAGCCCCGCCCAAACGCCGCAGAACATGAATCTGGAAACAGGCAGCCACGGACTGCAGAATTGCCAAATACGGTTCCGGCCTCATCCCCACCGGCAGGTCGAGAACCAGAGACATCGCCGCCAACGCACGATCTTGTCCCAACACCGGTGCGCCGATCGCCACCCATCGATCCGTGCTGGTCGACCGACTGATCCCCTTCAGAGACATCGCACGTGCCAGACCGCTCGACATCACCTCGGTCGCCAACTGCCCCAGAGCGTCAGGCAATTCCGGAATCGCCGCGACCAGTTCCTCAGGCCACATTCGATGCATGAGCTGCGCTGCGTTCTCACTCTCCTTTCGATTGTAGTTCGCCCCCGCCCGAGCCCCGCTCAACCCAACCAGAACACTCAGCAGCTTCCGGAGAAGGGTATCACCATCGCTCTCGCTGCCGACCAGTGAAAGCACCACCTGCTGGAGGTTCGTCACATCGATCTGTCCGGGAGTCGGCTGACCGCCGTCCTGACCGGGAATACGGGTTGTCGCTGTCATGTTTGTGGGTCCCACACGCGAGGCTGATGTCGCCCAGGCAGGTGTCCATCGCACGGACGAGTTCCCTACAGTTGTCCCAGGCCGAATTCTCCCGGCCTGATCCTGGCAGCCTGTCAACGATTATAGCCCCGTCCTGCTACAGAGGGAGCGTCCGCGGGAGAAATCCCCGATACGACGCGCAGAAAAAAACGGTGGGTCAGGACGACCCACCGTGATGACTTACCCAATTGCGGCTCTCAGAACTTCCACCTAACTCATGCGGCGCCGCATCAGTCCGCCCACCGTACCCAGCAGGAGCACGGCCAGCGTCGCCGGCTCGGGAACGACCTCCGGTGCATCACCGGTATATGTCGGCGTGAAGGTGTTGATGCTCAGCCACGGGACGAAGTCGGACGACACACCCTCAATCCGACCGTCCATGTCGTTGTCGGCGAACTTGTCGGCGTCGAGGATCGCCCTCAACTCCGCCTGTGAATATCGCTCCAGACTCGTGCCATAGTGACTGTTAATCGCATCGATGAAGGCATTGGCCACAAGGGCGTGCCCGACATCGCTCGGATGGCACCCATCCGAACTGAACAGGCTCGCCTTCTTCTGACCCAGATTGGCGATGAAGATGTCGGCGTTGATTTCCCAGTCGCCCACCCACAGGCTGTTCTCGGCCACATCACGAAAGACCGTCCGCAGATCAACCAGTGCCACATCGTTCTCTGCCGCCTCGACAACGATCGTCGAGTTGAAACCGTTGATGGCCGCATTGATCGCCGCCACCTCCGACGCATCCCAGTAGTTGGCCGGGTTCGTCAGCATGCTGGCGTTCCAGATGTCTTGCCCCCAGTACGACACGTCGTCGTACATGATGGCGGCCGCTGTCAGAATGTTGGTATACGCGTCGTCGGGCATCGGGTTCGGACCAATCAGCGCCGTCAGTTCCTGCTTGTCGAGCACGCCGGCGATATCACGCAGCTCAGGGAAGTTGGCTATCGCCATCTTCATCCCCCCCGGCTTGCTCATCATTCGGTTCATCAGCTCATGATAGTCTGCGGCAAACGACGCCTGATCCGTAATGTCCGTCACGGTCAATGGATCAACCGGATAGTCGATACCCATGCCGGAGAGGAACTGGTTCAGGATCGTCCCGTACTTCGTCAGTGTGTTCAAAAAGTCATTTCCACCCAGCCACACCGTCGTGAACGTGGCATTGTCGGCCAACGCCGCAGAAACCTGAGTCACCCCGTGCACAGGATTCGCCACCGTGCCTGCTCGAGGCGCCAGCACCACATCGCACATCTGTCCGGAAAGATAGTTCTTGGCCGGATCGAGCGGCTGGGCCTCGCGATAGAGTGCGTGGCTGAGCTTCGCGCCGTTGACGGCCAGGTTCGCACCATAGACGAAATTCGGTGCCCCTACCTGCGTCTGCACATCGTTACCCACCGACTGCTCGATGTAGGCCAACGGGAAGGCCGTATTCATCTTCTTGGCCAGGAGAACAGGATAGGCTTGGTCTTGCGTTCGGTAATCGACGACCTTACCGCCCTGAGTGCCGTGCGTCAGGCTGTCACCCAGACTGCGGTATACCGAGAAATCAGCCTGTCCGAAAACGCTGCTTACCAGAACGACCGAACACACAATCGTTACGATGGCCAGACTGGCCCCTCCAAACCGACGAGTCTGCATACTTCCTCCTTCCCTCAGGGTTTCTTTCCCTGCTCGCAACCGCACATAGCCTAGACATTTCCCTCTTGCCGGCCATGTAAGTGCCTGCTTACTCCACTATATTCTGCTGACTTTCGCATGACAAGTGCCCACTGCCGAAATCCTCCAGCGAGTGTCGCCCAATCAACGGCAGCCTCCAGGCGACGGACAGCCCCAACCCGTGCATGGACCCGCACGATTCGATGCCTGCCGATTTACCGACGCCCTCATTCGCCCTATAATGCCCTCTGTGATGTGCTGAAACCATGGTACGAGGCCCAACGGACAGAATCGGATGAACCCTATCCATCTTTTCCTAAGATCACCCGTCATCGTTCGCCGCCGGGGCGTCATCTGACCCTCAACGGCCACGACGACCCCGGCTCACCTTGGCTCGGCGATCCTATACCGATAGAACCTTTTGCTTTTCAGGCGAAGGAGACATTCGCTCATGTGTGCCCGTTCATCGACTTCCAAAGGATACGACCCCACACCCATCGAGTCCGACATCTATGCATTCTGGCTCAAGGGGGAATTCTTTCATCATCAGCCCGCGAGGCCCGGCGACGGCAACAGCTACTGCATCATGATCCCCCTGCCCAACGTTACCGGAGCCCTGCACCTGGGACATGCCCTTAACCATACGTGTCAGGATGTCATGACACGATGGGCTCGCATGAAAGGAAGAACCACCCTCTGGATGCCCGGCACCGACCACGCCGGCATCGCAACACAGTCGGTCGTCGAACGGCGGCTCTTCGAGCAGGAAGGCAAGACCCGGCATGACATCGGGCGAGACGAGCTTGTCCGTCGCATCTGGCAGTGGAAAGACCAGTACGAACAGCGAATCCTGTCCCAGATGAAGCTGCTCGGCAATAGTTGCGACTGGCCGAGAACGCGGTTCACGCTCGACCCCGTCTGCACCCGCGCCGTGCGACACACCTTCTTCCGCATGTTCCGCGACGGACTGATGTATCGCGGCCAACGTCTGGTCAATTGGGACACCCAGCTACAGACCGCCGTCGCCGACGATGAGGTCTACCATGAGACAATGCAATCGCACCTCTGGCACCTCCGCTACCCCATCGAGGGACACGACGCTTCCGCTCCCGACGCTCAGGCGGGACGCGACTACCTTGTGGTCGCGACCACACGTCCCGAAACCATGCTCGGCGACACAGCGGTCGCGGTCCATCCCGACGACCCACGCTACCAGCACCTGATCGGCAAACGATGCATGCTGCCGTTGATGGACCGCCCCATCCCGATCATCGCCGATCCGATCCTCGTGAAGATGGAGTTCGGCAGCGGATGCGTCAAGGTCACGCCGGCCCACGATCCGAACGATTACGACTGCGGCCTGCGCAACCGGCTTGAGATGATCAACATCCTGACCCCCGACGGCAAGATAAACGCAAACGGAGGCCGGTTCGTTGGAATGGAACGCCCCGCCGCCCGCGAACAGGTCGTCGCAGCTCTCAAAACCCTCGGCCTCGTTGAAACGATCCAGGACTACCAGCACGAAGTCGGACACAGTGATCGCAGCAAAACCCCCATCGAACCCTATCTCTCCGAACAGTGGTTCGTGAAGATGGGCGACCGTGACGGAGGCGTGAAGCTTGCCAACGGTCAGGTCGCCCCGGGACTCGCGCAGGCCGCCATCGATGCCGTTACCGACGGCCGCGTCCGCTTCTACCCCGAACGCTACGCCCGAAGCTATCTCGACTGGCTCGGAGAAAAGCGAGACTGGTGCGTCAGCCGGCAGCTGTGGTGGGGGCACCGCATCCCCGTCTGGTATGTCCAGGGGTGCACCCAGACCGACATCGACAAAGCTTTCGCCGGTCGAGATGACGTGTTCTCCACATTCGACCGAGGCAACAACCACTGGCTCATCTGCGTTCGTGAAGGTAATCTGCCCGAGGGCTTGCCCAATACCTGTACGGTACAACAGGACGGCGACGTGCTCGATACGTGGTTCAGTTCAGCTCTCTGGCCGCACAGTACCCTCGGCTGGCCCGACCAGACCCCCGAACTCGCCTACTGGTATCCCGGCAGCGTCCTGATCACCTCTCGCGACATCATCACCCTGTGGGTGGCTCGCATGGTCATGACGGGACTCTACAACATCGGCGACATCCCGTTCCACCATGTGTACGTCCATCCCAAAATACTCGACGGCGATGGCCAGACCATGAGCAAGAGCAAGGGCAATGGGGTCGATCCTGTAGAGATCATTCAGCGATACGGTGCCGACGCCGCCCGTTTCAGCATTGCCTACATGACCACCGAAACCCAGGACGTCCGTATGCCGGTCGCCTATGTCTGCCCCCACTGCGACCACATGATCCCGCAGAAGCCGGAACACAGGACCAAGCGGCGGCTCACATGCCCCGCCTGCAAGAAGGAGTTCCAGCCCTCCACACCGCTCCTCGACCCCGACCCGAACGAGCCTGTCGGAATCGTCGCCTCCGAGCGATTCGAAGTCGGCCGGAACCTCTGCAACAAGCTCTGGCAGGCCTCTACCGGCTTCGTGCTGCGCAATCTCGAGGGCTACGCCCCCCATCCCCTCGATGTCGCCAGACTCGACCTTCAAGACCGATGGGTCCTTTCCCGTCTGGCCGAATGCGTCGACACCGTCGATCGCCAGCTTGCCGAATATCGCTACGCCGAATCGGTTATGCCGATCTACCGTTTCTTCTGGAACGACTTCTGCGACTGGTACGTCGAGATGGCCAAGCTGAGACTCCGCACCGAAGGCGAGGACAAACGCACCGCACAGCAGGTGCTGGCCTGGATCTTAGATCAGATCCTCCGCCTCCTGCACCCCTTTGTGCCGTTCATCACCGAAGCCCTTTGGCAGAAGCTCAACGAAGCCGCACCTCTGCGTGGAATCGAAGACCCCGCTGCACAGTGTGCGGCCCTGGTTGTGACGCCCTGGCCGGCACCCGGTGCCGCCTGGCGCGATGATGTCGTCCTGTCCGACATGGACCGTCTTCAGGGCGTCATCCGGGCGATTCGAGACACTCGCGCCCGCCTGAATGACATCCGCGGCCGTGAGAAGAAGGCTTCCCTTCGGACCGTCCCGGCAGCAACCGTCCGCGCCGATACTCACGTGACGCGCCTCGTCAAACAGTACGACGCTTTCATCCGTCTACTGGCGGGAGCTGACGTCCTGGACGCCGGAACAGATCGCCTCCGTCCACCGGCCTCGGCCGTTCAGGCGATCGACGCCAATACCGAAGTCTACGTCCCCGTGGGTGATCTCATCGATTTGAATGCCGAGAAGGAACACCTCCGAGTGGAGATTACCAAGACCGACGAGCAGATTCAGAAGGTTGAAACCAAACTGGCCAACCAGGAGTTCACCGGCCGTGCTCCCGTCGACATCGTCCAGCGAGAACGCAACCGCCTGGAGGAGTTCAAAACCCGGCGCAGCACTCTAGAGGTCAGCCTGCGCTCACTCGATTGACGATCCGGCTTCCCCGCAACGAGATGGGCTGCTTTGGCGCCCTTGCAACATACCCGACGATGTTGGCTGGAGCCGAACCGACAGATCGCCCAGGAATACGGTGCGGCTTCAGCCCCCTCGGCCAGCCAGGATATCCATCATTCCAAGGCGAATCATCTTGGCGCCCATGGCCCCCATCAGAACCGCAATCACCTTGGACGCCGCCAGAAGAATCCTCGCCGTGCGGTCGCCGGTCAGAAGGGCTCCGAACCACTCGCCGACCCCGATGATCAGCAGATTCGCTGCAAACGCCCCACACGTCACCCACAAACCATGACTGTGGAGCAAACCAATGCTCGTCGTCATCACGGCTGGACCGACAATCAGGGGCACCGCAAAGGGCACGATCCCGGCCGACGGACTCATCGGACGAAGCGGTTTCTGAACACTCAGCAGATCCTGAAGCGACAGGGCCACCAACAGAATACCACCCGCTACCTGGAAGTCCGACACCGTGATGCCCAACAACCGCAGCGTCTGCTCGCCGGCCACAAAGAAGGCCATGCCGATGACAGCCGCTCCCAGAACCGACTGAACCACAAGCCCACGTCGTCGCTTCTCGTCAAGGCCGGCGACGGCACCCAGGTAGATCGTCAGCAGACCCGGCGGATCTACCGCGATAAAAAGCTGGACGAGGGATTCCAACCACATGGTTTCTGACCGAACCCCACCCCCGAGAGAAAGCAGGGCCAAGCGGGGACACGGTGCCCCGCCTGGCCCTCGTTGATCACTTCAAAACGCTTGGCCGCTTCTCGACCTTACTTCGCCTTGTGCGGCTGAATCCAGATGTTTCGATAGGCCACGGTGTTCCCGTGGTCCTGAAGCATCAGGGGACCCGCCTTGCTGGCGCCTTCGTCACCATCCAACCCGCCCGGCGTCACCTTGGGAATCTCGGCGTCCTTGATGATCACGACGCCGTTCTGGACAACCGTGATCCGTCCCTTGGTCGTCAACTTGCCGTTATCGAACTTCGGGGCCTGGAAGGTGATGTCAAACGACTGCCATTCGTTGGGCGGCAGGCTGGCATTCTTGCTCGGGGCGATCAGGCTGTACAGCGCACCGCAGTCACCCGTGTTCGTGGGACGGCCGATGTCGTAGCTGTCCAGCACCTGGATTTCATAGCGCCCCTGAATGTAGACGCCGCTATTGCCTCTCTCCTGGCTCCCCTTCTTCGCCTCCGCCATCAGCGGCGGCTTGAACTCAATGTGCAGCTTGCCGTCGCCAAACGTGTCCTTCGTCTTGATGCTGCCGGTCTTCGGCACACAGGCGAGTGCATCTCCATCGATCTTCCAGGGACAAGGCTTGCCGTCCAGAGTGGTCCACTTGGAAGTATCCTTCCCATCGAAGAGAACGGTGGCGTTCTTAGGCGCCTTGGCAGTATTGCACTTGGGTTGATGACGCTTTCCGCCACCCTTCTTCTCCTTCTTGGCGGGCGCATCTTCCGCGAGCGTCTGGGCAACCAGAACACTCATCGCAACACCCACCAGAGAAGCAGCCCAAAACCTCCCATGTTTGACTCGATTCATTGGATTCTCCTTTCTTGTGAATCACACACCTGGATCATCGGTCCACCGACAATCGCGGAATTGTACCCTCAACGGCGAATCCTGCAACGGGTTCGGTTCAAATCCCCCTCCGGAGCACCGACGGCTCGACGGTATACTCTGAACATCGAGAAATCCCCTGTGGGCGGGAGCCAGGACCGTCCGATCTATATGAGGAGTCGAATTGGGAGACCGTAGGTCTCGTATCTCCTTCAAGGCATCACCCCCGCGATCACACATTGACCCGGCAACTCATCGGGTCGTAAGATCAATGGGGGTTGCCCAACGGGTGAGCTAATGCCGGTCACGATGAGAACCATGCCGGAACAGTACCAGTCGATCCCCTACAGCCCGGAGGTCGGCGACTACCCCTATGATCCTCAAAAACCCGAAGACGAACCCAAAGAAAGCAAGGGCTTGGTTTCCTGGGCACTTCTGCCTCTGATCGTCTGCATCGGTGTCTTCGAACAGATGGAAGGCCGAAGCTGGATCGCTCAAGTCATGGCCTTGCTCGTCCTTGGCCTTTGGGTGGTCGTCGATCTGATCGTTAGACGCCAAGGAATACGTTTCTATACTCCCTTTCTTCTCCTGGCCTGTTGGGTCTTTTGGGAGATGATCCCAACCGTTATGGAGTCTGTGCCCATCGACGTGATGATCGTCGGATTCTTCGGGATCATCAAAGTGTGGGGGCTTGCGTGTGTGGTCTCCAACATCATTCGAAGACCTCAGCAGATGATTCCCCTGTTCATTGGCGCCTGTCTCGTGCCATCCGTCATGCTCATGTCCGTGAGACAAGACATCAGCAAAATGCAGAGCGAAATGGCGCGGGGAATTCAGAATGACCAATACCGACTAGGAGACAAGCAGTCAGGTGGGGGATTGGGAGACGCCAACAATCTCTCCCACTTCGCCTGTTACGACCTAATCGCCGGAACCGCGCTCTTCCTCTTGTGGAAGGGCAAGACCGTCAGGTGGGTTGCGCTTCTCACCCTTGTCCCCACCCTCGTCTATATCACCTTCACCGGAAGCAGAACAGGCATGGTTGCGATCCCCATGTTGGCTCTTGCCTTCTGGTTCTTCTACTTGCGCGATGTGAGCCGAAAACGCCCAGCCCTGAAGATAGCAGCCTTGGTATGCATGGTTCTCATGGTCGGCGGCGGAATCATCTACATCCTCACTTCACCGTTCGCTTACCGATTCACGGATCGGACAAGTAGTTACAGTGATGGACGCGGCGCTCTGGCCACAGTGGCCCTCAATATGACCATGAGTTCTCCGATCCTCGGGTGGGGACTCTACGGATTTAACGAACATGGACCGGAATTCGGAGCACCTACATTCCTTTCAGTGTCCCACAATACCTATACAGAAATGCTCGTCATGGGTGGACTACCCGGATTCCTGCTGTATTACGCGGCATGGTTCGTCACGATCCGACAGATGTGGTCCCTGCGAAAGCTCCCTCTCACCCGTCAGGAACGTATCGTCATTAATCTGGCGCTTCTCTGTTGCATCAACTACATGTGGTTCATGATGACCTTGACAACGATTATCCCCCGCTTTGCCTGGACGATGATCGGTGCCTGCATTGGCGTCACCTATGGAATACGAGACAAGTACATCCAGGAAGGCGCTGTCCAGGCCGAAGCAGTACAGCAAATACCCCTATCGCCGCAACCCTATATGGCGCGTCCGAACTACTACTGAGGGGGCTCGCATTCATCAACTCCCCGAACCGGGCGCAACAGGCTCCCCGGCGGCCCGGCGATATACTCCCAACGTCTGATCGGCCACCACGTCCGAACGAAACCGGCCCCACGCATCCTGCTTGGCCGCCAGTCCCATGGCTCCCCTCAGCGATGCCGTCGTCAGTACTCTGGCCAAGTTCGATGCCATCGCATCCTCGTCGTGGGGATCAAACAGCAACCCCGTCTTGCCCTCGCTTACGAGCCATGGGATGCCCCCGACTCTCGAGGCCACCGCCGGCACCCCCGCTGCCAGTGCCTCTATGATCGTCATCGGAGAGTTCTCTTGAAAGGATGGAAGAAACAGGCAAGCCGCGTCCGACAACTCAGCCAAGACCCTCTCAGGAGACACTCGCCCCAGAAATTCCACCGTGCCCCCGAGCGATTCCCTGCGGCAGAATTCCTCAACCTCCTGTCGGTACGTGTCCCCCTGACCCCGACTTCTCCATGGCCCGGCAATCCTGAATCTCACATCGGGAATATCGCGCCGGAGTCTTGCGGCCACCCTGACCACTCCCAGCGTGTTCTTGAGCTGGGACAACAGTCCCACCACCAACACCGTCGGCGAAAACGGCTTCCGCTGGACATCGAAGAACCGGTCGTCCACCGGGTTCGGTATGTCGATGAGTTCTGCGTCCCGTCGAAAGCCCCCGATCGCCCTCGAATACGGCGTGATCATGATCACATGCCGGTAGTGCCGCCGGCACCACCAGAACGTGAATGCCATGAATGGCGTCGTCAGGTATTTCCGTCGGCCTCCCAAGAGCCATTCGTCGCGGTAGCTGATTCCGTGCGTTGTCAGAACTGACGGACATCGAAGGGCCACTCCAAGCTCCGGAACCGCCTGCACGTGCACCACATCCGGTCGCACTTCCTGAACGATCCGATTGAGTTCACGAGAGGCTCGAAGCCAGTTCATGACGATCGCCGGACGGTACATCGGCAGCGGAATGACCGGACAATGGAGTGTCGGATGAATATAGCGGTCGGTTCGACTCGGCTCGAACTCAACGGCCGTAACCTTGACCCCCTTGCGCATCAGCGCCTGGATCAGTGCACCCGTGACCACCGCAACACCGCCCCGCGCGTTCTCGCCGCCGGCCGGCAGAATCGTTACCATGGCGACATGCATCAGAAATTCACCCCAAGAGGCCTTGCCTGTTCATCGGTTTATCGTCGCGGTGACCGATCGGGGTGTCAAGGAAGAGCATGATTCCGTCGGGCGTCTTTCTCGATCGTGATGGTGTGATCAACGAAGAGGTCGACTACCTGTGTCGCCCCGAGCAGTTGATCCTCATCCCGAAAACCGCGGAGGCCATCCGTCGCCTGAACGATGCTCATATCCCTGTCGTCGTGGTCACCAATCAGTCCATCGTCGCACGGGGAATGTGTTCCGAGGACACACTACGACATATCCACCACCGTCTCGTCGACATGCTCCGCCAACAGGCCGGTGCCCGAATCGATGCCCTCTACTACTGCCCCCACCTGCCGGAACGACCCGACTCGAAAGCCAACCCCGAATACTGCACCGACTGCAACTGCCGCAAGCCACGCATCGGACTGCTTGTCCGCGCATGCACCGACCTGAAGCTCGACCTGTCCCGATGCCTTCTCATCGGCGATACCACACGTGACCTCCAGTGCGGCCGCAACGCCGGATGTACGACCATGGGCGTTCGAACGGGCTATGCCTGTGCCGATGGTCGGTACCCTGTATCCCCCGATCACTGGGCCGACGACCTGGCAGCCGCCGTAGACAGGATTCTCGCTGGCAGCCAGTCCTGAACTGATGGACTCAAGGCGCGACCGAGCCTGCTGGACCAGCGCTCTGCGAGGTCGCCGACGACTGCAGCGTACGGATCATCTCCCGCAACGCACGCTCAAGCTGATCGTACGTTCCGGCCTGGCTCTCCAGTATCCCCAGTTCGCGAGACTTCCGACGATACTGATCGAGCAGCTTCAGTCCACGGACGATCGCAGACAAAGCCTCCTCTCGTCGCCCCATCTTGACACACACGTCCGCCAGAGCCACGAGGCACTGGGGTTGAGCCGTGGGATTCTCCGCCGCACGTTTTGCACAGGAATACGCCTTCGGGAGATCGTAGAGCGAGCCCGAGGCCGGGTCAGCACGTATCGCCGCAAGATTCACCATCGCGACCTGATGATCCGGATTGTACTGGAGTACTTCCTCGTACATCCGCACGGCGTCACTCAGTCGGCCCATACCCTGATAGATCTGGGCGCGAAGCCACAGCGTCAGAGTCTCCGTCGCGAAACGATATCGCTCCGCCCTCTCCAGAAACGCCAGCGCCTCACCCTGACGCCCCGCGACCATCCTGTGATAACCCAACTGTGCCAGCACATCGTAGGAATCCGGCGCCAATTCCAGCGACCGTTCAAGACACTTCATCGCCTTGGACTCGTCCTTCTGCGACAGGTAGAACCTCGCCAGATTGAGGTACACCTTGTGAGACCGCGGCTGAGTCACCAAGTGGGCCTCATAGAGTGTCCGGTTGTCCCGCCAGACCCTGTTCCGTCGGAACGTCAAAACACCGTACCCTACTAGGATACAGCCCATCGCCACAACGCCGGCCAACCCCCAGGCTGTCAGGCGATACCCGACCCCCTCCCGCGGCCCTCTGGTACAGGCCCCTCGTGTGAGCAACGTTCCGGCTGCCAATCCGAACAACACACAGGCTCCCACCGAAGGCAGATACACGAGTCGTTCGGCCATGATCACGCCGATCCGAAAGACGAAGTTCGACGCCACACTGTACGTGATCAGAAAGAACCCGATCCCCGCAACGACCTCACTCTGTCGGCGCGCGGACCATATGCCCGCAGCCAGCACAGCCGCCGCACAAAACCAACCGACCCACACCCGCCATCCCATCAGCGACGTCTCCACCATCACCGACGGCGACGAATAGTCGTAGCTCAATGGGTACGGAATGATCAGAAGGTAGACATACTTCGCCATCAGATAGGGGCACGTCAGAATGCGGTTCCATATCGAAGCCGTTGCCAGGGGGTTCAATGTCGGCGGAATCAGATCCGGGCTGCTGAAGACATGCCCCACCACCATCCACCGCGCCGCGAAGAACAACATCGCTACCATCACAACGCCCAGGTACCGCTGAATCAGGCGCTGCAGAAGGAACGACCCTAGCCCACCCTTTCGGTAAACGGCCGCCCCCCGGCAATGAAGCCAGACGTCCGCTCCCACCACCAAGCCGACCACTGTGATCGCCGATTCCTTGCTGAAGACCGCCATGACAAGGAGCACCAGCATGATGACGTATCGAACCGTCACCACTCGCCGAGTGCCACTGAGAGCGTCTTGCACGAACAGCACCATCCCCCACAACACCGAACAGGCTGCCAGCAGCTCACTCCGCCCGACGATCGGCGCAACCGCCTCCACATGGATCGGGTGCACTGCGAACACCAGCCCTGCCACCACCGCCACGCTCGTCCGCCGAAACAGCACCATCGCCAGCGCATACACGCCGGCCGACACCAGCGCATGAAGCAGAAGGTTGACGGCTCGGTAACCCGCCGGATCGAGCCCCGACACCGCACGGTTCAGCGCAAGACTCAACAGAGTCGCGGGGCGATAGAGCGGATCCAGCCGTTCCGCGCTGAGATCCAGCCCCAGCGGTGATGACCCGGCCCAGTAGCTCTCTCGGAAGATCCGACCCACCGAACCCAAATCGCGCATCCGGCCGTCCTCCAGGCAGATCGGACGGTCGTCATACGTAAAGTCGTTGCCCAGACTGTTGGTATAGATGCTGATGGCCGCGCCCATTACCGGAAGCATCCAGAGGATGTCCCGGCGCCCCCATCGGAAGCAAGACAACGCACCGTCACCAATCGTCGTTCGCGGGTTCATAGCCTCCCACCTACCGCCGTCGTTCCCCACTGTCAATGAGCCGATCCCTGCCCTGACCCTGTGAATTCACCCTCCGGGGATTCGGCCCGACACCGATACGGAACGCCCGGCGCCCCAACGGATCGTCTTGCTCGAATTGGGCAACATCCTATCATGGTCCAGGGAGGCGCGCGATGCGAATCATCACTCTTCACTTGGTGGGCATTCTCTTTGCCTGGTGCTTTATCTGCGCCCACGCCTGGGCTCGAACAGATGATGACACGACCCTCGCCATCCAGACGGCGGACTCCATTCCACCTGTGCCTGAAGCCATCGTCGGACAACGGACGAGCTATGGGTCCCCCAATCTCCTGCCGGGAGACTCCTCCTTTGAACTCCCCTCTGGTGACTACCTCTACGGCATCAGTCCATCCGGTGCTCCCGTTTCCGAGGCATCGCTGACTCCAATCCGACCCAATTGCACGGCAACCGTGGGCGTCCATGGAACTCATGCACTGAGAGTCTCGCGCCTTCAGCCGAACGGTACCCATGTCGTGTGCTGGTCCGCCGTTCCCTTGGTCCCAGAGCACAACTACACCTTCAGCATCTACCTTCGGAGTTCATCCCCGGACACCGTTGTCCGAATGATCTGCCCCCCGTACCTTCCAGAGACACGCGCGACACCCCTTCGAACAAGAGACCAATGGCAGCGCCACTCGGTGACGTTCCGCGTGCCCGAGACACAAGATCGCCTCTCCTCCGCCGTGTGCTCACCTATGATCGTCGTGTCGACCGACGCCCTGTCACAGGCCACACCTGCCTCGCCGGAGTGGCGAGTGGAACTGGATGCCGCACAATTCGAGGATGCGACCTCTCCGTCCCCTTACCGCCCCCACCAGGCAATCGACTACACCGCCATCCTCCCAAGAACCCTGCCCTTCGATCATGCCCTGGCTGGACAGCCTTTGAAACTCCTCTGTGCGTCGCGAAACAACAGCTCCGCCGTCCTGCGACTACAGTTCGTCTGGCAACTGACCGACGTGCTCTCCCGCTCCGCTCGAATCCGAACCGTCGAAACCACTCTGCAACCCGGCAGACGATTCTCATGCCAACCCGATTTCGACCCCATTGCGCCGGGCTACTACCTTCTCACGACATACATTCGTGGAGGACTCGATGCCGGCCACATCGACCACCGAGAACTGAGCGCCCTCAACCCGCTCCCCGACAACAATCATACCCCGCCGGCATTCTTTGGCCGTATCAACCCGATCGGTCTCCTCGATGCCCGCCCCACGCCCCGTTCCTCCGTCTACGAGAAACTCACGGCTCGCTGGCCGCGGGTGTGCATAACGTCATGGGCCGCCGTCGAGTTCGCCCCTGGGCGGTATGACGTTGCTCCCCTGATGGCCTCCGTGAGCCGAGTCACCTCGAACAACGCGACGCCGATCATCTACCTGGGCGACGGCTACCCCTGGCCACCACTCCGGCCAGCACGCCAGACCGCCTCAGGCGAGACGCTCGACCCCGCCAAGCTTCCCCAATGGTCCGTCCTGCCAAACAGCCCGACATCCACCCTCGATGCCAGACAATACCGCCAGTTCGTCTTTCGCACCGTCCTCCAGATGTCGTCGAACGTTCGCTATTGGATCCCCCCAGAACCGGCCGACGGCCGTCCAACCGACCTGAACATTGAATTCATCCGCGCGGCCAGACTCGCCGACCCCAACCTGACCGTCGTTCATCGTCGTCTGAGCCCCACACGCCCGACCCCAACCACCTCCCTCCCTTCATCCACCACGCTGCCCTCCGCCGACTCAGACGTCTTGATGCACACGGTCTGGACACCCGGCCCCGACGATCCCATGCCCGACACTCTTGAACTCGATCGCAGGCTGGCAGCGCTGGCCCGAGACGCCACAGGCCAGCCTACGCCGCCGGCTCGCTGGGAAGCCACTCCCGTTCGCCATTGGCCCCGAACCAAGGACCCCGCCGTTCGGGCCATCATGATCCATCGAATGACCCTCCTCCTCAAGAAACACGGCGTCTCACAGTGGCTGATTCCGGATCCCCCCGAAGATGGCACCCCCATTCGGCTCGGTCCCCCCATTGAGGTCACCACATTGGCCTGCATGGCTGATTGGCTGCCGCCCGCACAATTCCGGCGCGAGGTGTCCATCGACAAGACCATCTCTCTGCTGGAATATGAATGCCCCCTCGGTCGATTTGCCGCCGCCTTCCTGCCGAGCCCCAGCAAGGGCTCGCCCCCCCACTCGCTCCTTATCCCCGCGGGAATACGAATGACCAACCTGTTTGCCGTCCCCCTCACCGATGGCACGGAAGCCACAACGATCGAGCCCGCCATCGCTCCCGTCTACCTCTGGCCGGTACAGCCGGATACACACTGGCTCGACGAGCTCGTCCAGCGAAACCGCCCACACCCCCCCGGCTGATCCCCCCGCTTCGGCCGCCGGCGTCAGAACGTGCTCTCGGCGGCAATCATGTCGGCTACCGTCAGGCCGACGAAGCCCGTCGTGCGAACCAGGTCCTTCACGCCGTAGGCCCTGCTGTTCTCGGGATTGAGCAGGAACCCGCAGTACCGTTTCACCGACTCGGCCACCTTCGGATCCGGCTTCACCCGATCGTAATACCATGTCAGCAGCGTAACCGCACGCGGGCTCCGCTGCTGGTCGGCACTGCGGAGCTTCCCCCACGAACCGTCAGCCTTCTGTCCCTTCAGCATCCACTGAACACACGGCTCCAGGTCCTTGGACAGCTTCTCATGGAGTCCACGGTCCTTCAGATGTCTATCGGCGGCCACAAACCCCTCGGTACAGTACGACATCGTGTCCAGAGGCCAGGTCGTGATCTTCTTGCCGTGCAGGATGTAGATGATGTCCCCCTCGGGCGTACGCAGCCCCGTCAGCCAGCGAACGGCATCCGACGCCACGGTCTTGTACTGTGGATTCGACGTCAGGGCATACAGCTCCGCCAGAAACGCCGTGCCCGTGTTCGATGTCGCTATCGTGTACGGAAGCGTACTGAGCTTACCCTCATAGTATCCGCACCCCAGGGCTCCCTTCTCAGCCCCCTCGGAAATCACAAACGTCCGAGTCGCCTCACGCCCTTTGCCCTGCGGATCCTCCTTGCTGCCGTGGATCACAAAGCGGGCCATTCGCTCCATCGCTGCCAGGCAGGCCGATCGTCGCGAGCCGTCCGCATATCGGCACCCCAACGCCAGCGCCGTAGCCGCCGTCCCCATATCGCCGAAGTAGATGTTCCCGCCCGGCCCGCAGTCCGCCCAGAAACCGCCCTCCTGACCGTTTGACGTCGTCGTCAACTGCTGTTGCTGACACAAACTGTCACACCAACGCATCGCTTCCTCGAAGTACCTCTTGTTGCCGGTGATGCGCCACGATGCCAGCAGGACCCTAGCGAAATTCCCGTTGATGAACACGGAGTTACGCGTGTCCTTCGTGCCCTTCAGCAAATTGCTGCCCACATCGAGGGACAGAATCCAGCGATTGATGTCCTCAAGATACTCCAGCAGCTTGCCCTTCAACTCCGAGTCGATCGTGCCGGACGGCTTCAGCTCACCCCCCCCTCCCCCCGTCTCGGCCGCCCATCCCCACGATCCTGAGAACGCAGTCGCCGCACAGGCCGACCCTGCCTTGATGAACTCGCGTCGATTCATAAGCCTCGTTCCTCGCGATGTGCTATTCAAGTATCGACCGCTCGCTGTGGCGCCCCAGCCACGTCAGCACGGTCTCGATCGACAGGAAGTACTGATCCAGTTCCAGGGATTCCTCCGCCTTGTGTGCATCTGCGATATCGCCCGGCCCGAACAGAACACAAGGGATCCCCGCATGGCTGAACATGCCCGAATCCGCAAAGTAGTATACCCCCTCCGGCTCGCTCTGCCCCGTCTGCGCTCGACAGCCCGCCAGCAGGTTCTGAACGAACGGGCTGTGCGGATCCGACTCCATTGCCGGAAAGCCATCCAACTCGCCCACCTCCAAAGCGTCGGCATCCTGGGGCAGCGCCACCTTCAGCTCACGTTCGAGCCGCTGCGCAATCTCAACATACGATTGGTTCGGCAGGTATCGGCAGTCGATGCTCGCCTCGCATCGGGCCGGAACGATGTTCACCGCCGTCCCGCCCGATATCACGCTGACGGTCATCGTCGCAAGACCCAACAGCGGGTGCGGCCGATCGCTGACGTGACCGGCGAAATCCTCCTCAACGAACCGTATCGCCCTCGACATGGCATAGATGGCGTTTCGCCCCTTCTCGGGCACCGCCGTATGGCTTGGGATGCCGTGGGCGATCAGTTTGAACCAGAGCGACCCCTTATGCGCCGTCACCAGCCGGCACCGCGTCGGCTCGCCCGCCACGCACGCATCTACCCGGAACCCGCTCGCCATCAGCGCCGCCGCCCCCTCGCAGCCGGTCTCCTCGCCGACCGTCACGATCAGATACGGCTTGTCGGCCAGCTTCTGACCGCGATGCCGCATGATCTTCAGTGCCGTCAGAAATGCCGCCAGCGACCCCTTGTCGTCACATGCCCCCCGACCCCAGATCCTCCCGGCCCGAATCTCCGCCCCGAAAGGTTCGATCGTCATCGTCCCGGTGCCCACGGTGTCAGCGTGAGCCTGAAACGCCAGCGTGTGCCGCCCCGCCTGATCCGGCCAATGCCCAATCAGGTTCGCTCGACCCGGATACACCTCGTGCAACCGAACCTCCATCCCCACAGACTCGCAGACGGACTGAAGGTACCCGATGATCTGTTCCTCGCTGCGACGTCGATTCGACTCCTCGCGAGAAGGGTTCGCGCTGTCTATGCGGATCAGGTCCGCCAGAAGCGAAAGGGCTTCCGTCTTCTGGTCCTGGGTCAGACCGCTCATGACAACCTCTCGTTACGGTTCACAGACAACTCGGAACCCCACATCGAACACCCGCTCATACGACGGATACGCCAGCCGAAAGGCAGCGCGAGCCCGATGGGGACGATCTCGCCATGACCCACCCCGAACAACCTTCTTCCCCTCGACCGACCCACCGTCTCGACCATCGTCCGGCCGGTACGGATACGATACATAGGTGGTCCGAGTCCACTCGCACACATTCCCGTGCATGTCGAACAGACCCCAGGCGTTGGGCTGATACCGCCCGATGCCGTCCGACAGGAACCCCCCGTCCTTGAACCGAGTATCCTTCGGGATCCAATCGTCATACTTGCCGGGATTGGGGAACGGTACCCGATCCTTTCGATATGAATCGCACACGTACTCACGAAGCATCAGGTCGGCCAGGTTGGCATTTCGCGAGAAGTCGGTATTCAGATCACCATAGCTGAGCGGCGTGCCCGCACCCGCTCGGCAGGCGTACTCCCACTGAGCTTCCGTCGGCAGCGAGAACCGCCGCCCCGTCCGGGCGCTGAGCCACTGGCAGAACGCCATCGCCCGCTGCCACGAAACCCGCACGACGGGCATGCCCGGTCCGTTCACGTAGAACCCCCTGACACCGAATTGCATACTGTGCCGAGATTCTACCCCACTGTCGTGCAGGGGATCGAACTTGGCATACATCGCGTTGCTCACCTCGAAACGCCCCATCCAGAACGCCCGATCTATGCGAACCCGCGACGCCGGCCGCTCGTCCGGGCACCCCGCCGGGTCCCCCATCACATATCCCCCGGGCGGGATAAGGACCAGGTCCAACCTGATCCCGTCTCCCAGATCGATACCCTCCTCGTATTTCCCCTGAGCGATCTGCCTCTGGCGTGCCTCGCCGGCGCTGAAGGGCCATCCAGGACAGGCAACCGTCGGAACCGCAGCCCCGCTTTCCGGCGGAGGCATTACCGGCGTGATGACTGTCCTCGCAACCGCCGGTATGAACTCCGGATCGTCGTCCACATCCGCATACCGCTTGGCCAGCTCGCGACGGCGCTGTGCGTAAGGCTTCACCCGGGCCTCGCCCGCAATCTCCGTCCAGGTTCCGTGATAGGGTGCGTTCAGGTCGATCCAGGTGATGAGGCGGTCCCACGCCTCGCCATCCAGGCGGACGTTGTGGTGCCCCTTCGCCAGCATCTGAACCAATTCCGTCGTATCTGCGTGATACTCCATCGGCACGAGCAGATGGTAGTCGCTCTCCAACCCAGGCCTCCGGACAAACCGGTGTAGCTCGGCGTACGCCACCGTGAACAGCCCCGCGTCCCGCCCACCATTGTGATAGATGCTTGCGTAGTCCGTAATCCGCTTCGTCCCGCGAAGGTCCGGCTTCGCAGCTCCCGCCGAACCGGCCCCCCCGTCATGGCACCCGACACAGTACTTGTCCAATACCGGCTGCACTTCTCTGGCGAAATTGAAGCCCCGCGTCGGACCGTGCCAGGGCGTCACCTCGCTGGCCCGCTCCGTCGCCACCACCGTGCGCTTCACCGACCAGCTCGTGTTCTGACGCTCGTGACAGCCCGCGCACGACACCACCTCGCCGGGCATCGCAGTGAACCAGCTACGCATCAACTGAAGCGCCTTGCCCTCGGCGTCCAGCGGCTGCACAGAAATCGGTGTGTTCGCCGGCACCTTGAACGCCGCCGAACCGTCCTCCCGTACCGGAACCGTGCCGATGATCCGCTTGATATCCCAAGGGCCATTCATGCCCACCACGCCCTGGGGGCCCCCCATGTTCGGGTACAGGTACGTGTACGTGAACAACCGTAGACTCTTGACCGTCCCGCGCGGAATCCCCTTCAGCCCCTCCCCCGCATACACGTCGACCAGATAGACCGTCGCGTCCTTCTGACCCAGCTTCACCCGATCCGGAATGACCGGCGGCCGGACCGTCCGACGAAACGGCACCGGTTCCAGCAATCCGTATCCCGGCTCTTCCCGCAACAAGACCATGTTGTCGAAGACATCCACCAGGTATATGCCCCACAACGAATCCGCCGTCGGTTGCGCCGCCACCAGGAAGTACTTGTCGCTCAGCGGATACGGATGCAGGAACTTCGGCCACGACCCGTCCACCAGGTTGTCCTCGATCAGCGGCTCGACCTTCTTGCCGTATCCCGGGATTCGTTGAACCGCCCCATTCGCTTCGTTCCGGCCAAGCGCCGGGTCGAACAGCACCAGCTCACCCATGCGCCGCACCCCATGATGCCCGCTGATCACCGCAATCACCTTTGAAGGGTGCCCCGGAATGGGTCTGGCGTAGAAGATCGAGTTCGGCCAGTACGAATTGCTGCCGTAGTACTCCATCTGCCCCGTACCGTCCGGGTTCATGTGAAACATCAGCCGAGTATGGGAATGCGGCGTATCCGTGTACTCCCATCGCGTGTACAGAACACGGCCGTTGTTCAGCACCGTCGGACACCAGTCGTGCTCCTGATCAAAACAGATCTGCCGGATGTTCCGTCCGTCCGCATCCGAGCGATACAGGTTCGCCACCAGGCTCGATCCGTTCACGCACGGCACCGCAATCATCGAAGCCGTTGACGTGAACAGAATCCGATCGTCGGGCAGATAGCAGGCATCGTAGTAGTTCACGTCCGCATCGTCCGTCGGCGTGACCTGCCGTAGCCCGCTGCCGTCGGCACTGATCTCGAAGACGTGCCACCGCCCGTGCGAGCCGATCGACGAGAATAGCATCCGATCCCCGTCGAAGTGCAGATCGACATCGCCGACGAACTTGTTGCCGTCCGACTTGTAGAGCGTCTTGAGCTTTCCGCCTGTCCCCACTGGCGACAGTAGGGCGATGTCATTGTCCCACACGTCCGTGCGTATGCTGGAATTGCTCTGCCAGTTCTGCGGCAGGCCATACGGATCGTCAACGTGCCCCCCATGAGACTTCTGATTCGGAACCACCCGCCGGCGAACCAACAACAGCTGATCAAAGTCCAGCAGCGGGTTCGTCAGAAGCGCCTCCCGCTGAAACGCCAGGAGGTCGTCCACCTGCCGAAACACCTCGGGCTCGCCCTTTCCGATCGCCTCGCGCATACCCGGAAGAAGCCGCGACCAGTCGTCCGCCCGTGCCAGATATTCCTTTCCCTTCGCATAACGCTCAGCGTGCGTTGCCGACAGATCACGAATCGCCCGTCGCAGGGCATCCAGGTTCACCAGGTCCAACTTTCGGCGAGCCTCGGCGATCCGATCCCGCCCCTGCACCGCTAGATCGTACAACTCGCTCCAGCGGGTGTCGCCCGCCGGAACCTGATCCCGATCGAGCGATCCCTGGCGCTCGCACGCCGTTCGACCTGCCTGTGAGATCAACGACTTCCGCAGTTCCGACCACTTCGACCACAGATAGACCTCGACCCCTTTGCGTTCGGTATCGCTCAGGGCCCGGTTGTACAGCAGCACCTCGGCGATGTCGCCCTGCCAGCCCTGATCCGCCCCAAACCACATCCCGATTCGAAGCTCGTTCTGACGTCCCCCCACGTTCGGCGCTGGGGCCTGGCCGAGACACAACCCGTCCTTGTACAGCCGCATGCCCCCCGCCTGGCGAACGACCGAATACATCGCAGGCCCCGCCCCCTTCAATGGGTGATTCGTGAACACCCCCAGCCCGGCAGCCGTCTCGAGGTAGAGCGTCCCATCCGATTTCGTCCCCAACGTCCACCAGTTCGCCGCTCCGGGACCGAATCGATTGCCGATGATGCCCCGCCAGTTGTCTTTCGTCTGGCTGCTCAGCGAGGCGACTACTACAACGGTCCAGTCCTCTGACCAGTTGTAGACAAACGGGTTGAGCATGAACTGCCCGCCCGAGAAGCGTACCGTCGGCCTGCCCACCGATGCGGCTTTCGCGCAGACGGGCTGCTGTCCCGCCGCCGTCTGCGTGGCATGGTGGCCCTGCCCCGACTTGTCGCTCCACGTCGAAACCGGCGCCTGATCGCCAATCGTATCGGCCTTCCCGTCACCGTCTACATCGCAGCCATCCAGCCACAGCACGCAGGCCGAAACACGTTCCCGAGGGTCAAACCCCGTGGCCGTCGCACCGACCACCAGACCCAACATCGCACACCCGATCACCGACATCATCCGATCACTCCTGCTGCGACTCCTTCTCCTCCGGCCGCGTGCTCGAACCCCTGGAGCCTTCTCGACCGCCTCATTGATCTGCCCGACCGCCAGCCCGCTTCAAATAATCCTGCCGTCCGGACCAATCAGAAACACGTTTACGGTATCCAGACCGGAACTCCAGGGCAAACTATTAGCCTTCTCGTTCCATGGGTCGGGCTGTTGTCGACCGACAATCCCACATCGGCCGAGCATTTCGACGCAACACTGAGAGCGCAATGGGACCTCGACAGAGCAGGTCAGAAGAAGTCCGGTGCAGACATGGCGGCCAGAGTCACACCACCCGGAATGTGGCCGGCCTCGAACCTGAGACGGAGTCATTGTGGAAAGGCTGATGTACTCGGAAGAGACAGTAGTTTCTTACAGACCCCTGGAGAGAACACCGCTGCGAGTCACACGCCGAGACTGACCTGATTGTATTGTGACCAGTAGACCCGCAGTGTATCAACCATCTTGCAGAAATCCGTCAGACGGGTCGGCTTGACCAGGAAACTGTTAGCTCGCAAACGGTAGGCCTTCTCCACGTCGGCCTTCTCGTTGGAAGAGGACAGTACCACAACCGGTATGTCCTCCAACTCGGGGTCCTCTTTGATGGCTTGAAGCACGTCGTGCCCGTTCATTTTGGGCAGGTACAGGTCCAACAGGATAACGTCCGGGCGCGGTCGCCCACTGTAGCATCCTTCTTGCCGTAGATAGGCCAGCGCCTCATGACCATCCGATACACAGTCGATCGTTGTCGTCCCCTGACAGTACATCACCGCCAGCGTGATCAGCTCTGCATGCATGCGGTCATCTTCAACCAACAGGAAGTGCTTCGGCATTGAGCTCATGTGACGACCTCGTGCGACAGCCGTTCCTTCGCGCGAACTGCACTCTCAGAGCAAACGACGCGAAAGAGGCACCCGACTGCAAGTCGAACGACCCGGCGATGATAGGGCGAGCTAACAGCCATCTCGCTGTCAGCAATCATTGTATATGACTAATCGACCCAAACGAAATGGGGCTTCTGGCCCACAATGCCCATTGCGGACGCATCACGCCCGACTTTCTTGTGATGGCATACATACTTTAGTTTATGCACCTTCAGTTTACGTACGTCTCCGTCGATCCGAAGCAAGATCACACCGACGCCTTTCAGCCTCCGATGGATCCGATAATCCAGATCGGGTCAAGAGGAACGTCAGGGCACCGAGCCCCTCTCCCAAGAACCTCCACGGACACCTATTGGCGTCTCCAGCAACGACGCATCCTCAACGCCCCACAGTTGACAACGGTCAGGCGGAAGGATTGAATGGCCCCCAATGATGGCTCATAGGCGCATCAGATCACGAGTCCCAGCTCATCGAAGAAGGAGACTTCACTCATGAAGATCGGCATTGTGTCCTTCACGGACGGTCGCGAGCGTGTGGCGAAGTTGACGGACAAGTCCTGCAAAGGATTCGAAGACCGTATTGCCAAGTGGCTGAAATCCAGGAAACACACTGTCGTACAGGCCCCCAAGGTGGTCTGGAACTACGCCACGGCGCATCAGGCCGCCGAGCGATTCAACAAAGCAGACATCGACATTGCCGTCTTCAACTTCTGCGTGTGGAGCTACCCCGACCTCACCGCACAACTGGCCAACCTGATTGACGCCCCCATACTCCAGTTGGGCAACATCAACCCGGCCTATCCGGGATGGGTGGCCTTTTTCGCATCGGCAGGTGCTTTGGCCGAAATCGGACGTCCCTTCGGTCGTATCCTGGGCGACATCGCCGACAAGAAGGTCCAGGCCGAAGTGACCCTCTTCCTCGAGCAACACGACCCCGATGAACGAAACAAGGGTGTCCACGCCGCCCTCAAGCTCAACGGACAGCGGTACGGTGAGTTCGACGGTCCCAGCATGGGCATGTACACAGGCCACGTTGATCCCTCCCAATGGATGGAACAGTTCGGCATCCACGTCTATCACCGCAGCCAGTTGACCCTCTGGGAAAATGCCAAGCGGATCAAGACCGACCGCGTCGAGGCGGGCCTCAAATGGCTCAATAAGTACTGCGGCAAGATTCACTACGACACGCGAAAGCTCACCCCCGGAATCGACGGAACCCTCGCCCGGCAGGTCCGAATGTACCTGGCCATGAAAGACTTCTGCAAAGTCGAAGGCATCGACTTCTGTGGTCTGACCGGCCAGCTCGACATGACCGAATACCCCGACCTGTGCATCGGAGATGTGCAGGAGGCCATCCTGAACGACACCGCCGACTGGGAACAGCCCACCAAGAAGCCCATCGTCTGTGCCACCGAATGCGACAGCAACGGCGCCCTCACCATGCACCTCATGCACTTGCTGACCGGCACGCCGGCGCTCTTCGCCGATCTGCGGCACTATCACGAAAGGTACGGTCTCTACGACCTCGTCAACAGCGGTCAGCACGCCCCCTGGTTCGCCCAGCGATCCGCGGACTTCCGAAGGAACTGGAGGGAGTGCCAGATCTTCCCGGCCAGTGACTTCTACTTCCGGGCCGGTGGTGGCAGCGTCCAGTTCTATGCCAAGCCGGCCGATGTCGTCACCTTCGGCCGCATCACACGAAACGCCGGGCGCTTCGTCATGCACCTGTTCACGGGATCGTTCGCCAGGCTGCCCAGGAGAACCGAGGAGGCTTTGGCCCGTCAAACCAGCTATGAATGGCCCCATGCGTTCTCGAAGTTCGACATCCCGCTCAAGACCCTGCGGGACAATTACAATGCCAATCACATTCATGCGGTCATCGGCAATCACATCGCTGCCCTGACCGCTGCGTGTGAGGCGTTGGGCATCGAGGCGGTGGTCCTGAGCTAGAGATCTGGCTCGCAAGCCCCTGAACCAAAGCCGGCTGCGCACTGACCCGGCCCCCTGCTCGATAGGAGGGGACCGACCCAATGTGCACGCCGGCTTTGTTCTTGAAGGGCGCCTGTCCCTGACTCCGCAGACCTTTGGCGCCAGATCACCTTGATTTGAACGATCCGGGCTGTACATTGGAATCTTTCAGTATCATACCGGGGTCGTAACCCCGGAGACCCCTGAACAACGGAGGCAACATGCGACCCACCCTTGGTCTCGTCCTGATCCTTCTCGCCCTCGGAGAAACGACGCCGCTGACGATGGGGCAGCCGCAATCGGCGACCAGCCCGCTGCTTCCAGGTCCCCAGCCCCAGTCGGCGCCGCAATCCCAGCCGGCCTCCAAGCTCAAGGCCGACCAGCCCGTCTACGACTTTGGCAAGGTCCTCGACGATCTGACGATCGAACACAATTTCAAAGTCACCAACACCGGTTCAACCCCGATCCAGATCAAACGCGTCCGCACAACGTGCGGTTGCACAACCGTCAACAGCCAGCCCCAGACACTCGCGCCGGGAGCTTCCACCGAAATCGGCGTCAAGTTCTCGACCCGTGGCATCAACGGAAAGGTTACCAAGGCCGTCTACGTCGAAACCGATGATCTCCGAGCACCCAACGTACCCCTGACGCTGTCTGGCGAGGTCATGAGAGCCTTTGCCCTCACCCCCCCAACGGCCTACTTCGAGAACCTCAATCGCAAGACCCCCTCCGTGATGGAGTTCACCCTGGCCAATAATCTGGCCGAACCGATGATCCCCGGAGAGGTCACCAGTTCGGCCTCCAACGTGACCGCCAAGCTCACCGAAATCGAAAAAGGCAAGCAGTTCAAAATCGCCCTGACAGCCAACCCACCTTACCCCGACAGCATGTTTCGCGGTCGGCTGACGATCAAAACGGGCATCGAGAAGCGCCCCGAGTTCGTTATTGATTTCTTTGGCCGTCCGCCCCCCCCGATCGAGGTCCGACCGTCGCCCACCATCTTCCTCGGGCAATTCGATCCGGCCAAAGAGTACAAGACGACCTTTCGCATTGTCTCGGCCGATGATACCCCCTTCGATATTGCCGACTTCGGTTGCACCAACTGGCGATTCTCGCCCGCCCTCAAGCAGGTCCGCGAAAATCGTGAGTACGAACTTGAAATCACCGCCCGTCCCCCCTACGAATGGGGCGTAAACCGCGCCAATCTCCACGTCTCCACCCGCTCGCCCGCCGTGCCGCGACTCTCGTTCCAAGTTTACGGCGAGCTCAAACCTCCCATCACCGTCACGCCCTCTTCGCTCCTGTTCAAAGACCTCACCATGCAGAAGGGTGGCTCTTGCCAAGTCATCCTTCAGGTCGTCGACGGCGGCCCCGTGGAAGTCCGATCTCTGAAGTCTTCACTGTCAAACGTCAAACTGAAGATAGAATCTCGGGATAACGGCAAGAGCTTCGTTGTCACCGGCACCGCCGAGCCCCCCTTCCCCCTCGGACAACTCCAGGGCGAAGTCGTACTCCAAACCACGCACCCACAGATGAAGACGATCAAGCTGCCGATCCAATCCTACACGATCGCCGCGCCGCCTCCCTCGGTCTCCGTCATTCCCGACCCTGTCCTCACCCTGCCCCCCGCAGGCCTGTCCACCGCCCCCTCAGTAGCCCGGTTCATCGTCCGATCCAATACGGCCGACAAGGTCAATGTTGTGGGCGTCGAGTTGAGCAATACAACCATCACACACAAGATCGAGTCACTGCCCGGACAGGAAGGGCGGATAACCTACGTCTACGTCACTGTCCCGACCACCACAGAACTCAGCCCCGAAGGTGAGGTGATCGTCATCCGAACCGACCACAAGGAGTATCCACGAATCACACGCCGCATTGCCCGAGCGGGCATGCTCAGCAATCGAACGCCTCAGACGATCCAGAAGATCCCCGTGAAATGAGATGATTCGCGACACCCGAACCACCATCATCTCCTTCGTCCGACTCGGTATCCTCCTGGTCGTGCCGGCCGCGTGCGCCGCCGCCCACTATGCATTGGCCAACCGCTCCACCCGGACCGCCACCCATTTCGTGCCCCCCGCCACACAATCCGCCGTCAGCAATGACGCCGTGGCCGACCGGGCCAGCATCTCGCTCGATGACTTCCAGCGGGTCGTCGTCGAACAACGCACGGTGATCATCGACGCCCGACACCCCGACGAATACCGTGAAGCCCACATCCCGGGGGCCCGAAACTTCCATGTCGAAGCCGTCGAGAAGGACGTCACGATTCTCACCTCTCAGATTGACACGATGACGGACATCGTCGTCTATTGCGGAAGCAAAGACTGCTCCGACAGTTCCAGGCTCTTCGACATCATGACTCGCCTCCTCGGCTACATGAACGTCCGCCTCTTTCGCGGCAGTTTCCAGACCTGGCAGGAGGCCGGCCTGCCCGTCCGCACAGGGGCCACACCATGAAGAACATCGCAAGACGATGGGGCAACAGAGTCCTGCGATGGTCGCTCGGCGGCATCCTGATCGTTGCCTCCGTCGGCCTGCCCGGCACGCGCCTCGGTTCGGCCAAAATCATGCATCCCAACAGCTTCGCCAAAAGCATCCGTACCTACCGAATGGTACCCGAGTCCCTCGTTCTCCCCATGGCCATGTACATGCCATGGCTCGAACTCACCACCGGTATCGCTCTGATCCTCGGAATCTGGCAGCGACACAGCCTGATCACCTCCATGCTACTGTGTGCCTCGTTCATGATCGCCAACACCGCCGCCCTCGTCCGCGGGCTGAAGGTCGACTGCGGATGCTTTGGCTCCGGATACCACGGCACTGCCACCCGCGAACTCCTCATCGCACTCGGCATGCTTGCCATCGCAGCAACGGCTCTCTGTTTGTCTCCACGCGTTCGCCCAGAACCCCTGCACCCGACATCCAACCCCTCGGATCCGGCACTCCGAAACCACGCCACAGAGACCCTCTCGCGACCTTCCCCCTGCCCCCCAGCCGACCCCTGAATCCATCCCAATCCGAAAGTCGATCGAATCCTTGATGTATGTGCTTGACACGTTTTAATTTGCGATTAATATGACTTTATTGAGTAGGACCGACGGGGTGTAAGAGGAAGCGTTTCTCAACTCGTCGGTGGGGCCTGTAAGGCAGTCGGGTCCGTTTGCCGGTTACGCCAGGTATGAGCTGTGGTCGTTCTCAATCAACTGTTCTTTGCACTTCGCTGCAACACACACATCTATTATGTCCACCTGGATGTACATCGTTTGCGAATCTACAACTGCCGTTTCGAGGAGGAGCCTCAGTATGGCTACAGGTAAGGTGAAGTGGTTCAACGAGGCGAAGGGGTACGGATTCATCGCAGTGGAGAACGGATCGGACGTGTTTGTTCACTACAGTGACATCCAGGGAGACGGCTTCAAGACTCTGGCCGAGGGGCAGGACGTGGAGTTCGAGACCACGCAGGGCAACAAAGGGCCCAAAGCGGTCAACGTCCGTCGGGTCTAACCACCCGGTCAAGGAATTCCGAGAGACGCCGCCTTCCGATGGCGGCGTCTCTTTTTTTCTAGGTCGGCAAAGTTGACTTGAGTAGAAGTTCTTCGAGTTGCTGCA
>CAYUQT010000055.1:0-71356 GCA_964446835.1 uncultured Planctomycetales bacterium | reverse complement strand
ATTGTTTGCTCCTTCTGTGAAAGGTCTCTATTGGTCCATAGGTGAGAAAGGGGCGGGCGACCGGCGATGACGTTTGGGGAGGTGTCTGTGCGAGCTGAAGCGGGGAAGCCCGTTGAAAACGGGCTGCTGGTTGCGGAGAGAGAGAGAGAGAGAGAGAGAGGAACAATCGGCGGGTCGGGCAACCGGCCCTGGAAAGGACCGGCCTAATAGCCCGGCGTGGCCGGGGGAGCCCCGTGAACGGGGCAGAGATGATGCAGCGGCGCCCGAGCATCGCAGGGACTAAGGTGGTGAACGGTTGGGTTCGGGGGTATGAGGGATCGCGGCTCGCGAGTACGCTCGTCCTCCCGTTGCTTCGTTCTGTCAGGACGGCGAGGAGACGCGGAGCAGGAATCGTTTGGGAGGCGTTGGAACGGTGCGGAGGGATTCTGTCGTGCCTACGGCACTGAGGCTTGTGCGGGCGTTTTCCCAGCGTTGGAAACGCTGGGCTATTTTCAGACCGTCCCTACGGGACGAAGGGAACGGCGACGGAGAGGTTGCCCCTGCCGTGCGAAATCGACGCCCAGGGGTGTCACGTCGCCATCATGGCGGGACGGATTGTCGCGGCGAGGCGGATCGACGGACGTTCTCCTCCGCCCCGCTGGGGCGGTTGTGTTGAGGAGTAATCGTTTACCACGGGCTCCGCTGCGCTCCGCCCGCGGCTACAGTCCTTCGCCCCGTCGGGGCGAGTGGCCGGGCTTCGCCCGGCTATCCGGATCGAGACGACTTGTTGTTCTACATAAGTCCCGGCATCCACGGTCTTCGGTGCAAGAAACGGGGCACCAAGCTCCAGGCAACCTTCATTTTCAGGCTCTCCGGCCGGGCAGGGCGGAGATGAATAGAAGAACGAGCCGGGGACGGTCCAGCTCGGAGGGGAGTGGCGCAGGCCTTCGGCCTGGCCTGAATTGGGTTGTGCGATACGGCTTCGTCTGGATCGGGGCTGGGCGGGGACGAATTGGGTTGACGCTGGGCCCGTAAATATGCCAGAATGACGGGTTTGTGGTGTTTCACAAGGAGATTCAGGTGACGGTTCCTTACCATCAGCGGACACATACGTGCGGTCAGCTTCGCGGGTCGGATGTAGGTGGGCAGGTTGTTCTGACGGGTTGGGTGCACAGCTATCGCGATCACGGCGGAATGGTTTTCATCGATCTGCGCGATCATGAAGGTGTGACGCAGATCAAGTTCAATCCGCAGACCGACCCGTCGGCGCACCAGATTGCGCGGACGCTGCGGGCCGAGGACTGTGTGGCCGTCCGTGGCGACGTGGCCACGCGAGGTGAGAACGTCAACCCGAAGCTGCCGACGGGCGAGATCGAGGTAAACGGTCGCGAGATCGACATTCTGAACAAGAGTGAGACGCCGATTTTCGAGATCGCCGACCACATCGAGGTGGGCGAGGACATTCGGCTTCGATATCGGTTCCTGGACCTGCGCCGGCGTCCGATGCAGCGGGCGCTGCGGGTGCGTCACCGGATCAGCAAGGCGGTGCGCGACTACTTCGACGCGCAGGGCTTTCTGGAGATCGAGACACCGTTCCTGACGAAGAGCACGCCGGAGGGCGCGCGGGACTATCTGGTGCCGTCGCGGGTTCAGCAGGGGTGTTTCTTCGCGCTGCCGCAATCACCGCAGCTTTTCAAGCAGCTTTTCATGATCGGCGGCATGGACCGGTATATGCAGATCGTCCGGTGCTTCCGCGATGAGGACCTTCGGGCCGACCGCCAGCCGGAGTTCACGCAGGTGGACATCGAGATGGCCTTCGTGCAGGAAGAGAACGTGATACGCGTGACCGAGGGCGGTCTGGCGCACGTGATGAAGACGGTGTTCGGGATCGATATTCCGCTGCCCATGCCGCGGATCACGTATGCCGAGTCGATGCGCGACTACGGCACGGATCGGCCCGACACGCGGTATGGTATGAAGCTGATCGACATCACATCGATCGCCGGCAAGAGCAGTTTCAACGTCTTCAAGACGGCGATCGCCGACGGCGGCGTGGTCCGGTGTCTCGTCTGCCCGAAGGGCGGCGAGATGACCCGAAAGGAAACCGACGGGCTCACCGAAGAGATCAAGGGCATCGGGGCGGGCGGGCTGCCGCTGGTGAAGGTGGTCTCCGAGGGCGGCAAGATCGTTTTGCAGACCGGCATCGCCAAGTTCTTCGAAGGGGATGTGCCGGCCGAACTGGTAGCGGCCACGAAGGCCCAGCCCGGGGATGCGATCTTCTTCGCAGCGGGCACGGTGGCCAACGTGTGCAAGCACCTGTCGTGGCTCCGCGGGGTTCTGGCCGAGCGGCGGAACCTGATTCCGAAGGACACGTTCAGCTTCGTCTGGGTCGTCGAGTTTCCGTTGTTGGAGTACAGCGAGGACGACAAGCGGTGGTACAGCATGCACCACCCGTTTACGGCGCCGCGCGATGAGGACATCGACCGTCTGGAGAGCGATCCCGGATCGGTTCGCGCGAAGGCGTACGATATCGTGTTGAACGGCGTCGAGATCGGCGGCGGCAGCATTCGTATTCACCGGAACGACGTTCAGAAGCGGGTCTTTTCGGTTCTGGGCATCGGCGAGGAGGAGGCGCACGCCAAGTTCGAGCACCTGTTGAGCGCCCTGAAGTTCGGGGCCCCGCCGCACGGCGGCATCGCCTGGGGACTCGACCGTCTGGTCATGCTGCTGCTGGGGCTCGACTCGATTCGCGATGTGATTGCGTTCCCCAAGACACAGCGGGCGGTCTGCCCGTTGACAGAGGCGCCGGCCGAGGTGGCCTCGGCACAACTGGCGGAGCTGGGCATCGACCTGACACCGGCCGTCAAGGCGAAGATGACCGGCCAGGGGCAGATGGGCGGGACCGAGCACGTTCACAAGCACAACCATCCCTAGTTGACGGGATGCTTGCGGGATGATGGGTGTGGCCGTCGGATTCGGCGTCCGGTGGCTTGATGCCGGGGGTTTGCGCGAAGGGTTCCTTCATTTCAGAGCGTCTTGACCATGATATCGACGGCTCCGGCGAAGGTGTCGAACTGCTGGACGGTTTCGTAGCCGTGGCGCCGGTAGAGCTGTTTGGGTTGGCCGAGGCTGTCGGTCTCGAGAAAGACGCGGGGCAGCTTGCAGGCGAGGGCATGCTGGTCGATGCGCCGGAGGAGGGTGCTGCCGTAGCCACGACGAAAGGCCGCGGGACGTGTGCCCAGCAGGGCCAGCCGAAGATGCTGGGGGCGTAGCGGCGAGTGCTGCCGGAAGAGCCGGTCGAGCTGCAACAATTGGTGGAGCCGACGCCATCGGAGTTTCCAGAGGAGCGGCAGGCCGCCGATCACTTCCTTCCAGAGCGGGGGCTGACGCCCCGGCCCCTGACAGACGGCCGCGCTGACGAGGCCCGTTTCGTCGCGGATGCCGAACACGATCGAGCCGGGATTCCCCAGCAGCAGCGGTACGAACATGTCATAGATGGAACGGATGTGCCATCGCTCCAACCCGAGGACCTCATGAACGGCGCGATCGACGGAGAACGCATCGGCCAGGACGTCGCAGACCTCAGAGAGGTCCTTGACGATTTCGACGGTCGGTTCGGGCATGGGAACGGTCTCCTGGAATATAGCGACCTGAGTGGAGAGTATACCCGTTTGGCGAGTCGGCATGGGACAGGCGAACATGGCAGGCGCATCACCGGCCAATGTAAAGTATACTTGACATCATAGAAAGCATGGCGTACATTATGTCATAGGAAGATTACATCTGAGTTCGCTGCAGATATGGAGGAAAGCGATGCGAGCGGAGCAGAAACGGGCGTGGTTCACTGTTGCAGTCGCTGTGATTGCTTTGGTGGGCTTCGTGGTGCTCATACCGAAGATAGGCTTGATACCGGCGACAGCGGCGTTTTCGATCTTCGGCCTGGCCGGATTGACCCCGCTGCTATTTCGAGACCGAGCAGCACCTGGAGAGGTGGTTGTGGATGAGCGTGACCAGATGATCGCACAGAAGGCCGCGCTGGGCGGCGCGATGATTTCCTACCAGTACTTCATTGCCGCGTGTTTGATTGTCTGGTTCATATGCATGCGTCAGGCGAGGATGGAGATCAGCATCAACGTACTGCCCACGTTGTGTTTTGGCGGAATGGTGGTTGCCTTTGCAGCTCGATCTGTGATCGTGCTTGTTCTGTATGGCCGGGAGGAAGTCCGTGGCGAAGCCTGAGCTGAAGAACCGGATCAGGCGGCTGCGTTTCGATCATGGCGAGATGACGCAGCAGGAGCTGGCCAACCGTGCGGGTGTGACTCGCCAGACGATTCTCGCCATTGAGGCCGGCAAGTACGCCCCGTCGTTGATGCTGGCGTTTCAGATTGCCCGCGTTTTCGGTGTGGGGATTGAGGATGTTTTCTGCTACGGCGAATCACCTGCCAGCGAGGACTCGGCACCGACGAATCTACCTGCGAAGAACTCTTGAGCGTTCGCGGACATGTGGGACTTGCCGCCTGACGGCGCAGCCTCCCATCGGCATTCGTGGGATAGAGGCGCTAGGACTTTCGCAGTGAGACGCGGCGGCGGAGTTCGGCGTCGATCAGGGACTGGATGTCGCCATCCAGGACGAGATCGGCGCTGGGGAGCTCGACGCCGGTGCGGGTGTCCTTGACCCGCTGGGAGGGGTGGAGCCAGTAGGTGCGGATCTGGCTGCCGAAAGCGATATCGCCCTTTTCGTCGTAGAGGGCGGAGATTTCGGCGTCTCGTTTCTTTTCCTGGACGCGCATGAGGCGCGAGGCGAGCATCTTTCGGGCCATCGCGCGATTCTTGTGCTGCGACCGTTCGTTCTGGCACTGAACGACGATGTTGGTGGGCAGGTGCGTGAGCCGGATGGCCGAGCTGGTCTTGTTGACGTGCTGGCCACCGGCGCCGCCGGCCCGGAAGGTGTCCTCACGGACGTCCTTGTCCCAGTCGATCTCGATGACGATCTCCTCTTCTTCGGGCATGACGTCGACGGCGGCGAAGCTGGTGTGCCGTCGGTGGGCCGAATCGTACGGGCTGAGCCGTATGAGGCGATGGACGCCCGTTTCGCAGGAGAGGTATCCGTAGGCATAGGGCCCGCGAATCAGGAGGTCGACGGACTGGATGCCGGCCTCTTCGCCGTCCTTTCGGCTGAGTTCCTCGGCGGTGAAGCCCGTCCGCTCGAAGTAGCGGAGGTACATTCGGAAGAGCATTTCGGCCCAGTCGCAGCTTTCGGTTCCGCCGGCACCGGCGGCGATCTTGAAGTAGCAGTCCTTGTTGTCGTTCGGGCCCGAGAGCAGCGTGATCAGCTCGATTCGTCCGAGCTTCTGTTCGAGGGATGCGATCGATCCGGACACTTCGCTGAGCGCCGACTCGTCCTTCTCCTCTTCGGCCAGTTCCAGGAGGACCTGGGCATCGTCGAGTTGGCGCGTGAAGGCCTCGATGGGTTCGACGAGGGCCTTGATCGACTTGAGTTCCTTGACGGTGTCCTCGGCCAGGGAGCGATCGTCCCAGAACGTGGGCGACTGCATTCGTTCCATAAGTTGAGTCAGTCGATTCGCTTTGGCGGACAAGTCAAAGGGAGTCCCGGACGGCAACGATCCGGGCTGAAAGCCCCGCAAGGGCTGCGGAGGGGTTTTCCACAATTTGGGCCATTCGTACGTCCTCGTGGGTCCCATTGGAGGCTCGCGGTCGTTTGTGGAGACCACGGGCCGGGGGGACCTATGACTACTATAGTCCAGGCGCAGAGGTCTCACAAGCCGACGTCCGGTGGAGCAACGTTGAGTCTTGGGGTGGTGCGCGGTTGCATCGAACCCGATCTACGCATAAACTTCTGGTCTACCTTGGGTTTGGACCCACCCTAGCCGGTGCGTTCGATAAGGTGATCCATGTCGGGTAAGAACATATTGGTCGTGGCATTGGTCCCGGTGGCATTGGCCATTCCGGTGCTCCTGGTCAAGCTGGTGGTCCGGCAGAGCGATCCGTTGCTGCCGCTGGAGCACCTTCGACAGTACGAGGTGGTGACGGCCGAGTACTATGGGGTCCGGCTGGACGAGAAGGCATCGCCGCGGGACGTGGCGTATGTGCTCTTGCGGAGCATCCGCGAGGGGGCTCATGCGGCGCACGCACCGAAGGGGCAGGATCAGACCAAGGGGTTGAGGCAGGCGCGGGAGATACAACTGGCGACGGCCGCACCCGGGGCGATTCTGCAGCGGGGACAGCAGCTTGGTTACCCGATGAACGAGGACATGGGGCCCGAGCGGTTCATTTTGAACAAGGTTCTGTCGTGGAGCCGGATGCTGACCTTCTATGCCGACGCGTACGACCTTGAGAAGCGGTCGACGTGGTTGGAGACGGTGGGCCCAACGGCCGAGAACGCGACCCAGGCGACGGTTCGGCTGCAGGCGACGAGGGATGCCTTCGGCGCCCAGATCATCATCGGGCTGATTCGCGAGTCGAATCGCTGGCGGGTGCATGCCGTTCTGCTGACGGCGCCGGCGGCGGCGTCTCAGCCGGCGAGTCTGCCGCGGCCTGCGAAACCGGCGAGTGCTCCGGCGATCGTGCCGGCGCCTGCGAAGCCGGCGAGTGCTCCGGCGGTCGTACCGGCGCCTGCGAAACCGGCGAGTGCTCCGGCGACCGCGCGTTCGGCAGCGGTTCCTGCGTCTGTGCCCGCGCCTGCGGCGACGACTCGGGCGAGCAGCAAGTAAGGAGTTTCTCCAGCGATGTCCAGCTCTTCCACAGCGGGTTCAACCGTCAAGACGATTCACGCCGACGAGCAGATTGCCCGGGGTGCCCGTTTGCGTCCGATCGGCGAGGTGGCCTCGGGAATCGGCCTTCAGGCGAACGAACTGGAGACCTACGGTTCGCACGTGGCCAAGGTGTCATTGGGCGTACTGGACCGGCTGGCCAACGGCAGCAACGGTCACTATGTCCATGTGACGTCGATGACGCCGATGCCCGGCTGGGAGGATCCGACGGTCACGGCGATCGCGCTTTCGGATGCTTTGGCGAAGATGGGCAAGAAGTCGGCGTGTTGCCTTCAGCAGCCGTCGCTGGCGTGGGTGCTGACGGGGGGTCCGATTCGGGCGGGGAGCGGGCAATGCCAGGTGGTTCCCCGCGAGCAATTTGCGTTGGGGCTGACGGGCGATTTGTACGCGGTGGCGGCGGCGCATGCTCTGATGAGTTCGCTGGTGGATGTGGCGCTGGTTCGGTCGGGTCCGGATGGGCTCGACCCTCGGCGGATCACATTGCGTCGATGCCAGGAGGTGGCGGACACGGCGTTGCGGCAGGCGGTGGTAGGGCTTGGCGGCGGCGGCGTGCCTCGGGAGAGCGGGTTCGATTCACCGCCCAGCAGCGAGGTGATGGCGTCGTTCACTCTGGCCGGTTCGTTGAAGGATCTGCGCCGGCGTCTGGGGCAGATGGTGGTGGGTTACAACCAGCACGAGTTGCCGGTGGCGGCGGAGTCGATGCGGGCGGCGGGGGCGATGACGGCCCTGCTTCGCGACGCGTTTCGTCCGAACCTCATGCAGACGCTGAACGGCACGCCTGTTTTCGTCCACGGAGCGACGTCGATCGACTTCAGCCACGGCGGATCGAGTATTGTGGCCGATCGGATCGCGTTGAAGTGTTGTGACTATGTGGTGACGGTTTCGCTGGGTGGGGCCGAGCTGGGGCTCGAGAAGTTCTGCGACATCAAGTGCCGGGCCAGCGGTCTGACGCCGGGGGTGGCGGTTCTGATTGCCACGACGCGGGGTGTGAAGTTTCAGAGCGGGCGGTACCGGGGCTATAACGATCCGAAGATGGCCGAGCCGAGCGTGCCGTCGATCAAGGAGGGTGCGGCCAACCTCGCCAAGCATCTCGAGAACGTTCGCTATTTCGGGCTGCCCTGTATCGTCGTGATTCACCGAACCGATACGGACACGGCGGAGGAGTTGCAGTGTCTGGAGGGCATCTCCAACTCGAGCGGCGCGGTGTCGACGATCGTTTCGAGCCATCGTGAGACGGGGGTCGAGGCGACGATGGATGTCGCGCGGGCGGTGATGGCCGCGTGCGAGGCGAAGGCGTCCCGGTTCAGTTTCCTTTATGACAATACCTGGCCGATCGCCAAGAAGATCGAGACGATCGCCACGACGCTGTACAACGCCGGCCGGGTGAATTATTCACCCAAGGCGGCGGCGGCTGTCGAGCGCTACACGCAGCTCGGCTGGAGCGAGCTGTCGGTGTGCATGGCCAAGACGGTCTATTCGCTGTCGCACTCGCCGCAGCTTCTGGGCAGGCCGTATGATTTCATCCTGCCCGTCGAGGATGTGCGGGTGTGTGCGGGTGCGGGCTATCTGGTTGTCCGGCTGGGCGCGGTGCAGCCGATGTCGGCCCTGGCGCGTCGTCCGCGGGCGATGGACATCGACGTGACCGACGACGGCGAGGTTCGGGGTTTGTTCGACTGATCCGAGAGATCGTATGGCCGGCAAGACACGAAAAGCGGCTTTGGCGGCGTCGCCGTCGACTTCACAGAAGGGTTTGACCCGCAAGCAACTGATGGGCGGGGTCGTTTTCGTTATTGTGGCGGTGGTGTCGTTCCTGATCGTCCGATGGTTGGCCGATCCCGGAAAACCGGTGGTGGACCTGGCCCGGCTTCAGCGCGAGCAGGAGGTGCGCCGAAAATCGATCGATGTTGTCACCCGGAGCGAAGAGCTGATCAAGAACGGGCAGCTCGACCAGGCGATGCGAAACATCGAGCAGGTGACCGAGTCGGATCCCCACTTTTATCCGGCCCACCTGGTGTTGGGCTATGTCTTCCTGCGACAAGGCAAGCTGCCGCTGGCCGAACAGGCCACGCGGAAGGCGCACGACCTCGATCCGAACGAGCCGGCGATCAACTATCAGCTTGGGCAGATCGAGATGGGGCTGGGCAAGTTGGATTCGGCGATCGAGTTGCTGGGGCGTGCGATTCGCGTTCAGAAGGAGCGGGAGGAGCCCACGGAGCCCCGGTATCACGTGACCCTGGCCGAGGCACTGTTGCGGAACGGGCAGAAGGCGATGGCGGCGGATCAGCTCAAGCTGGCCCTGTCGGTCGACCGCAAGGAGACGATTGCGAGCGCCTCGATGGCCGGCGGTCAGTCGATGACGGCGTTGGGCCGGTTGCTGGCCGACCGTCGCGAGTTTGACGCGGCCGTGAAGCTGCTGGCCGATGCCGCCGAACAGAACCCCGACCAGCCGGACGCACAGTATCAGGTGGCACGGCTGTACTACATTCAGAATCAGGCCGCCAGGGCCGTTCCGTATATCGATCGTGCGGTGACACTGGACCCGAGCAACGAGGACTATGTACACCTCCGGCGGCAGATTCACGAGTCGCGAGGCGGTTCGACGACCCGTGCTTCGAACCTGCCCGCCCTTCTGGAACAGAACGAACCGGAACAGGACACCACCATTTTCGACGTGTTGAAACGTTAGGCGGATGCCGGCGATGCGCCGATGCGGGTCGGGCCCTGGGCCCTGCCGCATGGGTGCCGGTGTGCGTTGACGTGCGACCAGGAGATCGAAGGCCATGGCGGCAGAATTCATCATCATCGGCGAGAACATCCACTGCACCCGCAAGGTCAAGCGCGGCGGCAAACGAACGGCGACACTGCCCGACGGCGGCGACGCCATCGTCTTTCATGACAACGGGGGACGGGTTCGGCACCTGCCGGTTCCGGCCGCACTCAGGCCGGCGGATGCCGGCGGCATGATCGCCCACGTCCGCTGCGCGGCGCAACTGGCGCTGAGCGGCGATGCCGATGAGAAGCGGCTGGCGGTGGAGTATGTGCAATGGATGGCCAAGCGCCAGCTCGAGGCCGGCGCGCATTTTCTGGACGTGAACGTCGACGAAATCGCCAGTGACCTGGAGATTCGCAACCGGGCGATGCGGTGGATCGTGCCGGCGGTTCAGGCGGTCAGTCCCAAGCCGGTATCCGTGGACAGCAGTGCCTTTGAGACGCTGCGGACGGGGTTGGAGGCCTGTGACGCTGCTCGCGGCGGGCGGCCGATGATCAACTCGGTGTCACTGGAGCGCCCGGAGGTGGTGGAGCTGGTCCGTCGCCATCAGTGTCATGTGGTGGCGTTGCCGGTGGCCGAGGGCGGCATGCCGTGCGGCATCGACGATCGACTGGCGAACATTGAGGCCCTGGTCTTGATGCTGTCCAAGGCGGGGGTTCCGCATGAAGACATTTACGTCGATCCGCTGATTCTGGCGGCGTCGACCGACCCGACGGCCCCGCAGACGGTGCTGGAGACGATCCGGCAGGTTCGCTCCCGATATCCGAAGATCCACATTGCGGGCGGGCATTCGAACATCAGTCACGGGTTGCCCATGCGGCGGTTGCTGAATGCGGTCTGGCTGGTGCTGGCCGTTGAGGCGGGCGTGGATGCGGGCATCATCGACCCGCTGTCGATCCGTCCTACCGAGTTGGGCTCGCTGGATCGGCAGAGCGAGTCGTTCCGCATGGCCGAGGCCGGGCTGCTCGGGAAGGACGAGTTCTTCATCGACTTCATCACGGCGGCGCGTGGTGGCCGGCTGGTCGAGCCCTGGGGAGGGTAGTCCGGCGTCTCAGGCCGTCGGCGGTTTCCCTCGTCCGAAGAGTCTCGTGACGCGTTGGACGACGACGTAGAGCATGGGGGTGAAGAGCAGCCCCAGCATGGTGTTGGCCAGCATGCCTCCCACGACGGCGGTGCCGAGGGAGACGCGACCTGCGGCGCCGGCCCCGGTGGCGGTCATCAGCGGCACGCAGCCCAGGATGAAGGCGAAGGACGTCATGAGGATGGGGCGGAATCGCGTGCGAGCGCCCTCGACGACGGCATCGATCAGGCCGGCGCCTTTGGCCTCGTGCTCGCGGGCGAACTGAATGATCAGGATGGCGTTCTTGGCACCCAATCCGACGAGCAGCACCAATCCGATGGTCGTATAGACGTTGTTGTCACGTCCCCACCACAGCAGGAACATCATGGCCCCGAGGATGGCCAGCGGGCAGGTCAGGATCACCGCGACGGGGGTGGACCAGCTTTCATACTGGCCGGCCAGGATGAGCACGACGACAACGATCGCCAGGCCGAACAGGAGGTTGCCCTGTCCCTCGGCCTTCTTTTCCTGATAGGACAGCGCGGACCACTCGTAGCTCATGCCGGGCGGCAGCGTCTCGCGGGCCATCTGTTCCATGATGTCGAGGGCCTGTCCGGTGCTGGCCCCCGGTGCCGGATCGCCGGTGATCTGGGCCGAAGGGAACATGTTGTAGCGGATCACGCGATCGGGGCCTCGCGTCTCGACGATTTTGGCCACCGCTCCGAGGGGGATCATTCCGCCCTGCGGGTTTCGGAACTCGAGTTGCAGGGCATCTCGCAGATGGGCGCGGAACTGGCTTTCGGCCTGCACGTTGACCTGCCACGTTCGTCCGAAGCGGTTGAAGTCGTTGACATAGGTCGAGCCGAGATAGGCCTGAAGGGTGTTGAAGACGGTGTCGAGGGGGACGCCCATCTTCTTGACCTTCTCGCGATCGATGTCGATGAAGACCTGCGGCACGCCGGCACGGAAGGCCGAGTTTACCGCTCGCAGGCGGGTTTGGGCATTGCCCGCGGCGACCATCTCATCGGCGACGACCTGGAGGGCCTCGTTGCCCACGGCCTGGCGGTCTTGCACGCGGAGGTCGAAGCCGGAGACGTTGCCGACGCCGTCGATGGCCGGCAGCGTGAAGGCCAGTGCCCGTCCCTCCTGGATTGTGGAGAACTTGCCCCGGAGTTCCCGCAGGATCGTATCGAGGCCACGACCGCGCTTGTAGCGTTCGTCCCAGCTTGTGAGCATGCCGAATGCGAACCCGAAGTTTGAGGCGTTGCCGTTGAGGATCGACATGCCGGCGAACGTCGTGGTGCTTCGGACGCCGTCGGTCTGGCTGAGGATGTCCTCGACGCGGCGCATGACCTGGGCGGTGCGTTCCTGGGAGGCGCTGTCGGGCATCTGGAGGTCGACCATGACCATTCCGCGGTCTTCGATGGGCAGGAATCCCGTGGGCACCGTTCGGATGCTGTGATAGGTCATGGCCATCGCCCCTGCGAAGAGCGCGAAGGTCACGCCCAGTTTCCACCCGCTGATTCCGAACCGAATCAGCCGGGCATATGCGTTGGACAGGGTGTTGAAGACGGATTCGAAGGCCCGCGAGAACAGGCCGGGGGCGTGTCCCTCGACATGGGGTCGGAGCCACTTGGTGCACTGGACGGGTTTGAGGGTCAGGGCGTTGAGCGCGCTGATGAACGTACTGATTGCGATGGTCAGTGCGAACTGGCGGTACATCTGTCCGGTGATGCCGGGCAGTAGCGCCGTGGGGATGAAGACGGCCATCAGCACGAGCGTAATGGACAGGATGGGCGAGAGGATCTCGGCCATGGCCGCGATGGTGGCTTCTTTGACGGGCAGGCGGCGTTCGGTCATGACGCGTTCGACGTTTTCGACCACGACGATGGCGTCATCGACGACGATCCCGATGGCCAGGATCAGACCGAAGAGGGTCAGGAAATTGATGGAGAATCCGAAGATTGCCATGCCGATGAAGGTGCCGATGATCGAGACCGGCACCGTGGTGACGGGCACGAGGGTGGCGCGGAAGCTTCGGAGGAAGACCATCACGACGATCAGCACGAGGACAAACGCCTCGATCAGTGTGATGTAGACTTCCTTGATCGACGACTGGATGAAGTCGGAGACGTCGTACTTCATCTGGAGGTCGAGTCCCTGGGGCAGGGTCTCGCGCATTTTGGCCAGTGCCTTTTTGACCTGCGTGGCCACCTGGACGGCGTTGGCACCCGGCGACTGATAGAGCAGCATGATAGCGCCGGGCCCCCTGTCGACGGATGTGACGACGTCGTAGCACCTGGCACCCAGTTCGATTCTGGCCACCTCCTTGAGGCGTGTGATCCGGCCGTCGGTGGAGGTCTTGACGATGATGTCGCCGAACTGGTCGGGCCCGGCGAGGCGGCCGAGGGTACTGACGGTGAACTGATAGATCTGTCCTTTGGGTGCCGGCGACTGGCCGATGACGCCGGCGGCGACCTGGACGTTCTGTTCGCGCAGTGCGGCGACCACGTCGCAGGTCGTCAGGGCCCGCGCCTTGAGCTTTTCGGGGTCGAGCCAGACGCGCATGCCGTAGTCCTTTTGGGGACGGACCATCGCGTCGCCGACACCTTTGATCCTGAGGAGTTCGTCGCGGACGTTGATTGTGAAGTAGTTTGCCAGGTAGAGGTCGTCGTAGACCTTGCGCGCCTCGTCGTTTGTGGCGGCCAGGGTCACAATACCGATCATCTGGGTCGATCGCTTCTGGGTGGTCACGCCCTGGCGTTTGACGTCGTCGGGAAGCTGAGCGGACGCCTGGGCGACGCGATTCTGAACGAGCACGGTGGCGATATCGACGTTGGTGCCGAGTTCGAACGTAACTTCGAGTTGGTAGGAGCCGTCGCTGGCGCTCGTGCTGATCATGTACAGCATGTTGTCCACGCCGTTGACCTGCTGTTCGATCGGCGCGGCCACGGTATCGGCCACGACCTGGGCGCTGGCGCCCGGGTAGTTGGTCGTCACGCGGATGATGGGCGGGGTGATTTCGGGGTATTGGGCTACGGGCAGCGTGGGATAGACCGCCAGGCCGCCCAGCACGATGAGGACGGATATCACCGACGCCAGGACGGGGTGTTCGATGAAGAATTTGCTGAGCATCGGCGTCTGCTCCTAACGGGATACCCGCGTGCTGGTGGGTGCAGTCTGTGCGACGGATGCCTTGACCGGTGTGATCTTCGAGCCGACGTGGGCCCTCTGCATGCCGTTGACGACCAGCCGGTCCTGCGGATTCAGACCCGAGTCGATGATGCGCATCTGGTCGACCACGCGGCCGACCTGAACGGCCCGTCGTTCGACGATGTTCTGATCGTTGACGGTCAGGACGTATCGCCCGGCCTGGTCGATGCCAACGGCGGAATCGGGTACGAGCATGGCGGTACGCCGTCCCGTGGGCATTCGGACGCGAACGAAGAGGCCCGCGACGATCGCCCGCTTGGGATTGTCGAAGACGCCTCTCAACTGGATCGTTCCGGTGGAGGAATCCATCTTGTTGTCCACGGCGTCGACTTTTCCTTCATGCGGATAGCCGGTTTCGTCGAGCATGCCGATTTGAACGGGGACCACGGTTCGCTGGGTGTCGAGCACCTTCTGGTCGGGATGTTGCCGGCGGAGCGTCAGGAAGTCCTGCTCGCTGACGTTGTAGTAGACGTAGACCTGCGCATCGTTGACGACGGTCGCCAGGAGGGTCGGGTCGGTCGCCCCGACCAGCGCGCCTTCGTCGACCAGGTTGCGGCTGACTACGCCGCCGATCGGCGCCCGGATCTCGGTGAATTCGAGGTCGAGTCTGGCGGAGGTCAGCTTGGCCGTGGTCAGTTGGACGTTGGCCTTACACTTGTCGTAGTTGCTGACGGCATCGATGTATTCCTGATCGGCGGCCACCTCGTCCTTGCGCAGTTTGGACAGGCGTTCGTAGTTGAACTCGGCGTCCTTGAGGGCGGCCTGGGCCGAGGCCACAGACGCCGCGGCCTGATCGACCGTGGCCTTGAACGTTCGCTGATCGATGGTGAACAGGAGGTCGTTCGCCTTGACGAACGATCCCGGGTGATAGTGGACCTTGTAGAGGAATCCTTTGACGCGGGCCCGCAGTTCGACGGATTCGAGGCCGGCGGTCGTGCCGGTGTACTCGAAGGCGTCGGTGACCATTTGCTCGACGGGCTGCCCGACGCTCACCTCGGGCGGCGGGGGTGCGACATACCGGTTCGACGGTGGACGGCAGGAGGACAGGGCAAGGCACACCATGCAGGCAGCGGCAAGGGCCGCCGCGGAGCGGCATCGCATGATCGGGCTCCTTAGAATGCCAGCGATTATCAGACCTTACGACCGGCCCGTTCCCCTTCCGCGGGCGCGGGCTGTCCGGTGGGCGCACCGGTGCCCGGCTCCCACATCTTCGGCTGCCGGGTGGGGGGAGTTCAGATGATTCCCCAGGGGGAGGGGCGGATGACCCGCGTTTTCCAACTTCTGCAGCACACCCGCTGGTTGCGGCGGCTTCCCAGCGTGGGCCTTGGCCGATAGAATCCCAGTCGCGCTCGGCCGAGCGCGTGCATCGTTTGCCCGACGTGACCCGCAGGGGAGGTATCGGACCATGGAACAGACCCCCACCCAGGGCTACCCCGTCAGTTGGTACTCGTTTACGGAGCATCCCGATTCCGACTCGTGCTGGTCGCTGTCGGTCGGTCCGGACGGACGGATCTACGCGGCGGCGTGCGCCGAGGGCGTGCCCGGCGGGATCGTCAAGCTGGTGCGATACGACGAGAAGGCCGACAAGCTCGAGTATCTGTTCGACCTCGACCGCAAGGTTGAAGACCCGGGCGACTCGGGTCGGGCCACGCAGTGCAAGATCCACTACAGCTTCGCACCGTCGATGCACGACGGCGTGCTGTATATGGCGACCCACCTTTCGGGGCCGCCGATCGACCTGCCGGCCTATTCTCCGTGGTTGTCGTGGCACGACGCGAAGCGATGTTTCAGGGGCAGTGCGCTGCTGGCCCTGGACACGCGGACGGACAAGGTTCTGTGGTGGGACACGCTGATTCCCAAGGAGGGCTGCCGCTGTCTGCTGCACGACGAGGAGCGGCAGCGGCTCTATGCCTTGAGCTATCCGCGCGATCACTTCATCATCTACGACCTGAAGACGCGGCAGCGGCGCGACATCGGTCGGATCGGTTCGATCAACGCCCAGGCGCTGTTTCTGGACAAGCGGCACCGCGTGTGGACGACCGACGACTACGGCCACCTGGTTCGCTACGATCCGGAGAAGGACCGGCTGGAGACCTCGCCCTATGTGCTGCCGCACAACCGCGAGTTCCAGACGGGATGGCACAGCGTATTCTACGACGTGGCCGGCTCGCCCGACGGCGAGTGCATCTACGCCGGCACGTGGATCGCCAATCCGTATCTGATGCGCATCTTCCCCAATGAGGGCGCGTGGGGACGGGTCGAGGACCTCGGGCCGACCACGCAGAAGCGCGATCTGACCGTACCGATCGACACCTTCACGGATCATTGCGGGGGGCTGGTCTTCGGCGGGGACGGCATGTTGTATTACGTGGCCTCACGATGGAAAGACCCGGTTTATTGTCCGAACACGGTCACCGGGCGGCAGATGGAGGGCGTCGTGTGGCGGCTCAATCCGGCGACGCTCGAGCGCCAGGAGGTGGCGTATCTGAAGCGGCCGGACAAGGATGCACAGTATGTGTCGCGCGGGGCGATCGACCACAACGGCGATCTGTTCTTCGGCCATGTCGGCCCGCGCCCGGTGGGGATCTTCAAGGTCCATATGCCCAGCGATCGCAAGAAGCCCAATGCCCATTTGCCCATCCGCATGTGGGGGTAATAAACCATGAGCGACAAGAAGAAACGCTATGACATGAACAGCCCCGAGGCCAAGGCGGTCATCGACGAGATCGTCCACGGCACGTACATGAAGGAAGGCAGCATGGTCGCCTTCCCGATGTGCTTTCCGGGGGCGAGCGTCCCGATCGTCGCGGACGAGAGCCACATCACGGCGCTGGACATCACGCCGGAGGGCATCGTCTACGGCGGCACGGGTGGGCGGCTCGTCCACCTGTTCGTCGCGATGTTCCACGGGGTGACCGGAGTGGTCTTTGACATGGGCACGGTGGAGGGGGCAGACCACTGTGCGGGTCTGTGCTGCGCCAAGGGCAAGTTTGTCGCCGGCGTCAACGGCAAGGGCGGCGGGCGTATCGTCGCGGGGGGGCTTCAGGGCCTGCCCTTCGACCTGATTCAGGAGTGGGGCTTCGGACGCTCGCCGTTCCAGGACATGGGCGAGGTCGTCAAGGGCGAGCGGATTATCCACCTTGTGGCCGATCCGTCGGGAACGCGTGTGGTCGGGACGACGACGGGGCACCTGTTCTCCGTCGACGTCGAGGCGGGGAAGGTTCAGGTACTCGACGAGCTGCGCGCCCAGGGACAGCTCTGTCTGGGTTCCAAGGGCGGGGTGTTCGGACTCGACGAGGCGGGGCACCTGTGGCGATACGATCTTCAGGCCAAGCAGCTCCAGCGGAAGGCCGTCAAGCTGCCCGCGGGGACCTGGAACCATCCGCTGCGGTGGGCCCGCGATGCGCAACGGGGGCTGGCCTATACGGCCGACGCGGGGGGCAACCTGTTTGCCTTCGGCGAATCACACGGGTTCGGCGACCCGCTGGGCAAGACCCTGCTGGCACCGGTCGGCCCGATGGCGGTGACGTTCGACGGCCGCCTGTTCGGTTTCTGCGGCGACGAACTGGCCAAGATGTTCTGCTACAACCCGATCAAGAAAGAAGTGGCGAACCTCGGCGTGGCGGTCTCGGTGCTCGAACGCCGCCGCTATGGCTATGTCTTCGGCGACGCGGTGACGGGTCGCGACGGGCAGATCTACTTCGGCGAGGACGACAACCTGGGGCACCTGTGGCTGTACTTCCCGAAGATTCAGAACATGGGGTGCCGCTGATTCGGGAGGGGTCTGGGGGCGATCCTATCGCACGTATCGTTCCAGCCGGCGAAGGGCGTCGTCCTTGATGGCCGGCTCGACGGCGCTTCGTGCCACCGCTTTTTCCAGCAGGGCGATGTTGCGATCGTAGAGATGCCGATCGACCGGGAAGGGTGTGCCGTCTTTGCCGCCGTGGGCGAAGCTGAAGGTGGCCGGATCGCGGTGCGAGGCCGCCTGCCCGTAGATCAGCTCGGCAATCAGCGCCAGGCTGCGAATCGTCTTGGCCCCGACCCCCTTCATCGCCAGGAGCCCCTCGAAATCGGTCGGCGGCTGATCGCAGACCCCACGCAAGACCTTTCCCAGCCAGACGGGGTTCACATCGCTGGGCAGGACAGGGTGGTGGGCCGGCATGAACAGGGAGGGGCCGTCGCCGACCTCGCGGAGGATGGCTTCGGGCCTGATGTGGGTCAGTTCGACGCTGGCGGTGCGGCAGCCCTCGGCCTCGGCGGCGACCATGTTGAGCATGAGCTGCCCGTCGGTCTTCTGTTGGGCGATGATGCCGTGGTGCGGTTCGCGGACGAAGGAGGCGACGTGGCCGGCGGCCGATGGGGGCGGCGATTCGGTCGGTGCGGTCGGCTCCGCCGGTGCCGGGAGCGCTGCGGCGACCTGTGTTTCGAGCCAGTGGTATCGGCGGGCGTAACGATTCGTCTCGTTCATGCCCTGCTGAACGACGCACCAACGGCCCTGATCGTCGAAGAAGAAGCTGTGGTGGTAGAGTTCGTAGCCGTCCTGAACGGCGGCGCTGTCGACCTTAGCCGACATCTTCGAAGCGTAGACCAGCCGATCGGCGTCGAGGCCGGTCTGCTCGCCGACGGTCATGATCTCCTGTGGGGTTTTTCGGCTGACGCCGCCCTTGCCGCCGGCCACATGGATGCCGAGTTCGCGCCCGAGCCGTTTGTAGGCCTCTTTGAGAGCGCCGCAAGTGACGGTTGTCAGGCCGCTGCTGTGCCAGTCGAAGCCGAGGACACACCCGAAGGCCTGGAACCAGCAGGGGTCGGCCAGTCGCAGGAGCATCTCACCCGCGCCGGCATCGTCGATGATGAGCTGTACGATCGAACCGGCCAGCCGGTGCATTCGCTTGAACAGCCAGGCCGGTGCCTGGCCGCCATGCAGGGGAAGATGGGCTACGGAGCGCCTCATGTCGCGGATTGTACCGCCGAATGCTACGGGGGTGTCAGGCGTTCGATTTCACGGCGTAGACATGGATGCGGCGGAACGTCTCGAAGCACCGCCCGTCGTCCTGCCTGGTCTCCTGGATCATCTTTGCGACCACCCACGCGCGGAATGCCTGCTTGTCCGGCGGAGGAACGCGGGCGAGGAACGGGACGAGGCTGGGCTGATCGACCCAGCGGATCATGGCGTCTTCGTTGGGGAAGAACCTGTCGGCGTTCTCGGGCCAGACCCGCGTGCGGGACAGCCCGCCGGAGGCGACGAGCGCGGCGTATTCGTCCACGGTGGGCATGTACCAGGGCCATTGGAACTCGGCGAAGTGGGCGGTGAATTCGGCCTTCGACATGGCCTGCCGGATGACCTTGTAGAATCGGGAGCAGTTGCCGTCGCCCGCGAAGTTGAAGCGGACCCTTCCGCCGTGCCGGAGCGCGCGAGTGACGTTCTGATAGAGCCGCCGGTGGTCCTTCACCCAATGGAGGGTGGCGTTCGAGAAGACGGCATCGAACTCGTCAGAGAAGTCGAGATCGTTGATGTCCATGAGAAGGAATCGAAGGTTGGCCCGTGCCTTTGGCGCGGCGGCATCGATCATGCCCTGCGAGGCATCGATGCCGACGACCTGACCTTGCGGGACGAGATCGGCGATCTGCGCGGTGAGGGCGCCGTCACCGCAGCCGAGGTCGAGAACGCGTTCGGTGCCCCGGAGATCCAATTCCGCGATGAGTTTCGTGCCCCACTCCTTCTGGTGAGCGGAAGCCGCCTCGTATTTCTTGCCGTCGAACTCGTGTGTCATGGTGACTCCCGTTGAACGTTTTGTATCGGGCGCGGCGGGCGGTCGCTGTCTGCCTACGGCCTGCGGGGTACTCTGGGTTATTCCCGCCGATAGGTGACTCTGAACCGACGGATCGGCGGGTCTTCTCTGTCCATGTAATCGTCGAAGGCGATCTGCGTGAGGCCGTGAGATTCGAAACGCGACAGCTCATCCCTGGTCAGGGGCCAGGGCATGTTTCCTTCCGGGTCGAGTGGCTCTCTGCCCCGGGCGATGACGAGCAGCGTGCCGCCGGGTGCGACCAGCGAGGCGACCTCACGAGTAGCATCTGCCCGGAGGTGCGGAGGGAGCACCTGGAGCGTGTACGATTCCAGCACGAAATCGAAGCCGGCCCGCCATTCGGCGGGCACCGCGAGCATGTCTGCGGCGAGATAGGACACCGACGATTGGGGGAAGCGTCTGCGGCTCCATGCGATGGCCGACGTGGAGATGTCGAATGCGGTGGTCTGGAAGCCCCGGCGCGCCAGTTCCTCGGCATCGTCGCCCAGGCCACAGCCGACGACGATCGCCCGGCCGGGACCGGCGACGGCACGATGGTTCAGCCAGTCGATGAGATTGGGGTTCGGCTTACAGTCTGCCCACGAGAGGATCGAGGGATCCTGGCTTGCCCGCAGATAGAGTTCTTCGAACCAGCCCAGCGGGTCACCCGCATTGAGGTGTGGTTGCGCGATCTCTCTGGCGGTTGCGCGGCGTGCTTCGCTCATGGTGCCTGCTGCCAAGGCGTCTGCAAACGGTCTCTCCAGTCTCAGCGAGGTGCGGCCGGTGCGGCCGGCTGGGTCTTGGGGACGATCGTATCGGGCGTTTCCGGGATGTTCGTGTCCGGCTCGGGTGGATGCGCCTTGCGATAGGCCGCCATGTCCGGGGGTTCGGGGAAGGCCTTGGCCATGTCGAGCGGCGGCTGTGAACTCTTGCACATCAGTTCGAGGGTCTTGCCGACATTGTCCCAGACGCTCTGCTTGAGGGGAGTGGGCAGGCGTTCCCACAGGCCGGCCTTACCGATCAGGCCGGTTCCCGGCATTCTCAGGAAGACGACGAGTTGATCGCGGGTCATGCGCTGGAAATCGGGCAGTTGCCGCCGGGGGTTCTCGTCGTTCTTGCGCTGTTCCATGTAGGAGCCCCAGAGCTTTCGGGCCTGGTTCATGGTCTTGGTGAACCGATCGCCCTCGCCGGAGGCCAACAGGAAGTAGGCCTGGAACAGCAGGCCGTTGATGGTATCGCTGGTGCCGCGGAAGATGTCGATGTTGCCGCGAACCTCGCCGAGGACGAACTGGAGGAGCGGCTTGGTGTACATTTCTTTGATGTCCTTGGTGGACATCTCGAGGAAGTGTTTTCGGCAGTAGTCGTAGTAGAACTGGGCCTTTTCCTCGTCGCCGTTGAAGTAGAGCTGGCGGATCGCCTCGTGCAGGAAGAACTGGTGTCCGGAGCCGAGGTACTGTCCGCCGCCTTCGGCCTTCCAGCTCGGGGTGGCGTTGTAGCGTTCGCTCAGGGCGATGTAGAGCTTGTGGGTGATTTCGATGAAGCGGAGGTCAGGCACCTGGTTGAAGTAAGAGCGGTCGATGTTTTCGAGATTGGGCTCGAAGACCAGCCAGCCACGTCGCGAGAGGTTTCGCATGGCGTAGAGGAGGATCCGCTCGGTGTTGAGCCGATCGAGTTCGTCGTCGATCTCCCACTTGGGGCTCTTGCGAGTGCCGAGGATCGTCCAGTAGACGCCGTGGCTTTCGACGCAGCGCCAGTCGATGGGGCCGTACTTCTCCATCAGCTCATACATCAACTGCGGATCGAGCTGATATCGTTTGCGGAGGAGGAAGGCCTGCATGAAGGCGACGAGCTTTTCGCGGCGATCGGCGGGCCGGATGCCGTCGAAGAAGCCCCGCAGGGTATCGCGAGCCTTCTGGATATCCGGACGGACCTGTGTGACCAGGCCGCTCATGGCGGGCTCGTCGCTGTGTGCGATCTGCCAGTAGATCATGAGGAAGCCGTCGACTCTGGCGAGGTTGGCCGCCGATGCGGCATCGGATTCGTTGAGGCTGGCGTCGTCGTCGAGCGGCATGCCGAAGGCTCGAAGGGCCTTGACCAGCTCGATGTTGTTCGGATCGGCCGCAACGAAGGCCTCGACCGTCTTGGGGGCGTCTGCGATCGGCTTGAAGGCGGCCAGAACGCGTTCGGTGGTCGCATTGTGAATTCGAGGGCCCAGCACCTGCTGCATGCGAAACGCCCAGTAGCGTTTGTACGAGCGGTGCATATCGTCGGTCCACTCGCCCATCTTATTGAAGAAGGTCCAGGCGACCTGGCGATAGAGCCAGTTGCTTCGCGGGTTGTAGACGATGCCCTTGTCGCGGATCAGGCGGACGCCGTTGTAGACCCATTTCCAGCGTTCTTCGGGGGTGTGGGTGGCCACGGAGATGTTCCAGGCCATGTTCCACGCATGAAACACCCATACGGGGGCGAAACGGGGCTGGAGCTTGCAGATCTCTTCGGCCAGGCCGCTGGCCTCGAAGTATTTGCCCATTTCCTTGAGGCGCTCGGTGCGCACCCAGAGGATATTGACCAGGAGGCCCCGGAACGAGCCAAGCATGGCGGTTCGCCAGGCGATGTCGGGCGAGAGGTTTTTTCGGAGGTCGTCGTTGAAGACGAGTTCGAGGTTCTGCCGGCCGGTGTTGATGCCTCGCTGGAAGGCTGCGGAGCCGGCGATCAGGATCACCGCTCCCAAGGCTGCACCGATCTGTATCCAATGCGAGGTTCTCACGGCATCACACCGTCGCGTCCGCCAGCTCACGCCGGCTGAAAATGATCGTTGCCAGAACGATGTACAGCACCCCCTGGATCAGGATCATCATGCCGCTGGCCTGCAACACGGAGGTCCAGGTGATGACCCGGCCGTCGGCCAGCAGGTCGACGGGGCTGTACCTGCCCAACTGTGGGACCACGTTGACGATCAACTGGATGAAGGGGCGGAACAGCCACGAGAAGTAATCGAGCGGGTCCTGGGAGGCTTTGGGGGCGTCCTTTGTCCAGTAGACCGCTTCCCAGACGAAATCGGACAGGGCCGAGGCGATCAGCACCGAGCTGCACAGCAGAGCGCCGACCGGGAAGCTCAGAAACGAGCCCGCGAACAGGCCGAGGGCCGCCAGGGGTACCAGCCAGGCGAAGACCAGCAGCATCGAGCGAAAGAGATTGCCCCCGAACGACCCGACCTCGTAGAGAATCTCGAGTCCGTCGGGCTCTTCAAAGCTGACGGTCGATCGGACGTCGACCGACAGCGTGGGGGCGTTCAGATCGACGATGTGGCGGTTCACAAATGTCACCCAGAGGGAGCCGTCGGGTTCGATGAGTTTGCTGCTGACCGGGAAGTAGTGCCACTGGTCGATCGCATCGCTTCGGGGGATGGGGTTTTTGCCGGTCTGGTTGTCCTTGCCGACGAGCCAGACATGGTCGACGCGCATCCGCGGGGGCAGTGGCGAGGCTCGCAGTTTGTAGCGGATATGGACGTATTCGCAGGTCGGCCCCGGGTGGAGGTTCTCGAAGACCCAGGTCTTTCGTTCGCCGGGAGCCACTGCACGGACCTGGGCGCGTGCTTCGCGGAGGAAATCGAGCTTCATGCTCGCGGCGAGCTGATCGGTGAGTTCTTCCTTTCGAATCCGCCCGCTGCTCTTGAGCTGTTCGAACCGCTGATCCACCACGTCGCGGAGGTCGGGCTCCGGAGGCAGTATTCCTTGCCGAGCCACGAGGACCTCATAGCGCAGTGCGGCCTTGTCATACCATTGGGCCGGAAGCTGGTCGAGGTATCGCGTGAACAGGTAGATCGACAGGCCGCAGATCGTCAGCAGCCCGGCGTTGAGTATGCACAGTCCCAGCCATTTTCCGAGAATGAACTGCCATCGGGGAATCGGCTTGGTGGCGACGGTATAGATCTGCCGCTCGGCCACTTCCTGGCTGAGCGACTGGCAGGCGACGAAGACGGTCAGGATGCTGAGCAGGACGATGATGAGGATATTACTGTAGGTCAGGAAGGTCTGGACGCGTCCTTTGAGTGTTCCGTCGCCCTCCCAGACGAACGGTCCCATGGGGATGACCGCCACCAGAATGATGAGCAGGACCAGGGCGACCTTCATTCGGATCGCCTCGGCGATCATGTTGCGGGCCACGGCCCAGGTCCTACGCACCGCGATCGTCCTCCTTGGGCGCCGGTTTGATCAGCGACTCGATGAGGCTGCGATCGACCTCGGGCTCGGAGGGGGCGGTCGGGGCGGCCGGTGCCTCGACGGGGCGCTGCGGGGTCTTGACCAACTGGTCGATGAGGGCCGCCTCTGCGGCGGCGGGGGCCTCCTCGGGGAGGGCGGGCTCGGAGATCTCCGGGGTGTGTTCTGCGGCCGAGACGAGGTCCTGGATCAGTTCCTTGCCCCGATGTTCGGCCGGTGCACCGCGGAGGAAATCGGCCACACCGGTTCCGGAGGCGGCACCGTGCGTTTCGACGCGCGCCTGTTGTGCTTCTCGGACAATGCGAAGGAAGAAGTTCTCGAGCTTGTCGCTCGGGGCGGTCACGCTGAGCAGGTCTTTGCCCTCGAGGGTCTGAACCGTCTGGCGGATCCGCTCGATGGTCTGGGGGCCCAGCTTTTCGCTGGTGATCTGGGTCATCTCGTTGCGGCTGAGTAGATCCTTGATGTCGCCCAGGGCTCGCCGCTTGCCGCCGTAGAGGATGCACACCCGATCGCAGATGTCCTCGACGTCTCCGAGGAGATGGCTGCACAGCAGGACGGTTTTGCCTCGCCGGCGGAGCTCGTCGGTGATCAGGTTCTTGATCTGGCGCGTGCCGATGGGGTCGAGGCCGGTCGTCGGCTCATCGAGGATCAGGAGGTCGGGATCGTTGATGAGCGCCTGGGCCAGGCCGATGCGACGGGCCATACCCTTGGAGTATTCACCGACCCGTCGTCGTGCGACGCCGCTCAGGCCGACCATGTCGAGGAGCATATCGATCCGGCGTTGCCGTTCTTTGCGCGGATATTGGAAGAGCCGTGCGTAGTAGTCGAGCGTTTCTCGGGCGTTCAGGAAGCGATAGAGGTAGGACTCTTCCGGGAGATAGCCGATGCGGTTCTTGACCGCCACTTCGGTCGGCAGCCGACCGAACACCAGGGCCCGTCCGCGGGTGGGGTAGAGCAGCCCGAGGATGATCTTGATGGTGGTGGTCTTGCCCGACCCGTTCGGACCGAGGAGCCCGAAGATCTCCCCCGACTCGATCCGGAGATCAAGATCGTTCACCGCCAGAACGCGATCGCGCCGCCAGAAGTCTTTGAACACCTTGGTCAGCGCGACGGTCTGAACGACTGGTGTGCCGTCGGTGGTCATCTACTTCTTTTTTCCTTCCGCTTCGAGCCTGGCCTTCTTGTCGGCCATATCCCAGCGAGCCGGCTTGTTCAGGTCGATGATCAACGGCTCGCCCGCCATCATGTAGACCTTCGCCTCAGCCTTGTCGAGCATCCGCTGTTTGGTGTTATCCCACAACTGGCGCAGCACGGTATCCGGCCTGGCCCCCAACTGGGCGCGGAGGTCGCGGAAGTATCGGGCGTCGCCGCGGACCTGTTCGATGGTGCCGGTCTGGAAGCTGCGGGCCGCATCGATCAGCAGGCCGGCTTTTCCCTTGGTCTCATTGCTGACGAGGAGGGCGTCGATCTCATGCTGAACCGCCTCGCTGACCGTTTTGTCGCCGCGCTGGCGGGCCTCTTCGTACTTCTCGACGAGCGTGCCGAGTTTCTTGTGGGCCGGGCCGGCCATGTCGTTCAGCGCCTTCTCGGCCTCGCGACTGGCTTCGAGCACTTTCTGATCCGCCTCGCTGACGGCTTCGTTGACCGCCAGGAATGCGCCACGGACCGGGAGCGGGGGCGTCGGCATTTTGACATTGACCGAGAGCACGGTGATGCCCGTCTCGAGCTCGGTCAGTCGTTTGGCCACGCGGCGGGCCACCTCGGTCTGAATGAGTGAGATGCGATCGCCGAGCAGATCGTCCGCCTTGTACTGAGCCACGGTACGGAGCACGGCGTTGTCGAGCACCGCCTTGACGATCTTCTGTTCGTCCTGGACGTTCTCGAGATATTGCCGGACGTCGGTGACCTGATACTCGACGGACCAGAGCGCGTGCAGCAGATTTCGATCGCCGCTGATCAGGCAGCCATCCTGCCCCGGCGCCAGGGATCCCATCGCGAAGAGGGGCATTTCATCGAGGGTCTTGGTCTTGTCTCTTTCGGAGAGGCGGAAGAAGAACGTGTCGATCTCCAGGGATTTGACGCGGACATCGACCATTTCGCGGCTTTCGACGGGATAGGGCCACGACCAGTGACGGCCGGGGTCTTTGGGCACGCCTGGGCCGGAGATGGCCCCGAACCTCAGAACCATCGCCTGTTTCTGCGGCGGGACGGTGAAGAACCCGGAATGCCTGGACCAGCCGAGGAAGGCCACGGCCAGGAGGATCATGACCGTCTTGAGGATCCAGAAGCTGACTCGCAGGGCGTCGGCGAGCGATTGGTTCGCCGGGTCGAGCCCTTCGTCGATGCCATGACGGGCTCCCACGGGTTCATCTTCGCCGTGGGCGTGGTCATGATCGTGATGGTGATCGTGATCGTGTGAATCGCTCACGGTTTGGGCTCCTGAACCGCCATCTTCCTGGCACGGTCCGATCCCGAGGCCTTCAGCGGCTGACTGGTCGGCGCGGGCTTGGGCACACCGATGGTGTTCTGCCCGAGGATCGGCCGGTCTTCTTTGAGCATCTGGATGCCCGGGATTGTGGTATCGAGGAAGAAGATGGTCCGTTTCTCAAAGACTTTTTCCATGAACTCGAGGGTTCTCAGGAACGTAGCGAAGTCCTGATCTTCGCTGAACACCTTGTACTCTTCGGCGGCGGCGGCGGCGCCTTCGGCACGAATCTGCTGGGCCTTTCCTGCGGCAAACGAGAGGATCTGTTGACGGATCGTCTCGGCCCGCGACCGGATGCGCGTTGCCACGGCCTCACCTTCGCTGCGGGTTTTGTCGGCCATGGCCATCCGCTGGGATCGCATCTGGGCGAAGACCTTCTCGGTCGTCGATTGGGGCAGGCTGATCCGCCGGATCCCCAGCACGTCGATCGAAATGCCATACTGGTTCACGCGCTGTTCGACGCTCTTCTTGATCTCTGCTTCGATCTGCGCGAGTTTCAGTTCCTTGGCGTCCGTCGAGACGAACTCGCCGAAATTGTGCTGGCCGACCACCGCCCCGATCTCGCTGCGAAGATGCTTGCGGAGCCGATCCTCGGCCTCGCGAACGTTCTCAAGCTTCTTGAGGAACGAGACCGCGTCTTGAATCCGCCAGCCGCAGAACGTCGTCATGATGAGGATCTGCCGGTCGGCGGTCTGGGCCTGTTCCTCAGGCGAGTCGAGGATCTGAAGCCGCTTGTCGTACTTGACGACGCCCTGGATCGGCCAGGGCCATTTGAATTCGAGTCCCGCCTTTTCGATGGGCGCGCTGGGTTTGCCGAAGGTGGTTTCGATGGCCACCTCGGTGAAACGAACCTGGTAGGTCATGGCGTAGACCAGCAGGATGACAACCAGCGCCACGCCGGCAATAATTGAAGGGAAATTCCGTCGCATCGGTCACTCCTACCCGCCGCAGACGGCGGGACGAAACGCACTCAGACCCAAACGCTCCACACCCGGACAGCCCCCTTAGCCTGGTGGAACGTTGTAGTCGATGTCCTCGAGCTGCACCTTCTCTTTTTCCTGCCCGTCGAACCGGAGGAAGACTTCCCCGTCGCGAGCGATGACGTACTTATTCGCGTCGCGCAGCCCCTCGATCATGACATCGAGGTAGCGTCGCATCTTGTAGAGCTGCGGTGAGGATCGGTAGGCCGCCAGTTCCTTCACAAAGCTCGTGACGCGACCACGGGCCAGGTTCTCGTCTTGCCATCGCGCGGCGCGCGCCCGAGCCACCATTTCGAAGGCATAGCCGCTGACGCCTTCACCCTCGCGACCGGCGAAGAGTTTCTCGACCTCCGCCCGGGCCTTGGCCAGTTCGGCCTCGGACGCCTTCCCGGCAATCTGCTTCTGCATCAGCTCGATCTTCTCAGCCAACTGCTCGGCGAGCCGGCGACTGCCGACGGTCTGGGTCAGCACCTTGTTGACCTCGCCCTCGGAGGTTGCCAGGGCGGTCCCGGCTTCGTACTTGGCGTTCAAGTAGGTCTCGAACTCGCCGCAGACGGCCTGCGGCGGGTGGAGGTTTCCTACCGCCACGGACGCAATGGTCACGCCCACTTTCAGCGCGTCGCACTGCTTCTGGATCAGTGCCTGCAAGGCTTCGGGGATCTTGGGGCGCTCGTCGGTCATCATGTCGTCGAGGTCTCTCTGTGCCACGAACTTGACGAGTTCCCCGTAGGCAGCCGATTCGATCAGCGTTTCCGGGTTCGAGTAGTTGAACGCGTATTCATACAGGTCTCGGACCTTGTACAGAATCGACACGTCGATCCGCAGGAGGTTCACGGCGGGTGTTCGGACGCCTTCGCTGCCCGCTTCCTGGGTGGTGGTCGTACGGGTCGTGGTCGCCGAAGCCTCTTCCCCCCGCCTCGGCCGAACCGGCAGGACGAAGTCGAGTTCCTCACCGGGACCATGACCCCCCGTCGTCCAGAGGATCAGCTTGGGCAGTTCGTCCGGTTGCTGCTGGCGCTTCTTCCAGGGACCGAACCCCAGTGCGATCGTCCGGATGCGGTCGACGGGATAGCGTGTCGCCTGATCGACCGGCCAGGGCAGCTTGAAATGGATGCCAGGATCCAACGGCCGGACGGACTTGTTGGCCAGCCCCATGGGCCGTCCGAATCGTTCGACGACCGCCTGCTCGCCCGGCTCGACGATGACGATAGACGTCATCAGGAACAGGATCAGGATGGCCGCCCCCACGAGGACCAGGGCCCATCGCTGAAGGAGCTGGTAGAACCAGGTCTTGCTGACCTCGAAACCAAACTGGTAGTTGACCGCCTCGGCGATGGTCCGTGCGATGCCCCCCGGTTCACTGAGGAGCCCCAACAGCCGGCTGTCGTAGGCCGCCCGAGGGAGTTCGCCGGGGCGACGGGGACGATAGATGTCGAGGATGAGGTTCAGGATGATCTCGGCCCCGACCACGCACATGACCACGGGGATGATCTTGGCGAAGATCTGTTCGGGAATCTCTTTGCCGTAGGCGACGAAGCCCAGCATTCCGGCCGTCAGGCCACAGATCAGGGCGTTGCCCGTCAGATAGCTTCCACCGGCACGGAGCAGCCGCCACTCATCGCTGACCCGTGCCATGCCCACCGTGTATCGGCTGAACAGGAAGCTCAGGAAGGCGACACCGCCCACGAAGGCCAAGCTGATGCTGGCGTTGGAGATGTCGGGCCATTCGTCAACGCCGATCGGGTAGGTCAGATACCAGGTGCGGAGGAAGATTCCCGTTCCGATCAGGTAAAGGGAGGCCAGCGCCGCGAAGATCGGCAGCGACCACTTCTGCATCCATTCCAGGCGTCCCTTGGCCACCAGAAGCGAGCCGATGCCCGGACGTCCCTCATCGAAGATCGCCTCGGCACCGAGGGCCTGGCGGTCGCGATCGATCTGTTCGGCCTCAAGTGCCTCCAGGCGAACCAGTTTCTGCTGATGGAAGACCAGCAGGATGGAGAGCCAGATGATCACGCCCCCCAAAACGTAGAAGGCCGCCCCGAAGGTCGCGCACGACCCGTTCCAGAGTGCTACGAGCAGCATGATCGCAAAAACGACCACCTGTAGCAGCAAACCCAGGAATCCAACCAATTCCGCACGTCGCGCTGATTGGGCCATAACTCTTCAGCTCGGTTCTGTTTAAGACCTAGTCACCAAGGACCGCAGGTCGAATGCCCCGATTGATCGTGCGCAGGGACCGCACCGCCGCGATCGTCCACGCGGAACATCTCAAGTTAGCTATTCTGCCCTGTCATGTCCAGAGCAGGCACCGCCCCTCTGGGTTCGGTTTTTGATGCGGACCTGCACACGGGCACCCTCCCCCCGCAGGGTCATTGTTCGCCCCGCACCAAAGGCGGGGCAATACCCTTTGGGCGATTTGGAGGGCTGGAAACAGGGCCGAGATGCCGGGAGCATTTCTTGAAGGGTCCCCGTTTGAACGGTGGGCATCCGCCGTTTCCGGTCAGTAGCGCCGTCCGGGAAGACGGTTGGCGGGGGCCGGCGGCGCCTTGATGGAGGAGCCTGATGCTCGGCGAGTTACCGGGTTGTCGCGGGCACGCCGAACATCTTGATCGAGATGCAGCGATCGTTGCGGTCGAATCTCAGGGAGCAGTACTTGGCACCCATGAAGTCCAGACTCGAACTGATATCATATATGCGGAGGATGGTGCCGTCGTTTTTGGAACGGAGCACGTGGATGGGCGACTCGAAATGCTTGTGCGTCTGGACCTCCTGGGAAGTTTTACCCATAAGGCGCTCTTTGAGATAGGTCTTCTCCACGACATCGCGGCTCAGGTCCGGATCGGTGTCGGTCATTGACACTGACACGATTCGTCCCCGTTCGGATTCCACGACCCATTGGTGTTTGGAGAGGACATCGTGCTTGACGGCGTAGGTTCGCAGTTCCCTGCCGGTGGCTTCTTCCACGAGGGTCTCTGTTACCGGACCCAGCACCTCTTCGGCCCGGGCAACCGGCTGGCCCATCAGGTCATCCGCCTTCTGATTGACTTCGGACTTTTTGACGTCGTCGCCAACGACCTTGACGGCCAGTTTGGCTACGGTGGAGACGGGACTGCACCCGGTAACCGCCACGAGCATCAGGCCGACCATCAGGCACCGAGCCGCCTGCAACCACGACCGCACGATACGTAAAGAGGTGTTCATTGGGATCGATCCTCCCGGTTCACTCCGCACGACAACGTCGTTTCGGGACACCGATGCGTTGTCTCTGCGGCCGTTTTCGCCACAACGTGCTGACAAATACCGTTATCGGGAATTGGGATCGGTTACCATAGCATGCGCGCCCGTTTTCCAATGGGCCCCCTGGCGTCTTTGGTGAACTGTTCTGTCCGGGAGCGGAGACATGGCCCAACAGCATCGAGAGGATCGGCGTCGGTTCATGCGAGAGGCGGTGGGCGGATTTCTGGCCGGTGCGGTCGCCCCGACGATGTGTGCGGCGGAGTCGGATGCTGCGGCCCCGTCCAAGAGTCCGCGAATCCTGAAGACACCGGCGAACTACTATCAGCAATTCGACGCCGACTATCAGCGGGAGGTTCCAGCCGAGGGATATGGCGGATGGAAGAAGACCTCGCTGGAGCTGGACCTTCATCACACGGCGATCGTGGTCATGCACGCCTGGGACCACGGGACGGCGGCGGAGTTTCCCGGCTGGTATCGTTGCGTGGAGTACATCCCGCGGTCGAAGGAGATCTGCCGGACGGTGCTGCCGAAGCTTCTGAGTGCCGTTCGGGCCAGCGGTGTGAACCTCTTTCACGTGGTGGGCGGAGGCAAGTATTACCAGGACCTGCCGGGGTATCGGCGCGCCGTGGCTCTGGCGGGTCCGGCGCCGGCATCGCCTCCGGGTATTGCGGGAGACCCGTCGCTGGATCGGCTGCGGAGATTCCGCGGGGAGCACGTCTTCGTGGGCCGGCATAACGAGGCGGATGTGAACCGCGGCTTCGCGCGGGTGACCTTTCCGCCCGAGGCCAGACCGGTGGGTGAAGAGGGGATCGCCGAGAACGGGCATCAGTTGTTTGCCCTGTGCAAGGCCGCGGGCGTGAATCATCTGATCTATGCCGGCTTCGCGATCAACTGGTGTCTCCTGCTGTCGCCCGGGGGGATGCATGAGATGAGCGGTCGCGGTGTGATGTGTTCGGCCTTCAGACAGGCGACGACGGCGGTGGAGAACAAGGAGAGCGCCCGGAGCCAGTGGGCGAAGGAACTGGGCCTTTGGCGGGTGGCATTGGCGTTCGGGTTTGTCTTCGACGTGGACGATTTCGTGGGTGCCCTGCCGTCGGTTCCGAAGGCTTGACCGGAGACGGGTGGTGGGTATTGTGACGCACGTGGGGTACTCGCTGAGGGGCATCGACCCATGAAGCGGGCTTTGATTGCCTATCTGTTGCCGGCTGGAACGATTGTCGTCCAGGCGCTCCACTATTACCCTCGGTTGCCTCCGATGGTCGCGAGCCATTTCGGGGCCGGTGGTCTGCCGGACGACTGGATCAGCCGGAAGGCCTTTCTGGCCTGTGAGCTGGGAACGACCGCCGCTCTCGTCGTGCTCTTTCTGGGGATTGAATGGGCCCTCCGAAAGATCCCGGCCTCGTGGGTCAACATGCCGAACAAGGACTACTGGCTGGCACCCGAACGGCGGGAAGACACGATGGCCCGGCTTGCCTCGCCGGTCGCCTGGATCGGCGGTGCGACGCTGGTATTCCTTGCGGGCGTGTCGTGTCTGGCCTCTCGTGCCAATCTTCAGCCGAAGGTGCAGATGTCCAATGCGGTCTGGCCCCTGCTCGGGTTGTATCTTGTCTTCATCATTGCCTGTGTGGTTCGGAACACCCGTCAGAACCGCAAGCACTTCAGCCGTCTCCCTGTCGAACCGTAACGCGCGGGGCAGAAGCGCGACCGTCTCGTGTCGTATCCGGGTGCGTTCTTGGGGGGTGACCGACCGGACGGACGCCCTCTTTTCGGCCCTTGGAGGCTTTCGTTCCCGCTGTGGCCGGGGTGTCGTTGTCTGGAAATTGCCGGTTCAGCCCTTTTCAGAAGGGCCACAACTTCGCATAATTCGATAGGGCCGCGGTCGGGTTGTTGCTGGGCGGCTATCGACGGGAAGACTCTGCGCCGATGGAGCATCGCGTCGGCGAGACGGGATGGGTATGTTCACCAAGCTTGTAGCCATTATTCGGAACACCTTCATGGAGACGATCCGGCAGCCGATCTTCGGGCTGCTGGTGCTCGTGATCATGGGCAGCCTGACGATCAACACGCTGATCGCGGGCTTTACGACCTCGCCGAGCGAGGAGATCTACGACGACAACCGCATGATGTACGATCTGGGGCTGAGCACGCTGCTGATCGGTGGACTGTTGCTGGCCGGATTCAGCTCCGCCGGTGTTGTCAGTCGCGAGATCGAGAACAAGACCGTGCTGACGGTGATCAGCAAGCCGGTCAGCCGCCCGGTTTTCGTTGTGGGCAAGTTTTTGGGCCTGGCCGGGTCGTTGAGCGTGGCCATGTATCTCTGCGCCGCGACGTTTTTCCTGAACGTCCGGCACGGGGTGATGATGTCGAGTACCCATCACTTCGACTGGCCGGTGCTGATCTTCGGATTCGGGGCGGTGTTCCTGAGTTTCGGCGTGGCGACGTTCTGCAACTATTTCTACGGATGGCAGTTCACGTCGTCGTGTCTGGGGCTTGGTCTGGGGCTTGTGACGCTGGCCTGCACGCTGGTGGGCTTTATCGGCAGGGAGTGGACCGTTCAGCCGTTCGGCGCGAAGGTGCTGGATACGCAACTGCCGGAGGCCGTCCTGCTGATCTATTTCGCCACGTTGATTCTGACGGCGGTCGCCCTGGCGGCCTCAACCCGGCTGGGGCAGGTGATGACCCTGCTGATCTGTTTCGTCGTCCTGACGCTGGGATTGATGTCGGACTATTTCTTTCAGCCGTATGCCTTTCCGGAGTATAAGCCGCTGGCGGCCACGCAACCCTCCGGGGCAGATGCGCCGGCGACGGCCACTCAGCGGAGTCTGAAGGCCGCCTCGGAGCTTCTGGCCGAAGGCAGTGCCACACGCCCGGCCCCACCGCCCGGTGCTGAGGCTACCGAGACGAAGCCCCTTTTGTCCCCCCGACTGGCAACGGCTTCGACGCGGACGACACAGATGCTGGCTCGCGCCATTTACGCGGTGATTCCCAACATGCAGTTTTTCTGGGTGAGCGATGCGGTGATCCTGAAGCGACCGATACCGGCCCGTCACATCCTGAGGCTCTTCGGGTATGCGATGCTGTATGTGACCGCGCTGGTGCTTCTGGCGATTGTGCTGTTTCAGAATCGGGAGGTTGCGGCCGAGGGCTCGTCGAGCAGTGCCCCGGCGGTGGTTCACCTGCTCGGCGTTCTCGGTCGGGTGGCGGCTGCGCTTCAGGTGTGCGCGGGGATCTGGTGGCTGCTGACGCAGGCGGTCAAGACGGGGACGGAAAGCCTGTGGACCTACGTCGGCGTCATCGTGGGCGGCGTGGTTCTGTGGTTCTTCTGGGGCTGGTTTGCCCGGGGGGCCAAGTGGACGTGGTTTGTGGCATTGATCGTGATCGGCATCGCCCCGCTGGCGGTGATCGTGTTGTTCGTGTACCGGAATCCCGGCTCGTTCGACCCCCTGCTGTCGATGCCCGGCGTGGCGGCGATTCTGACGCTGACGATTCTGGGCAAGTCGAGTCGGGTGTACTTCGGGTTCGGCAAGGACAAGCGACGGCGGCGGTTGCCCATCGAAGAGGTTTGAGGGACCGTCCGTCGGGCCGGATGCGATACGACGGACGATCGACGGCTCGGAAGACACCGTGCACGCGGATATTGGGCGCATTTTAATCTCTCGGGAGCAGATCGACCGGCGCGTCGGCGAATTGGCCGGCGAGATCGGGCGCCTTTATGCCGATTCCGAGAAGGGACTGTTTATTGTTTGTGTGTTGTCGGGTGCGATCATCTTCGTCTCCGACCTGATTCGCCAACTGCCGATGAAGATGAGAGTCGGCCTGCTGGCCGTGTCGAGCTATCCCGGCAAGACGACGCAGGCTCAGCCGGCGCATGTCCTTCAGTCGTTCGACCTCGATGTAACCGGACTGGATGTGCTGGTCATCGACGACATCCTGGACACGGGCGGAACACTGCGAGTGGTGATGGATCGTCTGGCGGCGATGCGACCGGCCAGTCTGCGATCCTGTGTGCTGCTTCGCAAGAGCGGCAAGGCGAGGGGTGGCCTGGAGGCCGATCTCGTCGGGTTTGATATCGAGGACGTTTTTGTGGTGGGATACGGACTGGACTATGACGGGCTGTACCGCAATCTGCCCGTCATCGCCGTTTTGAAGCCGGAGTTGTACGGCTGATCGGTGGGCGCGTTCCCCGGCGGCCTTTGAGCGCGGGGGGAGGATGGCCCCGATCGGATGCGAAGACGGCGAACCGCGGCGCGAGCACGACTATGATCCAGACATCCGATACGCCTTCCGAACTCAACCGCAGCTCTCCGGCGATGGTCGAGGCGCACGCGGCGGATGCCGCCAGTCTGGCAGCCGACCCGGCCATTCCGGCCCATCTGCTGGACGGTGGCGAGGTGGTCGAACTGAAGATCAAACCCTCGCTGTGGTTCATGCTGTTTGTGTCGTTCCGATGGTTCCTGGCGGCGGGCCTCGTTGTGGTGCTGGCCCAGTCGTTGAGCCGCGCTACCCTCTGTGTCGGACTGACCGAGACGCTGTTGATCAAGACGGCGGTCGGCGTGGCGATCGCCCGGTTGGTTGCCGCCTCGCTGCAATGGGTGAGCCGGTTGTACGTATTGACCAATCGGCGGGTCATGTGCATCCGGGGGGTGTTCAACGTCGACATCTTCGAGTGCCAGCTCGCCCGGATTCAGAACACCTATCTGTCTCTGCGGATTTACGAACGAATCCTGGGGTTGGGCAGTATCGGCTTTGCCACAGCCGGCACCAGCGGCGTGGAATCGTGGTGGGAGAACATCACTCGTCCCGCCGAGGTTCACCAGCGGGTCCGAAATGCTATCGCACGGGCCCAGCGCGGGAACGGGGGCACGGCCTCTCTGTAAGGCCCATCATCCAACCCTTTCACAGCGACATTGCACAGGGCGTGGGCGACGGACGCTCCGCGATCATTGGGCGATTCGACCGGGTGTAACGGTGGAATCGTAACGAACCTCGAGGATGAGTTTGCGAACCTCCAGACTGCCCGCGAAGCCGGGGTTGTCCTTCACGCGAACGAGTTCCAGGGTGTTCTGCCCCGATCGGATTGCGGCGGCGGGGACTTCGTAGCGGATGACGTCGTTCCAATAGCCTTGATCGTAGTGATTGTAGTCTTCGCCGGTCCAACGCACGGGGGTGCCATTCAGCCGGACGTCCACATCATCGATGCGATTGATGCCCTTGAGATCGAGCGTCAAGAGGCCACGAGGCGAGTATCCTCGGGCCGCGGCGGCGCCGACATCGTCGGCGATGCGGATCGCAAAGGCGGATGCCTTCTCGCCGGGCGGCAGCCGGAAGCGGCTGGTCCACTCGCTGTGATACACCGACGTGCCGTGCGGCCAGACCGCGACGACGTATTGTTTGTCCTTGAATGCGATGGCCGCGGGGTCTGCAAGCTCGGTGAAGGCCGCCCGATCGAAGCCGCCGTCGGCACAGGTGAAGTTGAAGAGGCAGATGCCGTCGGCCCCGTACGAGTAGTGCAGGGCCGCGAAGGCCCGCATGTAGGCCATGGACGGGGGACCGAAGCCGTCATGCACGCCGTCGACGGCCGCTCGCGTCCCGGTTCCGCCGGCCCCGGGGGTGATCAGCCAGTGGAGCTGACCCTCCATGCTGGGATACACCTTGCACCCTTTTGCGTGGGCCCGAACGACCCACCATTCCGACGGCGCCTCGGGTGTGTGATCGCTGGTGACGCCCAGGGTGATCTGATCGAGCAGGCCTTCGGCCAGCCAGGTCTCGACCTCGAGGCCGCTGTCGATGCAGACCGACGGGGCGTATTCGAGACGTGCACCGAGGGTCTTCTGCGATGTGCGGGTCATCGCGCGCAGGTCGCGAATCAACTGTGTCATCTTGGGGGCACCGGCCTTCTCCCGCCCCGGTTTGAACCAGGGTTTGAACCGCGTGAAGTCCAGGTCGATGCCGCCGACGTCGTATCGGTCGAGGACCTCCTGAATCTGCTGCTTGCGATAGGCAGCAACGTCGGGGTGTTCGTAGTCGAGCGTGCCGTTGGGCAGCAGGGCTTCTTTGTGCTGATCGAACCACGGCGATCGGAGTTCCGGGAAATACCACGAGCCATTCGACCGGCGATAGGTGTGATGCGCGTCGTTCATCCGCAGGGAGAACTGACAGGCGATGCCGTTTTCGCGGCAGGCCTTGGCGATGATCCGCAGGGGATCGGTCTTGAGCTGCTCGAGATGGCGCAGGGTCGTCCGCATCCGCCAGACGTGCATCCCGTCGACACGATCCATCATCTCGCCGACCCGAGGCAGGAAGGTCGACTGGTAGTTTACCGCGTGCCCACCCAGGGCGCAGAACTGATAGACACGGACCCGTGTGCCGATGACCGGCCCGACCGTCACTCGAACGATGTCCTCGGGATTCATCGGTGCCGGATAGCGCATGTAGCTCGACCAGCCATCGTCGTTGCAGACGATCGCCTTGTCGGACGACGGTGCGGCGACGGAGGCGGACCCTGCCGATGATTGGGCGTAGCCTGTAGAGGCCGCTGCCAACACACCTCCGAGCAGGATCGGCCTACAGCGAGACAGCCACGTGTGGTATCGCATCAGACGGCCTCCGCGTTTGGATGAGCATCCAGGAGGACTGCCGCGATTTCCGACGGTGCCGGCTCAGGACAGGAGCAGGCTCAGGTCGTCGCGGGTCAGGTCCTGGATGAGGCTGTTGGCCTCGGTGATGATCGCCCCGGCGAGGTCTCGCTTACGCTGCTGGAGTTCGAGGATGCGCGACTCGACCGTGTCGCGGGTGATCAGGCGATAGGCGATGACCTTCTTTTCCTGTCCGATCCGATGCGTCCGGTCGATTGCCTGGGCTTCGACGGCGGGGTTCCACCACGGGTCGAGGATGAAGACATAGTCGGCGGCGGTCAGGTTCAGCCCCACGCCGCCGGCCTTCAGGCTGATCAGGAACAGCCGGCAGGTCGGGTCGTTCTGGAACCGGTCGACGCGATCCCGGCGATCGGTGGTCTGCCCGTCGAGGTATTCGTATGAGACCTGTGCCGCGTCGAGTTTCTGCCGCAGGATCGCCAGCAGCGAGGTGAACTGCGAGAAGACCAGCGTCTTGTGCCCGTCGGACATCGATTCATCGAGCATTTCGAGCAGGGTGTCGAGCTTGGTGGCCTCGGCATCGTGCCGAGCCGGGTCGATCAGGCCCGGGTGACAGGCCGCCTGTCGCAGCCGGAGCAGGGCTTCGAGTACATGGATCTTGCTCTTGGCCAGACCGTCGTGATCGACGCGTCCCAACAGGGAGGCCCGGTAGTATTCCTTCAGCTCCTGGTAGTACTGTTTCTGTTTGGTTCCCATGACGCATTCGACGGTCTGCTCGACGCGTTCGGGCAGTTCCGGGGCGACCTGCTCTTTGGTCCGGCGCAGGATGAACGGACGGAGCATTCGATGGAGGAGGCTGTAGCGCCGATCCGGCTCGTCGTCGGCGGGTTTTCGGCAGAACACCTCACGGAAGGCGACGGAGCCGCCCAACAGCCCCGGATTCAGGAACTCGAACAGCGACCACAGGTCGCTCAGGTGGTTTTCGACCGGCGTGCCCGTCATGACCAGCCGGTGCCGTGCTTTGAGCAGGCGCGAGCACTTGGCCGCCAGCGACTGGGGGTTCTTGATCGCCTGGGCCTCGTCCAGGATGACATAGTTGAATTCACGTTCGCGGAGCTTCTCGATGTCCTTGCGAAGCGTACCGTAGGTGGTGACGATCAGGTCGTGCTGAGCGAAGCGGTCGGCCTGATCTTTGCGCCCACTGCCCAGGTACTCCATGACGCGGAGATCCGGGGCGAACCGTTCGGCCTCGCGAACCCAGTTGAAGACGACGGATTTCGGCACCACCGCCAGGGAAGGCAGCGCATCGCCCCGGCTCTTGCGCTCGGCCAGGAGGGCCAGAACCTGAATGGTCTTGCCGAGCCCCATGTCGTCGGCCAGGCACCCGCCCCAACCGATATCGTTGAGGAAGGACATCCAGGCCAGGCCGTGTTCCTGGTAGGAGCGGAGCTGTCCGGTGAAGGAAGCAGGGGCCGGTGTCGAGGCAATTCCGGCGAAGGCGTTGAGTTTGTCGCGGGCGGCGGCGAGGGTCTCGTCGAACTTTGCCTCGGGCAGCTCGGCCAGGAGGGCATCGATCAGACTGACCTGTCCCTTGGCGAAACAGATCCCGCCCTTTTCGACCTTACCGAGCCCCAGGAGGGCGCCGTGCTTGTCGAGCCACTCCTGGGGCAGCATGCCCATCGAGCCGTCATTCAGGCGGATGAACCGTTCGCCTTTGACATGGGCCGCCAGGAGGGCGGGGAGCGTCATGCGCTGCCCCTCGAAATCGATCGCGCCGTTCAGCTCGAACCAGTCGATCCCGCTGGAGACCTGAAGGGCCAGGTCGCCGGGCTTGCGAAACTTCAGGTTGTCGCCCAGGACGTTCCAGCCTTCATCGAGCAGTGAGGCCACCAGGCCGACCAGGCGATTCTGTCGAAAGCGGTATTGCCTGGAATGGGAGGGCCGGTCACAGCCCAGCTCGAACAGTCGTTCGACGTGGGTCCGCTCGACGTCGCTCTGTCGGTAGACCTGGCGGCCACCTGCCGGATCGATCAGGATGCTGCCCGATCGTTCCGCCGGAATGGCCAGATCGCCATACCGAAAGGCGAGATCCGCGTAGACGAACTGCTGTTTGGCACTGCGGTATCGCTCGTCCATGATCAGCCGCAGCTCCGGCACCGGTGGGAGGTCGCGGGCATCCTGGACCCGCCATTCGGCGGGCCATTCCACGGGCGGGTGGACACCCATCTCGGCCAGCCTCTTGAGCAGGGCCTCGCGATCGGTGAGTGTCACCCGGACTGCGTCGATCTTCTGATGATGCCCGAGCCACGACATGCACCCGTGGGTGCGGATGGGGCTCATCACTCCCTGGCTGATCAGGTGTTCCGGATGCCCGGCCATGATCCGATCGCCGTCGCGAAAATCCGCCAGCGTGTCGCCCCGCCGGATTCGCAGCGTGAAGGCATACTCCTGGCTGCCTCGCACCGGTTCGAGGGACAGAACCAGGTCCCAGGGCGGGCCGTCGTCCCAGGTGAGCGGCCGGGCCTCGCCCCCCTCGCAAGCGCGCACGAAGACCCGGCCCGTTCGGAACAGCAGGGGCAGAACCGCCGAGATGGCGCGCGGGTCCATGATGCATCGGTGCAGGCAGCGGCTCTCGCTGCGGTAGAACGAGGAGTATCGATCGTAGGGATTTCCGGGAACGGAGCAGCCCAACAGCATCAGGCATATGTGGCGATCCAGTTCATTGGACAACCGGGGGATGTCGTGCTGACTGAGCCGAAGGTCCTTGATCTTGCCGGGTGTGCCTTTGAGGGTCGTCGTTCGCTGACCGAGGGCCAGCAGGAAGCGCATCTCATGGTAGTGTTCCTGGAACTCGAGAATGTACAGGGGTTCGATCCGGCTGAGGTCCGGGCGGGCGTTCGGATCCTCGTCGTCGATCAGGTATCGACGCTGTGCGACTTCGCCGAGGACCGTCTGCCATCGGGGAGTGGCGGTCCGACCCGAGAAGGGGTGCGGACGCCTCTTGTCGAGATCCCATTCGAATGCCGGCTCATCGTCGTCGTCTGATGATCGTTCGACGAGATCGTCGATGGCTTCCAGCGGGTCGTCGTCCAGGGCACCCCAATCGTCCAATGGCTCCAGGGCCATCTCCAATGAGACCTTTTCGGGTGGCAGGCCGAAGGGTTTTCGCGCGTCGACGGCCATCAGGGCCGCGTAGACGTGCTTGCAGGGATCGCCGTAGGACGTCGCGTAGTTGCAGTCGCAGTCGGCCCGGATGGACCACGCGTCGGGTGTGCGATGGAACTCCATCAGGACGATGTAGTCGCCGTCTTCGCCGGAGACCACCGCGCGGACCTTGCCGTCGTCGGTCCATCGGAGCATCTCCACGCGCCTCTGGAAGAAGTAGTCTCTGCCCTTGTTGCGAGCCCCCGTGGTAAATGCAGGTGTCAGGTTTTCGGTAAGCAACTCCGGACCTCCCTGTCTCAGGCGAGTCGTTTTCGAGTGTTCCTACTCCGTGGGAGCGGCCCCTGGCGCCCCAGGGTCCGTGCCATAGAAGTACCCATTTTCCGACGGGTTGGCAATGGGCGATCCGACGGGAATAAAACGGCAGGAACCTCGCCCGTCTCGATGATCTGTGGCCTCCCTCTTCTCCCACGGAACGGCGAGCGTTTCAGCCCCTCGCTCGGCCCCGGCGACGTCTATACACCGTCTGTTTTGGACAGGCGTTCCAGGGCCGCCTGGGCGACGCGATCGACGTCCAGCCGGTTCATGCAGGCATGCTCCTGACGGCAGCGATCCAGATGCCGCAGGTAACACGGGAGGCAGGGCAGGTCGAGCTGTACGACCGACTCGGGGTGATGGTAGGGTCCCGTCCGGAGGGGGTTGGTCGGTCCGAAGATCGCCACCATGGGCCGGTGGAGCACATCGGCGACGTGCATCGGTCCCGAATCGTTGGTGATCACGAGGCGGGCCGCTTCGATGAGTGCGATGACCTCGCGGCGCGTCGTTTCGCCCGCCAGGTTCACCGACGCAGTCGCGCTCAGGGAGCCCACGGTGCGGCACATGTCGACCTCTGCCGTGCTGCCGGCCAGGACGATGTCCAGATGCGTCTGTGCCGAGAGGCGGTCGATGAGCGCGGCGAAGTGGGCGGCGGGCCAGCGTTTCGTCTCTTGCCGGGCACCGGGAAACACGGCCACGTATCCGCGCCCGGGATCGATCTGGCGGGCTCGGAGCCGCCCTCGAATGGCCTCTCGATCGGCATCGGTGATGGACAGGCGAAACTGCTTGGGCCGATCGGCGAACCCCAGGACCTCGGCCACGGCCCACATGTGTTCGACGGCGTGGGCGTCGGCCGGGCGGGGGGGGTATCGTTCGGTGTAGAACATGCCGGACAGTTCTCGCCCGGCGGGCGGGCCGATGCGGACGGCGGCGCCCGAGGCCCGGGTGAGGAATCCGCTGCGGAAGAGCCCCTGGAGGTCGATGGCCAGGTCGAACCGGCGCTGCCGGAGCGATCGAAGGAACCGCAGGAATTCCATGGTGATTCCGGGGCTTCGCCCGACCCGGCCGAATCGGGCCCGGTCGAAGGGGATCACCTCGTTGACCGAGGGATGTCCGCAAACGAGATCGACGAAGGGGACACCGACGAGCCAGGCGATATGGGCCGAGGGGTAGCGCTGGCGCAGGCCGTCGAGGATCGGCAGGGCGTGGATGATGTCGCCCATGCTGCTGGGTTTTACGATCAGGATCCGACGGAACTCGGGGTGTGTTGGCGAAGGAGGCATCGTCGGAGGAGTCCTCAGGGCCGGCCGTAGTGCTGCATCTTCCACTTGAGCCGTCTTTCCTTCTCAAGGCGTTTCGACCGGCTCATTCCGGCCAGCAGTTGCCAGATGAGTTTCCAGTTGCTGTGTTCGAGGGTGAAGCCTCTGAGATAGGCCTTGAGGAAGCGCAGCCGGTCTGTACGGGTGACGAGCCGGGCCTCGTCCATGCTGACGTTCAGTCGCATGAGGGGGCGGAGCCGATCTCGCAGTGAGAGTCGGCGGCGGAGCAGCAGTCCGTCGAGGTCGACCAGGGTGAGCCGAGGCGGCTGGCCTTCAGACGGGTCCCACTGAACCATCAGGTTGGACGCCTTGAAATCGCGATGGGCGAACCCCCTGGCCTGGAGGTTCTTGACCAGGCGAGCCAGTTCTTCGATGAGTTCGTCTTTGACGCGCCGCTGGACGCGGGGCTCCTGCCCCGGCAGATCGACGCGAAGCAGGGCGTCGAAATCCTTGGCGTTGGGGATCGCCTCGGTCATGACCATGCTGTCGAGCAGCAGGCCGGCGAATCGGCGTTCCATGACGGCCAGCGGTCGCGCCGTCGGCAGATCGCGGTTGATAAGCTGATATCCCTTGCGATAGGTCCGGAGGTTGCGCGAGTCGGTGAAGAGGTAGTAGAGCCCCTTCCACCACGTGCGGGGCCGGGCCTGTTTGCAGATGACGTCGAGCGGCCCCTCGCCGGTGGGGAGCACCCCTCGGCAGATGCTGGCCGTGTGGGAATCTTTGATGAGGTCGGTGCGATCGGTCCGGATCCACTCCAGGGGCCGGTTCAGCCACTTCTGCCATTCGGCGCGTGTGAACTGCATGTAGGATGCGCGGCTGCCGGGCACGGGGTGTTTGGCTCGCAGGAAGACGTGCCCTCGCCAGCCGTTGGGGGCGCGGAGGCGAGCGAAGTATTTGTTATCGCGCAGGGCGGTGCGATCGCGCTTGGACCACAGACTTCGGGAATGGCGATCGGCCGCGATGTCGAGGGCCTTCAGGAGTCCGCGGTAGTCCAATCTCAGGCCGGGACCGCTGTCGGTGCGGCGAGAGAGTTCCTCGCGAGTTTCGACGTAGTGTCGGAGGAACCGCAGCCGGTCGGTCTGCGTGGCATGGCGGCGGAACCACTGGTTGAGCTGGGCGAGATTGCGGATCGCGGTTTGATCGGGGACGCGGGGCCCCACGCGAACGTCATGAAGATCGACGAAGACGACTTCAGGGCGGACGTCGGCCTCGGCAGTCACCAGGAGGTTTCCGGCGTGCAGGTCTCGATGATGGAAGCCGCCCTGATGGGCCTTGGCGAGGGCCTCGGCGGCGGCATCGATGAGGGCGTTGGCCGATCGGCGGCGGCGATCGGGTTCGCCTCCGACGATGCGGTTCTGCCAGTAAACGTGAAGGGGTGTGGCCTCGCGAAGGCTCCGGGTGATCAGGACGCAGGGACCGAACGCTCCCCGCCAGCCCGAGAGTCCGTAGGCCACCGGCTCGACGGTGCCGATCTGATGGCGGTAGGCATGTTCGCCGGCCCGCCATTCGAGCAGGCAGCCGGGCCCGCGGAACATGGCCCGGAGCTTCCCGGCGATTCCGCGCTCGTGGTAGATTTTGACGAAGAATTCCTGATCGGCCACGGTGACGCGCCAGACTTCTCTGGCCGTGTTGCGCTTGACGGGCTCGGCCCCGGATTCGGCCACGAGGTGAAGCCAGTTTGGAGCGGTGGCCCCACAGACCAGCGATTCCCAGCCGGGGCGCACGTGCCAATGGACCCCTCGGACACGGATATGGAAACCGTTCCAGGCGGGAGGCTGGGTTCTGGGAGTGAGTTGCGTACCTAGAGATGCCGACGGGTGGCCGGCGGAACCGGATTCGGATTTACGTCGGGATGTCATGAGAACTCCGCGGATGACCGAAGCCCCGCGTGCCACCGCGCCATCGTGATTCAATTATAGGACGAACGATCCCAGAGATACAAGATGGGCAGATTTGTCCGTGGCGATGGGGGGCCTCGGTCGTGATGGAAGGGTCTGCCGTATAGAGGCGCAAACCGGAGGGGGACAGGCAGGTATTCCCTGGGCGGCGGTCACAGGACCGGCGTCCCGGGAAAGCGAGTCATTCCCTGGGGCGAGAATCCTTCGACCCGCTGGGGCGGCAGGAGATCTGTATGGTGTCTCTCCCGAGGTGCGCGCCGCAGAAGGAGGACGGTGCAGGGCCTTCGGCCTGGAGGGAGCGGCGCGGTGGGTCGAGCCGAGAACTACAGGGGGTACGGTCGGCATACCGCCACGCTTTGGGGGGCCTCGAAAGGATAGAGGATGAGGACCCATGGGATGGAATCGGGGGGCAGGGCGGATAGAATGGAATTGCATTCTTGGAGGTCTGCACATGGTGCTGGATCGCATCACGTTCGACGATCAGATCATGGGAGGTAGGCCCTGTGTTCGCGGCATGCGAATACCGGTGAGCGTTGTCCTGAAGATGCTGGCCGGGAGAATGACACGTCAGGAGATTCTTGCCGACTACCCGAACCTGGAAGACGCCGACATCGATCAGTGCATTCACTACGCGGCACTTCTGGCCGATGAGCGCGTTATCGTGAAGGCGGGTTAGGATGCGCCTGCTTCTCGACATGGGATTGTCAAACGACAATACACCCCTTGCCGATTCTGTAGCCGCCTGTCAGCCCGCCTGGGGGGTGGGTTCGCTGCGATCCAGAGCGCCGTCGTTGCCAGCGCACTCTAAAAGGGCGGCTCGCGGATACGCTTGCCCTCCCCGCAAAATGGCTTGTTTTGCCGAGGCGGCGGGGTTGCGGGCGGCGGGGGCGGAACTGGAGCCGATTCGCTGGAAAGCGGGGGAAAACGGCGGGGGCGGGGGTCTGGAAACGGGGGTCGGAGGGGGGGCTTTCGGCGCTCGGCGGTGCTTGCCGCGCGGCGTGGTTCGGATAGAATATCGCTTTGGATATCGACACACGGGAGTCGGTCGGCCTTGTAATGGCGCATGGGGCCAACGGCATCGGCGAAGACCTGCCTCTGTCCGGCAAGGAGGCCCGGCAAGATCACGATGTGTCCCGTGTGCGACGAGTTGAATGGAATCGCCGGCGGTAACCCCGAGTTGTCTCCATGAGCGAATCACCGGAAAGAATCGAGAGTCTCCCGATCACGTCGGAGATGAAGGACTCGTACCTGACCTACGCGATGAGCGTGATCATGTCGCGGGCCCTTCCGGACGTGCGCGACGGGCTGAAGCCCTCACAGCGCCGCATCCTGGTGGCGATGAACGGCCTGAACCTCGGCCCCCGCGCGGGCTTCCGAAAATGTGCGACCATCGTCGGCGAGTGCATGGGCAAGTACCACCCGCACGGCGATCAGGCGATCTACCCCACGCTCGTCCGCATGGGGCAGGGCTGGAGCATGCGGTGCGTGCTGGTGACGGCCCAGGGGAACTTCGGGTCACTCGACGGCGACCCCCCGGCGGCCATGCGATACACCGAGGCCCGGATGGCCCATCCCGCGGCCGAGATGCTGGCCGACCTCGATCTGGACACCGTCGATTTCCAGCGGACCTTCGACGACCGCTCGAACGAGCCGATCGTTCTGCCGGCCAAGTTCCCCAACCTGCTGGTGAACGGGTCCACGGGCATCGCGGTGGGGATGGCGACCAATCTGCCGCCGCACAACCTCGGCGAGGTTTGCGACGCCGTGGTCAAGCTGCTGGACAACCCGAATGTTACGATCGACGAACTGATGAAGGTGATCCCCGGGCCGGACTTCCCCACGGGTGCGATGATCTGCGGGCGCAAGGGCATCTACGAGCTGTACCACCACGGCCGGGGCACGCTCACCGTCCGTTCCAAGGTTCACACCGAGGAACTCAAGGGCGGCCGGCAGATGATCGTGGTCGACGAGATCCCCTTCCAGATCCTCAAGACGACGATCCTGGAACGGATGGCGCAGGCGTTCAAGGACGGCCTGATGCCCGACATCGCCCACATCAACGACGCCTCGGGGCGCAAGCACCCTTGCCGGATCGAAATCGAGCTGAAGAAAGATGCCAATGCCGACGTCGTGATCAACCAGCTTTACCAGTACACGTCGCTGCAGACGAACTTTGCGGCGATGAACCTGGCGCTGGTCCGTCGCGAGCCGCGCGTGTTGAACCTCAAGCAGATCCTCGAAGAGTTCGTCTCGCACCGGAAAGACGTCATCCGCCGGCGGACGCGGTGCCTGTTGCAGCGGGCGCGCGAGAAGGCCCACATTCTGGAAGGGCTTATCCTGGCCGTGGGCGACATTGACGAGATCATCATGATCATTCGCCATTCGCCGGATCCGCCCACCGCCAAGCAGCGTTTGATGGCCAAGGCCCTTCGCCTGACCGAGCAGGCGACGCTGAAGGCCCTGCTGCCCGAGGCGTTTCTGAAGCGCGTGACGGGGACGGATCAGTTCCTGACGGGTCCCCAGGCGGATGCGATCCTGTCGATGCAGCTCCAGAGGCTGACGGGGCTGGAGATCGAGAAGCTGGCGCGCGATTACTCGAAACTGGCGGAGGAGATCGAGGGCTACGAGGCGATCCTGCGCGACGAGGCCCTGGTGCTCGACATCATCCGCGAAGATATGTTCGAGATGAAGGACAAGTACGCCGACACGCGGCGGACCGAGATCACCGGCGCGGTGACCGATTTCAGCATGGAGGAACTCATCCCGGACGAGCAGGTCATCGTCTCGATGACCAACGAGGGATACATCAAGCGGACGGCCATCGACACCTATCGCAAGCAGGGTCGGGGCGGCCGGGGCGTGATCGGGTCGGACCAGAAGGAAGGCGACTTCGTTCGCGACCTCTTCTCGGCCAGCACGCACGATTACCTGTTGGTGTTTACCACGCGAGGGCGGATCTACTGGCTGAAGGTCTACGACATCCCGTCGATGTCGCGGACCAGCCGGGGGCGATCGGTCGCCAACCTGATCAAGATGCAGCCCAACGAAGAGGTCCGGGCCATCTTGCCGATCGAGATGTTCGAGGAACGGTTCGTGTTCTTCGCCACCTCCAAGGGCGTGGTGAAGAAGACCCCGCTGGGTGCCTTCAGTCATCCGCGTCCGAGCGGGATCATCGCCCTGACTTTGGATCCCGACGACCAGCTCATCGGTGTCGAGCTGACCGGCGGCAAGGACAACGTTGTGCTGGGCACCCGCAACGGTCTGGCCATTCAGTTCTCCGAGGAAGATGTCCGGGCGATGGGTCGGTCGGCCCGCGGCGTGAGGGGCATGAATCTCAGCGGTGACGACCGCATCGTGGACATGATCGTCGTTCGACCGGGGGCCTCGGTTCTGACTGTTTGCGAGAACGGTTTCGGCAAGCGGACGGACATCGAGGAATACCGCCTGACGCACCGGGGCGGCAAGGGCGTGATCAACATCAAGACGACCGATCGCAACGGGCGCGTGGTGGCCGTCAAGGCCGTCCAGGACACCGACGAGTTGATGATTATGACCGCCAACGGCATCATGCTTCGCACGGATCTGTCGAGCCTTCGAGAGATCGGACGGGCGACGCAGGGGGTCCGCGTGATCCGCGTGGAAGAGGGCGACCGCGTCGCGGCCGTGGCCCGCGTGGCGCCGGAGGTGGATCACGGGGAAGCCAATGGGGAGGCCAACGGAACAGGTTCTGAACCCGATCAGGAGGCGTCAACGGACGAGGCCGAGCCGCCCGCGACGGAAGCCGCCGACGAGACTCCTAAGGAAGATCCACCCGCAGAGGAATCCTAGGGAATGGAGCGGACGGTTGGTCCTGAGCCTTTGGCTCTGCCACTGAGAACGAAACGTGGACGCGACGTCGTGTCGCGTCCACGTTGATTTTCGAGCCGGGCACAGCGCCTTGCGAAGGCGATTGTCAGCGTACGGTCATCTCTGCCACGATCGGCCAGTGATCCGAGGGATAGCGATTCTTGGGCCCGTAGCGGGTCATATCGACGGTCCATTCGGAGACGGTCCACTGGCCCTGCCCCCCGACGAAGATGTGATCGATGCGATTCTCCGCCGGATAGTCGGGAGCCGACGCCTGTGTGGTGGCCACGCGTTTGGTGGCCCCGATCTCGCGGGCGTCGGTCAGGTGGAAGCCACCGTCAACACCCTGGGTTAACAGCTTGTAGGCCTTCGAGTTGGGCCTGGAGTTGAAATCACCGACGAATATGACCGGCATCTGTTGTCCGATCGGGGCCATGCGTCCCAGGACGAGCGGTGAGGTCTTTTCCTGGCTCGGCGAGTTGGGATCGTAGTGGGTAGATGCGAAGTAGAGCTTCTTGCCGGTGGAGATGTCTCGCAGGACGGCCCAGATCACCAGCCGTGCCAGTTGGAGCTTCTTGCCGGTGAAGCCGGTGCTCATGGGTATCTCCGGCGTCGGGCTGAGCCAGAACAGGCCCGATTCGACGACCTCGAAGCGGTCTTTGCGGTAATAGATGGCCGCGTCCGGATAGGCGAGGTTGCCCTTCTGATAGAACAGGACGCCATGGTTGGGCAGGAGCTTTCGGATCTGCTCGGCCTCGTTGGCGTTGGTCAGCTCCTGGGTGCCGATCAGATCGGGGTCGTGTCGCCGGAAGATGTCGGCGAAGTAGGCCAATCGGTCCGACCAGGAATCGTATTCCCTCGGATTGCAGAAGGAGCAAAGGACATTGAAGCTCATGACCTTGATCCGATCGGCCTTCTCGGCGCCGAGCACCGGAGACGAGAGGATCGGCAGGAGCATGAGAGCCCAAACGATACGATGTGATCTGCTCATGGGTGGTGATTATAGCGGCAGGCGGCCCCCCCGGGGAACCGCCTACAAGAAGACACAGGTCGGGCCACTGGGGCCCGACCTGCGTCGCCCTCCTCCGGTGAAAGCCACCGGACGTTCTTCAGATTACTGCTGGGCAGGCTGCTGACCGGCCTGGGCTGCCCCCTTGCCCTTGCCGCCCTTGTGCCCGCCGCCAGCGGGATGCCACTTGGCGATCTGCTCTTTCTGGGGCTGATCCAAGGCGGCCAGGACGTCGGTGATGAGCTTCTGGCTCAGGTCGCCGGCGGCCGCGGCGTCCTTGGCAACGGCCTTCCGGTCGGTCTTGTAGCGGTCGAACAGTGCGGTGATGGTGGTCTGCTGATCCGGTCGGAGCTGGATCGTCTTGAGGGCGTCCTCAAGCAGCTTGGGCGAACTGAGGGCCGCGGCACCGGCCAGGCTGCCCATTTCGGCGGCGATCTGTTCGAGTTGCTGCTTCTGAGCCGCATCGAGGACCTTCATCACATCGTCGTAGTACTTCTGGCCGATCTCAGCCTTCTTGGCGGGCCCGGCCCCTTTGTCGAGGGCCTTATAGGCATCGCGGCTGGCCTGTTCGATCTTGGCGATCTCGGCCTTCTGATCGGGCCGGAGTTGCAGCTTGGCCAGACACATGCGCATCATCTGCGGACTGCGGAGGGACGCGCCGCCCTTGCGAGCCCCGGGGATCAGCTTGCGGAACTCCTGCTTCTGGTCCTCGCGAAGCACCTTCTCGATTTCCTGAGTCAGTTGGCTGCGTAGGCCGGCCATTTCGGACATCGCAGGGTCCGTCTTGCCCAGCTCTCTCAACTGCTTGCCGATCTCCTGGGTTTTCTGCTTGTCTCGATTGCGCTGTGCCTCTCGCATCTGCTGGAGGAGTTCGTTGCGGCGATTGCGGACATCCTGGGGCGTCTTGCTTTCGGCAGTCTTCTTAGCCTCCTCGAATTCCGCCAGGATCTGCTTGATCTGGGTTTGCTGGGTGGCGTCCAGCTTGAGGGCCTCGGTGAGTTTGTCAATGTTGGTCAGGGCATCCGCAGGCGCGCCCTTGCCCTGACGATGTCGTCCCTTCCCTTCCTTTCCTTGGGCAGGCGCGTTGGCCTGGGCCCATGCGACCGAGGTCGCGAGAAGACCGATCACGAGTGCGAACAAGTACTTACGTCCCATTGGCTGTTCTCCTTAAGGCATGGAGTGGTTCCCGGTGTCTCCCCAAAAAGGACGCGCCGAAGGCCCGGGACGGCTCGGCGGTCCGTATGTAGAATCAACGTCTCAGAAACGACGCTATTGCAGGGTTTCGGTGAATACCTCCATCGGCCCATCCTCGGTTCGCCAGGCGGTGCGGAGGGACAGATCGAAGGGGCATGGTAGAATGGGCGTCAGAGCGATTGGGGAGTGATGTTTGATCACGATAGCACTGCAGAGCGGGAGCAACGGCAACTGCCTTTATGTCGAGGCCGGGGGTACCCGGCTGCTTTTCGACGCAGGTATCAGCGGCAAGCAGGCGGCGCAGCGTCTGGCCAATCGACAGCGGGATATCCACCAGTGTGAGGCATTGATCGTCAGTCACGACCATGCGGATCACATCCGCTGTGCCGGTGTGTTTTCGCGGAAGTTCCATCTGCCCGTCTACGTGACCTCGCCGACCTGGTCGGCGGTGGCCCCGTATATGGGTCCGGTGAGCGAGCTGGTGCATTTTCATTCGGGTGATTGTCTGCGCTTCGGCGACGTGACGGTGCAGACGATACCCACACCTCATGACGGCGTGGACGGCGTGGCATTCGTCGTCGAACACCAGGGCTCGCGACTGGGCATTTTGACCGACCTGGGACACCCCTTTGGTGATCTGGGGCCTGTCTTGGCGGGCCTTGACGCGGTGTACCTGGAAAGCAACTACGACCCGGAGATGCTCGAGACGGGCCCCTATCCCCCTTCGCTGAAGGCCCGCATTCGAGGTCCGGGCGGACACCTGTCGAATGTGGAGGCCGCCGAGCTGGTGGCCGGCCACACGGATCGACGGCTGCGGTGGTTGGTTCTGGCCCACCTGAGCGAGCACAACAACCGCCCCGCCTTGGCGCTGGCGACACACCGCAAGTTCGTCCGACCCGACCTGATGCTGCACGTCGCCGATCGCTATCAGGCCAGCCCGACGCTGGAGGTGTGAATCCTGCCCCTGTGAATGGGCTGCTCGGATGGGCACTCCCGGATCATAGCGGATTGCGCCCCAATGGTTCGGCATCAAGTCCTACCCGTGCAGGCGCAGGCGTTCTCACAGGACGCCGCCTTTTCCCGATATAATGATTGAATTTCGTATCGACCGGAATTCGGCATTGCGTGATGGAGGACACCGTTGAAGACAGTTGCCTTGTTGACTCTTTCGAACGTCTTCATGACGTTTGCGTGGTATGGTCATCTGAAGTTCAAGGGGACCGCGTTGTGGAAGGTGATCCTGGTGAGCTGGATGATCGCCTTCGTGGAGTATTGTTTTCAGGTGCCGGCCAATCGGATCGGGCACTACAGCTTCTCGGCGGTTCAGCTCAAGACGATCCAGGAGGCGATCACGCTGGTGGTGTTCTGCGTGTTTTCGGTGGCATACCTGGGAGAGGCGATCCGGTGGAACCATCTGGCCGGTTTCTCGATGATCATCGGGGCGGTCCTGTTGATCTTCAAACAGTGGTAGTCATGTGCGGGGTTGGGGCGGTCCCAGCGTTGGGCGGGGAATCTTTCCGGTGCCGCTGGGCGGTACGCGACCCTGAACCTGCTGGTGGTGTATGTCTCCGCGAGCGAGGGCACGAGCGACCTGATTGTTTCGCACCGGGCTGGGGGAGATTCGATAGAGTGTCAGCACGGGCAGTGCCGGGTCTCCGGGCCCGTGGACCTCGTACACGGCGTCTTCCGACCTGAGCAACCCGAGCTGAGCGAACCACTCGGCGATCTGACTGCCCAATCGGGATTGGCTGTAGATGGCGAGGATCCACTCTGCATTCGGGTTGGTTCGCAGTGCCTGAAACGGGAACTGATCATTGAGCGGAATGAAGGGCTCGCTGTTCAGCGTCTGAATGTGGTAGCCGTCGTTGAGGAAGAACCGCAGGGGATAGTACAGATCGTAGTCCTGCGCCAGGATGAGCGTGGTGTTGGGGTCGAGGCGATTGTTCAGGATGTATTGCGCGGCGAGTTGTTTGGGGTCGCGCTGATAGGAGCGGTAGGTATCGAACTGCCCTCCGGTGCGTGTGCGTGCCCCGAAGTAGTACCGGCCGAGCTGGGCGGGCAATACCATCAGGGCCACGCCCAGGCCGATCGCCATGATGAGCCGAGGCCAGCGCCACCGTCCGGGCGCGATCAGCCCGACCAGGGCCCCCGTCCACAGAACCGGCAGCAGCATCGCCAGGCAGATGAGGTATCGGAAGTGCCCCTGAATGGCCAGGCGGTTCATCCCGCTGCAGAAGAAATATCCGACGACCACTCCGCAAAGCCAATAGAGTGAGAGCACGCGTCCGGGCAAGCCGCCGCGGAGGCAGAGGACGGCCCCTCCGGCCAGTAGTCCGAAGGCGAGGATGGCGCCCAAGGCGGCCTGGCCGCCGGAATCCGGGGGCATCTCGCCGCCGAAGTAGCGGTACTGTTGCCTGCACGTGACGACGTCGATCGCCGGTCCGAGGTAGTCCAGGGGGGCCTGAACCGTCACGCCCAACTTCTGGGCCGCCACTTTCTGCCGACCCAGCAGGGCATCGAGGTGATAGGGCAGCACAGGCGCCGCGAGCAGTAGGAAGACGATCACGGAGAGTACTGCCGCCAGGGGTCTGAACCGAACGGCCCGCACGATCCAGCCCCAGATCAGGCAGACACACAACCCGGGCAGGACGACGAGTTGGGCGGGATGGAGGCAGAGCCCCAGGCCTGCGGCGGCCATCGTCGCGATCAGGGCCCAGGACCGACCGCTCTGAAGATATCTCACCAAGGCCCAGATCAGCACGGCGTTGGGCAGCACCAGCCACATGGGGTCGAGGGCGTAGCGGCTCGAGATGATCAGCCACGGATAGGTGGCCACGAGAACGGCCGCGACGAGTCCGGCGGCACGTCCACAGAGCCGCCGCATCATCCCCCACACCACCGGAACGGCCAGCACCGCCATGATTGCCACGGGAACTCGAAGCGTCCACACACTGGTACCCAGGAACAGACGCATGGCCGCGACGACGAGGGTCTGGATCGGTCCGATGTACCCGATGTTCGGATTCCAGGAGATCTCGCCGTAGGTCACGAAGCGATAGGCGAGCAATCCGACTTTGGTTTGATCGGACCCCTCTCCCGGCCAGACATCCAGCAGCCAGAACCGCGGCACGGCAGCCAGCAGTGCGATCAGGAGCAGCGCGATCCACTCAGCGCGAGCCACCGGGGTCGGCGGTTGAGAAGCGGAGTCGATGCGGACCTGTGGCTCTGCTCGATGACCTGCGGATCGCGGCGTGGATGGGGATCGGTCATGGTGCCGCTGGCGGTTGCCCCTGGCTCTGGTGTGGCGCGTGGACATGGGGGCTCATGATAACAATTCCCGCCGAGAGAATCCCGTCGAACGGGGTCACACGGCGATGGTGAGGTGCGGGCGAATTGTGCGCGGCAGAGGGCGTTCAGCGAACGGCGGGCTTCGCCGCGGAAGCGGGACCGGTGGTGGCGGGGGCCTGGGCCGAGGGTGCGTGTCCGCCGGCGTTCATGCGAAGGACGACGGTGGCATCGAAGACGCCGGCCTTCGGCTGTGTGCCGATGTAGCCGGCCACGTCGAGCCCGTGTCCCAAGCCGATCAGGTATCGGATGGAACGAACGGGGTCCCAATCGGCGCCGATCGGCAGCGGTGACGGCGGCGCCAGGGGGATGCGCACGTCCAGCAGTTTGCCCTCGCGCTCGACGCGGAGCACGACACCGGGACCGCTGCGCAGGGCCACGAGATCGCGGAGGTCTTCTTCGGGATGTTCCTCGGACAGCGTCACGCCGTCGACGGCACAGATCTTGTCGCCCGGCAGGATGCGGCCGGCGGCCGGCATCTCGGGCAGGACCGGGCTGCCCACGGCGACGCGGCCGGGTTCGGAGCCTTCCTTGATGATGATGCCGAGTTCGACGCGCCGCCCCATCCGGCGAACGAGGATTCGCTTCCACCACAGAGGCTCGAGGACCTGCGGGGCGTTGCGGGCACAGTAGTCGATCCACGACTGGAGCAGATCGGCCGAGGCGGACGGTCGCATCAGCAGCAGCCCGGAAACCCCTTCGCGTTTCTGCAGCGCCTTGTAGGCGGGGGTGGCGGCAAAGGTCTGTTCGGGCTTGGCCTTCCACGAATCCACCAACTGTCGGATATGGTCGGGATGGGTCGAGAGCACCAGCCAGCCGCCCACCGAGGCCCAGGAGATTTCGACGGTGTGGAGGTAGGGGCAGAGGGTGCTTCCTTTGAACATGTTGCCGATGGGCACGTGGTAGATGACCGTCTGTTGGTAGGTCGTCTGTTCAACCGTCAGGTCGAGGTCCTGGCGGGCCCGGGCGAACTCGACCTTGAGCCAGCCGAGGAAACGTTCGCCCAACCGCTGAAGCATTGCGGCAGTGGCATCGGCCTCGCGTGCCTCAATGATGATTGAGACGAGGGGGATGTCGACCGCCTCGGGCATCTTTGCGGGCTTCGCCTGCTTGTGACCCCAGACGAGCATGACCTGGGGTCCCAGTTTGCCCAGGATATCCTTCTGAACGTCGGCCGGGCGAAGGATCGCCTGAATGACCTCAAGGTTGTACCGCAGGATACTCTGCTGCGGGTCGCGATCGGAGATGAAGCCGCGATAGAGCTCGATCAGGTCGATCGAACGGGCCCAGACCAGCAGGGTGGACTCGGGGAGACGGGCGATCGGATCGAGTTTCAGGGGGTGGGCCGCAATCTCGGCGGTTCGCTGGGTGGGTGAAGCGGTCAGCCCCCGGATCTGAAGGTCCAGGCCTGCCTCTTCCTCGTACATTCCAATCACCAGTCGTTGGAGGGTCGACCAGATGGCCTCGGCCTTCAACATCGACTCGGGGCTGGTTTCTTCCGGACGTGTCGCAGGGGGGGCTGGAAAATCGAGGAAGAGCACGCCGCGGGCACCCGCCGGCAGACGGCGAAGTTGTTCGATGTATCTCGGTGCCTCGGCCAGACAGGGTACCTCCTGACCGCCCAGCAGCGCGGCCGTTCGCTCGAACAGGCCCGCATTGCCCTGGCGCTGACCCAACAGGAGGGTGGTGCCCCGAACGCCGAGCGAGAGCCCTTCCTTCAGGGTATAGCAGGAGACGTTCCCGATGGGGGGTTGAGGCTTGGCCTGATTCTTGGTGAGGAGGCGTGCGATGACGCCGGGGGACGGGGCTTCGGCCAGGACGACTCCTTCGGCCAGGGCATCATAGGAAGGGGCCGCGATGGCCACCTGCCGACCGAAGAGGTCTCGGGCGGCCTCGGGCAGACTCATACCCATGATTCGCCCGAATCGCTGGGCCCATTCGACGGTTACGGCCGGACGCGAGGTCTGTCCCGCCGCAAGCTGGGTCCAGGCGCCCCATTCACCGTTGGGACCGAAGAGCTGTTCCAGTTTGGCCAGTCCATGGATCTCGGCGAAGGCGCGGACGTCGGCGGGAATCCAGCGCGCAAGGGTATTGCCCGCCTCGGCTCCCAGTGCCAGAGGGGTTACCGAAGCGAGGAAAAGAAAAACCATCCATCCCCTGTTCAATTTCCACACGGGAGGACTCAACACATCTCAGAAAAAGAAAAGAAAGGATCGTCGGTGCGAAAGTCAACGATCACAGCACATCAGGACTCTCTTCGACCGTCTCCCCCTTGAGTCGAGGGGCCATCATACTCTTTAAGACGGCTTCTGCCTGCCAGAGGCCTCTTTCGCTGCCCTCCGTGGCCCCATCCTGCAGCGGGGTGCTGAGAGACTGGCCGGCGGTTCCAAGGACCATCCGTCCGAGTGCTACCAGGTCCCGCGTACTCTGCTGCGTATCGCGCCACGCGCTCAGCGCCGGCGTGAGAATACCTTCTGCCAGGGTGTCGACGAGGGTTATTTGCGGATTGACGGGGGCGGCGACCTCGATAGCCGCGGCCGTCTGAGGCACGATCAGGGCGGCGACATTGCCCGATGAAGCGGCGGAGGGCGCCTTGACCATGTCGACCGGCCGGATGGCCGAGGCCACGAACATCCAGACCGCTGCGGCGCTGAGGATCGGCCCCAAGACCGCCGCGACGCGGCGGAGGCGAACGATCCGCACCACTTTGGGCTCCTGAGGCTTCAGGGCGCCCATGACCCGATCTGTGAATCCGAGGGAAATCTGAGGTTCACGTCGGTCGCAGGCGATGACGTCACTGGCGACCTCAACCACGGCCATGGCTCGTTGACAGTGTGAACACGTCAATCGGTGGGCGTGCACTTCCGCACGCAACGAAGCCGGCAAGTTCCCATCCAGGTAGCTGTCCAACAGGTGTTGTGCGTGGCGGCAATCCATGACGTGTCTGCCTCTGGCGCTTTACGCGACGTGGATCATTGAATCACACCTCGTCTCATCCCGCCGCCTCCCCGAAGAAGCGAAGCGCCGTCCAATCGGCCGAAAGCTGCGGGGTGAGCACCTCACGCAATCGCATCCGGGCCCGGTGCAGATGACTTTTGACGGTCGCGACCGGCATCTCCAAAATCTGGCCGATCTCCTCGCATCCGAGTCCTTCGCGATAGAACAGTAGAACCGTCGCTCGCTGGTGAACCGACAGGTTGTCGACTGCGGACCAGACCGCGTCCTTCAACCTCCCGGCCTCCTCGCTGTTGGCCACCACTTCGTCGGCACTTCGTTCGGACGATGAAAAGGTTCCGAACTCGACATCTCCCGACAGCGGCGGCTTGCGGCGCATCATGTTCAGGCACAGACGATAGGCAATAGTGAAGAGCCATGTGCTGAACCGATACTCCTGACTGAACGTATCCAGAGACGCAAACGCCCTGAGGAACGACTCTTGACATATCTCTTCGGCGTCGTGATGGTCCCTGAGAATACGCCATACGAATGCGAACAGACGGTCCTTATGGGCATCGATGAGTTGGCGCGCGGAAACTTCGCACCCTCTTCGGGCACCGTCAACCAGCCGGCGCTCTTTCCGCTTGGAAAGCCCGACCTGTTTAGGTTGGCTGTTGCTCGCCGATATCATAAATGCCACCCCATTATATTGTCGGCAGCACACGGAGTTGCATACTTTTAGATCCGTGATAGAATAACTTACGCCATGGCCCCTGCAACACACAAAGAGTCAAAGCGGATAACCAATACCAAGGCCCGCTACAACTACCACATCCTTGAGCGGATGGAGGTAGGTATATCGCTTCAGGGGACGGAGGTCAAGAGTCTCCGGGGTGGCCACGCCTCTCTGGACGAGGCCTTCGCCCGAATCGACCGGGGCGAGATGTTCTTATATGGTTGTCACATAAACCCTTATGCGCAGGGCAACCTCAACAACCATGAGCCGCTTCGCCCTCGGAAGCTGCTGTTGCACCGCAGCGAGATTCGCAAGCTTGTGACCAAGGTTACCCAGCGGGGCTTTACGCTGGTGCCTCTGACGATCTACTTTAATAAGCGCGGGCTAGCGAAAGTTGAGCTGGCGCTGGTCAAGGGCAAGACCCACGGAGACAAGCGAGAGGACATCAAGCGCCGCGAGCACCAGCGCGACATGGCCCGGGCGATGGGCCGATAAGTATGCGATGTCTGAAGGCCGCTGGTCGAGCCAGCGGATGGAATAGGCTATTGTTTTGGGCCTTTGTGTCGTTTTGTAGCCGTGATGTTGTTTGTTATTTCTAAGAGTTGTGGTGTGGTATCTCATTCATAAGGGGGCGAATTGGGTTCGACCGGGCAGGTTGAGGGCAACGGTCGCGTGCCCAGGTTGTCAGGAGGCCTGGTAAAACACCTGGCAAAATCTTAGATGCCGACTCTACAGAGTTGCGCATGGCGGCCTAAATAGGCCACCCGTCCGACGCATGACGCCTGCTGGTGTCGTCGGGCGTCACTTAGCAGGCTGGTCGGTGGCCGCTGTCGGGCCGGTTGCCGACGAGACTTCGCCCGGCTGGGGGTTCATCAAGCTTGTCGACCGGCGTGGTGGACTCCGACAGTCAAATGATCGACTACGCACGTAGTGATCCTGCCTGAAATGCATCGGGACGGGGGTTCGATTCCCCCCGCCTCCAATGGGAAGGACGCCCTTGAGCGTCCTTCCCACTTTCATTTCACTTTTGTTCATGCTGGATTCTCCTGGCAGTAACCGCTAGCGAGAGAGGTAGCATCCAGACTCCGCTCAAGAAGAATCGTGGCCGTCCGCCCAAGTTCGTCAAGGAATACGGTGGTGATCTGCCGAAGGACAGCGGCCTCGACGTCTACGGGTTATCCTGGCACAAACACAGAAAGTACTGCTACGCAACGTTCGATTCGGATGTGCGTTTTGGCAGCGACAAGGCCGAGGCTCTTGAGCTGTCTAGAACGAGCGTTGAGCCTGAAGATTTTCGAGATGGAAGCCAGACCGCCGCCGTTGAAGGTGGAGCAGACCCCTTACAAGCTGACGTGTTGCCTGGTCACAAGACAGGAATGAGAGATCGGTACTTGAAGCGCAACCCACGATACGTTGCGGACGCCTGTAAGAAGGTGGAGGCGTATTACTTCGGTCCGGGATGACTATCCCACCGAAGTCCCGACGAGGCCGACACCGACGTTCCTGGCATCGGCGTGAACGTTAGAGCACGATTTGCTGGATTTGCTATTCGTGTCTACACCACCCGCACCTTCCCGCCGCCGTCCCCCACCCGCCCTGCACTCGCTACCCCATCGGCTCGACGCACCGTTCATCATCATGCGTCGGTGATTTGACATGTGTGGAGACGGCGCAGGCGTCCATCCGTCCCGCATCGAAGGGTCGCAACTCGTCTGGAGTTCCGTTGGTTACTGCCTCCGTCTTGATCGAGTCAGGCCGTACCACCCGATCCCCATCAAGAGTGCCGTTTGGGGAAGAGCTGCGGCGCAGCAGGGGTCACTCGTTGATTCCCACCTCGCATACACGGTGACGTTCTTGCAGGGCATGATAAGGGTGGTAGTTGCTGCATTTGGGTCCTTCAGGTATTGCGTGTCACCTCCCCACTGCCAGAACTCGTACGCTGACATAGCATCTGCGCCGATCTCCACCTGCGCACCGATAGCGTAGTCCCCTGAGCCGTATCCACCTTCCACGGCCAGATGGTATTTGGTCTCTGCCTCAACACCTCCAACCTTGGCGCCAGGCGACTTTGTGTCGTCGCCGAAGAAAACCAGATCTTGCCAACTGGGCTCGTTCCCTTGAACTGACACACTCTCTCCGTTGGCATTCATGACGCTGCCCACCGAAGCAAGTCCCGCCAAGCCTACCGCAACAACACCCGCCCATCGCTTCATTGGATCGCCTCCCTTGCCCGACGATGACTGCTGAACTGACGAGCTGCTGCTTGCCCCCTTGGTTCGCTGACCGCAGCTCGACTTGAAAAGGTGTGCCAGGACGGGCTTGAAGAGACAGGGAAGTGCAGACAACACCGAACCAAACCCGCAGCCTGGTACCCTTGTCCGCCAAACGCTTCTATGAGGTTAAGTAGATCTTAGAACTTAGGGGTTTGGATGTAAACGGGCAGCGAGTTTCCCGCTGTCGTCATCCCTGCCCACACGCAGCACTACATGATGCTCCAGCGGAACCTGTTGTACACGGGCATCATCCGTGGCAAACGGCTGGTGGTGTTGGTGAGCACACCCAAAGCGGTCACCATTGCCGTCAAGCGAACCGACGCCAGGCGTCGGTATTCGGCGTTGAGGGGGAAGCTGGGGTAGCCGTTCTGGCTCTGAGCGGGTCAGAGAAGGCGACGGCCCGGAGAACCATCCGTACCCGTGCCGCCGGCATGGAAAGCCTCGATATGCACTGCGTCATCTTCGAGTCTCCTTGCATGCGCGTCAGAACACGGCCAACTGAGCCGGTATCGCCGGAGCTGATGTCGGAACATGCTATCCTGCGGTTCAGGATTTGGCACACCGGCATGTGCGTGCCCATTCCACGTGTGGTTGATGGGGCAGTGGCACAAGATCAACCGCCCGCACTATCACCTGATATGAGCGACCCGGAAACTTCCACCCCCTTTGTATTGGCGTATGCCTAAGCAAACCCATGTTGTGCCTAATCATTTAGGCAAGGGGTCTGCCATGTTCGGTATCGATCTTGAATGGCTGTTTCAGACGCCGGGTCAGACCGCTGTCGTCAGGGCGCTCTGGCGGGCACCGACGGCGATGACGGGGCGTCAGGTTCAGCAGCCTGAAGGCCTGCACAACCCGTCGGCCATGCAATCCCTCAACAACCTTGAGCATCTCGGCGTGGTGCAGGCCATCGTCGATCCCGTTTTTCGAACCGAGCAATCCATCCCAGCAGTATTCCACCAGGAACTTGGGAGGCAATTTCGCCGACACATTAGAAGATACATCTCTCAGTTCGTGACGCTCGACTACGCCAGCAGGCTGGAGTCCTCAGGGTCTGTTCACGTGCAGGCTCAGGCCCAATTCCTCGCAGCGTCCCCGAACGTCAGAGATGATCTTATCCGGTGGGAATGCCAGGGCACCGGCTCCCGTCTGAGGCTGATCCAGGCAGCGTCCATCCCAGAAGATCTCCTCGCCCTTAGCAAGCCGACCCAGAGCCGCCTTGATGGCGTCAACACCCTCGGCCGAGATCTTCACCACGCGCCCCTCCGACACCACGTCGTTCGGTGAGACAATCTCATCGAACGTCTTGATGCGGTTGGTTCCGACGATCAACGTGAAGTGCCACTGCTCGCTCACTTTCCAGGAATACAATTCGTATCCCTTCATCGAATGAGAAAGGGGCGCGGGCAGCGTCGCGTCGGCGGGCCAGACGCCCATGTTGTTACAGCAGGTGCTCAAGGCAGCAAGGATTGCGAAGGACACGCTCAGGAGCGCAGGCCTGTTCATCTGTGAAGTCCTTCCACACAACCGGACCCTGCTGGCCGATAGGAGAGGTTGTCCCGTATCCGCCGCGTTCGTGCGGTGGTGAACGACGCTTCGATCTCACGAGCCACTGAGACAAGTATATCCCGAAGCGGGCGGAGAGGCAGCGAGCTACCACATCAATAACCATATCGCCCAGCTCGTGATGCTCGACCACGTCAGAAGCCTTCGGGGATCTCGCCCACATTCCCCTGCCTCGGCTCATGGCGAGCGGGTGGGATTCGGGAGACCGCTCTGGTGGACGTTCGTTCCGAGAGAGGCCATGAGAGCGGTGTCGTGTCTGTCGCGGGATAGGAAGATCCGCGCTCTGTCCGTTGCTGACGACGACGATCCGCCACAAGGGAACGATCAGCCCCAGCGCGAACGCGACCGCATAGAAGGTTGCCGAGAGACCTGCCCAGGCAGAGAGATACCACAGTGGCGGACTTAGCATCGCACCCAGCAAGAGGGCCGAGATCAGCCCCTCGAAGGGAGTTCTGGAACGAATGCCAAAGAGATGGCGCTGAACGAGGTAGCCGGGGATCAGGCACACGGCGTAGAGGGCACCGGCGGCGCGAAGACCCACCCAGGAACTCATCCCGTACCTGAGTGAGACGAACGCCACGAGGGCCACCGGGCAGAGCATCAGGCAGAGGAGGCCTGAGGTACCACGCCAGGCCTGGACCGATGGCCGGGCAGAGACGTCCGCGGCCGGCGACGGAATGTCCGATAACCGAAGAGTATTCACGCCTTCAGGCTCCAGCTAAGGGAGTTATCGGTACTTCCGCGTGGCCGGTTCCGTTAGGAATGGATGGTTTCGTGTACAGGACGGATCGCCCAGGGTGTCCTGCAGGGGACGGCGATGCCCACCATCCCTCCCAGGCCCGATGGAGTTAGGCCGGGGCTCAGAAATATCTGGAATTGTGCTCCGGCCGTGCATACCCTGCTCCAGACTCGAGGCGATGGTGATTTATATAGTAAACACTAACAGAAATATGAATTCCTGTTTATGGGTTGGCAGCATTTCGAGCAGGACCTATAATTCTCCGGGTTTCTTATAGCACTCGTTCTGTATCATTCACTTACTGGAGGAAGCCGGACCATGATTCATTTTACTACCCGTAAGGGGAAGAGGCTCAGAGGGTTTACCCTCATCGAGTTGTTGGTGGTCGTGGCGATCATTGCGCTGTTGATTTCGATCTTGCTGCCGTCTCTGGGCAGCGCCCGTGCACAGGCCCGAACATCCTTGTGTGCTTCCCGAATTGCGCAGATGGCTAAGGCATCGCTGATGTATGCCGACGACTACTCGGAAACACCGCCCTTCATCTCGCCCGTGACCTCGGAGGCACCGGACCGTAATCCATGGGAGAGTGTTGCAGCCACCCCGACATCGCATATGGAGACGTGGCTGGGGTCGCAGTCGAACATGGCCGCCGTGATTCTTGCCTCACACGCAGGCACTGGTTATCCCATCAACGATCCGAACATCACGCTGCCTCGAACCGGGACTCTTTTTGACTATGCTCGTTTTGAGGGCATCTACAAATGCCCCGAGTTCGATCGGATCGGCGGAAAGGAACAGAGCGTGTTCAACTACACGCGGTCGGTGTGGGCCCGGAAGTATCGCCGGCCCGGTTACGATATTGGAGCCACCACTCGTATCGATTGGAACGGGATGAAACTGGGCGACCTCGGGGGACCGATTCTGAAACCGAGCACCGTGTACGCGCCATCGTCACTGCCCATGTTCGAGGACGAATGGTGGGATCGTCACGTTGCCGGGACCTGGGGCAATGCAGGCAACGTGGAGACAAAGTCCTGGCTGGTGTGTGATCCTGTATTCGACATCATTGACGAGTTAGGGCAGTATCATGGGGCCAAGAGCGCCGGCAAGTTCGGCACAGGGCCGTACAACCCTCCAATACAATCCGGTTCACTCGCCTATTACGACGGGCACGTCAACCTTCGTCGCGATCCCGGTCCCAGTCGGGAACCCGACGAGCGGAAGTACGACGACATAACCGTCGTCTTGGGCCTCTTGGACATGCTGGTTGAATTGGGGTACGCACAACTAGGCGTAGGCCAGGACGGTCTCGCCGGTATATAGTCGTAGGCGAAGAGGAATTGACGGCCGGTCACGATCGTGGAGATCGTGGCCGGCCGTTTTCTTTTGTTTAGATACCTCCCTGAAAGCCATTCTGTCTCCGCAAGTGTTTTCCTTGTTAAGCACCGCAGTGGATAGCGACCCGCCTCATGGGTTTCTTTTGCACTGAACTCTTTCGAGGACACGTGGACGACAGGTGTACGGGGATTGCAGGATGAAATCCGGATTTGGAATTGGCGGCGCGCGCGCGGGGGCCTATAATTCCCCGGTTTCTTACAGCACTCGTTCTCTTTCTAATGACAGGAGGAAGTCAACTTATGGTCAAGTTTCCAACCCGCAAGGGGAAAGGACCTCGGGGGTTCACACTGATTGAACTCCTCGTGGTGGTCGCGATCATTGCGCTGTTGATCTCGATCTTGTTGCCGTCTCTGGGTAAGGCGAGGGCACAGGCGCGAACGACGCTCTGTGGATCGCGTATCGGGCAGATAGCGAAATCCATGCTGATGTACGCCGACGACTACAACGAGACACCGCCGTTCACCTCGCTCGTGCAGAGAGAGCCAACCCACCCGAACGAAATTCCCTACCTCGAGACGTGGCTGGCCGCCTATCCGACCGTCAGGGCGATGACCTCGATCTCCTACAGCGGCGGCGACTACTCCGAAGATCCGAACGTGCCCAGATCGGGAATGCTGTTCTCTTACGCGCGGTTCGAGCTTCTCTACAAGTGCCCGGAGTTCGATCGCATTGGTGGTTCCGAGAAGCGCCAGAACATGTTCAACTTCACGCGGGCCTGCTGGGGTCGGAAGTTTCGTGCCGCCAACAGTGAGCCGGGCGTGATCAACCGGGGCGGATTCGGTCTGGGAGACACCGCCGGACCGATTCTGAAACCGAGCACGGTGTATGCCCCTTCGGGCCTTCCCATGATGATTGACGAACAATGGGACCGGCACTGTGCCGGTGCCTGGGGCAACGGAACGTCGGGCGCATGGCTGTGTTGCGATCCTGTATTCGACATCATCGATGAGATGGGCCAGTATCACGACCCGAAGGTACGCGCGAAATACGGAACCACGGATGAGAATCCGATTGTTTCATCGGCCTCTCTTGCGTTCTACGACGGGCACGTTACGCTGCGGCGCGACCCCGTTCCGAGCAAGAAAGAGGGCGTCCGATCGACCGACATGTGGACCTGGGAGGCCTACAAGGACATGTTCTTCGAGCTCGCGTACGCCCAATTGGGTGGCTGTCCGTGGACAGGACAGTAGTGCCGACCGGGTATCGAAACGAGACGGCTTCTCTTGTGAGGCTTGAGCGAACGTTGATGGTCGCTTCCGGTATTGAGGTTGTCTGTCGTCTTTCGTTTTGCAGTTGAGCAGCACAGAGAAGAGTCGCGAGTCTGAGGAAGTACGGGGCCGGGTTGACCGGCCCCTTTTTGTTGGGCTATACCAGAGGTGTCGGTTTGTCTTGGGCATCGATCGTTTGAGGAGGGCGCCCGTGTTCAATCGTATTGGCGTGGGATGGATGGTTGCGATCGCGGCTATTGTCATGGTGGCCGGCGTCGAGGCGGCGCCGCCGTGGGACCCCGGGTTGTCCGATCGGCAGCTTGCCCTTCAGCGATGGTTCAGCCACCTGACGTTCCTGGCCGACCGGAAGGCGCAGAAATGGCCCGAGTGGTTTGACGACGGCAAGCAGTTCGACAACACGAGCCTTCGCTATCAGCTCGCCTTCAGCGGCTACGCCTGCGTGTCGATGGCCGCCCATACGCCGGCCTATCGGGAGCTGGTTTCCAGCCAGCTTCGCGACCTGATCGAGCGCATGATCGATCGCCGGGTGTGGTTCTACGTCACGCATTACTGGAAGTACGGCGCCGGCGCGCCCGACCCGTGCCAGTTCGAGAACGTGATGTACACGGCCCACCTGACGCAGCTCATCTGTCTTTACGAGCACATGACCGGCGATATGCGCTATTCGCGCCGGGGCTGGGACTTCGTGTGGCAGGACGGACGCAAGGTTCACTACACGCTCGACAAGGCGGTCCGCCGCCTGTATGCCCAGAGCCTGAGCAACCCGTCGGGTGGCATCTGCTGCGAGCCGGGGCTGATCTTCGCCGACTGCAACACCCACAGTTCGACGACGTATATGCTTCACGATCTGCTGCACTCGACGCAGTACACCAAAGTCAACGCGAAGTGGTTCGACTGGATGTCGAAGCGATTCCGCAACCGCATGCCGGGGGCGGGGTCGTACCTGTACATCGTCTACAAGGTCAAGGACAACATGTTCCTGCCGGCCGGTGATGCCGGGGCCGACGCGTGGGCGCTGGGTTGGGGGCACCCCTGGTTCCCGGACGCCGGCTACTGCGGGCAGGGCTGGAAGTTTCTGCTCGAAAACGCCACGTGGACCAGGCCGGCAGCGGACCAGATGCACTCGGAGGTCAATCCGGTCGTCGGCTGCTGCGGGAAGTTTAATGCCGGGGTGGCTAACGCGTTTCTGGCTCTGATGGGCGCGGTGGCCGAGGGCAAGGACGGGGCCAACGTCCGAAAGATCCTCAACTGGATGGACGCCCGTTTCGGCAAGGCCTTCGACATGGACGGCGACGGCCACGCGGAGAGCTATGCCTATCACACCTGTGAGGTGTTTCGCATTCCGGCGACGGCCAACGTCGCGACCGCCCTGTCAACCGACGGCGACTCGATGAAGACCCTCTATCGCACGCCCCGCAAGGACCTGTGGACGGCCCCGACGCTGGCGCACGTGGACTATCCGAACATTTACGTTCGCGCGGCCGAATATGTGGCTCCGACCCTGCGGTTCGTGGTGGTCAAGGGGCGCCCCGCCTTCAGCGGCAAGACGAAACTGATCTGCTCGAACATTCCGGCGGAGGCCAAGGTGACGCGGGACGGCAAGCCCTTCGACGTCGATCGGGACAAGACCGGCGGTGTGATCATCGGCACGGACGCGGATACCGAGCACGTCTTCGAGATCACCGAATAGTGCGGATGAGGCCGGCCGGAGCGATCAGTCGAGCACGTTTCGCGGGTCGTCGATCGAACCGGTGACGGCCGTAGCGGCCACCGTCAGCGGCGAGGCCAGGAAGACCTCGGCGTCCATGCTGCCCATTCGGCCCGGGAAGTTCCGGTTGGTCGTGCTGATCACTCGGATGGCGGTGTTGGCGCGTCCGAAGGTATCGTCGGGCCCGCCGAGACAGGCGGCGCAGCTCGCCGGGGCGACCCGGCAGCCCGCATCGAGGAGAATCTGTCGCAGCGTTTTGTTGCGATAGGTGCGGCGATCCAGCTCGGCGTCGATGTGGGTATTGGCCGGCACGCAGAAGGTATCGATCTTCACGGTTCGCCCGCAGAGAACCTTCGCGGCCTGTTCGAAGTCGGTCATTTTGCCGCCGGTACACGAACCGATGTAGGCGCGGTCGATCTTCACGCCGCCCAGTGTGCGGGCGGTTGCCACCTTGTCGGGCGCGTGCGGCTGTGCCACGACGGGCTCGAGCGACGGCAGGTCGTAGCGGCGCTCGTTCTGGTAGCGGGCGTCGGCGTCGCTGTAGAGACATTCGAACGGTTTCTTCGTGCGTTCGCGGACGAACGCTGTGGTGACTTCGTCGGGCGGGATGATGCCGTTCTTGGCGCCCGCCTCGACGGCCATGTTGGTAATGGTCATGCGTTCGTCGATGTTGAGCGTTTCGATACCGTCGCCGACGAATTCCATCGCGCGGTAAGCCGCCCCATCGACGCCGATGTCCCCGATGATCTGCAGGATGATGTCCTTGCCCATCAGGTAGGGCGGCATCGGACCGCTAAGCTCGAACTTCATGCTGACGGGGACCTTCATCCAGAGCTTGCCGGTTCCCAGGACGAAGCCCGCTTCGGTGTTGCCGATGCCCGTGGCGAACTCGCCGAAGGCCCCGGCGGTGCAGGAGTGGGAATCGGTGCCCAGCAGCACCTCACCGGGCCGGGTGTAGCCGTACTCGGCCAGCACCGTGTGGCAGACGCCCTTGTAGCTTGTCGTGCGGGGATCGGCGTAGGGGGCGGGCATGCCGTCGCCCGTGACGAAGTCGGGATCATAGTAGTGGGGCAGCTTCTGTTCGGCCGCGAACCGGCGGAGGATCTCGATGTTCCGATGCGCCTTGCTGTCGGCGGTGAAGATGTAGTGGTCGGGGATGATCACGATCTTGTCGGGGTCCCAGACCTTGGCATCGGTCCCGAAGCTTTCCTTGAACACACCGATGGAGCCGGGTCCGCAGATATCGTGGGTCATGAGGATGTCAACGTCGACCCACACGTTCTTGCCTGCCTCTATGTGTCGCTGGCCGGCGCGCCTGGCCAGTATCTTCTCCGTAATCGTCATACCCATGTTCTAGAACCCCTGGTGTACCGACGGCGTGAGGCCGTCTCGTACCGTCCTGTCATCGAAGCATTTCAGTATAGCGATTGAGGGGGTGTTCGTCATTCATCGTCGAGCGGTCATTGTTCCGGCAGGACGTGCTGCCAGAAGGCGTCGGCGAATTCGCGGGTCCAATGGGCTTCGGTGGCCTTGGCGGCGGGAATTCGGACGGCCAGTTCGGGGTGTCGCAGGCATTCGGAGATGTAGTCGCCGGTTTCGCGCAGGATTCGCGCCCGCATCGCCCGCCAGTCAATCTGTCGTCGCCAGAACCCCACGATGAGATGCTCTCTTGCCGAAGGGCACTACTCTTCGGCGGCCTCGCTTCTGGCCCGGTGGATCCGCCGGCTCGTCCAGACCCCCAGGACTGCCGCGGCCGGACCGATGCTGAGATAGTCGATGGGCAGCCCCCTTGCCAGTCCGTTGGGAGCCATCGTCACGATGTCAGTATACTGTCGAAGGGCCTCGGGCAGGGAGGGGTTCAGCCAGACGCCGCAATGTCCCACCAGAGCCACCAGGGGCACGACCAGACAGCACCAGACCCCCAGCGCCGGCCGGCAGAACTGGTTGGCCGCGATGGCACCCAGCCAGAACCCCAGGCCGACGGCGAAACAGACCTGACCGGCTTTGACGGGACCGTCGGGTCGACCGGCGGCGAGGCGAATGACCACGATGGCCACCGCCAGGCAGATGACCGCCGCCAGGGCGCCCTGACGCAGCTCGGTGGCCCAATCGGAGGGGGTTCCGGTCAGGCGGGCATGTCGCGAGAGCCAGCGGCCCCAAACGTCTGACGCCGCGGGGGAACCGCCCTTGCCTTTTGTGCTGAGTGCGTCGGTGGAGAGCGGGTAGAGCCGTGCCTCGACCAACGCGCAGGCCAGATAGCCCGCGGCCGCGACGAGCGTCCACAACAGGACGTCCAGCGCGAGGTGGCCATGGACGGCCCCGCGGAGGTTCGCATTTTCGGCCTGGTAGCGCAAGAGGGCGCTGAGGTTGCCGCCACAGAACGAGAGCCCGGCCAGGGCCACGCCGATTGCGAAGACGCCGAAGTCTGTCAGGCGGCCGGCCATGAGCACCGTGGCCACGCCCGAGCCCACCGCTGCGAAGAGGATGAGGATGGGCAGGGCCAGCCAGGGACGATGATGGTAGACGATCGTCACGGCGCTGTAGGGGTCTTTGGGACCGACGAGCAGCCAGATCAGGGTGATGGCCGGAACCAGCACGAGGGCGCAGATGCCCGTGGCCCGAAGTTTTTCGGAGAAGTGCATGGGCGGGTACAGATCACCCATGCTGGGGGGCTCGGCGGCCTGAGTTGAAGCGGAAGCAGGGCTCATAGAATTCCGTGCGCCTTGAGGGTCTGTGACAGTTTTTCACGGTTGGCTGCCGACATCGTACAGAGCGGCAGACGCAACTCCTCGTGCAACATCCCCTTCATTGCCATCGCGGTTTTGATGGGGATGGGATTGGTTTCGAGCGAGAGCATATCCTTGCTCAGCGTGAACAGCTTGCGATGGCAGGTGAGTGCGGTCGCGAAATCACCGGCCAGCGCCGCGTCGGTCAGGGCCTTCAGCTCCTTGGGGACGAGGTTCGCGATGACGCTGATCACGCCGACGCCGCCGATGGCCATCAGCGGCAGTGTCATCGAATCGTCACCGGAGATGATCGCAATATCGCAGAGCGTCGTCAACTCGCTGGCATCGTCCATCCGGCCGGTGGCGTGCTTGACGCCGACGATATGCGGAAAGGCCTTGCGGAGTCGTGCGATCGTAGGCGGCAGCACATCGACGCCGCAGCGACCGGGGATATTGTAGAGGATGATCGGGATGTCCACGTGTTCGGCCACGCGAGCGAAGTGCTGATAGAGGCCTTCCTGCGTGGGCCGGTTGTAGTAGGGGGCGACGATCAGGACGCCGTCGGCCCCTGCATCGCGGGCGTGCAGTGTCAGCCGCATCGCTTCGGCGGTACTGTTGCTGCCGGTTCCGGGGATCACGGGGACGCGGCCGGCCGACCGCTTGATGACGGCCTCGATGACGGCGTCGTGTTCCTCATGGCTGAGGGTGGGCGACTCGCCGGTCGTGCCGCACGGCACGATCCCGTCGGTTCCGGCCTCGAGGTGAAAATCCACGAGGCGATCGAGGGCATCCCAATCGACATGCCCCCCTCTGAAGGGCGTGACCAGTGCTACCATCGTCCCTTTGAACTTCATGACAGCTCCCCAGGTGCGTGCAGAATCAGAAGGTCTTTCATCTCTCGGACGGCCTGTCGCACGCCGACGAAGATCGCCCTGGAGATGATCGAATGTCCGATGTTGAATTCCACGAAGCCGGGCATGGCCGCCAGCGAGGCGACGTTGCGATAGGTCAGCCCGTGTCCGCCGTGAACGGCCAGACCGCACTGGTGCCCCAAGGCAAGGCTTCGTTCCATGCGGGCGAGTTCTCGCATGAGCGCCCGCGGGCCCTTGGCGTGTGCATAGCCGCCGGTCCAGAGCTCGACGGCGTCGAAACCGCATTCGGCGGAAGTCGAGATCTGATCGTCGTCCGGCTCGATGAAGGCGCTGCAGATGATCCCGGCGCCGTGCAGGCGTTTGACCGCCTGGCGGATGCGCTGGCGGAACTTCACGACGTTCAGCCCGCCCTCGGTGGTGACCTCTTCGCGGCGCTCTGGAACGAGCGTGCACTGATCGGGCTTGAGCCGACAGGCGATGCGAACGATGCCCGGATCGATGGCCATTTCCATGTTGAGCTTCACGGCGACCGTCTTGCGGAGGATTTCGGCATCGCGGTCCTGGATATGCCGGCGGTCCTCGCGCAGATGGAAGGTGATGCCGTCGGCCCCGCCCAATTCGGCCTCGGCCGCGGCCCAGACCGGATCGGGCTCGTTGGTCCGACGTGCCTGGCGTACGGTAGCCACATGATCGATGTTGACGCCCAACTCAGCCATGAGCAGCTCCTCTGATGACAAACACTACCGATGGGATTATAGCAGCGACGCCACACGGGGATCCAACGGCGACGCGGTTCCGAAGGCATTGATCTTGTGATCCGCCCATGGCCGGCTTGGGGTATGATGGGGCGGACCCAGCCCGGACCTTGCCGAGCGATCGGCAGAGGAGCGTATCGCCATGCGAATCGCAGAGAGGCCCCGCATCCATCTGATTGCGGCAGGCAGCCCCGTTGCACAACGTCTCAAAGGCCTGGGGCTGGGCGACGCGGCGTCGTTCTGCCGCTGGCTGGCCCTGCAACTGGGGGATCGGTTCGAGGTGACGTACGATCTGAAGTGCCTGACCACTCCGGAGGACGATGACCACGGCGGCCGAACCGACGACGCCCGGCGCGCGGCCGACATCGAGGGGGCGATGCGTGACGATCGCACGGCGGCGATTCTGTCCCTGGCCGGCGGGGCGTGGTTCGTGCGGGTTCTGCGCCGAATCGACTTCGAGGCGTTGCGCCGGCGCCGACGGCGGCTCTGCGTGTTCGGCATCAGCGAGATGACCCCTCTGGTGAACATCGTGGCGCGCTATCGGCGCTGCGTCGGCATTCACGATACCACGCCGCTGTTCGTACTGACCAAGGCCGGCACGAAGCGATCGGGACAGAAGCAACTGGGCGAGTTTCTGGAGGATGTCGTCCGCATGATCGACGGCCAGCCGTCGGCGCGCCGACTTCAGGGCGTCCTTTTGAGCGGCCGCCTCCCGCAACGGTCGACCGTTCGTGTCGTGGGCGGTTGTCTGACGCTGATGGCCAGCCTGATGGGCACACCCTTTGCCGGATCGGTCGACACGCGCGGGCACTGGCTGGCCCTGGAGGACGTCAACGAAAAGCCCGAACGACTGGACCGCATGCTGGCCCAATTGGGGTTGGCGGGTTTGCTCGAATGCGCAGAGGGGATTCTTCTGGGCGATTTCCATCGCGACTCGAACGATCATCACGACGCGGTGGTCGAGCTGTTGAGGTTTCACCTGCCCTCGCGGCGCGTCCCGATCGTCGGCCGGTGCAACTTCGGCCACATCTGGCCGGCGGCACCGATCTTGCTGCGACAGCCGTTGACCGCCACCTGCAGGCGGGGTGAGGTGGTCATCAGCGCGTAGGCCGACAGGCTGAGGCGAGCGGTCCCCGCCCGGATATCCGGGGGCGGGACGCCTCGTTGTTCTACACAAGTCCAGGTTCCTTTCGGACGTCGGGGCCGAAGAGCTGC
>CAYUQT010000054.1:0-72058 GCA_964446835.1 uncultured Planctomycetales bacterium | reverse complement strand
TCGTCTCGATCCGGATACACCCGGGCGAAGCCCGGCCACTCGCCCCAACGGGGCGAAGGACTGTAGCCACGCGGCGCAGCGCAGCGGAGCCCGTGGTTCGCAATCCTCTTAAAGAAGAACCGCCCCGGCGGGGCGGAGGAGTACAACATTCCTCAAGAGCCAGCAGCTCACCGCCCCCCTTATCCCCGATGGACCCGAAGAGCAACCAGACCAGGAACACCGACCATGAAGACTCACCAACCCACCGCCAACCAGTCCGCTTTCACAGACCCTGACCCATCGTCCCTTGCCCCTGCCGTTCCCGAGACATGTGACATTCCGGGACAAAGTGAGACATTCACCGACACGCCCGCTCCGAATACGCATCGTGCTCCCCAGCCATCATCCCCGCGCCTCCGCCCGATGCCCGACAGTCCCCTGGCCCAGCCGCGCATACTACGTGTCGAAAGTGAGACATCCGCCGACTCGCCCAATCCGAATACACCCACCCGCCTGCCGGTTTCTGACTTCCAACCCCCGACTTCTAACTCCCAACTCCTGGCTTCTAACTCCCCGCCCCGCCGAACATGCGACAATACGGGACAAAGTGAGACATTCGCCGACTCGCCCAATCCGAATACACCCACCCGCCTGCCGGTTTCTGACTTCCAACCCCCGACTTCTAACTCCCAACTCCTGGCTTCTAACTCCCCGCCCCGCCGAACATGCGACAATACGGGACAAAGTGAGACATTCGCCGACGAACAAGATCACAATCGAAGCAAACAGCCCCCATCGGGCGTCAGATCACACCTCCGCCGCCTCGCTTTCCCATCCACGGCCACCGTCCGTGTCGGGCCCATACGACGCATCGAAAGTGTGATTATTGGAGACAATAGAATGCTTTATGCTCAGATGGTGCCTCCTCTCGCGTCACCATCCAACATCCGCGACAACCGCACGACAGGGTCAGCCATACCGAATTATGTTGGTGCGGGCTTGTCTGTCTGAGAAGGCGTGCAAGAAAATTCCTATAGAACTATTGACATAGTGAGCTAGTACATTATACTTGATGGGGTCTAGGAGTCAGTGATGCCGGTTCAATTGCCTATCACGGTCGACAAGCACAGCGGGATTCCCGTGTACATCCAGCTTGGAGAGCGAATCCGCCTCCTGATCCGCCAAGGCCTGTTGCGTGCGGGCGACCCGCTGCCCACCGTTCGCGAGCTGGCGGTCGAACTTGGGATCAACGCCAATACGGTGGCGCGGGTGTATCGCGAACTCCAGACCGATGGCGTTCTGCGGCTGGAACGCGGGGTCGGTACGTCGGTGGCGGAACCTCGCAAGGGTGCGTCGGGGCCGGAGAAATTTCGAGAACTGGAACACCTGGCACTGGAGTTGATCCGCCTGGCCAGGCAGGCCGGCATGCGTTGTGGGGAACTATCGCAATTGGTCGAGGCACGTTGGCAGGAGATCGAAAATGAAGGGTAGTCTGAACATTCTGTCCGTCATTATCATTGTGCTGACGGGTGGCATCGCGTTGGCCCTGGCGGGCGGGACGCACCCCGTGATCAAAGAGTCCTGGCAGATTGCCCTGCTGCTTGCGTTCGGCGCGGTGCTCTCGGCCTCTCCCCGGGTGATCCAGGAGTGGGAGCGCGGGGTGCTGTTGCGGCTCGGAAAGTTCCAGCGCGTGCTTACGCCCGGGGTGGCCTGGGTGCTTCCCGGCATCGATCAGGTCACCTCGAAGGTGGACATGCGTGTCCGCTCGACCTCGTTTTCGGCCGAGAAGACATTGACCCGCGACACGGTTCCCGCCGACGTGGATGCCGTCCTGTTCTGGGTGGTTACCGATGCGCAGCGTTCGATCCTGGAGGTGAAGGAATACCAATCGACCATCAGTTGGGCGGCACAGACCACCCTGCGAGATGTGATCGGGCGGACGGAACTGGTGCGGATGATTTCGGACCGTGAGGGGCTCGACAAGGAATTGCAGACGGCCATCGACGCCAAGACGAGCGAGTGGGGAATCACCGTCCAGTCGGTGGAGATCCGGGATGTGCGGATCCCGGCCGCCCTGGAAGACGCCATGAGCCGCAAGGCCCAGGCAGAGCGCGAGAAGCTGGCGCGGATCATCCTGGCCGAGAGCGAAGTCATGGTCGCGACCGAGATCGCCAAGGCCGCCGAAGTGTACGAGCAGAATGCCCACGCCATGCAACTGCGGGCGATGAACATGACCTATGAGTCCGTCAAGGAGCGGGGGGCGCTCATGGTGATTCCGTCGGGGATGGCCGATTCGATGAACACCGGCGTGCTCGGGATGGCGGCAATGAACTTCCGCAACGTCGCCTCGGCACAGGAAGGGAAGTCGGCATGAACCCGCTACCGGTCTCAACGAGGCGACTGGTGAACCGCGCGGTCGAGTTTCGTGACGCGTCGCTGGCGAACTGCGCCCTTCTGCCGCTGTTCAGCACCCGGGGGGCTACGGGCAAGGTGGTGCTGTTGTCCACCGCGACGCGGGAATGCTGGGCGTTCGATTGGCGGCCGGAACTGGTATACATTCCGCTCTTTCGGGCCGCTCGGGTGGACGTGGCCCGGGGGGTATCACAAGGGGCCATTGAGGGTAGGTCGCTCTGGTATTTCGATCCGCAGGGGGTGATCGAATCGGGGATTGTCAGCGTGTGCGGCCGGATTACGGCGAGGAACGCCGCGGTGGTTCTGCCCGATTCGGTCGTTCGCCTGAGGTGGCGGCGGGACCTCTCACGCATTACGGGCGTATGGGTCAAGTCGAAGAAAGAGGCGAAGCTGGAACTGGTCCGATGGAATCCCGACTGGTTGGCGGGTGCGCCGCCTCAAACGCCCGCGGCAGACGCGCCGGCGCGCCCGGTGCGCCAGTGGGTGCTCGATCCCATCTGGATGCGATAGGCGTCACAGAAAAGGGGGGGCATGGACCTGCGGCAAGGCGGAATTGTGGGGGATTGGGTCCGGGGGGGGCAGCTCGCAGGTGCGCCGGCTCTACTCAATTCGGCCTGCCGGCAGATCGTCGTTCCCCTTCGACAGCCGGGGAGATGGCGGGTACCATAAAGATACGTATGGACGGTTCGCAACGAACACTTCCGCAGCGGACGATGTCGGCGCTGATCGAGGCGTCGACGGCCATCAATTCGTCACTGGATCTCCAGGCGACGCTGTCGGCGATCGCCCGGTCGGCGGCGATGGTCATGCACGCAGAGGCCAGCAGCGTTCTTCTGCTGGACCGGCGTCGCAACAAGCTGATCTTCCGTGCCAGTGTGGGCGGCGGCGGAGAGGCCCTGCTGGGCGAGGAGATGGATGCCGATCAGGGCATCGCGGGGCAGGTGGCCGCTACGGGAAAGCCCCGGATGGTGGCCGACGCCAAGCGAGAGAAGACCTGGTTCAAGGGCTTCGACGATCGCAGCAACTTCGAGACGCGAGGGATGGTGGTTGCGCCGCTGATTCACAAGGACGAGATCATCGGAGTGGTCGAGGTCCTCAACCGCCTCGGGTCGGAGAGCTTCGGCGATCAGGATATCGAGCTGATCCAGATCTTCGCGAACCTGGCGGCCAGCGGGGCGGTCAACGCCCAGCATCACGAGCAGCTCCAGCGTGAGAACCGCGGGCTTCGCGAGACCCTCCGCGGGCGCGATCAGATCATCGGTCAGAGCGAGGCCCTTCGCGGGGTGCTCGATCTGTGCCAGCGTGTGGCGACCAGCAATGCCACCGTCCTGCTGCTGGGCGAGACGGGAACGGGCAAGGAACTGACCGCCCGTGTGATTCACAACGCCAGCCGTCGGCGCGAGAAGCCCTTTGTGGCGATCAACTGCGCGGCATTGCCCGAGACCCTTCTGGAGAGCGAGCTGTTCGGGCACGAGGCGGGTGCCTTTACCGGCGCCACCGGACAGAAGATGGGGCGGTTCGAGCTGGCCGATGGGGGGACGCTGCTCCTGGACGAGATCGGGGATCTCGCCGGTCCGATCCAGATCAAGCTTCTCCGCGTTCTGCAGGAGCGGGAGTTCGTCCGGGTGGGGGGTACCAAGACGGTGGCCTGCGACGTGCGGATCATCGCGGCGACCAGTCGCGACATCAAGAAGGCGATGGATGCGGGTACGTTCCGCGAAGACCTGTATTTCCGGCTCAACGTGTTTCCGATCTCCATACCTCCGCTGCGCCAGCGGCGCGAAGATATTCCACTACTGGTGAACCACTTCGTGGATCGCTACGCGACCGAACTGAACGTTGCCAAACCTGCCGTTTCCGACCCGGCCACCGCCTTGCTGGCGGGCTACCACTGGCCGGGGAATATTCGCGAGCTGCGGAACGTCGTGGAGCGTGCCGTTCTCCTGGCCGACGGCCAGGTGATTCAGCCCGTGCACCTGCCTCGGGAGATCACCGGCGATCAGCCGGCCCATGAGACGACGGAGGCCACCAGCAGCCTGTGGGGCTACGAGAAGGCCATGATCGTCAAGGCGCTACAGGAGAACCGGTGGAACCAGTCCAAGGCGGCCCGCACGTTGGGGATCAGTCGGGATAACCTTCGCTATCGGATCAAGAAGTTCAAGATCGAGCGGCCTCAGTAGTCGGCGGAGCGGGTGTGGGGGGACATCATCGGGGGCCCGGCCGCATCGAGGGCGGTCTGACGGTCGTGTCTTCTCACGGCGAATACGGGGGGTGCAGCGTTCTACGGGGCGACCTCGGCGGCGATACGCCGGTTCAGGTCTCCGGGGTTTCGGGGGGCACGTCGTCCACCCAGTCCTCTTCGGCGGCCTTGAGGGGAGAGGTCAGCCTCTTGCGATGGAGCAGCTCGGCAACGTGTTTTCGGAGCACCGCCTGGATGCGGTGGGGCGGCTTTCGCCCGTCGACCGTGATGAAGCCATACTGCCGGGTCATGTGGTCGAATTCGCGAATGACGCGGGATTGGTACTTCTTGAAGCAATCGTAGAGGTCTTCACCGAGGTTGAGGTCCATGCCGGATTCCCAGTAGTTCATCCGGTTGCAGGTCAGCACTCGGCGGATCAGATAGGGCAACGAGAGCTGGAGGTAGAACACCATGTCCGGTACCACCGCGAAACCGAACAGGTCGTGGACGTAGGTCGGATTGACTCCGCGGACGACGGCCCGGGCGATGGCGGTGTAGATGTATCGGTCAGCCAGAACGACAAAGCCGTTGCGCAGTGCCGGCAGGATCTGGTATTCGAGCCGGTCGGCAAAATCCGTGGCATACATCAGGTTGTAGGTGATTCGGGTGAGGGTATGCCCTTTTTTGGCCTGTGTGATCGCATTGCCGATCAGCTTGCTGCGGGTCCAGCCGGTTTCGAGCACGCCGCAGCCCTGGACCTCGAGCCACTCGCGCAGGAGGTTCACCTGGGTGGTCCGTCCGCAGCCGTCGGTGCCTTCGATGACGATCAGGGCGCCCTTGTACGAGCCCAGGGACAGATAGGGCAGGCCTTCGCCGTAGAACATTCGCTTGTCGGGTGAGGAGGGGGTGGTCATGATGCTGCCGCCTTCGGTTGCTTGTAGCCGGAGAGCACTTCGGAGATGGCCTTGCGGACCTGCCGCTGCTGGTCTCCGATGGAGGCCCCGGCGTCGATGCTGTTCAGGCCATACTCTCCGATCATCTTCTCGTATTCGTCCAGAATTCGTCCCTGGAAGAGCCGGAAGCTTTCGACGATGTCTCCGGACAGGCCCAGGTCCATACCGGCCTCGTAGTGTTTGATCGTGGCGCGACTGCTCAACAGCCGGTCCAGCGCCACTTCCAGGGGGACTTTGAAGTAGAACGCCAGGTTCGGCTTGACGGCGAAGCTGTAGACCTTGCGCACCCATCGGGGATCGCAGCCCCTTACGACGTCACGCCCGAACGCGGTGAAGACGTATCGGTCGGCCAGGACGATCATGCCGGCCTTCAGAGGCGGGATGATGTTGTAGGTCAGGCGATGGGCAAAGTCGGTGGCGTGCAGAAGGCAGAAGGTGGTCGGCGTGAGCGCCATCTTCTTCTTGCCCTTCTTGGTGACCGCTTTGACCAGGTCGGCCGAGTTCCATTCGGTGAAGAAGACCGTGTGCCCCTGCGTTTCGAGCCATCGTTTGGCCAGTTGAAGCTGAGTGCTCTTGCCACTGCCGTCGATGCCTTCGACGACGATCAGCTTACCGGGGTAAGGATGAGGTTTGTCGAGGGAGATCGGTTCCTTGCTGATGGTCATGATCGGGTTCCCGTTGTCGCATGGCTGCGTGCAACGATTAATGATACCGGTTGGGACAGGGCGATTTCCAGCAGCTTCTTCTTCCGCTGCGCCGCAGAGACCTCTGCCCGGGTGTCCTCGATGCGGGGGAGGATCTCCAGACAGACGCCCTTTCGGCTGCGGTGAACGATCACATCCTGGACCGCCGAGCGGTGTGATCGATCGAGTGCGTCTGCCACGCGCAGGATGCCGGCCAGGCGCAGGACCGTCTGTCGACCGATGGGGTCCTGGCGGGCGAAGGGCTTGTGGCTGATCTTAGGCGAGGCCTTGCGATGATATCGGGCGATCAGCGCGATCAGTTCGATCTGTTCGGGAGACAGACCCTTCAGGCCGTTCGTCTTGATGATCTTGTACGATCGTCGGTGGTGTCTGGTCTGTCCGTAGTGCCATCCGATGTCGTGCAGCAGGGCCGCGTATCGCACGAGCCGGATGGATTCGGCCCCCAGGATCAGTTCGCGGGACAGTTGTTCGGCCAGGCGCACGGCGAGAAACCCGACCTGTCGGGCGTGTCCGCGGGAGAATTCATACCTGGCCATCAGCGCTTCGGCGCTCTGATCGACGCGATGTTCGAGAGAGACGGGGTGGCGTTTTGTGATGGTCCGGGTCTTCTGATCGAGGTTCATCCCTTGACCCTCATCGGCGGCATCTTTCCTTCCGGCGCATCCTGCCATACCGCCACTCTATTTTATCGGTCTATTTCTGCGGGAGTGGGTAGCCCTCTGCGTTAATTCTGTGTTCGTTTTGTTTGCGACCGCTTTCGTCAGGCTGTTTGGGGCTGGAGGTGCAACGGGCCGTTGGTCAAATTCGTATTGCAAATCAAATAATAATACGGAAATACACAAGAAGCATGTATCATGTTTCCACCGAATCTTCGGATGCGGGCTGTCGATCCTAAGTTGTTGTTATAAAAGGCATAATATTCCTTACTGGTCGGTCCACAGCTCAGCGAGTCTAGACCCGGATCGCGAATTTGGGGGTTATGGAAGATATAAACGACAAATATAGGTCAGATGGTTCGGTGGTTTTCGGTTCGTCGTTGACAAGCTCGGCCCCCCGGCGATAATGAAGGGTGCATCAAGTCACCTCTGGTAGCGGTCCCTTTTCGCGAGGCGGTCTATGTCGTGCGATCTGCCCAGCGCCGCGTTGTCGAGTCGTCCTGTGGATGGCGTTGGCGAGTGCGTCAGGGCTGTGGCCGACCTCTTCTTCGACCTCCTGCTGAGGCTGCGGGGGCAAGAGGATGTCGATCTCATCCACGACATTCGAGTGACCTCTCGCCGCTTGAACGAGGCCCTGGGGGTGCTGGGGGCCGTATCGGGTGATGAGCAACTGGCCAGTTCTCGAGAGTGGCTCCGAGAGGTTCGGGGGTATGTCGCGCCCATCCGGGATGCCGACGTGATGGCCCATCGCGTAACGAGACTGATCGAAGACGAGCCTGGAAGGGCGGTTCTGTCTGCCGGTACGGAGTTCCTCAATGAGCTTCAGAGGCAGCGGGTTTGGCGGCTGGAGGATGCCCGCCTGCGTCTGAAGCCCGAACAGGTGCTCGTTCGTCGAGAGGCATTGGCCCGCAGGCTGTCGGACCTTCTGGGTGATTCGCGAGGCCGTGTACAGGGTGTTGAGCATGCCTTGTCGCGTCATCTCATGCGGCGTCTGAGGCGAAGGAAGAAGGCGTTCATGCAGTTGGGGGCGAAGGCCGCCCGGTCTCCACGTGGGGAGCGGCTTCACGCGGCGCGCATAGCCGCCAAGAAACTGCGGTATACCCTCGAGTTGGCAGAACGGGCCCGGCTTCTGGACGGGGCCCGCCAGCTTGAGCGGATTCGCCGTGTCCAGGATTACCTGGGCGATCTGAATGACTGGGCGGTTCTGGCCGAGCGGCTGAGCGACTCTGCCGGTCGGCTCTCTCCATTGGCACAGCACGGGCTGGGACTTCTGGTGAAGAAGGTATCTCTTCGAAGGAAGCGTCTGATCCGGGGGTTCTCTCACCACTGGTCGCGAACGCGGCGAGGGGTCAAGACTCTCATCTGAGTGGAAACAGGCCGACTCTTCGGGTAGCTTGCTTCGGTTCTGGCTAACCCTGTGAGGAGCGCGGTATGAGTCGGTCGGATCAGATTGCTGGATGGTGTGACAAGCCGTTGTTTACGCCCGGTCCCCTGACGACGAGTCGAACGGTCAAGCAGGCCATGTTGCGCGATCTTGGGTCGCGGGACTTCGAGTTCATCGAGACCGTTCGGGAGGTTCGGCAGAGGCTTCTGGATTTGGGGGGTGTATCCAAGGGGCAGTATGAGGCCATCCTCGTTCAGGGAAGCGGCACCTTCGCTGTCGAATCCGTCATTTCGTCGGTGATTCCGCAGGGGGGCAAGCTGCTCACGCTGATCAACGGGGCGTATGGCCACCGGATCGTAAAGATGGCGTCGGTCCTGCGGATCGAGACAGCAGCATTGGAGTTTCCGGAGAATGCTCCAACGGATCCCACGCGTGTTGCGGCGGCCCTGGCGGCCGATCCGAAGATCACACATGTCGCGACGGTTCACTGCGAAACCACCACGGGGCTCGTCAATCCCGTGGAAGGGGTTGGGGCAGTGGTTCGTCAGGCCGGCCGGGTCTTCATCGTCGATGCGATGAGCAGCTTCGGCGCCATTCCGATTCGTCTGGCAGAGTCGGGCGTCGATTTCCTGGTGTCGTCGGCGAACAAGTGCATTGAAGGCGTTCCGGGGTTTGGATTTGTGCTGGCGGGTACGCAGGCCCTGCGTTCGACGGAGGGGTATGCCCGCAGCCTGAGTCTGGACCTCTTGGCCCAATGGAAGGGACTGGAGGCGAACGGGCAGTTTCGTTTTACGCCGCCGACGCACGTGATTTCGGCCTTTGCTCAGGCACTCCGCGAGCTCGATGCAGAGGGCGGCGTTCCGGGGCGTGCCGCGCGGTATCGGAAGAACCATCAGACGCTGATCGCGGGGATGAGAGCGATGGGGTTTCGAGAGTACCTCGATCCGGCACTCCAGGGGTACGTTATCACATCATTCCTGTATCCCGAACATGAGCGGTTCGGTTTCGAGGAGTTCTACAGCCGTTTGAATGAGCAGGGGTATGTGATCTACCCGGGGAAGGTCAGCAATGCCGACTGCTTCCGGATAGGGACCATCGGGCGACTTTTCGAATCGGACGTTCGGAATCTGCTCTTGGCGATTCAGGCGACCTGCCGCGACATGAAGATCGATCTTCCACTTCGGGTATGACAGGAAGGGGATTTCACAATGGCCTATGCCTTTCGTCGTTCGTATCGTGGACCGCTGAAGGCGGTGATTCTGGATTGGGCGGGCACGACGGTGGACTATGGGAGCTGTGCCCCGGCGTTGGTTTTTGTCGAGGTATTTCGACGCGCCGGCGTTCAGATCACGATGGAGCAGGCCCGGGGGCCCATGGGCATGCAGAAGCGCGCTCACATCGAAGTGATCGCTCAGATGCCTGCGGTGGCCAGGGCGTGGCAGCAGCAGCACGGGCGAACTTGTTCGCAGGAAGACATCGACCGGATGTATGAGGAGTTCATTCCGCTCCAACTGCAAACGCTGGCCGACTTTGCCGACCTGATTCCGGGTACCCTCGATGCCGCAGCCGACTTTCGCCGCCGTGGGCTGAAGATCGGCACGACGACGGGCTACAACCGGGAGATGACAGACATCGTGGTGAGCGAGGCGGCCAAACGTGGCTTTCGCCCAGACGCCGTGGTGTGCGCATCGGAAGTTCCGGCCGGGCGGCCGGCGCCCTGGATGGCGCTTCGGGCCGTCATGGAGATGGGGGTCTACCCGATGGAGGCCTGCGTCAAGATCGGCGATACGGTACCTGATGTCGAGGAGGGACTGAACGCGGGGATGTGGAGCGTGGGCGTGGCCGTCAGCGGAAACGAAATAGGCCTGTCTCAACGAGAGGTAGAGGCGCTGTCGGCCGAAGAATTCAAGCGGATGCGTGCTGCCGCCTACGCCGGCCTTTCGATGGCCGGGGCCCACTACGTTGTGGACAGCGTGGCTGATGTCCCGGGACTTCTGGACGAAATCGGCAGGCGGGTATCCGCCGGCGAGAAGCCGTAATCGGATAGACGGAGCCGAGTCTGGGCCGTGTGAGGGGTTACTGGGGGCTAATCTGCAGCGACAGGCTGCTTTGGGTCGGACCGTGGCGGGATCCCCGTCGTATCAGTAATGGGGGGTGTGTCCGATTCGGTAAGGGGCTTGTCATGTTCAGAGTTTCTACCCTGGGGGGCCTGTTGGTTGTGTTGGGGGCGTTGATGCTGGCCGGGTGTGCCTCGACGGGCACGACGGATTCGAAGATGGCCGTGAAGTCCGAGCCGCCTGGTCCGCCCATGCCATCGAGGCAGGCCGAACCTGTGACCGATGAAGAGCCGGTCGGCTACTCCGACGAGCAACGAGTTCAGCCCGCGCCGCCGAAGTCCGAGAAGCGGATACGGCTTCCGGAGCGGCAGGCGTCTGAGCCTCGGGAGTTGTTTAGGTATGATCGAATCGAGGCGCCGTGGTGACCGGGAAGACGGCGGGCGTGTCGTGAGGCGGCTCCTCGGTTAATGGTGTCTTGCGTCGCGTCGTGTCAGGGGTGTCGATCGACACGGCAGCAGGGGGGTAAGTCGTCTTGTGTAGGGAGGGGCCGCAGGTCGGATTCGTCGTTCCTGCCCATGTGACGAAGCGTAGTGCGCATTGAGCTGCTCTTGGGGTGCTGCTTTGGTTCGTAGTCACTCGCCCTCCTACCGGGAATGGGTGTTCTGCGGGAGCACGTCTCCGGATTTGTTGCCGGCCATAGCAGGAAGAGACCTCCTTCAAAGACCGATAGATATATGGGACTGTCTGTTCCATGCGGTCGGATCATTGAGTGATCTCGCATCTGTGTTCATGAGGCGCGAGCGGCGGCCGGTCTTTCGGCAGCAAGGCCTTGTGTGAGGATGAACTGAGCGGGCGGATGCGGAAGGCAAGCTGAAACGGTGTAACAGATATGGTAGACAATTGGTTTTCGGACTTTGTCACATTGTGGGTGGTCATCGATCCGCTGGGGACGCTGCCGATCTTCCTGCTGATTGTGCAGACGGTAGGTGAAGGCAAGTCGGCGAAGCTGGCGATGCAGTCGGTCCTCGTGGCCGGGGGGGTTCTGGTTGCCTTTGTCGTCGGGGGACAGCTTCTGCTGCAGGAACTGGAGATATCGATGAGCGCCTTCCAGGTGGCGGGTGGGATCGTCCTGTTTCTCTTCGCTCTGACGATGATCTTTGGGCAAGGCACGCACAATGACGTGGGGGATTCGGCCAAGAGCAATCCGGCGATCTTTCCGCTGGCGATGCCGGCCATTGCCAACCCGGGGGCGATCCTGGGCGTTGTGGTTCTGACCGACAATGACCGCTACAGCAAACCGGAGCAGGTTTCCACGGTGGCCGTACTGCTCGTGGTGCTGTTCTTGCAGTGGCTGATTCTGCGGTTTGCCGGGCGGATCCATCGCTATGTCGGCGACGGGGGCACGAACATCATTGGACGCGTCATGGGGCTGATTCTGGCCTCGCTTTCGGTGCAGACGATCGTGACGGGTGTGCGCGGGCTCATCCACCCGGCGTAGGGCGCCGCGCTACCGACTGGTTGGGGCTCGTAGCCGGCCGCCCTTGGGGTCGATTCGAGCGGCAAGTTCTTGTGCCACCGAACGGTGCCAGGGGGGTTTGGGGTGTCCATCGAATTTGTAGAACTGATCCGTTCGGGTCAGTTCCTTGTTCACGGTCAGGTCGAGTGTCTGGATGCCCGACGACCGACAGATCGCGGCAATCTGCCGGTTGATCATGGCTATTTCCTCATTGGGACACCAAGGCAGCAGGACAACGATCAAGTTGGCCTGATGTTCGCTGCAGAGCTTCTGCATGGCGATCAGGAGGGCCTGGGTTATCTGCCACTCTTTGGCTCCCAGCGTGGGGTCCTTCTCGTCCAGGGCCTTGTCCAGACCGACCAGTCCCTTGTAGATCAGCTTGTTGTCCTCGAGATCGAAGAAGGGGTTCTGCCCGCCCCAGGTGGTGAGGCTCAGCAGCCACTTCCGGCGCAGGTAGTTTCGCGTCAGGTGGTGCGCGATCCATCCGTAGATCACTGTGTCGATCTTGTGTCCTGCCTGGAACTCCTCCTGAAGCTGTAGCAGGGCGTGTGCCGTCCCATAGCCGTAGACCCCCAGGTTTCGGACTTGGCAGTCGTTCCAGTGGTCGCGCTGCAGAACAGAAGGGAAGGCCTGATCGTTGTTGACCCCGGTACCGATCGTGAATGAACATCCCACGATGGCCACGGTCGGTCCTCCGGTCGGATGGGGGCCGGTGATGCGATAGCCGTCTGGGCCGAACGTGTAGGTCACCGTGAACTCGGATCGGGTGATGGTTCCGGAGGTGTTGGCTTTGGGTCGCCAGCCGAGTCGTGGGTCTCGCTGCCCCAAACCATCCATCGGTTGGCCAAACAGCCGCCACCGAAGCAACTGGAGCTTCCAGCTCAGGCCCAGCCCGAGCGCGCTATCGGCGACGTAGACGCCCATCAGGGCTACGAGCAGGGTGATAGCCAGCAGGGCCATGCGGGCCATTATCGGACGACGTTGGGCCATGCGGATTCAGGTTAAGGCTGGCGTGCGGCGGGGTCAAGGTGAAGGGGACGATTCTGACAGGAGAAGGGGTGCAGGCCAAGCCTTCCTGGGAAGCGGTTTCTGATCAGGTATTCTATTGACCGGGCTTGAGCGTAATCTATAATTGAGGAATCGGAGGGAATCCCTTGTCCAACATGACCGTCAGATACCGTAGGGTGTCCCTGGTAATTGCCATATCTGTTGTGCTATTCAGTGGCCATATGTCATGGTCTAAGTCGATGTCTTCTAATACTGGGTCGGGTGATCCCTTGCCGGGTTATCTGATTCTGACCACGCCACAGATTGCCGCCTCGTCGGCCTCACTTGCACAGTTTGTGGCACACAAGCAGTCCAGGGGTTTTGATGCCGCCATCGCGCTGACAGACCCCAACGATCCGAACTGGTATGTGGTGGGCAAGGCTCCTGAGAAGATGCGCAACTGGCTCAAGGTTCGCTATCAGGCGGCTCGCTTTGACTATCTCCTGCTCATCGGGAATCCCGATCCCAACAAGGCCGATCCGAATGACGCCCTACCGATGAAATCGCTCGATCCGGCCGGCGAAGTGGCATCGGACATCTACTATGCCGATCTGACGGGCAACTGGGACCTCAACGGCGATGGGATTTATGGTTCATGGGGAGCGGACTTTGGCGCCGGGGGCGTGGATCGGGATTGGGAGCTGATTGTCGGTCGGATTCCCTGCTACGTTTCCGAACCAAACTGGACGAGCGATCTGGATTCAATCCTTCTGCGAACGATCGCTTATCAGACTCAGGATTCCTACGCCTGGCGGAAGAGCGCGCTATTGCCGATGCTGCCCATCGATCAGAGCACGCCTTCATACCATGTCGGCGAGGCGATCAAGGACGATATTCTGGTTCCGGAGGGTTGGGCCTATCATCGAGCCTATGAAGAGGACTATGGGCTGAGTCCGGTGCCGGAGACCATTGAGCCGACGTTCGACAAGATCGTCACGGCCTGGAACAGCCGTCCCTTTGGTCTGGTGGCCTGGTGGACTCATGGACAGCCTTGGGCGGCGGCGGATGTGATGGATGTCAGTCACGTTGGGCAGTTGAACGACGCCTACCCGTCGATCACGTTTCAGTCGGCGTGTCTGAACTCGTGTCCGGAGAACACGCACAATCTGTCCTTTGAGCTGCTCAAGCATGGGGCGATCTGCACGATCGGGGCGACCCGGCCCTCGTTCTACTACTCGGGGCAGCGGTTCTTCCCGGGGACTCTGTCTAGTGCGGGCATGGCGTATGAGTTCACGGGGCGGCTTGTGTCGGCCGGCATGTCCGCGGGGCAGGCGTTGTTTCACATCAAGAGGGTGATGCCGCCTCGGTTCGATCGGCAGTGGGCCAACTACGCCCTGTTCAATCTGTATGGTGATCCTGACACGTATCTCATTCCGCTGCGGACGCTGCAGGAACGGGTACACAACCAGACGCTTGACACGTTGTATCACGATATTCAGCCGGCGATCAGTGCGGCGCGAAACGGGGACGTGATCGTTTTGGTCCCCGGCGTATATACCGGGCCGGGCAACACGGACCTGGATTTCGGCGGCAAGTCGATCACGGTTCGCAGCACGAATCCGTACGATCCGACGGTGATTGCCACCACCGTGATCGATCCGAACGGTGCGGGTCGAGGCTTCAACTTCCACAGTGGTGAGGGGGCGGGCGCGGTGGTCTTCGGGTTGACCATCACTCGCGGAAAGGCGGATTCCGGCGGCGGCATCCTGTGTGATGCGGCGAGCCCGACGATTCGCTCGTGCATCGTTCGGGAGTGTGAGGCTTCGGAGACCGGTGGCGGCGTCTATTGCAGGGAGTCGGGTAACGCCACGATGATCGCATGTACCCTCCGTGGAAATTCCGCGGCCGGTTATGGCGGTGGGTTGGCCTGCAACGGGGCCAGTCCGGTGGTTCGGGCGTCGAAGATACAGGGCAACACCGCCGGTGTGATGGGGGGTGGCGTGGCATGCCTGGAGAATTCTCGTCCGGCCATCGAGACGAGTCGGATTGAGGGGAATCGCAGCAACACGGATGCCGGGGGCATCGGCTGCTACGAGAGAAGCAGCGCGACACTCCAGAGTTGTACGATTTCGGACAACGCAGCCAATGGAGTGGGTGGCGGAGTGTACTGCTATACCAAGAGCGACCTGAGCCTGACTCATTGCACGATCGCCGGCAACAGGGCCTCGACCGTGGGTGGCGGGGTTCACGTTTACGACAATTGCCATCTTGCGGTTCACTACTGCATTCTGTGGTCGGATGCGGCGGCCCAGGGGGCGGAGATTGCGCTACGGGATCACAGCAGCATGACGCTCTCGTACTCGGACGTTCAGGGTGGGGCTGACGCCGCGTATGTGGAAACCGACTCCGCGTTGAGCTGGGGTGAGGGCTGCATGGACAGCGATCCGCTCTTTGTGGATGCCGACGGGGCTGACAATGATCCGAATACGTATGTGGACAACGACTATCACATCTCGGAGGACTCGCCCTGTGCCGAGGCGGGCGATCCGAACCACGATTTCACGGAATACCTCGACATCGATCTCGAACTGAGGGTGATGGGCAAGAAGTCCGACATCGGCTCGGACGAGAGCTCCGAGTACTACGGTCGATGCGGGAAGTGCGGTTCTCACGTCCAACTTCCGATTCCGCTTCTGCTGCTCGGTGGTCTGCGGCTGATGCGTCGCCGCTCAGCTTCCTGCTAGTCCGCGGAGTTTCGTGGCGAGCTTACCCACGCCGCTGCCGCCGATTCGCAGCACGAGTTCAAACAATGCGCTCAGTGAGTTGAGGAAGTTGAGCATGTTATCGAGACGCTCGCGGAAGACGGCCGCGTCTTCATCGGGTGTCTGGCGGCCCCGGCCTGCGGAGGCGGGGACCATGTCGCGACATCGCTCAATGACCTCCATGATCGGTTCAACCTCGCGACGTTTGCGCTGGTGTGCGATCGTCTGGAACATCGTCCAGACGTCGGTCTCGCTGAGGAAGTACTCCTTTCGATCGCCCAACTGATGGACGCGTTCGATGAGCCCCCAATCCATGAGTGCCCGGAGGTTCATCGAGGCGTTGCCCCTGGATATCTGGAGTTTGGCCATCACGTCGTCGGTGCAGAGGGGTTGGGTCGAGAGGTAGAGCAGGGCGTGGATCTCGGCCATGGTGCGATTGATGCCCCAGTAGGGACCCATCTCACCCCATCGGCGGATGAACAACGCTTTGGCCTCGTCGAGCTTGGCGGACATCGTACGATCCTCCGTAGTCATTTCAGAAACATTTGAATCTCGATGCGGTCTGAAGGCAAGGGGAGGCACGGGGTGTGGTGCATGCCGGACTTGCATTTCCGAGCGTGTTGGGCTGGTCAGACGGGGAGATGTCGGTTCCGGGAGTTGCAAACGAGCTTCTGAGGAGCGGGATCAGATGGCATGCCCGCACTCGGGGCATCGCGGTTCGGTCAGTCCCTTGAGGATGTATCCGCATTGTGTGCAGTGCATGTCGTTGCCGATGGGGCTGCCAAAGTGCGGGACCAGGCGGTCGTAGACACCAAGGCCCAGGAACATAAAGGGGATGGCGAAGCCGGCAAAGCAGACGCCCAGTCCCAGGCGGGGTGTCAGCGTTCGCGAGAACCATTCGGCGGTCTGAACTATGGCCAGGGGTCCGACGACGACGACGAACAGCAGGATCAGGAGGCTCTGGACGGCCACGGCGATCCAGCCCGCCTTGCGGTGTGCGATGGCCTGCCGCGTGGGTATGGGATAGACGGCGAAGCCTTTCAGGCAATAGGGACATTTCAGTCGCATGGGGCGGCTCCGAGAGTGCGATCGGTGTGCAGGCCGGGTGATCGGAACGAGTGAACGCCGCTCAGAGACCACACGACACGACCGGCAGACCCGACGACTGTTCCCGAGCCTAGTCGAAATGGGTGCAGGAGGCCATCTGTTCGGCGGGATCAGCCTTTGGGGCCGTCATATCGCAGGGCCAGGATGGTGATGTCGTCGGACTGCGCGACGTCGTGGGCGAAGGCTTTGACTTCGGCGAGCGTCTGCGTCACCAGAGCTTTGACCGAATCATGGGGGCATGCGGTCAGCATGTCGTAAAGACGTCGATCGGTGAACATCTGCTCGTGGTCGTTCATCGCTTCGGTGAGTCCGTCGGTATAGAGATACAAGGTGTCTCCGGGCTGGAGCGCAAGCTGCGACTGGGAGTACTGGGCCTGATCGGAGGCACCGACCACCATGCCATTGATCGTGTCCATTGGCTCGACGGCACCCGTTCGGCGAAGGACAAAGGGCGGATTGTGGCCGCCGTTGCAGTATTGCAGTGCGCCGTTTCGCAGGTCGAGGACGCCGCAGAAGAGCGTGACGAACATGCTGGCCTCGTTGTCGCGGGCGAGGTCGCGATTGACGCTGTCGAGGATGGTGGCCGGGTCCTGGGTATTCTTGGCCGTGGTCTTGATGAGCGTCTTGGTCATGGCCATGAAGAGCGAGGCGGGCACACCCTTTCCGGATACGTCGCCGATGACGAAGCACAGGTGATCGCGGTCGAGGAAGAAGAAGTCGTAGAGATCGCCACCGACTTCTCTGGCCGGTTCGAGCGTGGCAAACAGGTTCACTTCGGGATGCTCGGGGAAGGGTGGGAATATCTTCGGCAGGATGCTCATCTGGATGTCATGGGCGACCCGCAGTTCGCCTTCAATACGTTCCTTGGCCGCGGTGGTTGTCCGAAGGTCCTCGATATATCGCTTGAGCGAATCGCGCATGGTGCCGAAGGATTCCGCCAGGCGTCCGACCTCGTCATGAGATCTGACCGGGGGCAGGGTGAAGTCGAGGTTTCCCCGAGCGATTTCGGTGGTGGTCTCGGCCAGGGTTCGCAGCGGTCGTGTGAGAGACCTGGCGATGAGGACGACGACCGCCAACAGGTGCGCGAAGGCGACGATGATCAGGGCGGTCACGATGTAGTTCAGTCGTCGCACATCGGCCATGAGTTCCTTTTGAGGGAACAGGACCCCCAACGACCACGCGCAGGAGGGTAGCGGCTGGTAGGCCAGCCAGCAGGCGTGCCCGGTGGTCGGGCTGTCGAAGGGGGCGAAGCCGGACTTGCCCTCGACCATCTGCTGAGCGATGTGCTTGAGCCTGGCGTTATTGTGGCGGCGAGCGAGGTCGAACAGGGTGGAATTCATGATCAGTTTGGAATCCGGGTGGGTGACCAGTGTTCCCTTGCAGGAAATCAGGAAGCCAAAGCCGGTCTTTCCGATTCGGATGGAGTCGACCAACGCCCTGAGCCAATCGAGCGAGACGTCGGCGGTGATGATGCCCATGAATCGGCGTTTCCCATCGACGGTCTGATAGAAAGGCACCGAGTAGGTGGACATGATGACTTCGCCGCCGAACTCGTCGAAGTAGGGTTCGGTCCAGACGGGGCGCTGGAGCTTCTTGGGGCTGGCGTACCAGTCCCACTCGTGGTAGCGGTAGTTCTCTCCCCCGAGATACCGGAACTTCAGCTCCTTTCCCTTTCGGTAGAAGTAGGGCGCGAATTCGAACAGGCTCTTGTCGAAGGCATTGGGTTCGAAGGCAATCGTACTGCCGAAGATCTCGGGGTTGTTCTCCATCGCCGAGCGAAGCAACTGAATCAAGTCCTCTTTGGAATACGAGCCGTGCTCGACGGCGTATGCCATATCGCGGGGGACCTTCTCGATGGGGCGCAGTACGGCCTCGATTTCGTGGACGGTTGAGAGCGACAGGTTTCTCGCCGCGTCTTCAATATGCCGTACGATGATTCGCCGGGCAAAAAAGTAGTTGTAGGTGAGCACGATTCCAAAGAGGGCTGCGCAGCTCAGGAACAATGAACAGATCAGCTTGGTGGCGATTCCGGTGCGTCTCATAGTGTCTCTTGCCGATCGGAAGCGGGGCGGCCGACGATCGTGCATTCAAAGATCACAAGTAGTTCCTGGCCAGCATCTCGGCGGCCGTTTCGTCGAGCATATCGAGTCGGCGAACCTGCTCGAACGTGTCGGTCAGATCACGGAGACGAATGCGTTTCTTCTCTTCTCCATCGAGATCTCGAATGATCTGCGCCCGATGCATCATGATAATACGGTCACCCAGATGGATGGCCTGCTGCATGGAATGGGTGACCATCAGGGCGGTCAGGCCGTCCTCGCGGATGATCCTTCGGGTCAGATCGGCCACTTGGGCGGCGCTCTTGGGGTCCAGGGCTGCGGTATGTTCGTCGAGCAGTAGCAGGCGGGGCTTCAGCCACGTGGCCATGAGAAGCGTCAGCGCCTGGCGCTGCCCGCCCGACAGGGTGCCGATGACATTGTCGAGTCGATCCTCCAGGCCCATACTCAGCGATCCGATCCGGCCGGACATGTCTGTTCGGGCGGTGGCGGTCATTGCGTGTCCCAGGCCGCGGCGCATTCCCCGGCGCATCGCCAGGACGAGGTTTTCGGCGACGGTCATGGTCGGCGCCGTACCGGAAAACGGATTCTGGAAGACGCGTCCGATCATCGATGCGCGGCGGTGTTCGGGCCAGGAGGTCACGTCGTGTTCGCCGATGGAGATCGTTCCGGCATCCAGCGGAAACGTGCCCGCGATGGCGTTGAGCAGCGACGATTTGCCCGATCCGTTCGTGCCGATGACGCTGACGAATGCGCCCTCTTTCAGGTGCAGATCGATACCGTGAAGCGCACACACCTCGCTGTGGGTGCCGGGGTTGAATGTCTTGCTGGCCCCTCGAATCTCAAGCATAGCTCACCTTCAGACGCCTTCGTCCGGATCGGGACAGGAGATTCGGCACCACCAGAGCGGCAAAGACAAAGGCTGCCGTGATGAGTTTCAGGTCGTTGGGGTTGAGGCCCCATCGCAATGCCACGGCCACCATGAGACGGAAGAGCACGGTGCCCATCACGGTTCCGACGAGGGTCAGGCCCACGCTCGACGTTCCGACCAGGGCTTCACCGATGATGACGCTTGCCAGACCCCAGACGACCATGCCGATGCCCATCTGGACATCGGCAAAGCCCTGGTATTGGGCGAGCAATGCGCCGGAGAGGGCGATGCAGGCGTTGGACAGGGCCAAGCCGATGACGATCATCCATTCCACGTTGACACCCAGGGCGCGGATCATCTGGGGGTTGTCGCCGGTGGCCCGCATGGCCGTGCCGAGGTGTGTCTTGAGGAAGACAAAGAGCAGCGTTGCGACGCCGCAGACGGTCAGAAAGGACGCGACGAGCAGACCGATGTCTTGTCCGCGGACCTCCCAACCCCAGAGGGCGAGGTTCTGTGTTCCACCGCTGATTTTCAGGGCAGCGTGCTCGATCATCGAGACGAACGTGCGGCTGTGCATCAGGGGCACATTGCTCTTGCCCATGACGTGCAGGTTGACCGAGTAGAGGGCGGTCATGACGAGAATGCCCGACAGCAGGGCGTTGATGCGAAAACGCGTGTGCAGGATGCCGGTGACCATTCCGGCGATCGCCCCGGCTACCGCGGCGATCGCTGTGGCCCAGACAGGGTGGATGCCGCCGACGATCAATGTGGCGGCCAGCGCCGCTCCCAATGTGATGGACCCGTCCGCCGTAATGTCCGGAAAGGAGAAGATGCGGAAGCTGATATACACGCCGAGGGTCAGCAGAGACAGGATCAGGCCGATCGTCAGGGCTCCGATGAGAAGGGCCATGCTATTGTCCCTCCTTGTCGGTCCGTCTGAGGGGGCAGACCCAGCACGCACCCTGTGTGAACAGGCTCTGTCCCGCGCCGGTGTGGGGCCGGTCGTCGTTGATCAGGTGCAACAGGCCGTGTGGACCGCCGGCTTCAAAGAGGCTTCGGATGGTCTGAGGACAATCGATCTTGCCTTTCTTCAGAGGGTGATAGTCGAAGGTGGCCGCGTGAAAGTGCCCCTGAAGGTTGGGATCCCCGTTGAGTGGGCGGACCCAAGGGGTCAGCCCGGGTGGACGGCCCGTCAGGGCAATGCCGACGACAAGTGCGATGTCACCCGCGAACGCGGGCTCGCCGGTGAACATTAGCCAGTTGCGGATCTCGGGGTGCCGGAGCGGTTGGTTCTGGGGGGTTCTCATGGCCGGTGAACGCTGCAGGGCGGCACCGACCAGCCCGTGGGTTTCGGCGACCAGCACGATGCCGGCGATCTCCGATCGGGAGATCGTCAGGGCGTTTCGGGCGATGTCATCCAGGGATCGTGGCGACTCCAGGCCGCTTTCAAATCGGATCAGATGGGAGAAACTCGCCGGCCAGCAGATGGCCCGGCTGACCTGGAGCTGCGGCGTGAACTGTTCTGCGGCCACGAGATAGTCGGGCACATTTCCGCCGTCCGTAGGCAGGAAGGTCACCGCACCGGCGACGGCGAGGAATTCTCCGAGGCGAGATCGGCAATCGGCTTCATCGGGCCCGGGGGCACCGATACCGAGTCCGAAGATCTCCGGTGTGAATGTCAGGAACTCACAACGCTCTTCGTCGGTCGGCGGGTCCGTGAATGTTGCCGCCCGGCCGATCGTCCGGCAGACGGCTTGTGAGTGGGTTCCGCAGGGGATGACCTCCATTCGGGATTCCTGGGAGGCGGCGGATTCGGGCTGGTCGGGCCCGGAGTCGGCGGCCGGCGAGAGGTCTGGATGGATCAGGAGTTGCTTCAATCCGGTCATCTTGAGGATGTCGTTGACGAAACGGGACGGCTGCGTTACGGAGAATACCCCGTGGATCGCAGCGAGTTCCTTGTGGCATCGCACCATGGCCCTGAGGCCTGCGGAACTCAGGTAGTCGACTGCCGAGAGGTTGGCTGCGATTCGGTGGTGTCCTTCACGGACCGCGGCCAGAACCATGTCGGTGAAATGGTCGGCCCAATAGGCATCCAGTCGTCCCTGGACCTGAAGCTCCAGGATTCTGCCCAGGTTGTGTTTCGTGATCGTCAGGGTCAACGGATCACCTCATCGGCGCCCGCGATGAGGCGCTCCGGAATCGTCATACCCAGGGCCTGAGCCCGTTTGAGATTGATGATCACACGGGTCTTTTTCACCCGGCCGAACGGGATATCGGCGGGGCGCTCGCCACGAAGAATACGGGCGGCCATCTGTCCCGTTTGGTACCCCGCATCGTGGTAGTCGCGAGCGACGGCCAGCAGTGCGCCGTCATGCGGATCGCGGCTCATGAAGCTGAAGAGGGGCAGCCTTGACCGTTCGGCCTGGACGGCGATGCTCGAAAAGGCAGAAACTGTCAGGTTGTCGGGGATCTGGCAAATCGCGTCGAGACGGCGCTGACACAGGGACAGGGCTCCTTCGGCGACCTCGGTCGGCGTGCTGGCCGGGACCGTGACCAGTTCAATCCCCTGTGCCGACAGAATCGTCTTGAGCTTCGCGACGTAGTAGGTGCTGTTGGTCTCCGAGGGGGTGAACAATGTCCCGATCCTCTTCACTCGCGGCAGGCATGCCTGGAGCATGCCGATCATCTGCTCGTATGCCGCTTCTGTATTGACCCCGGTGACGTTCGGTAGATGATCGTCGTCACTCTTACCGGCTCCGATCAGGGCGGCGTTGGCCACGGTTGTGAAGACGATCGGCGTGTTGTCGAGGTGCTTGATGGCGGCCTGGAGGGTTGGCGTTGAAACGGTCAGGACCGCGTCGCGACGCTCGGATCTCAGGCCGGTCATGATGTTGTTGAGCGTACACACATCGCCCTGGGCATTGGCGAGCTTCAGATCGAGATTCGTGTCGGTGGTGAACCCCGCCTGTCTCAGGCCATCCTTCATTCCGGCGACGGTTTGTTCGGCGAAGATCGTGTCACTGAACCAGACCACGGCCGCGCGGAATCTGGAGGGATTCGGCCGATGGACTACGGCCGCGGCGATTCGGCTTGTCGGGAGGGGGGGCGATGTCGGCTGCCGTTGGGTGGTGTTCTGCACGACGCCGTCGGGTGTCACGACGGTCTCGGCGCGGGCCATCAGAGCCGGGCTGACATGCCAGGGGGCTCGCAGCGACTTGAGTGCCTTCAGGTTCATGCCGAGGCGTTCGGGCACTACATTCTCGATGCGGACGGTTGAGGGCAGCCGGCCTTTGAGGATATCGGCGGCCATATCGCCCACGATCCGCCCGACCTCGACGTAGTTCGCACCAAGGCTGAACAGGGCCCCGCTACGGACATCGCCGGGGGTATTGGTGAAAACGGGGATCCCGGCGTTTCGAGCGGCGAGGATCATCGCGTCGATCGAGGTCGAGACCGTGATGTCGCCCCCGACCCAGATGGCCTGAGCCCCTTTGGCGATCGTCGCCCGCGTGGCCTCCTGAACCATCGAGGAGTTGTCGACATTCGTCTCGACCAGTTCGATACCTCGCGCTGTGCAGTGGCGGCGGGCTTTCAGCGTGCATGCCTGTGAACACGCTTCGGAGGCGTTCCAGACGACGCCCAGTTTCTTTAGGGCGGGGTACATCTCGCGAGCGATGTCGATGCTGTTCTCTACGGGCTGGAACGTGCCGATGCCGGCCATGTACCTGGGATGATCCAACGGATTGGCGGGCGAAATGCCCACACCGGCCGCGAAGGGGTCCGTCACCGCACCGAAGACGTGAATTGCCTTGCCTTGCGTGTTGGCGTTGGCGACGGCCTGGAGTGCCCCGGTGCCCAGCGTGATGACCATGTCGAATCGCCCGTCGGTCAACTCCTTGGCCAGGGTGGTGGCCGTGGGCACGTCGCCCTGGGGATTGAATTGGGTGAGCACCAGATTCTTGCCGTCCACGTATCCGTTGCGGCTCAACGCTTCGAGAACACCCCGGCTGCCTTCATCAAAGAGTTCCGTGGTGGAGAACGGCATGAACGCGACGCGTGGGAGGTTGCCGGTCCGGTTCCGGCGCTGGCCGAGATCCGAAACGAGCAGGATGCCGGCCATGCCGACGATCAGCGTCATTCCCAGGGTCAGTCTTCGCAGGATCAGCCCCATCGGTTCTGCCTCAGAGCGCCTTACGGATGCGCAGCCGGTTACGGTTCTGCTGACGGCGGTAGACCACCTCGTCGGCCATGTGTCGCACGAAGAAGATGCCCAAGCCGCCGATCGGCCGTTCCTCAAGCGGTTGGGTCAGGTCGGGTTCCTTGGCCTTGAGGGGGTCGAACTCGCGGGCGTCGTCTTCCACATCCAGGATCAGTTCGCCGTTTTCGACGGACATCCGGATGTCGATGGAATGCTCGGCCCCGTCATCGAATCCATAGTTGATGATGTTGGCGGCGATTTCCTCGAGGATCAGGTTGGCCTTGAAGACAGTCTCTTCGCTCAGGCCGTGAGTCTTGCCGAATGCCTGGATCTCTGCGGCCAGCGTTTCCAGTTCCGCCAGGTTGTTTCGCAGGGAGATCGTATGTGTGTTGGCCATCGATGGATCGCCCCCTTGAGGACGGCTTTCAGGACAGATACTGCGGCCGGTTGTCGCCGGAGTCCTCATGTGGTGCTCGGTTCAGACGTCGCAAGCTGTTGAATCGCCTCTTGTTGAGTGTCGCAGATCGTGAAGATCTGGTTGAAGCCGGAGGTGTTGAAGAGATCGCGGACCATCGGCCGCAACTGGCACAGAACGAGTCCGCCTCCCATGTTGCTTAGATTCTTGGCCGTGGCGAGCAGAACGCGAAATCCGGCGCTGGAGATGTAGTCGGTATCAGAGAAATCGCAGAGGATCTGATCGACGCCCTGTTCGACGAGTTGCTTGAGGGCCGCTTCGACATCCGGAGCGGTCGAGCCGTCAAATCTGGGACCGATAACAGCGATCCTGGTGGATTCCGATTCCCGAATTTCCATGGGGCACCTCAGGGCTTTGGACCGAGGACGGCGCCAATCTGCAGCGCCTCGTATGGGGCAGATATCGACCATGCGATGGGGGGCGGTGAGTTCCGACTCTTGGGGCGGCGCGGTGGATGGCGGCGGGGTGCCGGTACCGTGGTGGCAGAGGGGTACAGACTGCCGCACGCGGCCTGCCAGGGGTCCGAAGGGACCGATAACCGTCTGGTCCGACGGGTGGACTATTCCAGGTTGGCGTGGCGCTGCCACATCTGTTCGAAGGACTGTCCCAGTCGATCGGCGAGCAGGACGATCATGGCGTCGGCCAGCATCAGCAGGGACTGCTCGAAGAGCGAGCCCATCGGCTGGATGCTCGCCTGGGTCATTGAGGGGGTTCCCTTGGGCGTGGGAGCCGGCAGATGGATCATCACGTCGGCGGCTTGGGCTGCGGGGGAATCCGGACAGGCGGTGATGACGGCCGTCTTGATGCCGGCCTTTCGAGCGATCTGGAGGTGGCCGATTACGGTCGGTGTCTCACCGGAGCCTGTGCACACCAGCAGGAGGTCGCCCCCCTCGGCCTTGGGCGTCGTTGCGTCGCCGACCACGTGGACGGTCAGGCCCAGATGGCCCAATCTCATCGCCAGGCAGCGGGCGATCAGGCCGCTGCGACCTTGGGCGTCGACGAAGATGCGTCGGGCGATCGCGATTTCATCCAACAGGTGTTTGACGGCGGTTTCGTCAACGCGGGCGGCTACCTCGGCGACTTCACGACAGACCTGTTGTATGAGATCGTGAATTCTCATGCGGGGTCACCGTGTGCCGACGGAGGGGCCCTCGGCCCCATCGGCCTTTCTCACTCGTCACCCTGGAGAAACGGGTTGGTCCGTTTCTCCCGCCCGACGGTCGTCGTCGGGCCGTGACCCGAGTAGACCACCGTCTCATCGGGCAGCGTGAACAGACTCTGCCGTATATTCCGGAGCAGAGTCTCTCCGTCGGCTCCCGGGAAATCGGTTCGCCCGATACTGCCGGCGAACAGCGCGTCGCCGACGATGACGACCTTGGCCTCGGGACAGTAAAAGCTTCTGCTGCCGGGGGAATGCCCTGAGGTGTCCAGGACCTGCCATGTGGTGCCGTCGAGCGAGAGCTTCGATCCGGGCACCAGGTGGGCGTCGGCCGGTTTGGGCGCCACCATGTGCATGCCGAAGGGCGCCGAGAGGTTCGCATGGGCGTTGGTCAACATCGCATCGTCACCCTCGCCGATCCAGACGGGGCAGTCGGGGTGGTCGATCAGGATATGCTCGACTCCGGCGATGTGGTCGGCGTGCCCGTGGGTGAGCACGACGGCGGCCGGCGTGAGCTTGTGCTTGGCGATGAAGTCCAGGACTTCTTCGCACTGCGGCGGGAACCCCGGGTCGATAACCCAGCAGGGCCCTCCCTGATGGGTGTAGACGATCAGGCAGTTCTCACCGAACATCCGCTCGACGAACGTCTCGATCTTCACTTTCACTGTGCCGCTGCTCATTGTCTGTTTCGTTACCTCATTTGCCGGCACGGCGGAGCTGCTCCAGAAGCCGCTTGGCTCGGACCGCCGCGTCCGTGCCCGGATACGACCTGATGATTATATCGCATTGCTGCCGGGCCTGCTCATACTGGCGATTGACGACCATACGTTGGGCCTGGGCGAGCGCCCGACGGCTGGCGTTCTCGGTCTGGGTGTCCTGGCGCGACTGTTGTCCGACCTTCACCCGCTCGTCGGCGGTGAGACGCTCCAGGCGGAGACGCACCTCGTCTCCCACGCGCGAGGGACCGTATTGCGCGTCGAGCTTCCGGAGGGCGTCGACGGCCTGCAGGGATTGGCCCTGCGCGATGAGGCGGTCGATTTCGGTGAGGGCGTCACGGCCGGGCTTCTCCAGTCGGAGGATGGCGGCTTCGGCCCGTGCAACCACTTCCGGAGGATGCCACCGCTTCTGGGCCACGATCGGCTCGACGATCGTCAGACCGCCGGCGTACGCGCGTTGGCCGATGGTCTCGACGGCCTGATCGATTCGCCGCAGCGTCTGCTGCGTGGACGTCTGAACGAACCAGTCCATTGCCTGTTGACCGACCTCGGGGTCAAGCCGGTGTCCGATTTCAGGCCGGATCAGCGTCAGAGGTCCGCCATGCTGGGTCAGCAGGGCGATGCTCGATGCCATTCGATCGTGATTGATGTCCTTCCGTCCGACAGCGTAGAAGATGGGGACGTCGCGCCGGGCGGCCACCATCTCGGCGGTGATCGATGGGGGGACGTAGTTGGCCGTTGCGGCCACAAAGGTTGCTGGGAATTTCTCGGTGTAGAGCAGATGAAACGACATGGCGCCGCCCGCCGAATAGCCCGTCAGCAACACACGATGGGTGTCGTAGCCTGCATGGCGTTGCAGGTACTCGAGCATGGCCTGGATGCAGGGCATGTCGGTTTCACGCCATCCGGGCATGTGGTGTTCCGGTGCGATCAGCATCGCGGGAATCGGCGACCGGAGCCCTCGCCAGAAATCGAGGATTACCTGTGCCCCGGTGTCGGTTTCATGGAGACAGACGATCAGGGGGGGGCGATCGTCCGGCCGGCAGCCCGGAGGCTTGACCATCAGACAGAACCCGGCCGAGAGATTGACGCGATCGACGGCGGCGGTTGTGGTGGTTGTCGTGGTCTGCCCCGCGGCAAATGGTTGCGTCAGAAGGCAGGGGATGCCGATGACCAGAAGGGCGGTCAGCCGACGGGCGTGTGGAGTTCTTTCCTTGTACACGTTCAACAACCAATCGGCGTCCCCGTCGCCGGTGCGAGGGGGACGCCGTATCGTTTGCCATTCCATCTTCTCTGGGCCGCACGGCCCGCGGAAGAACCAACCGAAGGCCATCCGGCCTTACTTCACCGCAACCGGCTTGCCGGTCTTGACGCTCTGCACTTCGGCCTCTGCCACTGCGATCGAGTCGGCGCTGCTGCGGGCCGTGACGATCTTGGGCTTCTGGCCCTTGGTAATGCAGTTGAGGAAGTACTTGATCTCTTCGGTCCAGCCATCAGTGGCCTTCACGGGGATCTTCTTGACGCCGCCCTTGGCGGGATAGACCACAACCTCTTGCCCGAAGCCGCTGCCGCCCTCGCCGGCCCTCAGAATCCATTCGAACGTTGCCTTCTCACAGCGGATGTTGACGATCATCTGGAAGGGATAGCCCGGCGGGAAGCACCAGCTGCCTTCGACCATGACCAGCAATTCCTTGCCGTAGTCGTAGATGGCCTCGATATGATCGACGCCACCGGACGGGCCTCGCGTGCCACCGGCGATCACCCGCTTGGGTTTGCCGAACATGTAATTTACGAAGTCGATGTCGTGCACGTGCAGGTCGAGAACCGCGCCGCCGCTCAGTCCGGCGACCATCAGCCAATTGTCCTTGCTGTAACCGGGCGTCGCCGCCAGGCGCTTCAGACAGGCACTCTTGGGCTTGCCGTACTGGCCCGAGTCGACCATTTCCTTGATCTTGACGTATTGCGGCCAGAAGCGGATGCACTGGGCGACCATGTAGTAGCCCTTGGCCTTGTCGGCGGTCTCGATGATCTTGCGGCACTCTTTGGGCGTCAGGGCCATCGGCTTTTCGCACAACACGTGCTTACCTGCCTTGAGGGCCTTGATCGCCGCTTCGGCGTGAACCGACGTGGGCAGCGTGATGTCTACCATGTCAATATTCGGATCGGCCACCAGTTCGTCGACGCTGCTGTAACTGGCGACCCCCTTCATCGGCACCTGCTTGGGCCAACTCGCTGCGAGGTTGCCGATCTGGTCGTTCCATTTGCCTTCGCGACGGGCCTTGTCCAGGTCCATCAGCGCCACCACTTTGGCCTTGGGGTTCTTGGCGTAAATGTTGTAGTGCGTGCGTCCCATGAACCCACAGCCGCAAATGCCTACTCTGATCATCGTACTGACCCTCAATAGGAGACTCTTGACATTCCACTCGCTGGCGGCGAAAAGGTCCTCTCACCGCGTGCATGCGGCTATTGTAAAGGACTCCGCAGCAACAGCAATGAGCTGCGTCCGGAAATTCGCGAGATTCATCGCGATCGGTTGCGGAGTCTCGTGCGGGTCATACGCGGATCGCCCCGGAATGTGCCAAGACGTGCGCCGGTCCGTCGGTTGTGTTCTTCTCTGGAAACCCAGGACGAGAAAGGACTCAGGCAGAAATGGCGGGATCGCTGCGAATCGGCATGATCGGCTGCGACACCTCGCATTGCGTCGCATTCACGCGGTTGCTGGCCGACGAGTCGGATCCCCACCACGTTGCCGGCGGGCGCGTCGTGGCGGTGTATCCGTCGTTCAGTGCCGATATCGAGGCCAGCCGCAGTCGCGTGGAGGGCTACAAGGCGGAATTGGCCGCCCAGTGGGACGTAAGAATTGTCGATTCGATCGAGGCGATGCTGGCGGGGTGTGACGCCGTCCTTCTGGAGAGCAACGACGGCCGCCGGCATCTGTCCGAGGTTCGGCCGGTGATGGCAGCCCGCAAACCGGTGTTCATCGATAAGCCTCTGGCCGCGAACCCCGGCGATGCCCGGGAAATCGCCCGGCTGGCCGTCGAGTCGGGTACGCCATGCTTCAGTTCGTCGTCGCTTCGGTTCGACGTGAACATTCAGGCGATTCTGAACGACACGGAGAAGGGGCCGGTTGTCGGGTGTCAGGCCTTCGGAGGATGCCCGCTCGAACCGACGAACCCCGGCTTCTACTGGTACGGCATCCATCAGGTGGAGATCCTTTATACGTTCATGGGAGCGGGGTGCCGGCAGGTGCAGTGTGTCGGCACGTCAGGAACGGATCAGGCGGTCGGTGTGTGGTCGGATGGGCGGATCGGGACGGTGAGGGGTATCCGTCAGGGAACGACGACCTTCGGTGCGACGGTTATGGCCGAGAAGAAGCTGCTGCACGCGACCTACAGCAAGGACGTTCCGATCTTTGCCCAGTTGCTGCGGCAGATCATTCCGTTCTTCGGTGGGCGGCCGGCGCCGGTTCCGTTGTCGGAGACGCTGGAGATCATGGCCTTCATCGATGCAGCGAATCGTTCCGCCAGCCAGGGCGGAGTGCCCGTCTCGTTGGAGATATGAGTCATCCGCTCGGCGGACCGCAAGGGCGAGTGTATCCATTCTCATGGCGGCTTCCGCGACAGGCGGTCTTGAACAAGGAGTATGTTTCCCCATGGCCGAGAACACCAGCCTTCCGGTTCACGACGACGTCTATGCGACCCGGCCTTTCTATCGGTGGTTGGCGCTGCTGGCCGCCCTGATGGCCTGGGGGTTCGACGGAGTCGAACAGGGTGTCTACAGCATCATGACACGCCAGGCGCTTAAGGATCTGGTGCCGGGCGTGCCGGCCATGATCCAGGAGACCGATCGCCTCAAAGAGCAGCTCAAGTCGCTGCCGGAAGGGTCTGCCAGGGCTGACGTCCTCAAGCAGCTTTCTAAGACGAACAGTCGCGTCGACACGGAAGTCGGCTTCTACTTCGGTCTGTCGCTGGCGATGTGGTTGTGGGGTGCGGCGGCCGGGGGCGTGATCTTCGGGCGATTAGGCGATCGTTATGGGCGTGTCCGGTCGATGCTGATTTCGGTGACCACCTATGCGGTGTTCACGGGCCTATCGGCGTTGTCGACACACTGGAGTCATCTGGTGGGCGCCCGGTTCCTGGGTGCGTTGGGGTTGGGCGGAACCTGGCCTCTGTGCGTGGCGCTTCTGGTGGAGACGTGGCCGGAGAAGCGACGGGCCGTGCTTGCCGGTGCGGTCGGCGCAGCCGCCAACGTGGGGTTCCTGATTGCGGCGATGTATTCGCGGTTCATGTTGTCACATGATGCGACGTGGCGGTGGGTCATCGGTATGGGCTTCTTCATCGGCATCAGCAGTCTGGCGGTCATTGCATTTGTGCCCGAGCCGACTCAGTGGAAGCTCTCCAAGCAGAAGAAGGAGCGCACCTCGCTGGGTGATCTGTTCACGCGCCAATTCCGGCGGTCGACCATTGTGGGCAGTCTGCTGTCTACGGTGGGCCTGTTAGGGACATGGGGGTCGTTCCTCTGGCTGGCAACCTACGCCGACAAGATCGCCGAGGGCACGCCCTACGCGGGGACGGCCAAAGCAACGGTATCCCAATGGGCTTCCTATGGTCAGATCTTCGGCGGGTTTATCGGCGGGGTATTGGCCGGTTGGATCGGCAACAAGCGGTCCTACGTGCTCTTGTGCCTCACGGCCTGGGGCACGGTCTTTGCCTTGTTCGGTCTGAATACCACATTCACCAATCAGATGGTCTTCATGGCGGTGTTGGCGGGTATCTTCGTCACGGCTTTCTTCGGCTGGCTGCCGAAGTTTCTGCCGGAGCTCTACCCGACACGGATCCGCGCGACGGGACAGGGCTTCTCGTTCAACATCGGTCGGATTCTGGCGGGCTTCGGGGTGCTGGGCACCGGCTCGCTGGTCAGCCTGTTCCATGGCGACTACCGGCGCGGCGTCATGACGATGTGCAGCATCTACCTGGTGGGGCTCGTGGTCATCCTGTTCGCACCGGACACGGGCGGAAAGATGTTTGTCGAGGAATCGCAGACTCCGGAGGGCCGCTGATCGGGAGCCTCTTCGGGCGGCGATTGTTGAGCTGGAGTCGGCTGGATCGGATCAGTTGATCAGACAGGCCAGCATCGCTGCGGTGAAGAGTCCGTAGAGGCCCAGGAAGAAGTACAGGCGACGTTTCTGCATCGGGTTCATCAGTCGAATGGCCGGCAAGGTTGTCCCCCTCCAAGGTGAATCGTGCCACCAGGCACCATCGGCGATCATCCCATACTAGGAAGGGGGGCAGTGGTTTTCCACCGAGCTTCTTTCGATATCGCAGGGTGGGTCGGTTTGGCATGAGGCGACGGCAGTCTTATGGGAGCCGAGTCACAGATTTCTTCGAAACACGTCCGATAAATGCACAAGGGCGAACCGCGTGGCTCGCCCTTGTGGTTCTTCGAGTCATTAACGTCCTGCGGCGGATCAGTCCTCGCCGAAGGCCGAGTCGAAGGCGCGGGTGGACGGGGCGAAGTCGAGCTTGCGGACAAACTCGCACGCCTCGCGGGCGCCATGCTCGCGATCCATGCCGCTGTCTTCCCATTCGACGGAAAGCGGGCCGTCGTAACGAATCTCGTTCAGGGCCCGGATGATCGCCTCGAAGTTCACGCTGCCACGTCCCAGGCTTCGGAAGTCCCAGAAACGCCGGGCGTCGCCGAAGTTCACGTGGCCGCCGAACACGCCGGCCTCGGTCGGGGTGGCCGACCAGTACACGTCCTTCATGTGGCAGTGGAAGATCCGGTCGCCGAACCGCTTGATGAACTTGACGTAGTCAACGCCCTGGTAGCCCAGGTGCGAGGGGTCATAGTTGAACCCGAACGACGGGTGATGCTGGATCGCATCGAGCGATCGTTCGGTGCTGGCGATGTCGAAGGCGATTTCGGTGGGGTGGACCTCCAGGGCGAACTTCACATCGAGTTCGGCGAAGGCGTCCATGATCGGCTTGAATCGCTTGGCGAAATCGGCATAGCCGGCGTCGATCTGATCCGGAAGGTTCGGCGGGAAGCTGTACAACAGCGACCAGATGCTGCTGCCGGTAAACCCGTTGACGACGACGCGCTTGATTTCCTTCTTCATCGCGGCCGGTGCGGCATCGAAGAACTTGCGGGCCGCCTTGGCGGTGTCGATCAGTTCCTGGGCGGCACGCTGCCGAACGCCTTCCGGCTTGCCGTCGCCCCACACGTAATCCGGCACAATCGCCTTGTGACGCGGGTCAATGACGTCGCAGATCGCCTGGCCGACCAGGTGGTTGCTCAAGGCGAAGCACTTCATCTTGTTCTTGCCGAGCAGTTCCCACTTCTGGGTGCAATAGGTCTTGCTGGAGAGGGCTTTCTGCACCTCAAAGTGATCGCCCCAGCAGGCCAGTTCGATGCCGTCAAAGCCGAATTTCTTGGCCATCGGCGCCAGTTGCGCCAGCTTGAGATCGGCCCATTGCCCGGAACACAACGTGACAGGTCTTGCCATAATCGAAATCCCCTTGTGATCTGACACCTATGTGAAAGTCCGTCAACCGTCCAAGTGGCCGCCAAGACTACGGCCTTGTTCCGGTGGTGTCAAGCGAGTGGAAGCGGTCGATATCGCCGGACCTCGGGGCCTCGAAACGTCCTGGGAGCGGCATGTCGACAGGGTTCGAGGTGTCGAGGCTTCGACCGGTATTGGCGCTACGTCCTTTTGAACTGTTTGGCCAATTCGGTGAGGCTCATATGCAGTGTCGTGGGGCGTCCATGGGGACACGAACTGGACTTCTCGACCTCGGCCCGCCGGGCCAGGAGGGACTCGATTTCCTGCGGTGTGAGCGGGTCGCCGGCCTTGACCGCCGCCTTGCACGCCACGGATTCAAGGATTTCGAAGAGGAATTCGTCCGTGACCGCCTGATCGGGTTTGTCGGCCAGTCGGCGGAGCAGGTTGGATATCCATTCGCCCACGTCTGCGTCGCTCAGCACCGACGGCACCGCCTGGACGGCGATACGGGTGGGACCGAAGGGCGTCAGGTCGAGGCCGAGCCGTTCGAACAGGGGGCCGAATCCCTCCAGGCAAGCCATTTCCGTGGGGGTGACGTCTACCGTTTCGGGCAGCAGGAGCCGCTGCGATTCGAGTGGGCCGCGAGTGACCCGTTCGACCAGTTGCTGGTAGAGGATTCGCTCGTGGAGGGCGTGCTGATCGACGATGACCAGTCCGTCTTCGGTTTCCGTGACCAGGTAGGCGTTGTGAAGTTGGAGGACCGTTCTGTACGGTGTGCCCGCCTGAGGTGGTGTCGGCGCGGGGGTCGGGCCCATGTCCCAGGGCAGACGAGTCTGGGATTCCGACGTCTCGAAGGGCCTCGTCTCCGGTCCTTGCGGGGACGGTGGGTACGGGGCTTGTGTCGGCGGCACGTTCCTGAGGAAGTCCGCCATGGCACGGCGCATCTCCTGCTGTGCCTCGGGGGGCAGTTCGGGCGGTCGCGGCGGGCCCGATCGAAAGGCATCGCCGCTCGGCCGAGGCGGCTCGACCCACGGATCGCCCGTGGGGATGACCGTACCGGGCATCTCCCGGGGCACCTGTTCCGGCGTCAATTGGGGAGTCAGGTCTCGTTTCAGGAACGTCTCTCTCAGTGCGGCCAGGACCTGCGAGTGCACCAGGTTCGAGTCGCGGAAACGCACCTCGATCTTGGTGGGGTGGACGTTCACATCGATGTCGGCCGGAGGGACCTCCAGGAACAGGAAGACGACGGGGAATCGCCCCTCGGGCAGCAGGCCTCGATAGGACTCTCGCACGGCGTGCTGAAGGAACCGATCTCGTACGAAGCGGCCGTTCAACCAGGTGTACTGCCAGGCGGCGGTGCCCCGCGCCATTGCCGGGGGGGCGACCCAGCCGCGGATCAGCAGCCCGCGTTCCTGCCGGTCGATGGGGATCATCGCCTGGGCGAGTTCGGCGCTGAGCATCGCGGCAATTCGATCGCGGATGGCCGCCAGGACGTCGGGTCCACCACAGCTCGGCAGATCGTGGGTTCGCCTTGCGTTGTGCGAACAGACGATGTGGATGTGCGGGTGGGGCAGGCCGATGCGAATCAGTTGTTCGACGATATGCCCGATCTCGGTGTTGGCGGTCTTGAGGAACTTGCGCCGCGCCGGCACGTTGAAGAACAGTTCACGAACCTCGATGGACGTTCCGACCGGGGCCGCCGTAGGTCGGGGCCCCTCGATCCGGCCGCCGTCGACCTGTATCTCGTGTCCGCCGGGCTCGTCGGCCACGCGCGAAACGAGCCGCATCTGTGAGACGCTGCCGATGCTGGGCAGTGCCTCGCCTCGAAAGCCCATGGTGTGGATTGCGAACAGGTCGTCCTCGTGGGTCAGTTTGCTGGTGGCGTGCGGCTGGATGGCCAGCGCCAGCTCCTCTTCGTTCATGCCGCAGCCGTCGTCGGAGACCGCGATCAACCGCCGCCCGCCGTCTTCGATGGTGATGTCGACACGGGTGGCACCGGCATCGACGCTGTTCTCCAGCAGTTCCTTCAGGACGCTGGCCGGACGCTCGATGACCTCGCCGGCGGCGATCTTGTTGATCAGCGAATCAGACAGAACATGGATACGGCTCATAGGGCCATCCCTGGCGGCTCCACCGAAAGACCGCGGCGATTGTATCAGGCCCGGCCAGTGGCCGGAAGGAGGGGGCTGTGCTGTGCGAGCAGGAAGGCCTGGCAGGTCCGGTAGCCGCCCTTGTCCGTAGTGTCCACGGGGTTGGTGTCGGCAGCAGGGCTCGGCGGGGCGGTGAGTTGCCGCTAGAATTCGCACGATGGTGACGACGAAGCCATTCGACGCCGACAGCCACCCCACGCCGTCCACACGGTTCTATGGCAGCAAGTACAAGCTGCTGGGGTGGATTCTGTCGCACCTGGAGCGACTGGAGTTTCACTCCGTGCTCGATGTGTTCAGCGGCAGCGGGTGTGTGTCGCACGCCTTCAAACGTCGGGGCAAGCAGGTCACCTGCAACGATATTCTGCGATGCAACTTCTTGATCGGTCGGGCCCTGATCGAGAACAGCCACACCCGGCTGTCCTCGAAAACGATCGATCGCCTGTTCGTGCGTCACCCACGGCGGCAATACGACGATCTGATTGCCCGGACCTTTGAGGGGGTCTACTTCCTGCCCGAGGAGAACGTCTGGCTGGATCGAGTGGCCCAGAACATCGCGGCCATGCCGAACGGGGCGTCGCGGGCGCTGGCGTACTACGCCTTGTTTCAGGCCGCCGTCGTCAAGCGGCCCTACAATCTCTTTCATCGCTGCAATCTGTACATGCGGACGGCCGACGTCCCCCGAGGTTTCGGAAACAAGACGACCTGGGATCGTCCGTTTGAGGATCACTTTCGTGCGTTCGCCGCCGAGGCCAATGCGGCTGTGTTCGACAACGGCACCCGCTGCCGTGCCCTGAATCAGGATGCGGTTGGGATCGAGGGCCACTTCGACCTGGTCTACATCGACCCACCCTACATCAACGGCAAGGGCGTCGGCGTGGACTACCACGGCTTCTACCATTTTTTGGAGGGGATGGCCGGCTACCGGCACTGGAGCAACCGCATCGACCACGGCTCGAAACATCGCCGGCTTCGGCCGGTTCCCTCGCCGTGGACCAGCCCCAGGCAGGTTCACGAGGAGCTTCGGCGTCTGTTCGAACGCTTTGCCGACAGCACGCTGGTTATGAGCTATCGCAGCGACGGGGTTCCGAGTCGGGGTGAACTGATCCGGGCGATGAAGCGGGTCAAGCCGAAGGTTCACGTATACACGCCCGACCGACGGTACAAGTACGTGCTGTCGACGAACCATCACAGCACGGAACTGCTTCTGATCGGTACGTCATAGCGGGTTGGGCGCGGGCTTCGGGGTGGGAGGTCTGTTCCGGTACGCCAGCACATCTTTCATGAACGGCCATGTCAGCAGCGAGCCCACGAAGACCGGCAACAGGAATTGGATGACCGTAAAGAGCACCGCAGCCGCCATGGCAGGTTGTCGTCCGATGCTGGGGCTGAACAGGAAGACAAACACGGCCTCTCGCGTGCCGAGCCCGTACAGGACGATCGGGACGATCCCCACCAGCACCGCCGCGGGCAGATACGCGCACATCGCACCGACGGACACGCTGACGCCGATGCTGTCGAAGATGAGCCAGGCCGAGACCAGATGCGCCGCCTGGAACACCACTGCCAGCACCAGGAGCAGGAGCTTCTTGCCCGCCGGGGTTCGGCTGAAGGCGGCCATCATGTTGTCCACGGCATCGCGGAGTCTTTGCGGCAGGGGGCGGCTCATTCGGTCCACGATCGATTGAAAAGGACCGGGCAGGAAGTACAGCCAGGTGAGTCCCGCCAGGAGGATCATCAATTTCCGGGCCCCGGCACCCTGGGCGGTGACGACCGCCGGCAGCGAGAGCATCATGAGGGCGATGATGTTGACGGCCTTGTGAAACACCACCGAACTGAGCCCCTTGCCCAGACCGGTCAGGCCGATGCTCTTGAGATAGATGCCCTTGAACACCTCGCCCGCCTTGGCCGGCAGCAGCATTCGGAGCGGCAGTGAGGCGTTCTCGGCGTAGATGGCCCGGGAAAGGCTGAGGCGATAGCCCATCGCCTTGAGGATTTGCTGCCAGACCAGCGAGTTCATCAATACCGATGCGACGAGCGACGAGATGCACGCCCCCACCAGGGGCCAGCCCTTAGCATGCCGGATGTGCTCGATGGTGGCCTCGAACCCCATCTTCCGGAAGAGATAGGCATAGATGAGCACGGGGACGACGATCAGCAGGACGGTCTGAACGATGCGCCGGATGCGCTGGGCCGCCGACGGTGGCGCTGGGGCGGCGGTGTCGGGTGGCAGTGGGGTGTTGGGGTTCGGTTGGGCCATTCTCGATGTTCTTCTGTCTTGTCCGGCGAGGCCGACGTTGGGTTGGGTCGCGGGGGCTGCGAGACTGGGCGGCCTACGGCGGCAGTCGCGGCGACTTCTGGTACCGTGAGGTGAACCAGCCCTTGTTCTCGTTGAACGCGACAAAGTCCGGATCGGCCTTCGACGTCTTCTCCTGATGGAAGACCATCTCGATGAAGGCGAAAAACTTCCGCCGGAACTCGTCGAACGATCGCACGTTGAACACCGACTTGAGAAGGAAGCTCGGGCGCGAGTGGTATTTGACATAGGCCCACTTGGCCAGCTCGTCGATCTCGTCGTTGGTCAGTTGCGTCCAGGGACGCGGCAGGGGGGCCTCTTCGGCGTTGCCCAGGATGTACTCGCGCCAATAGTCATAACCGCTCTGCTGGACCAGGTCTTTCCAGAGGGGCGTCAGGGGCTTGGCCGTCACCTTCGAGAACTGCACATACTCCAGGTCGAGACTCTTGGCGAACTTGACCAGTCTCTTGATGCTCTCGCGGGTTTCACCGGGCACGCCGACCAGGAAGAAGCCCAGTGCCTTGATTCCCATGTCTTTGCACACGCCGATCGTCTGGCGGACCTGTTGGGGCGTGATCCCCTTGTTCAGTTCGTTGAGGGTCTTCTCGTCGCCCGATTCGATACCGAAGTAGATTCTCGCGCAACCGGCCTTCTTCATCTTCTCGAGCAGGTCGGGCGTGGCCGAGTCGATTCTGGCCCGGCAGGCCCAGGTCAGGTCGAGCTTTCGTTCGATCATCAGGTCCATGATGCGGTGGGCCCGCTTGCGGTCGATGATGAATTCGTAGTCGAAGACGTCGATCTCGCGAATGCCGTACTTGTGATAGCACTCTTCCATTTCGGCGATGACGAGTTCGGGGCGGCGCGGGTTGTAGGAGGTGCGCCCCGCTTCGCAGAACAGGCATCCGCGCGGGCAGCCCTTGCTGGTCACCATCACCGTGAAGTTCTTGCGTTCGGTCGGAAACTCGGCATACATTTCGTTGGGCAGCAGGTGCCGGGCGGGGAAGGGATAGTCGTTGAAATCCTCCTGAACCGAATCGGTGACGATGATCTTGCCGCTGTCCTTGTAAGCGAGTCCGGGCACGTCGGCGAACCGTCGCTGGGCTTCGAGTTCTCGGAGCAGGGCCGGCACGGTGTACAGGGCGGAGTTCACACAGCCGAAGTCAATTTCCGGCGGGGTGACCGATTCGGTGGGGTACACGCGCAGGTTATAGCCCCCGACCATCACGGGAATCTGGAGCCGATCCTTGAGAAAGCGGATCCACTCCAGTGTCTCGCGGAACATGTAGGTGGTCATCATGAAGCCGAGGATGTCCGGCTTGAACTGACGGAGCCGGTCCAGGGTTTCTTCCTTCGACAACTCCAGTGTGCGGGCATCGACGATGGTGACCGCGTGCCCCGCCCGCTCGGCGATGGCGGCCACCCACCCCAGGCTGAGCGGTGGGAACAGCCCGAAGTAACGCTGAACGATTCGCAGATTCTCTTCGTGGAGCTTGTACGTGAAGGGGTTGAATACCAGACCGACGCGCATCGTTGGGCCCTATATCTGGGGCGCCTCGAGGAGGGCTGCTCGATCAACGCATGAGATGGGAAATAACCCCAGCCGCCTCCGGAATTGTCCGGCGCCGACATCACACACTATCATAGGTTGCCGTTGGTGGGAGTCAACGTGTGCGGGTGGGGGTGTCAGTGGCTCTCGTGCCACAGCGGGTCCAGGAGCAGAATGCCGATGACCTCCAAAGAACGTGTGCGAATGGCGATTGCGCATCAGAAGCCGGATCGTGTTCCTATCGATTACGCCGCCCGGGAGGAGGTTTCGGCCGCCTTGACCGCACGGCTGGGGCTCAAACCCGGTCAGAAGCTGATGGAGCGCCTGGGGGTCGACCTGCGGCGCGTCGAGCCGGTGTTCACGGGGTGGTCCGATCCGCTCTGCTACTCCGATCCTACCGTCGAGGTGACGCCCGACGGCATCTACCGTGACATCTGGGGTGTGGGATTCAGGCCCAACCGGACCGACGTCGGCTTCTACATGGACCTTGCGGACAGTCCGCTGAAAGGGATCACGTCCGATCAGCAGATTGCAGATCATCGCTGGCCGACGGCCGACTTATGGGACTATTCGACCATCGCGGATCAGGCGAAGGCCAACCCCGACCATTGGGTCTGGGTCGAGAGTCGCGGGGTCTTCGAGATCAGTTGGTTCGTGCGGGGGTTCGACACGTTCATGGAAGACCTGGCGATGGCCCCCGAGCGTGCCGAGGCGGTCATGGACCACGTGTTGGCCACGCTGATCGAGCGAATCCGGCGGATACTGGACGCGTCTCAGGGGCGAATGGACATGGTCGAGTACAACGACGATGTCGGCAGCCAGCGGGGGCTGCTGATCAGTCCGGCCATGTGGCGCCAGTTCGTCAAGCCGCGGATGGCCAGGCTTTTGGCGCTGTGCCGGTCCTATGGCGTCAAGATCCGCTACCACTCGTGCGGCGGCATCCGCCCGATCATTTCCGACCTCATCGAGATCGGTGTGGACGTGCTCAACCCGGTCCAGTGGCCGGCGACCGGAATGAACCCCTTCGAACTCAAACAGGAATTCGGAGATCGGCTGACGCTCAACGGCGGGATCGATACACAGGACCTGCTGCCCTACGCCACGATCGACGAGGTCCGCAGGAGCACGGCCGAGCTGATCGAAGCCCTGGGCAATAATGGGGGGTATATTCTGGCGCCCGCCCACGTCTTTCAGCCGGATGTACCGGTAGAGAACGTCGTTGCCGTCTACGAGACGGCCCTGGGGCACCGCCTGTAGCCTTGGTGCGGGAGTTCGTGAAGCCGGAAGGGAGTCATCCATGTTCGGATCCGTTGCCCAGTACGTCGGCGGGAAGGTCCTGGCGGCCGTGTGTCTGCTGGGGTGTGTTCTGGCGGGCATCTGGTTCTGGCAACATCCGGAGGACCTGCGGCAGTTGTGGTACGTCATACGTCAGGTTCTGGCGTGGCTGGCGTTTGTGGCGATCCTGCCGTGGGCCTTGTTCTTCGTGCCGCCCCTGGTAACAAAGACAGAATCGAATGCCGCCAGTGCGGCGATGCTGGTGGGGTACACGCTGTTGGAAGCCCTCGTGGCGTTCTGGCTGGCCGGTTGGCACCTTCATGGGGCGCTGAGCTGGGTGGTCGTGCTGGCCGGTGTGCTGGCCGCCGGGGTGTACAACTTCATCATCTGTGAATCTCTGGCCCGACGGGCGGAGGGATTGTAGGGCCCTCCGCCGTCGTTCAATTCATGTCAGCGGGTTTGATGGCCTCATCACTATCGGGTCGCACCTCACTCGATGGTCTGGTACGCCCTGTCGCCCAGGACCAGGACGACCTCGGGGCCGAGGGCGAAGTAGCGGGCCGCCTCCGGGTACTTGCGAACCAGATCGAAGTATTCATTGGAGTAGAGCTTCACCTGGGTCGTCGGCAGAGGCTTGTCGCCGCGGGCGACCTGGAGGCTGTCGACCCACTGCCGGCCTTGCCGGTAGAAGGTTCGAGCGCCGACGTTCTGGAGGACCATCTGTCCTTCCTTGTCTCGAATCGAATCAACTTGTTGGCGGAGGTATTCAACTCCGGCCCCGCCGGCCCTCTGGTGTTGCTGGATGTTCCGACTGACATCCACCGCCTTGGCTCCCGTGCTACTGCCGGGTGTGCCGCCGTAACCCCAGCTTTCGGACCGGCCTCGCATTCTGTTCAGCGTTTCGTGCATGGCCGTTGGCGCGGCGGCCGGGCGGACCTTTTCGTCTTCCAGAACGAGATACGACGTCATTTCGGTCATCACGCCATGCTTCTTGCTCAGGCGGACGATCTCATCCTTCAGTTCCTGGTTGGAGCCGTGCAGGCGGATCTGATCCATCAGGTAGCCGATCTTGGCCATGGCCCACAGCCGGGGCACGAAGTCGTTGGCGGTGGTCTCGCGGGGGAATTCCTTGGAGTATATGAAGGTGACCTTCTCCTTCTCACGACGTCCGGCCAGGCTGACCTTCACCTCGCCGCTGCCGTCATAGCGTCCGAAGACGACCAGTTCGCTGCCCTTGAACAGATCGGAGAGCTTCTTGGGATAGACATCGTGCGTCGAGATGCCTTCAAAGGTCAGCTCCAGGTCGCTCAGCACGGGGCTCGACAGGGCGCTGTAGAAGTTCGACAGCTTGATCTCGAGGTCTTCCTTCTCGGTCACGTAGTCGTGGGTCCCGTGGTTCTCCTCGGCCATGCGATCGAGCAGTTGCGTATTCACCTTCGTTCCCACACCCAGAACGAAGATCCGCACCTTCTGCTTGTTGGCCTCCGACACGTTCTTGAGGATCTGGGTGACGTCGGTCACGCCGATGGTCGGCTCGCCGTCGGTCATGAAGACGATCATGTAGGGACGCTCGCCGTTGCCCGTGGACATCTTCAGGGCATCGAGGATGGCCTCGTTGATGCTCGTGCCGCCGATGGCCGCCAGTTTGTCCACCTCTTCACGCGCGCGGCTGATCTTGTCCGGCGAGACGTCCACGAGCTGCGGATAGAAGGGCTTGGATTCGGTGCTGAAGGGAATGACGTTGAATCGATCCTGCGCGTTCAGATTGCTCAGGCAGAACTTGAGGGCCTTGCGGGCCTGCTCCATCTTCTCGCCGGCCATGCTGCCGCTGACGTCGATGACGAAGGCGATGTCCTTGGGCAGTGTCTTGCCCGATTCGGCCAGTACGGGTGCCAGACGGGTCATGAAGTAGCCGTCTTCACCCGACGTTCGATGGGTGAGCAGTGACAGCCCGAAATCCGTCTTGCTGAGGCCGTAATAGATGAGGAAGTCTTCATTCGGCGTGACCTGCTTGTCCTCGTAGCTCAGGACGACGTGTCCCGGGCCCTTGCGGTCGATCCGGGCCTTATGCGACGGGCAGAAGACGTTGCCGATGGGCACGTCGCTGATGATCGTTGCAATGACGGATACGTCGTTGAGCGGTTGGGTGCTGAACTTCTCGGTGTTCAGCGGATAGCGATAGGCTGCCTGTCCGCTGCGTATGGGGACATTCTGCGTGTATTCAAGTGTGATGCGGACCTCTCCGTTGGCGGGGATGGGAAAGACCCTCGCCTTGAACATCCGAGAGCCGACATATTCAAGCAGGGCGGGGTCCTTCATCTTTCGAACGTAGTCCTCGTAGATCTGTCGGGCCTTGTCCTTATCCAGGAGTTCCCCTTTGACCTCTCTGCCTTCCATGAACATGCTGAACTTCTGAACCGCCACGTCATCCGGCAGCGGGAAGATGTACGTGCCTTCGAGCTGACGGGGATTGGGGTTGCTGAAGACCTGGTCAATGCCGGTGACGGCCACCGAGTTGGTGATGTCGACCTTCACGCGGTGGTACTTGATGCTCAGGGGCATGTAGACCACTCGTGGCGGCATCGGGTGTGGCGGGCGGATGATGTGCGGATGATCGATGATGATCATCCCGTCGGCCCGCACGTGGGTGGGTCGGGTCAGCATGGACAACAGGGCCACGGCTGCCGCCAGACCGATCAGCAGGCTTCTGGACTTCAATTCACAAGACGTTGCATTCATGTTTGTCGCTCCGTGAGGGGGGCATTCTCCGACGGTCACCCTGGCGCCACAGGCTGCCGGCGCTGGGCTTCTGAATGATTAGACAGCCGCTGGGGCGAAAGGTTCCCGTGGTTTTCCCGGTACGGCACATCTGCCCCAAAGGTGGTGGACCCGATGGCCATAAACGTACCGGACTCAGGAACCCATGGTCTCCGGCAAGGTGAAGGGGAGCAGGAATCCGTGTTGTCGTTCAGCCGCTACCGCATTCGATCGGCCAGGTCGACCAGCCAGTCCTGGCAGTTGAAGTTGCCCGGGTGGTTCTTCTTGCCGTCTTCCCGAAAACCCAGCGTGAATCGGAGGTCTTCACCGCGGCGCAGGAGCTTGAGCAGCAATTGGTTGGGTCCCTTCTTGAGCTTGACCTTCATCACGTTGTTGAACGGCGTCCACCACGTGCACTCATCCATCTCGGCGACCTTCTGGTCGTTCAGGTAGAGCCGGAACCCGTCGTTGTTGCCGATGACGACGAAGACCTCTCGGTCTTCGGGCGACACCACGGTGCGTGCGAAATACGCACAGCACGGTCCGCGGAGACCCGTCATGCGGGTCAGGTCGATTTCGTGTTCGTACGACGGCACCAGGGCCGGCCGGCCGAGCTTGCGCGACCACGCCTGATACAGTTCATCGACGTTGGGTTTCGGTTCGGGGATGTACGGCTTGCCCATCGAGACATAGTGCTGGTTGAACCGCCGGGCGGCCTGGACGGGATTGCTCTCGTCCGGCAGGGGGTCGTAGTACACGCCGAGGAACTTCCATAGGCCGGCACCTGCAATGCCAAACGTTTGGGTGACCGGCGGGTTGCCGGTGATGCGGGCCGTGAAGAGGTTCTTCATGGGCCATTCGACGACGCCGTCGGGCGCCTGGCATATCACCCGGATCGTCCGGTTGAGGTTGCACACCTTCGCCGAGGTTGGGGCGATGGTCCAGCCGGCAGGTCCTTCGATGGTCACCTGGGTTCCATCGGGGATATTGCCCTCGACGGTCAAGGCGACCGGCACGGCGTCACCCGGAGCGGCGCAGGGCAGGCCAGGATATTCGGAGCGGATACGCAGCGTCTTTGCCCTGGCGGCTTCGGGCAGAGGCTTCACTTCGGGTGCCCCTTCGAACTGAACGGCCGTGGCACAATCGCGGCTGAGCAACACGCCGATCCGTGCTGTATCCCGGGCCAGGGCGGTCAGCGTCATCTCCGCTCGCTTGTATTCGATGCCCATGACCAGTTCGTCGCCGATCTTGTCCTTCAGGGCCTTGGGAATCCGGCTGGCGCCCAGGATCTGACCGATGAACGCCCCGCTGGTGGCGGCGGTGCAATCGGTGTCGTAGCCGCAGCTCACGGCGGCCAGAATCGTCTTCTCCATGTCGTTCTGGCCGTGGAGCAGCGCCAGGAAGGTGAACGCAATGTTGGTCTGTGCGTCGCAGGATTCCGGGAAACCCGCCAGGAACATGATTCGGTCGCGGGCATCTCGCAGCGGCACCCCCTGTTCGTAGCTTTCCAGGGCGACCTTCGTCATGCGCTGGACGGGCGTGCCCTCGGGCAGATAGTGAATGAACATCGAAGTCAGGGCCTTGACGTCGGGCACAAAGAAGGCCATCGAGGCCATGGCCGCGAACATCTTCTCGGCCCCGATCGATTGGGCGGTATGGTCGAGGCAGCCGTCTTTCTCGGCGTAGCGAACGGCCAGTTCGGGGGCCCCGGGGAAGACGTATCCCCAGACCTCCGAGCGGATCGGGCAGCCCATGCCCGTCTCCCAGAACTGGTTGGTGAAGCGTCCCGAGGCCGGCGGGCGAATACCGAGCCGCCAGTTGCGGCGGAAGATGCCGTACTCGTTGAACGGATACCAGCAGCCTTCAAGCCATGCGGCTGCCATGTCGTCGCTGGTCAGCGATGCACCCTTCTCTTCCAGTACCTTCAGCCAGAGCACCTGGAGGTCGAGGTCGTCGTTAGGCGGGAGCTTCTCTGGGAACATCTTGTCGGGGGTCACTTCGACCCATCCCTTGTATCCCTCGAACTTGGCGCCGATGGCGCCGCCCATCGACTTGCCGAGCCACCCGCCGAGTATCTGGTCCAGGTACCGTTCGTAGGACAGCTTCATGCGGAACTCCTTGGCCCTGCCGGATTCACTGCCTGCCGGTTCGGCGGCGGCTGCTGTTGAGATGAGGGAGAGCGGACTGAGAATTGCCACGAACAGCAACGGTATGCGTCGCATGGGGACCTTCCTGTCTCCAAGGGACTGTGCCACCTTCACCCTGATACCGACAGGGTTGCATTGTCGGCCGATGGTTGGGTGTTCGCAAGCCTCGTGGTGGTCGCGGCGGCTCGGTGAGGCCGGCGGACGCCTATCGGACGATCCCGTCGGTTCTTGGCGACAGGTTCGGCGCAAGCAACTGGCATTGGGCAACCTGGCCGATATGGCTGCCGGTCACCTGCCACACGATGCGCTTGTCGGGCGTCACCTCGAAGATGTGGGCGCCGTCCTTGTCCGCCTGATCCGTCGCGTTCCAGTTGCAGACGATCGTGTTGCCGTTGGGCAGCCGCTGGATGCCCGCCGGAAAAGCCACGTTGATATCGGGGATGTCGGTCTCCGTCAGCTCCCACATGATCCGGTCGTCCTTGTCGTATTCGGTGACGGCCCGGCCGCCGCTGATCAGGGTGTTGCCGTCTTCCAGCCGCAGGGCGCAGACCGGCATAGCCATTCGAGGAAACTCGCGGATCACCTTGCCGTTGCGGTCGTATTCGCGAACGGCACCCTCTGCCGTGAAGGGCACCAGGTAGGTGCCTTCCGGTGTCTTTCGACACATGCGGAACTGGGCGTGGGGTGTCTTCTCCGTGGTCGAGAGGCGGATCTCATGAAGGATCTTCTTATCGCGGTTGATCTCGATCAGCCGGCACTCGCCCACGATACCGATCAGGATGTTGCCGTCGGGCAGGGGCTGGCAGTTGGGCACCTCGTTGGGTGCCTCCACGGTGTATTCCCAGACCACCCTCTTGTCCCGCGTGACCTCACGGACGCCGTGCAGCCACGTGGTCAGGATGTTTCCATTGGGCAGCATCCAGACGTCCTGGGGATTCGGAACCGAGTAATCCCAGACGATCTGGCCGCGATCGTTCATCAGGTAGATCATGCGTTTGGCATGGCTGGTGCCGAGCAGCGGATGGGGGCCGTACATGTTCTCATGCCAGAAGTTGCCCTTGAGCGGGCGTCCCCGTCCCTCGACGCCCAGGACGTTCTGCGGATCGACGTCGAGTTCAGGCCAGACCAGTTCGCCGCGGAGTTGTGCCGCCTCGCGGATGTAGGCACCCAGCCGCAGCGAATTGCAGTCGATCCAGACGATCAGCTTGTGGCGGTCTTCGGCCGAGACCACATCCTTGTGTTTGTCGTCCATCAGGGCCTTGCCGAGCCGGCAGTTGCGGGCACCGAATCGCCCCGGAATGGTGCGCGATCCCCCGTGAATGCCGCTGTAGGCCGAGCACATGTCCTGCCACATGGCACCCGAGAACCAGAAGGTCAGATTGCGCAGGGCGTCATAGCTCATGTCCTTCGGCCCGCGGTCCTTCTCGATATGGCACCCGACGCACTTCTTCTCGACGATCGGTTTGATCTGCCGGTAGTAGCTGATGGGTTCGACCGGCCCGATTTCCGGCGCGATCTGCGACGGGGCCCTTCGGACGGCCAGCGGGTTGCGGTCGAGCTTGGGCGACTTGTGCGTCGGTTCGTGGCATCCCTGGCAGGTCAGTTGCTCGCCGGGGTGAACGTAGGCCACCGCCCGCATCGACTGCACGGCCATGTAGTTCTCATCGAGTGCCTGGAAGATCAGCTCCTTCGCGACGGGGGCTTCGAAGTAGACGCTGCCGTCTTCCTCGACGGGCACGATGCCCAAGGGCACCCGGGGCGTGTTCTCTCGTTCGTAGCCGACGAGCGGATCACCCATCGTGTGATTGCTCTTGAGAAAGTTCTGAACGACCCGCAGCCATCGGATCTTCGTACCTTCGGGGAACGGCATATCGGCATCGTAGACGTTCATGACGGCGATCGTGGCCTTGCGGCTGTCGGCCTTGGCCCGTTCGCCCTGGAGCGTCTTGGATGGGACAATCGGCGGCGCGGGCCGCGGCCTGACCGGGATCGGGTCGATGATCCTCAACCGTTCGTCCTGGACGCAGGGCAGGAGTTGGAGTTCGCAGAGCAGGTCCTGGTTGCCGTAGCGGTCGACCAGGCAGAGGTTCTCCCACACGTTCGAGAGGTAGAAGTCTTCGCTGAGTGGCCAGGGCGTTCCATACTTGTAGTGCCGCCGGCCATGGGTTTCGCTTTCGGGGAAGGGTTCGTACGGCGTGATCCGCCGTACCTGTGCCATGTGGTTATCGTCCTTCTGGCGCAGGTCCAACATGCAGAGGGTGCCGAAGATCTCGCCGTGGTGCGGGGCACCGGTGAAGATGTAGAGCGACGAGTTCGGTATCGCCCTCAGCCCCATCTCGACCAGCGGCGTGCCGAGCCGGCTGTCGCTCTCTCTCCCGCCGGGCAGCGTGATATAGGGTTTGTGATCGGGGAAGGTGTGGTACGGCAGCGGATAGTTGCCGTGCGGCGAGCGAGGGTCGGTGCCGTCGGGCCCGGAGATCCAGAATCGGGTGCCCAGGCAGTTCTCGCGGTCGGTGTAATCCCAGCGGGTGTAGACGATCCGCCCGTCGTTGTTGACGCTGGGGTTCCATTCGCTGGTCTCAAAGTAGCTGAGCGGGACGATGTCGCTGCCGTCGTCCTTCATGGAGAACATCGTGTAGTTGCGGACCTTCAGATAGGAGGAGAAGCATCGGATGTGGCCGCCGCGGCGCTCGGAGATGAACGCGATCCGGCCGTCGGGCAGCCAGACGGGGTCGAAGTCGTTGTACGCGCCGTCGGTGAGTTGCCTCAGATCCGTGCCGTCCACATTGACCGAAAACAGGTGCCACATCGTTCTTCGCGACCAGATCCACTTGTGTTCGGTGTTCTCGGTGTGGGCGAAGACGACGCGCTTGCCGTCGTACGACAGGTCGGGTGCGACGAATGCGCCGGTGCTCAGCTTCCGTCCCTTCAGACGTCCGTTCTGAACCACGGAGCCCTCGAGCAGGTTGATCACCCTGGGGTTCGTCCGAAAGTCCTTGACCAGATACAGTCCGCCGCCCGGCAAAGCGTTGAATGCGAAATACTGCGTGGCAAAGTGTCCGCCCTGAACATCGGCCGTGAACGGGTTGGATCGGGCCGAGCCGGCCATCGTCCCACGGGCGACGCAGAGAATCGTGTCGAAGTCGAGCAGGGGGTTGCTCAGGGCGATCTGGCGTCGCAGGGCGCAGCCGGCCAGGTAGTACGCTTTGTGCCGTTCGGTGTTCGGCGCGGGCTTGTCGGTCTCCCATGCAGTCTTGAGGACCCTGTAGTCCCGTACGAAGGGTGCCAGATTCGGAGACGTTCCCTGAGACTCCAGGTTGGCGATCAACGCACCCAACCGCCTGAGAACCGTGCCCGCCGGGCCTCCGTCGCTTTCGAGGCTCAGGGCGTTCCGGTCGTACACCTGTTTCTCGTTGGCGCCCTTCTCCTGATACCAGAGGCCGCGGTTGGGATACTCGAACTTGCCGAACCATGACAGATCGTAGCTCCACTGGCGCAGAACCTGGTCGCGGATCTGATCGAGGCGAACGGTCTTCAGATCGAGCCGCCGGCTCAGCTCGGCCAGCGTCGCCCGCAGCGGGTTGACGTCTTCCTGGGGCGGCATCGGCTGATAGGCCGTGGAGACACCGCCGGCCACCGGGATTCGGCCTGGTCCGACCTCGACCGGGTTCTTCGAGAAGCGGGCTGCGGTTCCCACCGGTGAGGCATCCGCATAGCGGCCGTTGTCCAGCGCGTCGAGCCGCCACAGACCGATCGTGTGAACATCGACCGGCAGGGGGGTGGCGGGCACGCTGCTGATCTCGCGGGCAATTCTGGAGAGCCGAACCTCGCGAAGGAAGCCTTTGCACCGGATTTCACCGGTCGTCAGGGCACCGAAGGTCAGCGGTTCCGAAAGGCCCTTCTCGGGTGCGAGGCTCGTGGCGGCGTTCAGCTTCTCCTGCCCGTCGACGTAGAGCCGGATCCGCTGCTTTTCCATGACGATGGCCAGATAGTGCCATTTGCCATCGACGATATTGACCTGCGTGTGGAAGGTATCCGGACGTCGGCCGGGCAGATAGGCGGAGAACACGCCGCTCTGGGGCAGCGAAAACAGCTCCCAGTGCGTCGGCGACGCCTTGGATTCGTTGGCCACGATAATGTTGTAGGAATCCCTGACGGTCAGCTTGGCGAAACACTCGAACGTCAGCGGCACGGCGAAGTGAGCGGCATTGGCCGGAACCGTTGCTACACCGGTTGAGGTGTCCATCGCCTTGGCGGTCTCGCCTCGGACGATTCCGGAGCCGCAGATCAACACCAGCACCGCCGCGGCGGCGAAGAATCGCGTGTTCCCAAAGAGGCCTCTGGGTGTATACCCCTCGCTCATGACCGAACTCCCTGCCCTTTCGGCTCGTACGAAGATCAACGACCGACGATCTCGCTGCCCCATGCTAATCCAATGGGACGGTCGGTTTCCAGATGCGGTCTCCGCGGATCAAACGGGCGAAGGGGTGAGAACCAGCAAGGTCGGTGTGGGAGATTCGGCCTATTTCAGGGATGCTTTGGGCGGATGGAAAACGGGGTACGGGTCATTCTGCCTCTGCAGCGCCTGGACAAACACCTATTCTTCATGCTCCAATCAGTCGATACTGTCGTTAAGGGAATTTGCCTGAGTGCCTAATAGGAAGGATTCATGGAACTGATCAACACCTTCATCGATCTCTTTCTTCACCTCGACAAGCACCTCGACACGGTCATTCAGACCTACGGTACGTGGACCTACCTGATCATGTTTCTGATCATCTTCATGGAGACGGGGTTGGTCGTGACGCCGTTTCTTCCGGGAGATTCCCTGCTCTTCGGGGCGGGGGCGCTGGCCGGGCGCGGCTCGCTGGAATTCTGGTATCTGTTCGTGCTTCTGGGTGCCGCGGCCATCATCGGGGACACGGTGAACTACTGGGTGGGCAAGTTCTTCGGACCCAAGATGGTTCGCGGTGAGCATCCCAAGCTCATCAAGAAGGAGCACCTCGACCGAACGCACGCCTTCTTTGAGAAGTACGGCGGCAAGACGATCATCTTGGCCCGGTTTGTGCCCATTGTTCGGACCATTGCCCCCTTCGTGGCGGGTATTGGAGCGATGACGTATTCGAAGTTCATCGCCTACAACATCATCGGTGGCATTGCCTGGATGGCGATCTGTCTGTCGGCCGGGTACTTCTTCGGCCAGCATCCCTTCGTCAAGAAGCATTTCTCTCTGGTGGTCCTGGCGATCATCTTCTTGTCCATTCTTCCGGGTATCATTGAGTATCTGAGGCACCGGCGCGAGAAGGCCAAAGCGGCCACTGCCTCAGCAAAGGCCGATCCGACGGATTCATAGGATTCAGCTTTCGGCCGGTCAGAAATCGGTATCATCTACGGCGGTCTGTCAGACGATCGCTACGGTGAGGAGTGTCATCGCATGAGCGAAGAGGGTCTGTTTCAGTCGGCGTGGAACTTCCTGGGTCTTCCGGAGGAACTGGCAACGGCCGAGCGCGCCCGGGCCTGGGTGGTACCGGTGCCGTATGAATCCACGACATCGTATGGGGCGGGCACACGCAACGGTCCGGCCGCCATCATCGCCGCCTCTCGTCAGGTGGAACTCTTCGACTGCGAGTTCGACGGCGAACCGGCTGCCCAATACGGAGTTCACACGACGAATCCGCTGGGCCTCGTGCAGCGTTCTCCGGATGCCATGGTGCAGGCGATCGAAGAGGCCGTTGCGGGCATCTTGTCGGGCAAGCCCCGTCCCGAACTGCTGGTACTTCTGGGCGGTGAGCATACGATTTCCTCCGGTGTGGCCCGCGGTCTGGCCCGCGTGATCGGGAAGGACCAGCTCGTAGCCGTTCAGATCGACGCGCACGCCGATCTGCGCGACGAGTACGAGGGATCGCCGTTCAGCCATGCCTGTGCCGCCAGGCGGATCCTGGACGTGTGTCCCGTGTTTCAAATCGGCATTCGCAACATCTCGGCGGGCGAGGAACCCTTCCGCCGCGCGTGCGATCGCGTCCACACCGTCTTCGCCGAGGCCTCGTCGGCACCCGACGGGGCATTCCTGAAGGACCTGGCAGCGTTCGTTCGCGGCAAGCAGGTGTTCCTCACGATCGACCTGGACGGTCTCGATCCGTCGATCATGCCGGCCGTTGGCACCCCCGAACCGGGCGGCATCAGTTGGCAGCGGATGCTCGAAGTGACGCGCGTCATCTGTCGCGAGGCGGCGGGCGTTCCCGTGTTCGACGTGGTGGAACTGGCCCCGATCCCCGGGCTGATCGCCCCGGACTTTCTGTCGGCCAAGCTGATCTACAAGATCATGTCGCACGTGTTGCTTCGGAAGTGAGGGGAGCAACCGGCGTAGCCTCGCCCGGACCCGATGTATGTGATCGACTTCGTTTGAAGGCGTCGGCCGGATGCCTCATTGATGGTCTCTCCGGGTCCGCACTCACCCACGGTACCTCTTTGCTATCCGTCGAGAATCGAAATCGCTTTCGAAATGGACTGCGAGAAGATAGTATGTTCTCCTGATTTTGAAATCGGATGAGAGAATCATTGGGAGGCAGTGATGGGCAAGATTCAGTTGCCGAAGAAGTTTGTAAGCAAGTACCCCCATAAGTTCAGCAAGGGCAAGCAACAGTTCCTGTGCGGACAGCGCATTCTGCCCAAACCGATCACGGGCAAAGAGACGTTGCCTGAACTGATCGACCGGGTGTTCCTGGCCTATAACGCCGCGCGCCTTCAGGAGGCCTGCCGGCTGTTCACGGAACGGATGCTTCAGTCCGATGTCACCGTCGGGATGAGCCTGGCCGGGGCACTGACGCCGGCCGGCCTTGGATCGTCCGCGGTCATACCGCTCATCAAGGCGGGGTTTGTCGACTGGATCGTCTCCACCGGTGCCAACCTCTATCACGATATGCACCATGCGATGAACCTGCCGCTGTTCCGTGGTTCGCCCTTCGTTCGCGATCCGGAGCTTCGCAAGCTGGGCGTGGTTCGCATTTACGACATCCTGCTGGACTACAACGACGTCCTGATGCAGACGGACCATATCCTGCGGCAGATACTGCTTCAGCCGGAATTCCAGCGTGAGATGGGAACGGCCGAGCTTCACTATCTGCTGGGCAAGTACTGTGCCGAGTTCGAACGGCAGGCGGGTCTGAAGGACGCATCGGTTCTTGCGGCGGCGTATCGTGCGGGTGTGCCGTGTTTCTGCTCGTCGCCGGGCGATTCGACGATCGGCATGAACGTAGCGGGTCTGGAACTGCGGGGCAGCAAGCTCCGCGTGAACCCGTCCCGCGACGTCAACGAGACGACGGCCATCGTTCTCGAAGCGAAACTCGCCAAGCGGCGGACGGGTGTGGTTCTGGTCGGCGGCGGTTCGCCCAAGAACTTCACCTTGCAGACGGAACCTCAGATTCAGGAGGTCCTGCGGATTCCAGAGGCCGGGCACGACTTCTTCATTCAGTTCACCGATGCCCGTCCGGACACCGGCGGTCTGTCGGGTGCCACGCCCCACGAGGCCGTCAGTTGGGGCAAGGTCGATCCGACCAAGCTTCCGGATGCGATCGTGTGCTATCTCGATTCAACCGTAGCGCTGCCGATGCTCACGCACTATGCCCTGGCCGGGCACAAGCCGCGCAAGCTCAGACGGCTCTACGATCGGCTTCCTGAGCTGATGGAACTGGAGACGAAGGAATACTGGAAGCGCAACAAGAGCCTTTGATTCGCAGTGCGTCGGTCGCGGTGGCGCAGAGGCGCCGGCGACCGGTCTCCAAAGAGCCGAAACGGTATTTCGCCCGCATCGAGCGGGCGGAATGCGTTGATGTATCTTCAGAACCATGATCAAGACTCAGACGCTCAAGGAACTCGCTCAGCGGCACGGCACGCCGCTGTTCATCGTGGACCATGAGGCCGTGCGTCGGAACTACACGGAGTTTCGCCGCAGGCTGCCCCGCGTACAGGCCTACTATGCCGTGAAGGCCAATCCGGCCCCGGAGATCGTGCAGACGCTGTATGCGATGGGGGCGAGTTTCGACGTCGCGTCCATCGGCGAGTTCCGGCTGGTCTACGAGAACATCCGCCACCTTCGACCCAAGCAGCGACAGGACTTCATCTGGGACAAGATCATCTACGCCAACCCGATCAAAGACTGCGCCACGCTCGAGGAATTGGACCCCTACAAACCCCTGGTGACCTACGACAACGCCGAAGAGGTCCGCAAGATCGCCAGGCACGCCCCCCACGCAGGGTTGGCCCTGCGGATTCGGGTGCCCAATACCGGATCGATGGTCGAGCTGTCGAGCAAGTTCGGTGCCTCGCCCGGTGAGGCCGCCGATCTGATCTCCGCCGCGTTTGATGCGGGGCTCGTGGTGGAAGGGCTTGGATTCCATGTCGGAAGTCAGTGCACGAATTTCGACAACTATGTGCAGGCGCTGACCATCTCGGCCACCGTGCTGGAAGAATCAGCACGTCGCGGCTACCCGCTCAAACTCCTGGACATCGGCGGGGGGTTTCCGGTGCCTTACGACACCAGCGCCCGGCGGTTTGGGGAGTTGGCCAGGGTGCTGAACGCCGAGTTCTCACGGCTCTTTCCCAAGGAGCTGGAGATTATCGCCGAACCAGGCCGCTTCATGGTTGCCACCGCTGCCGCACTCGTGGCCGAGGTCATCGGAAAGGCCGATCGGGACGGCAAGCGATGCTACTACCTGAACGACGGCCTCTATCACACGTTCTCAGGGGTCCTTTTCGATCACTGTCAATATCGCGTCAAGGCGTTCAAGCGGGGTCCGACGCAGGTCAGCGCGGTCTTTGGCCCCACGTGCGACGCGCTGGACACGATCTCACAGGCCGAGCCGTTGCCCAACCTGAATGTGGGGGACATGGTCTACAGCGAGAACATCGGCGCGTACAGTCACGCATCCTCCACCTGGTTCAACGGGTTTCCGCCGGCCAAGGTGGCGCACATCAACACCTGACAGGGGCTTCCGTCGGCCCTTCTTCCTCCCGTTGTTCGCCTGGTTGACAGCCACTTGCCCCGCTGGCGAAGATACCCGGCATGTCCAGCCATTCCAGTCGCGTGAATCGCAGGTCGTTTCTCAAGACAGTTTCCGCAGGAGCGGGGATGTTAGCCCTGCCTCTGCCGCAATCTTTCGCTTCGACGGGCACGGCGATCGTGCTGTCCCGCGAGCATCAAGAGGCCGTCAATCGCCGTCGGCGCATCGTGGTTCAGTATGATGCGTTCTCCGAGTTCGGCGCGGATTTCAATGAGTGGCTCGCCTATCGCTTCAACGACGCCGACGCACCCGGCACGCAAATCGACAGCCTGTGGTGGGACATCGGCCCGTTGGGCTACGCCTTCTATCCCAGCACCGTGCTCGAGCCCTTCAGGCACCCGGGCCTTCAGAAGTGGCGCGATCAGGGGATCGATTGGGTCGGCCGGCTGATCGCAGAGACCCGCAGACGAAACCTGGAGGTCTTCTGGAATCATCGCATCAGCGAGGTGGACGTGGCTCCTGCCGGTGAAGGGGCGGCATGGGACGGCTGGACCCACCCCATCAAGAAGGCCCACCCGGACTGGCTGATCAAGACCTGGTGGAAGCAGGGGTTGTGGAACCTGGCGGCCCCCGGCCTCCGAGAGTATACGGTTCGCGTCCTCCGCGAACTGGTCGAGCGCTATCCCCTGGACGGCATTCAGATCGACTTCGCCCGCCATGTTCCATGTCTGCCGCCGGGGCATCAGTGGGAACTCCGCGACCACGTGACCGAGTTCATGCACATGGTCCGCACGATGCTGCTCGACGTCGCCGGCAAGCAGAAGCGGCCCATCCTGCTGGCCGCGAAGGTTCCCCAGAATCTCAAGGGGTGCCGCATCGACGGGTTCGACGTTGAGGCGTGGGCCCGGGAGGGGCTGGTCGACATCTTCACGCTCGGCTCGCGCACGATGGAGGTCGACGTGGCCGCGTTCCGCCGGATCACCATGGGGCGGAATATCAAGCTCCAGCCCTGTTTCGACGACCACCATACGACCGATGCCTATCAATACGGGTCCATCGAATTCCTTCGGGGCGTTTTCGGCAACTGGCACCAGCAGGGTGCCGACAGTGTCTACACGTTCAACTGGTCCAATGCCGTTCCGGAGGTGTGCCGAAAAGTCGGGGCGACGCCCGGTCCGGCCTCCCATCGCCAGGCCTATCTCGAAGTGGGCAGCCCCGAGACGCTGCGGTTCAAGGACAAGGTCTTCGCCGTGGATCGTCGTGGTGGTTATCCCTGGGCCGAGGGCTACTTCAACCGGAACGACGACGCCCAGCTCCCTGCCACACTGACCAGGGAGGGGCCGGCGGCTTCGATTCGCCTGGCGATCGGCGACAACGTCCGCAGCACCGTGGATCATATCCGGCAGCTCACGCTGCGGCTGGTGCTGCACGGCATCTCAGGGGCCGACGGCATCGAGGTTCGGCTTAACGGTGTTCCTCTGCGGCATGCGACCGCCGATCCGACATGGAAGGACAAGCTGATCTTCACGCCGAGGCCGCAGCCGGCCTCCGGCGGTGCCGATCACATCAAGGTCAACCCGGACCAGCGGTTGCTGCGCCTGGACTATCCGGTCGATCCGAGGCTGTGCCACCTGGGTCCCAATCAGGCGGACGTTTGTCTGACACGAGGGACAGGGGGGCAGGCCGCTTCGTCGGCGCAATTGGAGAAGCTCGAAGTGCATGTCCAGTACGCACCCGTGCGGAAGTAGTCTTACGTCCTCGTAGATTCCTCGCGTGAACGGCTTTCGGTCGTGATTTCGGCTGAAGCGGCCGGCCGGTCGTCTCTGTTGCGGAGGCTACTTGCCCAACTCCACTCGACCGGTTGGACGGCCGGACGGGCGCTGGAAGGCGACATCGCGAAATCCCGCGACCAGAATGGCGTTCCAGACGCGTGCGACGTCGTCCCATAACACCTCATCGTCCGTGGAGATGACCACGGGGGTGCTGGCATTCAGGCCCGGCAGGATGATCATCTGCTTCAGTTCGGCGGCCAACCGTGCCTCGCTGGTGGCCTCACGGTGGACCGTTCCGAACTTCACGGTGCACATGCTGAAGTTCTGCCTGCCCGCCTTGACCTCAACGACGATCGGTGTGGACGGGATCGGAACGTCTCCGCCGGGGCCCGAGCCGGCGCCCGTCGCGCCGCGGGCCATTCGAGAGGCCAGAACACCTTCGATGATTCCGCCGGCACCGCCGATGACGAAGAACACCATCAACAGAAACAAGACGTCGACCAATGGGACGACATTCAGCTCAAGCGGGGAGGGGCGGGCTCGCCGGGAGGGCGGCGGCAGCTCATGGTCGCTCTCTTCGGCACCCCGCTCATCTGAAGCGAGTCTGTGAAGGGCCTTCGCCAGGATTTCGACGGATTGAGTCGAGGGGCCGTCGGCCATAGGACTACTTCTCCCTTCCTCGAACCATGGACACCTGTACCGTCGGCACTCGGTTCTCCGTGGCCACTTCCATGACCCGGCGAATCTCTCGGAAGGCCAGCCGCCGATCGGCGCGGATGGTCACGCGAGGATCGGGCTGGCGGGCGACGGCGGCGGCCAGTCGCGTGGAAATGGTGGACAGTCCTTCCGGCGGGTCGGAGCCGAAACGGTATTGAGCCTTGCTTCCGTCCGGCGCAAGGGCTTCGTTGTATTCACAGTTGATGACGATGTTCTTGGTCGGGTCGGCGTCCTGAGCCTGGCTGCGATCCGGGTTGGGCAGCCGGATGTTCATGCGCGTTTTGACATCGAACGTGGTCGACATGACGAAGAACAACAGCAGAAGGAAGATGATGTCGATGAGGGGGACGATCATCAGACTCATCGTCGGGCCTTCGCGATTCAGACGCCAGCTCTGTCGTGACACGTCGTTCTACCCCCTTTTAGCCCGCCTCGCCTTCGGAATGGCCGGCGGCCTTGCCGGGCTTCCGATGGAGCTGCCGCATGATCGTGTCAATGCCCATCGAGCACTGTTGCAGGACGATGTCCGCCTTGCCTCGCAGGATGTTGAACGCCACGAGTGAGGGCACCGCAATCATCAGGCCCCAGAACGTCGCGACCAGGGCAGCGCCCAGATCGTCCGAAATGCTGGCCATTACCGGAATACCGCCCTCATCGGCAATGGACCCGAACATGCCGATGATGCCGTGGACCGTTCCGAACAGCCCGACCATGGGAGCAACGTGGCCGATCAGGCTTACATAATCCAGACGACGCAGCAGGGAGGTGGCCCGTTCGTCCAGGGCCAGGTCCATCGCACGCCTCATGGCCACCATTCCGTGGGGGGCGCATTGAAAGCCGCTGTGGAGGACGTAGGCCATGATACTCGGATCGGCCGCGGCATCTCGCACCGCCTCTGCGTAGTCTCCCTTTCGAAGGAGGTCGCTCAGTCTGTGCAGCGATGCGGTGGACCCCTTCATTTCCTGCCGCGTCTTGATCCCGTTCCTGATCACGATGGAAAGGGCGGTGACGGAAAGTGGGATGAGCAGAAAGTGGGTGACCCACCCGCCTCCCATTACATAGCGTTCAAAGGCACTGACATGGCGAGCACCGGCGGCCGGCGATCCCTCTGAGGAGGAACCCTGAGCGGAAGGTGCTCCGGAGGCGGCGTTGCTGCCGGACTGAGCTGCGGTGGCCGTGACACCGAGCAGGAGGACCACCGCTATCGCAGGTTTGACGTGGCAGAGCTTCTGCATCATGGACGATCCCTTCTTCCCACACGGGCGAACCGAATTGAGTGTGGTCGCCGGGGCCGTCATCTGACACTCGTGGGCACCCCGGCGATCGTGCCGACATTCTACAGTCGGGCCGGTCAATGTGCATATAATCTTGTGGGGGAACTTGGGAGGAGTGTCGCCTTCCCGACGGCGGGTTCCCAACCTTCAGCCCTGCCGTTAACGGATGTCGGTCTGTTGAGGTGTTATGTACTGTTGTCGGGGCGAGAGCACGCCAAACCGGGTTTGTGAGCAAGTTGTATGAGTACTTCCGCTCATCCTGATGTGACGACGGAGACCCCACGAGCCGTTCGGGCATGGGTCTCCGGACGTAAGGTCTGGGTCGAACTTGAAGACGGTCGGGAATTGGGATTCCCGGAGGAGAAGTTCCCACGCCTGCGCAGTGCATCCGATGAGCTTCTGGCTCAAGTCCGCATCGAGGCACGGGGCAAAGCCTTGCGATGGGAAGAACTCGACGAGGACATCTCCGTGGCCGGCATTCTTGCCGGTCGTTTCGGACCACGATCCATGCCTCAGGAATCGTAGAGACCGCCCTCATCATGAACGCGTCAGAGATAGAGCCGTTCGTGCCGAGCACGATCCTCACGATCGATTTCGGACTCGACGAACGGCCTGCTTGACGTGCTTCCGCGTCAGCCTCGCTCCACGTGCCTGACTTCGTGCCTTGGCCATCAAGGCCGTGACTTCTTCTTGATCCGTCGGCGTAGACGCCTGACGAGCCACACGGAGGCGCTGCTCGAACGCTTCAGCACCTTGCCTGAAGAACGCTATTTCCTCTTCGCGCGACATTCCCTTAACCATCTCACGGATCTTGTCCTGTGCGGCGTGTTTCATTCGAACGCAATCAAACGTCTTGGCCTTCGTCTTCATACGCGATGACCTCCAGCGGCGAGCGGATATCGATCGGCCGGTATCCGCGAGAGGCGTTCACCTTATTGTACGCTCGGATCTTGTCGAAGTGGACCATGTGCTTGAAGTTCCAGCTCACGATTAAGTCCGCACCGGCGATGGTGGCGGCAGCCACGTGGGCTGCGTCGTCCGCACGTCTGGACCCTACGACGCCCGCAGCGAGGTAGTCGTCGCGCAGTGCCAGGACCTTCGCGTCAACAGACACCAGTTCCATGTGGGCCGCAAGCGAGTCAAAAAGGGAGCGCACTCTCAACGGTGCAAGCTCAACCTCCCGCCGCGAAACGTCGGATACGAGCAGGATGAACAATCCGCCCTCAACCAACTTGAAGAACGCCTGACTCGGCGCCCTGAACTCCTCGTCGAAGGCTCCGCCGAAGACGGAGTTGTCGGTGTAGATACGCGGCGGACTCTCAACCATCCGACCCAGTCCTGCTGACCTCTATAACGACGTGCCTCTGTTTGTTGGTTTCGCCCTGTTGAAGGTGAGACCATGCCTCATCCTCCTCCGGACGGTTCCAGTCTTCTGCCAACGAGGGCTCGCTCAGCAAGGCCGTTTCGCAGATAGCCGACTGCGGGCACTCGTCCAGTATTGTGACCGGCGCCCGGCGAGATTCGGGGAGTTGAACGGGCGCCAGCAACCGGACCTGCCCTCAGTCGTCAATGGTTGCTTCAAGGGTTGTGAGCATCGTTCCGATCCTCCCCAATGGCGATCGACACGGTGAACGAACTCACACGCCGGCCTTGCTGCCAACATTATACTCCCCTGTGGGTGTGAATAGGGAGATACGGCGACAACACAGGCCACAGCAACGCTCGGAACGCGGCATCCGCCGCCCCTACTCCTTCACCTCGAACTCGGCGTCGATGACGTCGTCATCCTTCTTCTTGCCGCCTTCTTCGGCGGGCTTGGCGCCCGGGGCGGCCTCGGGGCCGGGGGCGGCGCCGGACTTCTTGGCGGCCTCCTCGTACATGATCTTGCCAATCTCCTGGCTCGAGGTCATCACGTTCTCGATCGACTTCTTGATCGCGTTGATGTCCTCGCCCTTGGCCGCCTGCTTGAGCTGGTTGACGGCCGACTCGACCTTGCCCCTTTCGCCGGCGGCGACCTTCTCGCCGTGCTCCTTGAGGATCTTCTCGGTCTGGTGGATGACCTGGTCGGCCTGATTCCTGGCGCTGGCCAGTTCGAACCGCTTCTCGTCCTCGGCGGCGTTGGACTCGGCATCGCGCTTCATCCGCTCGACCTCGTCCTTGTTCAGGCCGCTGCTGCCCTGGATCGTGACGCGGTTCTCCTTGCCCGTCGCCTTGTCCTTGGCGGTGACGTTCAGAATGCCGTTGGCGTCGATGTCGAACGTTACGGCAATCTGCGGCAGCCCCCGAGGCGCCGGCGGGATGCCCTCAAGCCGGAACGTGCCGAGAAGGCGGTTGGCCTCGGCCATCTTCCGCTCGCCCTGGAACACGCGAATGTCCACGGCCGTCTGACCGTCCTCGGCGGTCGAATAGACCTTCTCCTTGCTGGTCGGGATCGTCGTGTTCCGCTCGATCACCACGTCGAAAATTCCACCCAGCGTCTCGACGCCCAGACTCAACGGCGTCACGTCGAGCAGAACGATATCTTCCTTCTCACCGGCCAGCACCGATCCCTGGATCGCCGCGCCGACGGCCACGACCTCGTCCGGGTTAATGCTCCGGTTCGGCTCCTTGCCGAAGATGCCCTTGACCATCTTCTGAACGGACGGCATGCGGATGCTGCCGCCGACCAGCACGACCTCGTCGACGTCCGACGGCGAAAGCTTCGCGTCCTTAAGGGCCTGCATGACCGGTCCGCGGGTGCGTTCGGTCAGGGGCTCGGTGAGCTGTTCGAACTTCGCCCGCGTCACGCTCATCTGCAAATGCTTCGGACCGCTCTGGTCGGCCGTGATGAACGGCAGGTTGATCGTCGTCTCCTGCACGGTGCTCAATTCGCACTTAGCTCGCTCGCAGGCCTCCTTGAGCCGCTGCAACGCCATCGGGTCCTTACGGAGGTCGATGCCTTCCTTCTTGCGGAACTCCTCGGCCACATAGTTGATCAGCACCTCATCGTAGTCATCGCCGCCCAGGTGGGTGTCCCCGTTGGTGCTCAACACCTCGAAGACGTTCTCGCCGATGTCGAGAATACTGATGTCGAACGTGCCGCCACCCAGGTCGTACACCGCGACCTTCTCGGTCTTGTTCTTGCCCAGGCCATAGGCCAGTGCTGCGGCCGTCGGTTCGTTGATGATCCGCTCGACCTTCAGTCCGGCGATCTCACCGGCCTCTTTGGTGGCGGTACGCTGGCTGTCGTTGAAATAGGCCGGCACAGTGATGACCGCACGCTCCACCTTCTCGCCCAGGTAGTCCTCGGCCGTCTTCTTGAGGTCCTGAAGGATCATGGCCGAGATCTCCGGCGGGGCATACTGCTTGCCGCGAACCTCGACGCGAACCAGTTCACCCGCACCGCCGATCAGCCGGTAGGGAACCGTCTTCTCTTCCGTCTCCACCTCGTTGTGCCTTCGGCCCATGAAACGCTTGATGCTGAACACCGTGTTGGTGGGGTTGGTCACCTGCTGGTGGCGGGCCACCTGCCCGATCAGACGTTCACCTTTGTCGGTGAAGGCAACGACGGAGGGGGTCAACCGAGAACCGTGCGCGTTGACCAGAACCTTCGGCTGGTCGCCTTCCATGACTGACACGACCGAGTTGGTGGTACCCAAGTCGATGCCGATGATTTTTGACATTGCTGACTCCTCAAACTTGCAATAGGTCCATAGTCTGTATAGGGCAACTAGCAACAGCCGTGCCATTTGAGCAGCAGATGGACAACGGTGTCGTGTAAAACTATTATTTACAGTGATTTGCAGCCATAGTTGTTTCCAGAAAGTGCTCGAACTAAGCCTGCCATCATGGCACTTCGGGCCGATATGGCAGTCAGCACACGGGGTCCTGGGCCGCTGCCCGGTTCGGGGGTAGCCTCAGGGGGCCGTCGTATGTCCGATCACATTGCGGATGGCTGTCGGCAGGCTGACGGCGTCCTTGCGATCATACCCGAAGATGAATGTCGACGGGGCCGAGAGCTTCAGCCTCTCCCCGGGGTCGAGTTTCTGCTTGACCGGCAGCCTCAGGTCCGAGTGCATGCCTCCGTTCTCGTCACGCCAGTAGTGGCAGTCGTACTGGGTACCCGGAGGATACGTCGCCCCAATGCCCAATCCAACATTTCGGTCGGCCCATCCGCTTCCGATGAGGTAGTAGTTCGGCACCTCAGGGATATCGGGCAGGTCGTCGGCGATGTCGCCGCCGATGCACGGGGCGACCCAGTGCAACAGTTCTGTCAGTTCCCACTTTCGAGAGTCCGTGTTCTCGAACCAGAGGCACTCAAAAGCGACGAAGGGCGTGGCCACCTGGCCCGTCGGGATTCGAACGCGCCAACCCGATCGGAAACGGCACGGTTCCGAGGCCGACGCGCCTTGCGACGGTGCCTGATAGCTCAGGGTCAGATCCACGACGGTCGCCTCCGCCTCCTTATGGACCGCCGTCAATTCCGAATGATTCGCCAGGGTCCAGAAGGTCTGCCCGCACGTTTGGTGGGCCATGCAGGTCAGCCCGCCGATGAGTCGATCGCCCAGGGTGAGCCGGCATGCCAGGTTTCCTTGCGGGCCCTCGATGCGCATCGGTCCGACCTTCAGATCGAACGACGGCGGACCGCCGATCGGTGGGGTCTTGGGCTGCGCCGTGATCCAAGGGGCAAGCCTGGCCGGTGCAGCGGTTCGCACCTTGCCCAGGCGGTGCAACTCGTACACGCGGGGATGGAGTCTCGCGCAGGTTTCCGTCATCAGCCGGTAGGGAACACCGTCGACGTTCACCAGACCGTAGTTGCTGTCCTCGGGAAAGGTCTTCGAGATGCCTTCGGCCGGTTCATCCACCCACATGAAGTAGTCGCTGCCCACCATGAACGGCAGGCTGAACAGCAGCGTCTGGTAGTGTTCGAAACAGCGTGCCCGCTGGGCCTGTGTATCGACGCGCATTCCTGCGCCGTGTTTGCTCGGCAGGCCTGCGTCAAGGGCGGGGAAGCTCCACTCGGTGATCATCATCGGGCGGCCGCACTTGCGATGGCGCTCGGTCAGGAAATCAACGAGCGACTGCGGAATGCCGCGATCGACGTCGATCAGCGGATAGGTGTTCAGCGAGACGATATCACAGTATCTGCCGGCCACATCCCATATCTCCGGCGCGTCTCCGGCGAAGCGGCAGCCCAGCACCATGTGGTGCGGGTCGACCTTGCGGATGGCCTGCGCGGCGACCTGGAAGTATCGATCGGCCACGAGTTTCAGGAAGTCTCCCGCCAGCTTCAGGGCGTCTTCGTTGCGTGGCGCTCCCGGCGAGGTGTGATCGCGCAGTTCGTCGAACGACGCGATGTTTGTGCCCCATTGCGTGTTGAAGGCTTGCACGCTGCCGACGTTCTTGCGGACGAGGTCGAGCCATGCCTGCTTGGCGGAGTGGGCGCCCGGCTTCTTCCACGCCTCGGCGAAGACGCCCCACGGGGTGTAGTTCTTGCCGAACCACTCCAGCTCGTTATCGATGAAATAGCCGAGAACCCAGGGGTCATCCCGATCGGGCAGGCATTGCTCGCGGGCGCGTCGTTCGCAGTACCTCGCCCACTTGGGGCTGAACACGTTGGGGATGCCGGTCCACGTCGTTCGGGGCACGATGTCGTCGATCGCGGCGAAATCGCACCCCCAGCCAAGCCAGAGGATGTGGGCGAAATCGCGATACCTAAGCAGGGGCGAATGGTTCCCCGGCAGCGTGTTGAACCCCCACGATTTCAGTTGGCCGGCCACCACGTCGGCCCACGCCGCCTCATTGCCATACTTGGCCTGCATGGCGCGGTGGTAGGGGGCGTGACCCAGCTTCTCGCACCAGTGGACCTGGTAGCTGATGTGGTCGGTGCCCACCACATAGAACCCTCGCCCGTTCGGATCGATCAGCCACCACGTGCCGTCGATCTGCTTGACGTGGAAGAAGCCGGTGGGTTTCTGCCGGACGCCGTCGAAGCCCGGCAGGTTGTAGGGCTTCGTCGTCTTGCGGGGTGTCGCCGGTTCGGGCACGGTCTGGTCCACGCGGGCGACGAAGTCATCGAATCGGCTGATGAACCCGCCGTTGTCGAGGGCGGGGCGGCCGGCGGCGACCGCCTTCTTGTCGAACGTGTAGCCCAGGCGGCTGCACACCTTGCCGTCCGGCGTGCTGACCGTTCCCTCGATGCCGGCCGATGTCATGACGATCCGCAGCCGGTAGGGCCGCTTGTACTCCCAGGGATAATCGCTCCCTTCAAAAACGGTTGCGGTCAGCGAGGTCGGGGGGGTGCCGGCGGACAGCCATTGCCCATCGAGCATCTCCTGGAGTTCCACGAAATGGCGCCTTCCATTCGCCTCGGGGGCCTCGACCAGGGCCAGGTGCCAGTAGTTCCCGGCGTCCAGACGAACGGCGAGTCCCGCGGTGGCCCATTCCGCACCCTTGCGGGATTCGACGACAAGCGTCACCTCCGTCGTGATCTCTTTGCCCGGGGGGGCGGCAGCCGGCCAGGCGAATTCGCGGATCGGGCCCTCGGCCATCAGCCCTTGGGCTCGGACCTCCCAGTTGATGGAATCTGCGGTCCACGCCGGTTCTCCGGCGGTGCCGTCGGGATAGTTGAACGCATCACGGTATTCATAGACGCCGCTCGCAGCGCAGGCCAGCAGGGGGAGCATCCACATATCGCATTCTCCTTGCAGGGGAATCTCATGCCGGTGTTGGGCCATGTCTTACTATGGGGCGATGCACACCGCAAGATGTCGCAAGACACGGCATCGTCGATCGTGCGGTGTTCGGACCCCAAACAAAGAGGACGTGCGGGCTCTATCGAGCGGCACGTCCTCTCTTCATACTCACATCTCTCGGTCGCGTCAGAGTTGCTTGGCGACCATATCGCCCACCTCACTGGTGCCATAACCCATCTTGCCGGCGCTCATGGACTTGAGCTTCGGCGTGGTCTTGGCGATGGCCGACTCGACTCGCTGGGCCGCCTTGGCACACGCTTCGAAGCCCTTCTTCTTGCCCATCTCGTCGAGCAGCATCGCCAGGGCGCCGATCGCCGCCAGCGGGTTGATGATGTCCTGGTTGGTGTACTTGGGGGCGCTGCCGCCGATCGGCTCGAACATGCTGACGCCCTGCGGATTGATATTGCCGCCCGCGGCGATGCCCATACCGCCCTGGATCATCGCGCCCAGGTCCGTGATGATGTCGCCGAACATGTTGGGGGTGACGATCGTATCGTAGTGTTCGGGGTTCTTGACGAACCACATGCAGCAGGCGTCGACGTGGTTGTAATCGCGCTGGATGTCGGGGTACTCGGCCTGGCCGATCTCGTTGAACGCCCGCCACCACAGGTCGTGAGAGAACGTCAGGACGTTCGTCTTGGCGACCAGGGTCAGCATCTTCTTGTCGCCGCGCCGCCGGCACAGATCGAACGCATAGCGGAGACACCGCTCGACGCCGAATCGTGTGGCGATCATCTCCTGCGTGGCCACCTCGTTGGAGGTTCCCTTTCGGAGGAAGCCGCCGCCGCCGAAGTAGAGGTCCTCGGTATTCTCGCGCACCACGACGAAGTCGATGTCCTCGGGCCTCTTGTCCTTCAGCGGGCAGTCGACGCCGGGCAGCAGCTTCACCGGTCTGAGGTTGATGAACTGATCGAGCTCGAACCGCATCCGGAGCAGCAGCCCCTTCTCGAGAATCCCCGGCTTGACGTCCGGATGTCCGATCGCGCCGAGATAGATGGCGTCGAACTTCCGGAGTTCATCGAGCGCCGAATCGGGCAGGATCTCATTGGTTCGCAGATACCGATCGCCGCCGAAGTCGAAGGCGTGGGTTTCGTACGTGAAGTTCTCGATCTTGGCCACCGCACTGAGGACTTTCAGCCCCTCACGAACCACTTCGGGTCCCGTGCCGTCGCCACCAATCACCGCGATCTTGAGCATGTCACTACCTCAAATCTGATCACCAAACCTCAGGGGGGCCGACAATCTGCCCCAGCGCGCCGCATCGGGCACGACAGGGCATTTAGTATTGTGTATTCGTGGGAAATAATCAAATGGCCCTGGTGGTGATACCGGTATCGCCAAAGCGTTGTAGTCGATGCACGTTTTTGTATAATGGCCGCAGGTGGCGGAATGCCACCGGCCGGAGAGGTGTCCGAGCGGCCTAAGGAGCACCCTTGGAAAGGGTGTGTACTCCAAAAGGGTACCGTGGGTTCGAATCCCACCCTCTCCGTTTCCCCTGACATCCGATGTCATACGCTTCGCCTCACTCCTTGACACCCCCAGGGGGCATCGGCCAGCATGAGTTCCCATGCACTCCGGACTCCACACCATCTGGTTCCGTCTGATCTTAGTGCTCTCCCTGATGTGGATCGTTCCCGGTATCAGCGTCCAGTCGTTCATGATCGGCCATGCCGTCGGCCTCAAGCCTCCCATCCACGATGACCTCTTCTGCATCATGTTCGTGGGCACCAGCCTGTTCATCGCCGCCGTCTTCATGCTCTGGTGGCGGTTCATTTCGTGGACGTTTGGGCGGATTACAGGCACCGGCTGCACCACGGCGGCCGTAATGGGGCACCTGCTTCTCTGGAAGCCGCTCTGGGCCGCAGGGTGTACGGAAGGGTTTCTGCTGCTCGGGCAGTCACTCTCGGCCGGAGGGCTCTGGATGATCGCCACAGCTTATCTGTGGTGGGGGCTGGCCGAAGGAATCGTCTATTGGAGGAAACGCATCATGTCGCCGTCAGCGGTCCGCCTGATCTATGGGATGAGCCTGATTCCCTTCATCCCCGGTCTGTGGCTGGTCCTCCTGCTGGCGTCGGGGGAGTTCGTCTTCAAGAATGAGAAGCTGTCTATGGCGGCCGCACACCTTATCTGTGGTCTGATCGTTGTGACGTGGTGGCTGCTGATCTGGCGGCGAGCGATTATCTGGACCCCCACCCTTGTCCGGCGGATCGGGGCGATGACGGTGGGCTACCTTCTCCTGGGAACACTCTCATCGTTCCTGCCGGATCGCCCCGATTGGCTGACCTCGATGCGGATTACTGTTCCGCTGATGCTGACGGGCCTGTGGTTTGCGATCACCGCGTGGACTTGGCGGACTCGCATGGCGTCCGGATGGATCCAGCCCAGTGAAATCAAGGATGTGATCAAGTGCGCATCCTGCGGCTACAGCCTCATCGGCTTGTACGAGTCACGATGTCCCGAGTGCGGACGCACTCGCACGCTGGACGAACTGTTCGAGGACATGCTGGCCGCTCGCCACGGCATATAGGCCGGGCGTTTGTCGGGCCGAACCGATGCCCGACACGGCTCCCTTCATGCCTCCCGCCGCTTCAAGGAGTGAAACGCGCCGTGAACCAGATGTCCACTCTGCCCCCCAGCGACTCGCCGGTCCTTTCGGCCAAAGGGCAAAGGGTGACCGAGCGGCCGTCCGCGGTTCGCAAGACAAAGCGGGCGTCGAGCATCGCAAAGCTGTTGACGAGCACAGCATGTTGATTGAGGTAGTCGGGCCGCAGGATCGCGCGGGGCAACTCCACGGATCCATCCGGGGCAGGCCGAGGAAGCGCCAAGACAGGTCGCGCCTCGCCCCGAAAGTAGTCCGCGTTCCCGGTTTCGAATGCGGCGAGCACCAAGGGGCCGTAGAGCAAGGCCACGGCGTGTTCGCGCTGCGGGTCCCCGACGGATGTCAGCCGAGTCTTTGCAGGCGCAAGACAATACGCATTCAGGCGGAATCGTACGCTCACCTCGTCCCCCTTCTTCCAGGTCCGGAGGATGGTGGCGTAACCGTTTTCGATCGTGGCGGAACACGGCCGCCCGTTTAGAAGCAACCCGTAGCCGCCCGCCCACGCGGGAATGCGAATGCGCAGCGCCGTATGGTGCGGGTGCTTCGGCTGCAGCCGGATCTTCACCTCACCCGTGCGAAAGAGGTCGGCTTCCTGACGGATAGTGCCCGCGTGGGGTTCCGGCAAGGTGGCCTCCGCGTCAACAAACAGGTTCACGCTGATTCCGTCCGGCGCCCATCCAAATATCGAGCGCACGACCTCCGACAGGGTCTTGAGCCCATGCATGGTGCAGCAGAAATACTGGCGTCCACGCGGCGTGACGACAAATCCAGATGGGGTGATCCTGTTGTAGCCGAAGTCGCCGTTGTCAAACTGCGTGAAATAGACCTCGTTGAATAGTGCCCGCTCCGCGCGGTCAACGTAGACGGCATCCCCGGTCGCTTGCCAGAGCTGAAGATTGAGCCGCATCCAATCCCCTTCCGTGCAGCCTTCGTCGTTGTCCCGTCGGTTAAAGGATTCCGGTATGCCCTCGCAAGGCCACAAGGCGTTTTCGGAACTCAACACCTGAGCGTAGAACTCCTGGACGCGGTGCAGGATCTCCGTGTTTCCCGTGAGAAAGAAGTAGTCCATCATCCCGCGCAGCGTGCTGAGGAAAGCGTGTGCATGCTGGCAGTCCACCGGCCGCATCAATTCGCCCAACCGACGCGCCGCTTCCAAGTACTTGTTCTCCCCGCTCGCTCGTCCGAGCCGAACCAATCCCTCGTTATTCTGAAGGAAGTAGACATAGGGCTGATGCGAACGCCCGTGCAGGGTCTCGATCAGACGCGGATTGCTGTAATAGGGGAATACGTTCAGGATGTAGTCGCCCAGGCGGCGAGCACTTGCCAGGACACGGGAATCCCCCGTGGTGTCGTAGTAGTCGATCAAACCCACAAGCAGCCGTCCGGCGCCATAGATGTTGGCCATGTCCCATTCCTCCACACTCGAGAGAGGTTTCTGCATGTCTGGAGGACGTCCGAAATGGCCGTCTGGGTCCTGGTGGCGCAGCAGCGCCTGGGCAATCCGATCCACTTTGCCGTATCGCTCGCCCAGATAGCGGCTGGCCGTACTGAGTGCGCCAAGATACCGACCCGACAGGTCGCCGTTGAAGTTGAAGAAGATGCGTGGGGTTCCGGTTACATCGGCAAGGATAAAATCGTCCGTGTAATAAGGATTCGGACCCTCCAGCAGACGCGCAACGGTGATTCGAATGCGCCGGTCCAGATCTCCCTGCACCCGCACATCACGGGCATCCATTGGGTGAACCTTCTGCCGATCTCCCGGGATTGCCTGGATCCCCTTCCGTGACGACTCTGTCGTGGTGATGGCCGCCGCCTTCTCCGGAATCGAAGCGGAGCCATCAACCGCTCTTGCGTCCGTGGTCTCGATCAGGCCCTGTCCCACCGCCACCAGCAAGGCGATCGCTCCAACGTACCTGGCCGTTCCACCCATAGACGGCTTCCTCCTGTTCTGACAGCCCTTCACGCGGTCCAGTAAGCGTAGAAGCTCGCTCGGCGCAACGTCCAACGCAGGCTTACGACCTTCCCCCGCGCGGACGCGAGCGACCCGGACACCCAGTGCACCTCGCCGTCGGTCACATCGCCGCTCAGCGGCGCAGACGTCGCCAGCACCCGACCTTCGCGGTCCAGCAATTCGGCTCGCAGCTCGCCGCGAGGTGCGTCGAGGTTCACGCGCAGGCCGTTGCCCTCGCACACGAAGGATTCAGTCATGAGCATGCCCTCGCGGTCACCCGCATCCAGCGAGATAAAGCCGTCCCGCCGCAGCACGGCCAGGCAGATCGCGCCTCGATCGCGATCCACCCCGCGTAGGGGCGTCGGTCCGCCGTACCGCTTGAGCCCCGTGTAGTAGAACCAGAGCTCGTCGTTGCGCACAACGGGGGATGACGGCCCGATGATGGTCGCCAGGTCGTACGCGCCCGAGCCCACGGGAGAGAGGTCGATGAACGGCTGACGATCACCCAGACGCTGCCAGTCGCGCAGGTCGCGACTGCACGCAAGCTGCACATGGTGGAAGCCGGCCCAATCGCCACTCTGCCAATATGCGGCCAGCGCCTCCGGTGTGCCCTCCCAATCCGCGAAGCCGGGCCAGTCGCCCGGCACCTGCCCCGTCTTGTGGTACATGGTGGGCAGGCCGACGTACAGCCCTTCGTACCGGAAGACGCCCATATTGTAGATGTCCACGTTGTAGGTGCTGGGGATGTTATGTGCCGGCGGGTCGAACATCGGGTTGGCGAAACGCCGTGCGATGTTTGCTCGCCCGAGCGTCTGGTCCAGGTCGTCCGCGTGGAACAACAGCCTCGGCGCGGTCCACTTCTCGAAGTCCCTGCTGGTGCTCAGGTGGACCGAACGCCCGTGGGGACCGCCGTGCTTGACCGTCGCGACGAACGTGCGGGTCTGGCGGTCGTAGCTCAGGTTGGACTCGTCCTGGCTGGGGATCGGCGGCACGCCCAGCAGCCGCCAGCGGATTCCGTCGGGGCTGGCGATGGGCTCGCGCTTGAAGCAGTGGGCGAATCCCTTGAATCGACGCGAGGGGTCCGGGTCGTCGGGGTCGTAGACTACATTCTCCATCGCGTTGGCAGGCCATTCGCGGCTGGGGTCGGGAGTGACGACGTTGTTCTCCAACGAGCCCTTCACCTCCCGTTGGCGAAGCGCGGGCTTACGCCAGTGCAGGCCATCCTCGCTTTCGGCATAGGTCGTCCCGGAATGGATGGCGGAGGTAATCATCCACACTTTGTAGAGCCGGGCCTCCGGGTCCCATACAGGCGCGCACCGTATCTGGAGGGCGCTCTCGCCGCGATCGACGTTCGGACGGATAACGCTTCCCTTCTTTGCCGGTTGGTGCATCGTACGCGAGAGACGCTCGATCTTCGCGATGTCGCCGTCGTCCAGGAACAACTGGCGCCGACCGGGGACAAGTGTCGCTGGCCGGCGCTCGGACGCAGCCTTCACACTCGCCGGCGAGGCGGAGACCGCGGCCGCGCTCAGCCCCGCGGCGGTTTGCGCCAGCAACTGCCTTCGAGACATCACGCGGCGTCCTCCTCTCACCTCGCAGGAAGGTTCATTGAGGGTCCGGAAGAAAAGCGTCGGAAGCAAACCCTTTGGCACGGGCCTTGCGTGGTACAGGAATCAGAACGGGGGCGCATCCGCTTACCGAATTCGAACTGCGTCCGCGTCCTGACCTCCCAGCCGGTTGAAGAATTGCTCGCAGCGAATTCGCCGGCTGCTTCATGTGATGCGAAAACTCGGAAACGACTGCCCGCGCCATGTGGGAACAGTATGACAGCCACCACCGCCCGTCAACGACATAGGTAGGTGACGCACAGAATGTCACCTGCTTCGTGCCGGTCTGCGTCGGGCGCGTTCTTTCTCCATCACCTTCTTCGGTCGCCCACCCGACAGCCACGTAGGGTGCGTCGCGACGCACCAACTCTACTGCCCTGTTTTCCGAGGGCGCCGGTTGTCAGACCGCAGTATCGAAGACTGTGCCTGTCCACCACGCCCATCCCGAGTCGGGCAGTCCCTGTCCGGATACCCTCTATGTGCTACCGGCACTCCTTCCGCCAGCCATTACCCTCTTTCTGTCAAACCAATCGCCCCTACGGGGCGAAGGACTGTGGCCGGGGGTGCAGCGGAGCGGAACCCCCGGTAGCCCCTCCCCTCTTCATATCAAGCCATGAAGGGGCGAAACAATCAGGCCGACACACGTTCCTATCTCGACTTTCAGGGCTCGGAGGATGTTGAGATCCAGCACCGAGTACACCCGTTGGCGACAAACGCCCGGGCCGAGGTAGTGGTGGTCAATCAACACGGTCGATACGCGAAGGATCTGATCGACTTGGCTGGCGGTGTCGTAGGTGTAGTCGAACAAGCTAAGGACTCCTGACCCGTTTACTCGCTTCCTGCTGGGTCACACCAACACGCGGTGAGGCTCTGACTGTCGATGCTCCGGACCCTGAGGAACGTGCGTCGATGTTGTGCGAGCTTGGTTGCGTCATCGCTTTCGATTCGTGCAGGAGATGTCTATAGAAGTCCACCAACCCCCATGAGAAGTGTCTCCCCATGTCGTGCATGCCGAGAATGCCGGGCAACATGACGGTGATCAGCCGCACCTCATTTCCAGAGGCGTCTACCAGGCGATCTCCTGCTTCCACCCTCAGCACATCAAGGTTCTGACCCCAGGCGACATCATACTTGCTGAGGTCCGTGATTATCGAGTTGCCAAATGAACCGTATTGTCCAGCGTAGACTGCCGGCTCTCGTAGGTAGACAGCACCCTTCGCAGACACCATTACCACGTCAGACGACCTGAACTGCGCCTCCGAGATCGGAAGTCTTCCCTTGTTCAAGGCAGCGTAGCATGCCAGCGAAACCATCAAGTCGCTCGCCATAGTAGATTCCGAACTTAGCTCTTCTTCCCAAACACTCAAGTACTTGCCGACTTGCAGGAGCGAGGCAACCATCCCCAGAAGCACAAGAAGAACTATCAGCACAACCCGTGAGCTTCCCTTGGACATGTCGATTCCTCTGTATAATCACTGGATAATAAGGGACGTTGGATAATGTGGGACAGTCACGAATGGCACTGCCGTAATGAATCCTTTCCGTGTGAAGAGTTTATGATTT
>CAYUQT010000053.1:0-72204 GCA_964446835.1 uncultured Planctomycetales bacterium | reverse complement strand
GCGATCCCGCCGTCGGGCAGTTCGCAGGGGTCGAAGTCGTCGTCGGGTCCGTCGGAAAGCTGCCGGAAGTTCGTCCCGTCGGGGTTCACGGCATAGATGTGGAAGCATCGCCGCTGGGGAGAGTAATAATTGGTCTTGCCCTCGGCCTTCGGGGCGAAGGCAAAGTAGACGGTGCGGCCGTCGAAGCTCAGCGCCAGTGTCGTGTAATTCCCGCGGGGCAGGCGTCCGGCGATCAGGTCGCGTTTGGCGAACGACTGGCCCGGCTTCTCCAGAACGTAGACGCCACCGCCGGCGATGTTCTCGTAGTCATAGTAATAGCCCATGTATTCGTGGAGCATCTGGCAGATGAAGCGCTTCCGCTCCATGAAGACCAGGGGCTTGTTGGGCAGCAGGGGGTTGGCCAGGGTCATCTGGCGGGTCAGACGGCGCAACTCATGATAGAGGGCGAGTCGCTCCGCCGGTTCGAGTTTGGCCACATCGTTGACCTGCCCCCGTAAGGCCTGCAGGGCGGCCCTCTGACGGCCAAGGTCTGGGGCTTTGGGCGATTGAGCGAGGTGTGTCAGCAGCCGCTCGGCGCGCTGAAGGGCTGCCTGCGAGGCAGCCGGATCGGTCGGGGTCCGCTTCCATCGCTTTTCCTGTCGGGCCCAATCCGCCTCGATGGCCGATCGGAAGGCGTCGGATTCGGCGGCAGCTTCCGCACGTGCAGTCGAGGCCGATCCGGCCACGAGGACTCCGCTCAGAAGGACTGTCAGGATTCGTGTTTGTTGCATCATGGCGCCCTCACCTCTCCGTTATACATCCTGATCTTCTCGCTGGACGCATCATATAGGGTCAACGGCAGTCTGAGAAAGCCGACGGACAGGAGGGCATCTGTCGCGGCGGTCGGGGCTCGTCGGAACGGTGTGCCGGCCTTCCTGAATATAGCTCAACAGTGAGCTTGAGATGGCCGATTGTATTTCTGAGAGCTATGCCCTATTGTCTGACTCAAGATGCCCCCGTGTCTCTACAGCGCAGACGCCCGCCCGGTCGTCTTGCATTGTCGAAGGCTCGTAAGGTGTCCGAGGACGTTGTGACCGATCAGATCGAGCTTTCGGTCGTCATCCCTTGCTATCAAGAGCGTGACCGCATTCTGGGTTCATTGCGAACGATCTGCGCCGATCTGGAAGGGCGAGGTCTGACCGGCTGGGAAGTCATCGTCGTGGATGATGGCAGCTCCGACGGCACGGCCGACCTTGTCCAGGGGTTCGACCCACGGGTTCAACTGATACGCTTTCCGGTCAATCGCGGCAAAGGTGCCGCCGTCCGAGCCGGAATGCTGGCGGCCCGCGGTCGCTTTCGGCTCATGACCGACGCCGACCTGGCGACCCCCTTCACCGAAATCGACCGGCTGCTGAAGTCCGTGACCTCAGGCGCCGACATTGCGATCGGCCGGCGGACCGGCCCGCACTCGCGGGTTCAGTTCCCGCAGCCGTGGTACCGCCAGATCATGGGCAAGGTCTTCAATCTGGTCGGCCGCCTGATGTTCAACGTCCGCTACCAGGACACGCAGTGCGGTTTCAAGCTTTTCACAGAGTATTCGGCCGAAGCCATCTTCAGTCGGACACGGATCGATCGTTTCGCCTTCGATTTCGAATGCATTCTCCTGGCACGGGAGCTTCGCCTGAGGGTGGCGGAGAGCTATGTCCTCTGGAACCATGTAGAGGGCAGCCGTGTCCGCCTTTTCGCCGACAGCGCCTCGATGTTCTTCTCTCTCGTGAGGCTTCGCTTCGGGTTTCACTAGGACAACGGCTCCCGCAACCGCTCGCCTTCCCTTCCACGGTCCCGGTATACTCATATCCAAACCCGGACACGAGGTGGGAGAAACAGCGATGCATCGCAAAGCAGCCGGAGTCGTGGGGTGTGCGGTTCTTCTCTGTCTGACTGGGGGAATCCGAGCGAGCTTCGCCCAGGCCGCCAATCAAGCCGACGACAGCGTCCAACCCCTCCGGTTCGAGAAACCCCTTCTGTTCTACTGGAACTTTGATGAGGACTTCGGGAAAACCTGTCGAGATTCCGGCGGGAAGGGTGCGCATGCCTCGCCCGAGCCGGGCCGCGCCGCGGGCTTCGAGCGGGTGGCCGGTGTCTTCGGCAACGCCCTGCAATTCTGGGGTTCGCACATGCTGCGTGTGCATGAACTCCCTCCGCTGGGGACCCTGTCCGGAATCACGCTGAGCGCATGGGTGCTGCCGGTCGAACTCCGGGAATACCGCGAGATCTTCCGCAAGGAAGACGGCGAGCAGCGGATTCTGTTTTCATTTCAGAACGACGGGACGATTCTCTCGCTGGGTTTGAACATCGGCGGCTATGTCGAGTGCGATGCCGCGATCGATCCGAAGAAGGTGGCCGACGGCCACTGGCACCACTGCGCGGCGACCTTCGACGGACGCTTCATGCGGGTCTATCTCGACGGGCGTCCGATCGGCTCGCTGGAACGACCGGGCAAGATCACGACCGGCGGTTCGGCACCCGCCTGTATCGGCTCGGCACAGGGCGGCGAATGCCTTCAGGGCTCCCTGGATGATCTGAGGATCTATCCGGTTGCTCTGACGGCCGACGAGATCGCCCGCCTCTTCGGCAACGGTTCGGAGTCGCTGGCGAAGGCCTCGCAATGCCCCCCCGCCGGTGAGCCGAGGCTCGACATCGCTCCCATCGCCCATTGGACCTTCAACGAGCGGATAGCGACACCGGTCATCTCCGACGTCTCGGGTTCGCCCGCCCTGTCGGTCAAGTCCGCCGGCGGTGTGAGCCGATCGCGCGGCGTCTATGGAAAGGCGTTGCGACTTCGGGGGGGGCACAGACTGGAGACGGCCGGCGTGTTCCGCAGCGATTGCCCCAGGCTCTCACTCAGCGCCTGGGTGCGTCCGTCGACGCTGAGCGGCTTCCGCGAGATCTTCCGCCAGGAATCGCCGGATCGGGTGCTCTTCTCGTTCCAGGAGGGTGGCACCGTCCTCTCGTTCGGTCTGAACGTCGGTGGTTATGTCGAGTGCGATGCTCGGATCGAACCTGCCCATGTGCTCGACGGTCGATGGCATCACTGCGCTGCCACCTTCGACGGAAAGTGGATGAAGGTCTGGCTCGACGGCAAGGAGATCGGGCGTCTGGAGCGACCTGGCCGGATGGCCCTGCGAAAGGATGTGCCGTGCTTCATCGGATCGAGTTGCGGCGATTCCGAGCACTTTGACGGGGCCCTCGACGATCTGCGGGTGTATGGTGAGGCCCTGAATGCCGAGCAGGTCCTGATTCTGCACCGCAACGGCCTGGACGTGTTGGAGCTAGTGGCCAGGGAGATGGACGGCCGCCTTCGGCAGGTGTACTCGCCCGATGGAGGCATGGCCCAGGCCCTGGCGAGCTGTCGTAGGAAGCTCGCCGAGCAGGGCGGGCCCGTCAGTGGGGAACTCATGGATGCCCTGCTCGTTCGGCTGAAGGCTGACTTCCCCCGGGAATGCGCCGACTGGGCCTCGTCCAGCGACATGGATTTGATGGGGTACCTTCTGTCGCGGGGAAATGAGTTTCATCTGCGGCATGCAGGCCGGCTGGTCGAACTGATGATGGAGTATCGGCCGCTGACCGAGCAGCAATGCAGCAAGCAGTCGCCTGAAGACCGCCGCCGATGGAACGAGGCCGACGCCATACAACGCAAGTACGACGCGCTGGTAGCGCGCGGCGATTCGGCGCAGTATTCGGCGGAGTGGATCGAGGTGGCCCTGGAGGCCGGCCGCCGCGTCCACGCGCGTCCGCACGTCTCCGAGCCCGTTGCCCCCTATAGGCGACCTGAAACACCGGCCACTCGTGCCCTGACGGCTGCCGAGGCCCGCGAGGCCCTCGAACGGGATTGGCTTTACGAGGCCGATGGCAAGCCCACGCCGCAGCGGATCCGCCAGGAGATCGAATGGACTCGCCGTCTGGCCGCTCGAATCACCGCGGCGCATCCGGGCGTCGGCGACTTTGCGGCCGAACGGGCGAAATTGGACGAACTGGATCGGCGGGTGGCCGCGTCGGCCGCAGCCGATCGGGAAGTGTATTTCGAAGTTCGCCGGCTCAAGCGAGCTATCGCATTCAAGAATCCGGTCGTCGATTTCAACAAGGTGCTGCTCGTCGACATGCCGTATCCCCAGGGATCGGAGTGGCGGCACGAGACGCGGCATCGCCTGGGATACATGGCGGTGCCGGGCGGGCGGCTGTTGATTCTCAATGGGCTTTCACCGGACGGCACGCCCACTCAACTGATGCCGCAGGCGCCGTTGCACGGGTCGTTCTGGCGGCCTGACGTTTCGTTCGATGGCAAACGGGTAGTGTTCTGCTTCAAGCCGCACAACGAGAAGTCGTTCCACCTCTATGAGATCGGCGTGGACGGTTCGAACCTCGTGCAATTGACCGACGGCATCTACGACGACTTCGATCCCGTCTATCTGCCCGACGGGCACATTCTGTTTTCGACCACACGCGGCCACACCTACGTTCGCTGCATGCCGCCGACCAATGCCTACGTCCTGGCCCGTTGCGACCGCGACGGCAGCAATGTCTACCTGGTATCCTACAACAACGAACCCGACTATCTGCCATCGGTGATGAACGATGGACGCGTGGTCTATACACGCTGGGAGTATACCGACAAGCCCCTCTGGAGGGCGCAGAAACTCTGGACGATGAACCCCGACGGCACGCAAGTGAGCACGCTGTGGGGCAACCAGAGCGTCTGGCCGGACCTCCTGAAGGATGCCCGCAGCATCCCCGGTAGCCGGCGCGTCATGTTCACAGGCAGCGCGCATCACGACTGGTTTTCCGGCTCGGTGGGCATCATCGATCCGGTCAAGGGGTTCAACTTCCCCGCCGGCCTGACGAAGGTGACCGCCGACGTTGCCTGGCCGGAAAGCGGCAACGGACCCGTCGACCCCGCAGAGTGCCCCACCTATCACCGCAGTGGCAACTACCCGGCATACTACTCACCCTATCCGCTGAGCGAGAAGGACTTCCTGGTTTCGGCCCAGCGGGGCGAGAAGTTTCTGCTCTATCTGATGGACGTCGAGGGCAACCGCGAGCTGGTCTATGAAGGGGTCAACAACGTCTTCCACGCGATGCCCGTGAGGGCTCGTCCCACGCCGCCGGTCATTCACGACCGTGTGGTCTGGCCGGATCGCAAGGATTCCGGCCATCCGCAAGAGGGCGTGATCTACAGCAACGACGTGTATGCCGGTGCCCCGCCCGAACTCAAGGGCAAGGCGAAGTATCTGCGGGTCCTGCACATCGATCCCAAGACGTACACCTACTGGCACAAGCGGCCCTACATCTCGACGGGGCCGGTGGTCTCCATCGTTCAGTCTGAGGGCGTCAAGCGAGTGCTGGGCACGGTTCCGCTGGAGCCGGACGGTTCCGTGGCGTTCAAAGCGCCGCCGGGGATGGCGCTGCACTTCCAACTGCTGGACGAGCGGTATCGGGCCCTGCACACCATGCGGAGTTTCGTGGGGCTGATGCCGGGCGAGCGTCGCGGCTGCCTCGGGTGTCACGAATCACACAGCCGTGCGCCTCAAAGCGCGAGCAAGGGCACTGCGCTCAGCCGCGAGCCCGTAGCGATCACACCCCCGCCCTGGGGACAGGATACCGTCAGCTATCCGCGATACGTCCGGCCGGTGCTCGACAAGTACTGCGCCAAGTGTCACCAGGGCGATCACGAGGGCCGCAAGGTGTTCGATCAGACGCCGCGGCTCGGTTTCCTGGATTTCGACGAGACGTACTTCACGCTGACCGGTCGGCCGACCTGGGCGCAGCCGTATCAGAAGCCCAAGAACCCGCCGCCGGGTTGGGGCATCGCCAACGTGCTGATGGTCGAGGCCTTCGGCACCGTCGATCCCGAGGGCTACAAGACGCCCAAGCCCATGACCTATCTGTCGTACAAGAGTCCCCTGATCGAGATGGCCTCCAGCGGAAAGCACCATGGCGTCAAGGTCGATTCGGTGGATCTGCTGCGTCTGATCACCTGGATCGATGCCATGTGTCCCTATCGGGGTGACGACGAGGTGCGCGAGATTGCCGACCCCGTGTTCCAGGGGGTCGAGTGGCTGGCGATCCGACCGAAGATTCAGAACGCCCCGCGGATTGTCCGGCCGGGACCGGTGAACTGAGGCGGGGGAATGACTCCGCCAAGATGCATGGTGGGTGACGTCGAGAGGGAAGGGTTTGCTTAACCGGCGATCGGATGGGCATATCCCTGCGTGGTATGGGCACGCTCTTTGATAGAATACGTGATGGGGTTGAGAAGGGCCGTTTCGTCGTGAGCTGGCATGCCGACGAACGCTGCGAGGAGAGAGGCGTAGCGTCGTGGCAGCTTGCCTTGGGACTCAGCCAGGCCGAGCTCTTGCGCGAGCGATCGACCAGTCGCCCCAATCCGTCGATCGTCGTTCGGCAGATGCTTGCCGATGGAACGGATGTGGTAGTTGTCTGGGCGTGGTTGTCCGAGACCGGCAGGGCCAAACTGGTCACGGTCTTCTTTCGAGATTGAATTCCCATGGAAGAACGACGCGAGAAACGAAAGCGCTGGATACAACGGGGGCGCTATGCCGTAGAGGTCGAGGTGGAGGTCGTCTACCCCAATGACGACCCGTCTGAACCCTGTCTGGAGCCTGACACCGTGCGATGGCTTGACGAAATCGCCCGGCGAGCCGAACTGGGGGACGTCGAGTACCTTCGAACCGTGGGACGCGTCTTCGAGACGATCTCATCCTGACCGCAGGCTTCTGCAGGGAGCTTCCACAATTCCACCGAAGATTCAGAACGCCCCGCGGATCGTCCGACCGGGACCGGTGAACTGAAAAGTACGAGACGGAAAGAGCCGAACGACTATTGGATATCGAGCTGTACGCTGGCCAGCCCGCTGGTCACGTCGTCGGCGAAGTCGAAGATCTTGTCGAGGCCGGTCACCAGGAACACGCCCCAGACCTGCGTGGTAATGCCGCAGAGCTTGAGCTTGTGCCCGTTGTTCCCCACGACCATCTTGCGAAGCTTGAGAAGCTTCGAGACGTTCGAGCTGTTGACGTAACTGACCTGGACGAAGTTCAGCACGACATCGACATTGCGCCGCGCCTCGACCAGCTCGAGGACGGCATTGATGTCGTCGGTGAACTGGGGGTCATCCTGGAGATCGACCAGTACGATCTGTTCGGACCACTCTTGAATTGGCATGAGCCACCTATGAGTTTCGCATTCCGTTGGTCCACTCATGTGAACGCACCGCACTGTAACCTACGTCGCAAAGGGTGTCAACCGCCATGTCGGACACGTTGCTGGGCGGCCGAGGGTATCCGGAACCGATGCGGGGAGCTCTGATGACAAGAGCCCTCGGCGTTCTCAATCGGGCGCGTCCAGCGTGTGTGGAAACGGCTGCAGCGGGCATTCGGCGCACCTTGGGTCGCGGGGGCGGCAACAGCGCTTCCCCACCTCCACCAGCAGGGCGTGGTATTCGTTGAACAACGCGGTGTCGGCCGGAAGGCTGGATTCGAACAGGTCCTTGATCTGTTCATAATCCGCCTCCTCGTCGATCAGCCGATGGCGTCGGAGAATGCGGGCGGTGTACGCATCGACGACGAACGTGGTGTGCTGGCCGGCATAGAGCAGAATCGAGTCGGCCGTCTCTCGCCCGATGCCGTTGACGGCCAGCAACTCCTCGCGAAGGGTCGAGGTCGGCACGGCAAACATCCGGTCGAGGTCGCCCTCGAATCGCTCGACGATCCAGGCCACCAGGTTCTTCAGTCGCTTGGCCTTGATATTGAAGTACCCCGCCGGCCGGATCAGCCCTGCCAGCTCGGTGGGCTTCATGGCGTGCAGCCGGAACCAGTCGAGGGCATCGGCGGCCTTGAGATTGGCGATCGCGCGTTCGACGTTCGTCCACGCCGTGTTCTGGGTCAGGACGGCCCCGACAATGACCTCCAGGGGGGTCTCGCCGGGCCACCAATGCCGCGGCCCATAGGCCGCCAACATGGCGTCGAAGAACTGCTGGAGTCTCGTGGCTGTCGTCGATCGGGACATCGCGTTTTTTTCCCGGAAATCAGGTACCCTGCCCGCTTTTGGCCGGTGGGTGCTCGCGGTACACTTCTGTTCGCCATCGGCCGACGCCGATGCAAAGGGCATAATGATACCCCCATGGCTTCCAGGACTTCCAGAGCGAGACGGTCACCCTATGCACCCCGCCGGGATGCCGGAGGGTATCTCGAGCAGACCCGCCGCCCCCTGAACTGCCTGGTCTTCCTGCTGCCGATGCTGATTGTGTACGAGGTGGGCATCTTCCTGGCCTATCCCCCTTTCTCGCAGGAGCAGGCGCCCGAAGTCGTGGCCAAGGTTCTGCTGTCGTGGTTCATGGCGGTCTTCGGGGTGACGGGGTTCTACCTGCCGGGGCTGGCGGTCGTGGCCATCCTGCTGATCTGGCACGTGAATCGCCGGGACTCCTGGCGGATCAACAAAACGGCGCTGGTGGGCATGGCGGTCGAGAGTGTCATCTTCACCGTGCCACCTCTGATCTTTCACGCTGCCCTCGCCCGTCGCGTGCCGCTGGCCACCAGCGACTGGGCTGCCTCGCTGTTGCTGAGCCTCAGCGCCGGGATCTATGAGGAGCTGGTCTTTCGGTTGATTCTGATCAGCGTCCTGATCTTCCTGCTGGCCGAGGTGCTGAATCTCAACATGGAGGCGTCGGAGCTTCTGGCCGTGTTGATCAGTTCGTTGGTCTTCGCCATACATCACTACAAGGGTTGCGGCGGCAGCGATCCCTTCGAATGGACCAGCTTCCTGTTTCGCGCCATGGCGGGAATCTACTTGTCGGGTGTCTATGTGCTGCGGGGCTTCGGCATCGCCGTCGGCTGCCATATGTTCTACGACCTGATTGTCGTGTCCTTCTATTAGCCGGTCCACGTGCATTGAAGACTCAGGATCGCCGACCTTCTCCGGCAGACGAGCGGCCGGGTCGGTCCCGTGCGGGATGGGTGGGGAGAACCCGGATCATGCCTAACCTGAACCGGCAACGCTTTGGAGCGCACCTTTCGATTGGCGGCGGTGTTCATCGGGCGATAGAGGCCGCGGGGGCCCTGCGTTGCGACTGCCTGCAGGTATTCGTGAAGAATCAACGGCAGTGGACCGCCGCACCGCTCGATCCGGCAGAGATCGATCGTTGGGTCGAGGCGCGTCGCCGGACGCCTATCGCCCCGGTGTTTGCTCACGCAACTTATCTGATCAACCTGGCCTCTCCCGAGGCGGCAATACGGCGTCCGAGCGTGGCAACGTTCGTCGAAGAGCTGCGACGATGCGAAAGCCTGGGTATCGAGGGGTTGATCGTCCACCCCGGCTCACATCGCGGGGCGGGGCTTGCAGCGGGCATTCGCCGTATCATCGCGGCCATCGATGAGATCTGCCGGCGCACGGCGAAGAATCCAACCCGAGTCCTTCTGGAGACCACGGCGGGGGCGGGCGACAGTGTGGGCGGGCGGTTCGAGCACCTGGCCGAAGTCTTTGCCGGCGTTCATGAGCCTCATCGTCTGGGCGTGTGCCTGGACACCTGTCACGTCTTCGCCGCCGGCTATGAGCTGCGCACGCCGGAAGGCTATGCACAGACCATGGCGGAGCTGGATCGCCGGGTCGGTCTGAGGCATGTCCGCTGTATCCATGTCAACGACAGCCAGGGCGATCTGGGCACACATCGCGATCGGCACGAACACATCGGGCGAGGGCGATTGGGTCTCGGCGCGTTTCGCCTCCTGTTGAACGATCCCCGTCTGACGTCGGTGCCCAGGGTTTTGGAGACGCCCAAGGGCGTGGATGCCCGCGGGCGCGACCTCGACCGCCTGAACCTCAGCCGCCTGCGCAAGCTGGTCTGCCACCCGTCCCCACCGCCCCGGCGCAAGTAGAAAGCAGAGGAACGTCCATCTGCTTCGCGCGGCGACTCGTCATTCAACGATGAATCCGCAATAGCGTCCCATCCAATAGGGCAGCAGCCAGAACGTTCCGTCGAGCTTGCTGTGGCCGCCGCCGCCGTCGCGCAGGTCGTAGGGGTTGCCGTTCCAGCGCATCACCGGACGCTCGGATACGGGCAGCAGAACCGAGGTCTGCGGTTTGCCGAAACGGGTCAGGAACCGGGAAATCGGCACATCACGCCGTCCCGTGTTGTCCACCGTCCAGCGAATCGTGTCGAGCGGTGCGTCCTTCAGCCATTCGATCGATTCGGGCAGATCGAACCCGCCCGTGACGGCACTGCCGTAGATGAAGTTGTAGAAGGGGCTCTGTTCCGGCTGCTCGATTTTCCAGCTCCGTTCGATGCTCTGGACGTAGATCTTCCGGATCCTCGGGTCCTTCTCGAACCAGAGCAGGTTGTGGTAGGCCACAAACGCCAACTCGTCGTCGCTGTGGTTCACCTCGACGGGCGTGACGATCTTCTGATAGATCGTGTTGAGGGCATAGTGGTGCTTGTCGATGAGTTCGCGGGCGGCCAGGCGATACTTCTCGTCGCCGGTAATGTGCTCGGTCGTCTTGAGGTAGCTCAACAGCTCCAGCGAGTTGAGCCCGCGTTCAGGCATCCATCGGGGATTGTCGTTCAGGTCGCGAGGGGCCCAGACTCCCCAGGTTGTGCGCTTGCCCGTGGGGCCGACGAGGTAGTAGCCGTCGCGAATGATGCGATCCATCACTCGCCGCGCCGTCTCGACCACCTGGCGGCGGACGTCCGGATCGTCGACGAGTTCATGATAGATGCCGTACGCGTAGAAGTGCCCGTCGATCTCGTCGCTGCTGGTGTCACCCTTGAAGTCCCATTTTCCGTCCTTGCTGGGATACCAGACACCGTCGCCGTGCTTGAATCCCTCTCCTCGCGGCAGATAAGACCGGGCGACGAAACCCGGCAGCGAGGTGATTTCCTCCAGAAACAGCATGGCCTTCATGGATTCGGTGGCGTTGGCCTTGGCCTCTGGGTCTCGCGTCGCGGCATAGCGGAAACTCTCGGCAGCGACGTAGAGAGACGTCCACAGCCCGTCGTTGTCGGAGGAAGGCTGGCGATACCCCTCAAGCTGTCCGGGCTTGGGCAAGGAAATCTCGCGAATCAGTCCTCGCCAGTTATGAAACTTGCGGATCTCTTCCTCATAGAAGGCGGCCTTTTGGGCGAGCGTCATGGATCGCTGGGCGATCCGGGCGACGCCGCCTTCGGTCGCCACCCATGCCGAACCGTCGGGGGCGACGACCACATCGTTCACCTTGTCGTTGGGCAGCCAGCGCAGACTGTGAAACGCCCGCCATCGCTTGCCGTCATAGCGGCACAGCCCCTTCGGGGTGCCGACCCAGAGTTCACCGGTCGCCGCCTGGGTCCAGCAGGTCACGGGCAGCCAGGGCACCGTTCCGGGAGGATTGAGCGCGGGGCTCTCATCGCCGGGCACCTGCACGGTATCGCGCGCCGACCATTTCCGTCCGTCGAAGGCGGCGGCACCCTTCGGCGTCAGGCAGACCACCGTGCCATCCGGCTGAACGGCAACGGCCGTGATGCGGGGGGCGGGCAGGCCATCCCGAAGAGTCCACTTCTCGGCGAACCACTGAGGAAAGCTGCCGCACGTCATCCGACGCAAAGGTGCAGAGGACGGCTGACCCGCAGGTCGGGAGGTTGTCGATCCCTCCGCAGTGACACCGCTGAGACATGACAGGACGCAAAGCAGATAGGTTCCCATGACCGTTGAGTCTAGCGGTTCGAGCACCTAACGAGAAGTGAAGCGTCCAACCTCACGTCATCGAGGCAGGATACACAGAGGTTCTGAATCGCACGAGACGCTCCCGTGAAGCGTCAGGTCCGTCGCGGAGGTGATCGTCACCTGAACGATCTGCCCGATCAGGTTCTCGTGGCCTTCGAAGACGACGATCTGGTCGCCGCGGGTCCGCCCCACATACTGGGCGAGACTGCGCCAGCCCCCAGAGCCGTCCGGAGCGGCTTCGGCCTTTCGTGCATGAGCGGCAGCCTTGCTCGGACCCTCCACAAGAACCTCGACGCTGCGGCCGATCATCGCCTGGTTGTTCGCCAGGGCAATCTCCGCCTGAATCCGCAGCAGTTCGATGTTTCGTCGGCGTTTGACCTGTCGCGGCACGTCGTCGGTCAGGTTTCGGGCGGCCACGGTGCCCGGACGGGTCGAGTACTTGAAGACGAAGATGTTCTTGTACTGCATCCGCCGGACCAGATCGCAGCTTGCCTGGAAGTCCTCGTCGGTTTCGCTGGGGAACCCCACGATGAAGTCACCTGCCAGCGACAGGTCCGGCACCTCTCGGCGGGCCCGCTCAGCCAGCTCGACGTAGCGTTCGACCGTATGGTCGCGTCGCATGGCAGCCAAGACGCGGTTGGATCCGCTCTGGGCGGGCAGATGCAGATACTCGCACAGCTTGGGCAGTTCGCGCATCGCCCTCAGGATGCCCTCGTCAAAATCCCCGGGGAAGCTCGTGATGAACCGCAGCCGCCGGAGGGCGTCGATGCCGTGGACCCGCTCGAGCAACTCGGGCAGACGGACAACCCGCCCGTTCTCCTGGTGGGCATAGCTGTTGATCGTCTGTCCCAACAACGTAATCTCCACTGCCCCGGCATCGACCAATCGGTGGGCCTCGTCGACGATGTGGCTGGGCGGTCGCGATCGCTCCGGCCCGCGAACGAAGGGGACGACGCAATAGCTGCAGAACTTGTCGCACCCGCGCTGGACCCGAATATACGCCTGAAGGGTCCGCCGTCCTGGTACCGGCCGGCGGGTGTGATCTAAAGCCTCGAGTTCGTCTTCCTCGTGACGATTCTCGGCGGGCGTATGGCGGCTCCAGTCCCGCGTGATCGCGATCTGTGGTGAACGGGACGATCCGGTCCGCTCAATGAGCGATGCCAGTTGTCCCAGCTCTCCGGGTCCGCAGATCACGTCGACGTGCGGCGCCCGCCGTCGCAGCTCCTCCGAGTCCCGTTCGGCCATGCAGCCGATGACCGCGATGACCATGCCGGGCCGGTCGGCCTTCAGTCGGCGGAGTTCGCCCAATCGCGAATACACCTTGTCCTCGGCCCGTTGACGCACGGAGCACGTGTTGAGGACCACCACAGAGGCCTCATCGGGACCGCCGACGACGGCAAACCCCTTCTGGCGGAGCGCACCCAACACCAGTTCGCTGTCGAGCACGTTCATCTGGCAGCCGAACGTCTCGAGAAACACGGTTCTGTCGGAAGGTGTATCCGTCATCCACGGCGTTCCATGAGGCTTCCCCGGAGGGTTCCCGAGCGAAGGTCCCTGCAGAGAGAATAGCGGCGGAGCCGACGAATAAGCCGAATTCTGTTACCCCCTCGGGTTGTGCCCGACGGGGCGGCGACCATTCGTCTGGGCTCGCCAATTGCTCAGCGGCTCTAGCACCCTACCCGCAGCTCCGGCGGACCGGGCCGGTCCGCGCCCGCCCCGAAGGGCAAGGCTCGCTGCCTATGTGGGCTTGCCGGCGGTGGGGTTTTCCGTGCCGCGCCGGTCACCCGGACGCGCGGTGCGCTCTTACCGCACCTTTTCACCCTTGCCGGTCGGGACAAGCGTCCCGACGGAGGCGGTCTGTTTTCTGTGGCACTTTCCCTCGGGTCACCCCGGGTCGCCGTTAACGACCACCGTGCCCTGTCCGGTTCGGACTTTCCTCCCGTCAAAGAGAGGACTCCTGAGGAGGCCCCTCTTTGGCGAGCGGTCGCCTCGTCTGCTCCGCCACCTCCATGCTAGCAGAATCCCGCGCGAGGCCAAGGGGGTGATCCGCGATAGGCTCCGTGAAAGCCGGTCCGATCCGTGCGACCGCCAGACGGAACCACCCGGCTTGGCCTCCTTCGTCAACCCTGTTGCCAAGCTAAAAGGTCAGACCACGGCCCACAGCACCACGATCCCTCAAGACTGCGCATCTTGAAGGCTTCTCGGGACACTGCGTCGTGTTTCGCGAAAGATGCGAGTACATTGAAATACCGTTTCCAGTACTGGCGTTAACCTATTGGAACCAGCATCGGCAACGCAATAAACAATCAACGCTCCCGAATAGTGTGTATGTGTTGATTAATGATTACGGTCTTGACCGCCAACTTGCCGATGTATAGACTAGAAGTGGTGGTGCGTCCCAGAGCGGGGGTCATGCCGCAGAGTGCGGCGAACTCTTACAGGATGTGAATGGACGGGGCAGCTTCCGGCGACTTACCTAATCCATAGCTCTGTGGACTTAAAGGGGGCCTTACAAAACTCAAGCAAGAAGCCCTCCTTTTAGTGGGTGGATGGAGCCGGCCCACCGCATGGTCTTTTCGCCCGCATAGTGCGGGGGCGGATCATGAGCGGGGCACAGTCAGGCTTCCCGTCCGGCGATTTGGGCGCCGGCGCTGACACGACATTGCCAGGTGGCCGACCTTCCGCCATGCGCGTGGACGACACGCGTTTTGTCTGCGTTGATCCCCTGACCACTTGCCTCAACGAGCAGATCACGGCCCTTGCGGCCCGCAATACGACCATCCTGATTGTGGGCGAATCCGGCGTCGGCAAAGAGTGTGTCGCCCGCGAGATTCACGAACGGTCTTCGCGTTCCAGGGGGCCGTTTATAGCGGTTGACTGCTCGAGCTTCTCCGAAACACTCATTGAAAGCCAGCTCTTCGGGCACGCACGCGGGGCATTTACCGGTGCCGAGGCCGAGAGCATGGGCTACATTCGCGATGCCGACGGCGGAACCCTGTTTCTCGACGAAGTGGCCGACATGCCCCTGTCCCTCCAGACCCGGCTGCTGAGAGTCCTTCAGGAGCGGACGGTCACACCGGTGGGCCGAACGCGACCGGTTCCGGTCGATGTCCGGGTGGTGGCCGCCACGCATCAGGACACGGCCGAGATGGTGCGCCAGGGTCGTTTCCGCGAAGATCTCTTCTACCGGCTCAGCGCGTTTTGCCTCGAGGTACCGCCGCTGCGACAGAGACCGGGCGATATAGTCCCGCTGGCCGAGTACTTCCTCGACCTTCAGGCGGCGATCTACGAAGAGCCTCGTCGATCGCTTTCAGAATCCGCCAGGCAATGGCTGCAATCGCAATACTGGCGGGGCAATGTCCGCGAACTGGCCAATGCGATTGAATATGCCCTGGTGACCAGCGATCTGCCGGAGCTCCATCCGGAAGACTTTCCCGATGCGCTTTTGGAGCGTGTGGCACCCTATCCGGAAGCACCGGTTTCACCGGATGCACATTCCTCGCCGGCTGGCTCGATGGTCATGACGCTTCGGCAGGCGCAGTGGCAGGCGGTCCTTAACGCCCTCAGTGCCGCCGGAGGTGACAAGACCCGCGCTGCACGTCTCCTGGACATCTCCCGATCGCGCCTCTATTCCATCCTGGCTCAGCAGGACCCCACGGGACGCTCGAGTCGCACCGCTTCATAACACACAAGGTCAGCTTCGTTGCGTCGTGCTTCACTCGAGCGAATCGATGGCTTCGTCGAGATGCCGGGGAAGGGTATCGAGGAATTGTGGGAAATCGTTGCGTTGGCTGAGCCCCAGGTCGCCGGCAGCTCGCGAACCGATCAGGTCATAGTTGGCCGATGAAGCGTACCCCAGCAAGGCGCTGATCATATCGGTCAGTTCGAGGCACAACCGCTCGGTACGATCGGGCGCCTCGGGGTCGGGATAGATGTGGTGCTCCGAGACGATCGCCTTGAGTTGCTCGGGCAGATTCCATGCTTCGGCAACCAGTTCGCCGAATTCCTGGTGGCACTGATAGCAGAGGTATTCAAAGACCTGAGGGTCCACCTTCCAGCGCGAGATACGCTCGTGATCGCTGACGATGCGCAGCACCACGGTGTTGCCGATATCGTGCAGAAGACCGATCAGAAACGCCGTATCCTCGTCGAGTGACAACCGGTGCGCCAACAGCGACATGATGTGGGCCTCGGCCACCGACCGTCGCCACAGGCTCTGGGCAAAAGCCCTGTTCCCGCCCTTCGTATTGAAGGTCAGCGCGTGCAGTGACTGGGACATCATGATCGCGCGAAGGGCATTGGCTCCAAGCCGGGCAACCGCCAGCGGCAACGAGGTGATCTGCTCGATCCCTCGAAAGGCCGGCGAATTCACCGCTCGCAGGACGGCGGATGCGACGACCTGATCCTGCCCGATTTCCTCCGCCAGGCCGGCGGCATTGCACCGACGATCTCTCATCCGTCGGAGCACCCGTTCCGGTACGGATGGCATGGGAGGCAAAGACATGTCGTGTCCGTCGAAGTGGTCAACCAGCAGGTTTTCCAGCGCCGTGGCCTCACCGGTCAACTCCGGACGAGGCGGTGGACAGAGCTCGATAAGGGCGTTCTCACGGGGTTGCCACCATCGAGGATCATTGGTGGGTCGTACGGGCACGATAGGGGCTTCGGCTTCCAAAGTAGCTGTGGTACAAGAGGATGAGTCTTCTGTCGATGACGTGGGTCCTGGACCCTGAGTGCAGAGTCCCCGATCGCGCCGAGGAGGGAATAGCCAGTCCCAGAATCCCACGATCGGACCTCCAGAATCACGGCGACCTTTGGAGATTGCCAGCGACCCGGCCAACGGACAAACCGACAAACGATCGGGGAGGGCGGACACGGCAGTATACCGTTCCATCCCTGCCCACCTACTCTGTTATCGGCCAGTGATAGAGCCGGCTTGCGATGTCCGGCGGCCTGAGGTCGCAGACGGTCCGAACGCCCCGAAATACCCCACTAAGATGGGAAGGGACCCTTCCATGACCGTTCACAAAATAACCATTTGTGCCCCTTGGTTTTTTCTTGCCGGTTCTGATAAGATTATGTTACAAGGGTCAATTAGACGTGTTGGGAGAGACGTGGTACCTGCGCCATGATGTCTTCCGTTTTAGAAGTAGAGGCCTTGGAATTGGGGCAAGTCTTGACGTAGCAGGTTGGTGTTTCAGGCGTAGCCGATGTAAAACAACTCACTTTGAACATGCACATCCAGACGCCGCAGTAATTTGACGTGTTAGCGGTGCACGAGTCGTCGGTCGCCAAGAAGAGTCCAAGAAGAGTCGTAGTACTGTTGTCCCGTTCTCTTTTTTGAGGGGTAGCCGTGAACCCATCTGAACCGACGGTATTTGTTGTTGACGATGATCAGGATGTCCGAGACTCTCTGGCCAGTCTCTTTCGCTCGGTGAATCTGCCGACAGAGACGTATGGGTCTGCTCGAGAGTTTCTGGAGAAGTGCGAAGACGCTCGATCGGGCTGCCTGGTCGTCGACGTTCGCATGCCTGGTATGAGCGGTCTGGAATTGCTCGAGCAGCTCAACCTGAAGGGCATCGCGCTTCCCTCGATCGTGGTCACGGGATATGGCGATATCCCGATGGCGATCCGGGCCATGAGAGCCGGAGCGATCGACATGATCGAGAAACCTTTCCGCGATCAGACCCTGCTGGAGAGGGTGCAGCAGGCGATCAGCCTGGACAGTAAGAAACGGAAGGATTGGGTTCGCAAAGAGACCGTCCGCCAGCGAATGGCCCGCCTGACCCGCGGCGAACGCGAGGTCATGGAGATGGTGGCCTCCGGCCTGTCGAACAAGGACATCGCCGAGCGACTGGGACTGGGCTGCAAGGCCATCGAGGCCCGTCGCGCGAAGGTGATGGCCAAGATGGAAGCCGACAGTCTGGCGCAGTTGGTCCGGATGGTGATGCTGACCGAAGAGTCCGACTAGACGGCGGAGTCCTCGACCCATCGCCCCAGCCACGAATGCCGAAGTACTCGCTTCGCCGATGATCAAACCGGTATGCGGTACGTGCAACCTTGTTTGCACGTACTGCTATTACCGTCAGACGGGAAACCAGTTTGACGAACCGGTTCGCCTCATGAGCGACGAAGTGCTGCGACAGGTGGTGCGTGCTTTCTGTCAGAGCGCCCACCCCCATCCGCATTTCTCCTGGCAGGGTGGCGAGCCGATGCTCGCCGGCATCGAGTTCTACCAGAAGGCGGTGAGCTATCAGCAGGCGTTTCGCCGCCCAGGCCAGCAGATCGCCAACATGTTCCAGACCAACGGCACCCTTATCGATGAGTCGTGGTGCCGGTTTTTCCGTCGCTGGGGCATGCTGGTCGGTATCAGTCTGGACGGCCCGCCGGAGATCCACGACAGGAACCGCGTGTACACCGACGGGCGTGGCAGCTACTCCGACGTCCTGCGCGGCCTCCGTCTGCTCCAGGAGCATCACGTCGAGCACAATGTCCTGGTGCTCGTCCACAACGACAACGCCCACCATGCGAAAGAGGTCTATCGCTTCCTTCGAGAACTGGGCGAAGAATTCTTCCAGTTCATCCCATGCGTCGTAACGGGGCTGGATCGATCGATGCCCGGTGCACACGCCGTCGACCCGCTGGCCTACGGCCGGTTCATGTGCGAGGTCTTCGACGAATGGTTGTCGGCCGGGCCGACCCGGGTCTACGACCGGACGTTCAACAACTTCGTGCTGGCCGCCGCAGGGATCGAACCGGAGATCTGCCTCTTCCGGCGAGATTGTGCGGGTTGCCTGCTGATCGAGCACAACGGGGATGTCTTCCCCTGCGACTTCCTGGTCCAGCCGGAGTGGCGTCTGGGCAATCTGACATCGGGGAATCTGTCCGCGGTCTTTCGAAGTCCCCGATGGTCCGAGTACCGGTCGATGAAGTCCGACCTGCCGTCCGTCTGCCGCGAGTGTCGACACCTTGGGCTCTGCCGGGGCGGGTGCCCGCGGGATCGCTTCGGGGGTCGGTTGCCCGACGGTCAGCCCAACTATCTTTGCAGGGGATATCAGCTCTTCTTCGACCACGCAAGGCCCGAGCTGGAAAGGCTGGCCCGAGAGTGGCTGCACCACTCGACGGCCTCCGCGCGAGCGACGCCGCCCTCTTCCAGAGGGTCCGCTTCTCGACGAGCATCTCGCAACGATCCCGGGAGCTGATTCCGGCCGGAGGCGGGTCAAACGGACCGGTTGTCCGAAACAGGTTTCGGGACAACCTCGTATCGGCGTTTTGGAGCCGATCGGTCTTCGTGGTATTCTGATGGTATGGAGCCGGCCGATCATCATCGCAGAATGTCGCCGGAGGTCACCAGCACGTCGCTTCTGGAAGGGCTGCTCGATCCTCACAACGATCGGGTATGGACGGAGTTCTTCGAGCGATACGGCCCCATCGTCAGGAGCTTCTCCCGGAAGCTCGGTTTGCGCGAGCACGAGGCGGATGACGCCGTGCAGGAGACCATGGTGACCTTCGTGACCAAATATCGCGAGGGTCAGTACGACCGGCAGAAGGGGCGCCTGCGATCGTGGTTGTGCGGGCTGGCCCACCACAAAGTCCAACACATTCTCGATCGCCGCCGTCAGCGCGAGCGCAAGAGCGATCCGTCGAGCGATAAGGCCCCGGCGATCGAGTCCGTCGCCGATCAGGATCGAACCAACGAACTGTGGGAAACCGAGTGGCGCCATGCGGTGATCCGTCACTGCCTCGATCTGATCCGCGACGAGTCGGATCCGATTCGCCTTCGGGCATTCGAGTTGTACACCCTTCAGGGCTGGTCGGCCGACGAGGTGGCTGCCGAACTGAACATCACCCGGAACATGGTCTATCTGAGCAAGTCGCGCGTGTTGGCGAGGGTGTCTGAACTCGTCAAGCAGATCGATGAGGCCTGGCAAGAGGGAATGCTTCTGTGACACCCTGTCCGAGTTCCACACAGCTCTACCGCTATGCCACCGGCGAACTCCCTCCGGCGGAAGTGGAATTCATCGATCGCCACGTCGAGGGCTGCCTCTCTTGCGCCGAACGTCTGGCCGACGCGGCTCCCTTCGACGACATCCTGCAAGAGGTCAAAGACGCCTCTCAGCAGGAGACGGTGGCTGCGACGGAGATCCTGCGGATCGAAGATGTCGGTCCGGATCGGGATCCGCTGATCGGCCAGGTCATCGGGGATTTCGAGGTCCGCCATCTGGTCGGCAGCGGAGGCATGGGGTCGGTCTACGAGGCGGAGCAGATATCCCTGAAACGGCGTGTGGCGCTCAAGATCATGCACGTTCCCCTCGGAGCGAGAACGGCGGGCGTCTTGCGGTTCGGACGCGAGGCACAGGCCGCCGCCCGTCTTCATCACACAAATATTGTGTCGGTCTTCGCGCAGGGCCAAAGCGCCGGACTCCGCTACTACGCGATGGAGATGATTGACGGCACGGGCCTCGATCAGGTGATCCGGGAGATGCGCCGACGTCGGGAATCCGATCGGCGGGGGGCCCGGTGGGCGCCGAACCCCAACTATCTCGGGGGGGTGATTCGGCGCTGGAGCGCTTCCGAAGGTCCGTCGAACGGCTCAGACACGCGCCGCGAACTCGTGGAACTCGAGCACAGCGATCCCCGCAAGCGTTTTGACCTCACGGCTCGTCTGATCGCAGACGTGGCCGAGGCCCTCGACTACGCCCACAAACACGGCGTGATCCACCGCGACGTCAAGCCGAGCAATATGATCCTCTCGGCCGAGGGGCGGCTCAGCCTGACCGATTTCGGTCTCGCCCGCATGATGGAGCAGCCGGGGATGACCATTGCCGGCGAGTTCCTCGGCAGCCCGCTCTACATGTCTCCCGAACAGGTGGCAGCCGGTCGGGTGCCGTTGGATCATCGGACGGATATCTACTCGCTGGGAGCAACCCTGTACGAGTTGCTGTGCCTTCAGCCGCCCTACGTGGGCGAGACGCGGGAACAGGTGATCAGCCAGATTCGGGAGGGCCGGCTGCGCCGCCCACGCAAAAACGACAAACGGATTCCACACGACCTGGAAACCGTATGCCTCAAGGCGATGCAGCGAGATCCGAACCATCGCTATCAGACCGCGGGCGACATGGCCGACGACCTGCGACGGTTCGTGCAGCGATACGCCATTCGGGCTCGCCGGGCCGGACTGGTTACCGTCACCAGCAAGTTCATCCGGCGGCACGCCTTCGAGACGGTCATGCTGGCGGCGGTAGCCATCGTGCTCACCGGTGCCGGATTGGACCGGTATCGCCTCTCTCGGCAGAACCTGCAGTACGACGGCGAACTCCAGCTCGCTCAACGCGAGGCCAATCGCCTTTGGGATATGCGACGAAAGTCGATGATTCAGCGATCGATGGAGAAGGCCTACGCCGAAGTGGCGCTGTGTCAGTTTCCCCGCGCGAAGGTGTCTTTCGGCGAGGTGATCCGCCGGGCCCGAGAGGATCCCTCGGGGTATCTGGCGCGAGGACTCTGCTCCTACCTCGGCGAGATCATGGGCTTTGAGGCGGGACGCTCCGGCTATGCCGACGACTTCCATGCCGCCCGGGAGCGACGGCCCCACTCCGCCCTGTTGGGGCTGCTCGTCCTTCTGCCGTCTCCGTCCCGCGCGTCTTCGATGTCGCCGGTAGCCCTGGACGTGCTGATCGAACGAGTCCGCGATCTCGACCTGGAACAGGTTCGAGACCTGACCCACGGCGACCATTCGGTCCTGTACGCGGTGCTGAGCTACGTCGTGCTGTGCGGACACAGACCCGAGATCGCCCGCGGTCTGGTGGACGAGGCCCTGGCCGCCAAGCCTCACCTCGTTCCGGCGCACCTGATCCGCTCGATGATCCTGCTCAACATGCGCCACTACGAAGAAGCCCTGGCCAACGCCCGCGCCGCCCTCACGCTGCTCTCGGCGGCCAAGACCGACGAATCGACCAATCTCGTCTCCGGATACCTGCTGCGCGCCTCGGCGTTCGCCTTTCTGGGCCTTCCCGACGAGGCCCTCCGCCAGAGCAAAAGGGCGATGGACCTCCTCGCCCAACGGCGGGCCAGGGTCTCCTTCTGGGGCCCCGAACCCACCAGCCGGCCGGCTCCGACCACCGCCCCCCGGAGTGTCCTGAGATGATCGATCCGGGCGAACTGCCCCAGACCCAGATGGACGAGTATTTCATGCGCCTGGCGCTTCGCGAGGCCGTCGAGGCCCTCGATCATGACGACGTGCCCGTCGGCGCCGTGATGGTCCACGACGGCCGGGCCATCGCCCGCGGCCGGAATCAGCGGGAGCTGCTGGCCGATCCGACGGCCCATGCCGAAATGATTGCCATCACCGCCGCGGCCGAGGCGATGGGAACGTGGCGTCTCGACGGCTGCACGCTCTATGTTACCCTCGAACCCTGTCCGATGTGCGCCGGTGCCATCGTTCAGGCGAGGATCGCTCGGCTCGTCTTCGGTGCCACCGACCCCAAGGCCGGCGCCTGCGGGTCGCTCTATTCCATCACCACGGATTCCCGGCTCAACCACCGTGTCCCCACGCAGGGTGGCGTCCTCGACGCCGAGGCCGCCGACCTCCTCAGGGGCTTCTTCGCCGCCCAGCGGGCCATGGGCAAGAAATAGCTCCCGTCGACCCCGACGATCTTGCGCCCGGATTCCTTTCCCCTGTCCCGGACGGCAACCTCTGCCGCCCTACCTCTCCGATCACCGGGATGCTAGGATATCGGCTGCGGAGTCTGTGTTCGAGGGTCTGAGAAGCCGCTATGAACGATCGGGTTACTGGAACGCCGGAGCCGTCCTCGCTGTGGACGGTCCTTCAGATGAAGGCCGTCGCACTGCGAAACCACGTGCGCCAGGACCTGAGCGAATCACCCCTGCGACTGGTCTCGATTACCGCCTTCATCCTGTTCATCTGGGCGGCCTTGTACGTACTGTTCCATGAGGTCTTCAAGGTCATCCAGGTTCGGCACCTCGAATCGATCGTCGCCCTACCCTACGTCTTCCACTTTTTCTTCATCGCCCTGATGGCGATGCTCGGGTTCTCCACGGGGATCCTCTGCTTCTCAGGACTCTACGGCGGAGGCGAACCCATCTTCCTGATGTCGGTGCCCCTGAGGGCCTGGCATGTGGTCATCACCAAGTACGTCGAGGCCCTCTTCCTGAGCAGTTGGTCGCTCATCCTGCTCGGGTTGCCGCTGATGGCGGCGATGGCCAGCGTCAGTCAGGAGCCCTGGTACTTCTACCCGGTCTTCCTCGGACTGTTCCTGTCGTTCGTGGCCATCCCGGGGGCCCTCGGGCTGCTGGCGGCCCACATCGCGGCCCTCTACTTCCCGCGATCGGCTCGCCGGTTCCTCGTCGTCGTCATCGTGGCGTGCACTGTATTGGTTATGCGATTCGGCGTCCGGCTGTACACCCAGACCAACGAGGACACCACGCTCTGGCTGAAAACCTTCTTCGGCCAGTTGTCGGCGATTCGAGGACCGCTCTGGCCGAGCACATGGGTCACCGAGGGCATCGTCGCCTCCGCCCGTGGCAGGCCGGCCGATGCCATCTTCTACCTCATCGTGACGCTCGCCAACGGTCTATTCCTGAGCTGGCTGGCCACCACCATCGCCTCACGCAAGCTCAGCGAGGCCTACACCCGCGCACAGTCCCGCTCCTCGCGGATACTCACCAACGGCGGCTGGCTGACGGAATGGCTGACGCGAGCCCTGTTCTTCTATCTGCCGAGAAGGCCGCAGCGGCTCATCCTGAAGGATGTCCGGGCACTCCTCCGCGACCCGCTTCAGTGGTCTCAGTTGGCAATCCTCTTCGGGCTATTGGGCCTCTACGTGGTCAACATCCCCCGGCTGACCCTCGACATCTCGTCGTCCCAGTGGCAATTGCTCGTGGCGTTTCTGAATCTTGCGGCCATCAGCCTGATCCTGGCCACCTTCACGGGACGGTTCGTCTTTCCCATGGTCTCTCTCGAGGGACGACAGCTCTGGCTGCTGGTTCCAATGCCTATTTCGCGCCGGCAACTGCTTCTGTGCAAGTTCGCCTTTGCACTGACCACTACACTGCTGTGTGCGATGATCGTGACGGTCCTCTCGATGTCGATGCTGAATCTTCCGGCGATCTGGTGGGCGCTTCACCTGATGTCGGTCTTCTCCGTGTGCGTCGGCCTGTGCGGACTGTCGGTCGGACTGGGTGCCCGGCTGCCGATGTTCGGGCTGTCCGACGGTGCGAGAATCGCCAGCGGCCTGGGCGGCACGGTCAACCTGATCGCGTCGGTGCTCCTGGTGATCCTGATTCTCGTCGTCGGTGGCGTCCTGACCGCCCGCGGGGCACGGATGGGCGGCTTGCAGTTGGATTCCGTAACGGCGCCGGCCCTGGCGCTCATACTATTGGTGGGTCCGCTGATAGCCGTCCTGGCGATGCGGATCGGGGCCCGGTATCTCTCCGAGGCAGAATTCTGATCCCTTCCGCGCTCGCCTGCCGTTGCAGATCATTCCGATGGGCCGCGACGCCGTCAGCGGGCAGCCTTCTCCTCTTCGGCAATCTTCACTCCGGAACTCGTGCCGATTCGCGTGGCGCCCGCCTCGATCATCGCCATCGCGGTGGCTAGGTCGCGGACCTTGCCCGAGGCCTTCACGCCCAGATCGGGTCCGACCGTCTGCTTCAGCAAGCGGACGTCCTCGACGGTGGCGCCGCCTTCCGAGAAACCTGTGCAGGTTTTGACGAACTGTGCGCCGGCGGCCCGAACCCGACGGGCGGCACGCACTTTCTCATCGTTCGTCAGCAGCCCGGTTTCAAGAATGACCTTGACGATTCTGCACTCCGACACCTGAACCACTGCCGCGATGTCCTCCTCAACGAAGGCGTCGTCACCCGCCTTCAGGGCCCCGATCGAGAGCACCATGTCCAGCTCATCGGCACCGTCGGCGATGGCCTGTCGGGCCTCGGCCACCTTGATCGCCGTCGTGTTCGCTCCCAGCGGGAAGCCGATCACCGTGCACACCTCGACGTCTGAACCCTTCAGCCGATCCGACGATCGGGCCACATGCCACGGGTTCACGCACACCGCCACGAAGCCATATCGAATGGCCTCGTCACACAACGTCTCGATGTCGGACACCGTGGCATCGGGTCTCAAGAGCGTGTGATCGATGAACTGGACGATACTCGGGGCAGTCATACTGTCACCCCTCGATCTCGAAGGAACCTCTCGACCTCGGCTCGTGTGGCCAACGAGGGCTGGGCGCCCGGTTTGGTAGCTGCCAGGGCCCCCGCCGCATTGGCAAAGACGATCGCATCGCGCATGGGTTTACCCTCGGCCAGCGCGACGGCCAATGCACCGTTGAAGGCGTCTCCGGCGGCCGTGGCGTCCACCGCCTGAACCGGAAATGCCGGTATGAGTTCCTCGCCGTCCCGGGTCGCCAGGAAGGCCCCGCGATCGCCCAATGTCAACACCAGGGTTCGAGGCCCCATCGTCAGAAGCTTCTGGGCCACCCGTGACTCCCAGTCGCCATCGGCCGACTTCCCGCCGGACGGCATGGGAATACCCGACAGGTGTTCGGCCTCCGTTTCATTGGGCGTCAGAATGTCTACGTTCGACAACAGACCCTTCGGCAACTCGGCCGTCGCGGGCGGCGCGGGGTTCAGAATCATCCGAACGCCGTACTGAGCGGCCAGGAACGCCGCATGCGCGACGGTGGACAGCGGGATCTCGAATTGGCACAGCACGGCATCCGCCGATTGAATCACACGGGATGCCGAGTCCACATCCGCTTTCGAGCACGCCATGTTGGCCTGCGGTACGATGACGATCGTATTGTTCCCGTCCTGATCGACGTTGATGCAACAGGCACCCGTGGTGACCGACGCGTCACGCGTGACATAGTCGGTGTTCACGCTCGAAGCCGACAGGCTGGCCAGAAGGGTATCGGCCATGAAGTCGTCACCCACCCGACCGACCATATACACCTCGGCGCCGAGGCGGCCCATCTGAGCGGCCTGGTTGGCTCCCTTGCCGCCCGGAAACGTGCCGAAGAATGTCCCCAGAACCGTCTCGCCCTTCTTGGGAAGGCGGTCGGCCTTGGCGACACAATCAAAGTTCATGCTGCCGATCAGAACAATTCGGGGCTGACTGCTCATGGAAGTGATCCGTCCGCTCCCCCATCACCGATTCACACATGGCATGCGTGGCGCCGGGGGGAATCCTATGATGAATGTCCGTCCCTCGCAAGACGGTGCGGCAGGGCAACGTCCTCGCGGCCGACAATCTATCGCATCTGCAAGGCGCAGAGTTCCACAACCGGCGGAGTCCGATAGTCCAATGTCGCACGCAGCGCATCAAGGACATCCTTCGGTTGCGTCGGGCACGGCCCTCCATAGATCACGAAGTGGCTGATCGACTGGGGCGAACCCTCGATGCCGACCCCGCCCATTCCCGATCCCGGGCCGACGACATGATGGGCCACCGACTCCGGCGTGATCAGCGCCAGCATCGGACCTCCGCGCGCGAACTTGCACCCCCACTGCACGTGGCCTCGGCGGGCCTGACAGTCGGGAGTCTGCGTGATCTTCCGAACTTTGCCGGACGTCCGGTCGGAGAACAGCCATTCGCCGGGTGTGCCGCTGTCGGCGCCCATCACCGCGATGTCGTCGTAGCACCAGAACCAGCTCTGGCCGCTGTTGAGCGTCACCTCGGCCCACGGCACACCGGCGTAAAGCGTGATCAACTTCTCGAGCCCTTCCGCTCCGATGCACCTCACACGGACCATCGCCGGTCCGGCATCGAGAACCTCAAGGCGATGGGCTGCGCTGCGATGGGGCCCATAGCAATCAGCAAAGCCCGCCCAGCCCGTCTCGCCCGGCTCGGTCAGATCGCGGTTGCCCAGCCCTTTGACCTCCCATCGGTAGATGTGCCCGCCCTCAGGACCGATCCGCAGCGAGACCTGATCGTTCTCGATCCGGATCACGCCGTTGGGTTCATGGGCGTAATGAACCGCCGCAGGATCCCTGGGCGGCACGGAGGCCACACCGGCGCCGTAATAGAGAAGGAAATGCCGTGAGGCGCCCTTCTCCATCGTGCCCCGGACGACAAAGGCCAGCCGCGGGGTCAGACCGACCGATCGCCGCTGACAGGCAACCGGCGTCTGGGCGAGGGTCTGCGGATTGATCTCGAACAGGCGGACCGTCGTGTTTGTTCCGACGCCGGCTGGAAGGTCCACCTCCACGGGCAGGTCCACGCGCGAGGTCGCACCGCTGCCGATCACCAGACCCATACGATGATCGAACGGTTCGTCAACCCACGGTGCGTCGGGCAACAGAGACTGGGCGTTCACCTTGTTCGGCTTGGTTCGGCGGACACCCATCTCCACAACATCGAGCCCGGCCGCCGCCGCCGTCGGGAGGCCCTTACCCGCCGCGGCGGCCTGTGCCGCACCGTCCAGACGCTTGAGGATGCCGTCGTAGACACCGATAAGACGATCGAATCGCCCGAGGACCGGCTCCAGTGCATAGGGCTTGTTCTCCCGGTTCCAGAGTTCGGCATAGCGAGCCTTCATCGCGGCGTGTTCGTCTCGCACCTTGCGGATTTCGCGATCGGCTTCCTTGAGCTGCTCCCGTGCCTCAGGCGAACCGGCGTCGGACATCACCGCTTTCCCGTAGGCCGCAGCGGCCGCAAGGTACCCCAGCGAACGGGTCGCCATCAATCGCATCCGCTCGGCGCCGAAGACATGAAAATCGATCAGATATCCGTTGAATCGAGCCTCCGTCTGAAGGGCCCGCAATTGCTCCAGCGCCGGATCGACGATGCCCAGCAGAGATCGCGCCTGTTGCACGGCGGTCGCTTCGTCGACGGGCAGCATCCCCATGTCCTGATCGACCCGCCAGAAGCGTCCGTCCATCATCTGCTCGTAGTTCGGCAGGCGATGGGCCCTGGCCAGGCCCTCGACGGCCCGACCGAAACGGTCTCCACGCTCGCCGAACAGCACGGCCCCGATGCGGCGGTTGAAATCCTCCGGCGACGTGGCCGAACCGCTCCACGCGCACTCGGCCCCCCACGCCACACCATGCCAGTTCACCGCGAAGAAGTTCTCGCCATCGTCGTCCCATGTCGTATTCCACATGCCCAGGGCGCCAAGCTTGACGCCGTCGCGGACATAGTTGCGGATATTAGTGACCGCCACACCGAAGTCCGGCAGAATCCGGCTCCAGCAGCTCACACCCGGGCAGACGAAGAACTGATAGCCCGATTTCGAAAACGGCGTGATCGCCTCCTCGAAGGATCCGCGGGGATCATACCCCCACGAGAGCATCACCGTGTCCTTGGGGATCTTCGGCAGGTGCTCGGGATGGCGCAGTATGATGTCGCCCCACATCATCATCCGCTTGCCGTACTTGCCCGTGATGAGCTGGTGAACGCGCAGGATGTGCTGCACGTAGAGCCCGCCGACACCCAGTTTCTCCGCCTCCGCCTTGGCGGGGCCCGTGCCCAGGCCGTCGGTTTCGTCGCAGCAGACGTTGAAGAAGCCGGCCTTCAGCAGCGGAATCTGCTCGGAGTACATTTCATCGAGAAGCTTGTACGTTCCCTCGATGGTCGGGTTGAGCACCTCCGATGTCTCGGCCAGCGGCTTGTATTGGGCATGTTTGAGAATGTGCCCGAAGTGACCGAAGGATTGCTGGTTGCCGAAGACCTCAACCCCCTCCCGCCCGGCCAGCTCGACCAGCCCCGCCAGTTCCTGAGGCGTCAGGCTGCCGTCCTTGGGACCGATGACCGGATTCCTGGCGAAGGCATACTGGTGCTCGAGGTAGTACGAGAAGAAGTTCATCTTGAGCAGCGCCGTCGTCTTCAGTTCGTGCTCGAATGTCCGCAACAGGGGGCTGGGGCCGCGCGTGATGTCGTCGGAGTAGCCGCGGTATCGCAGCGCGGGCCAGTCGGATATCTTCAGGCAGGGCAACGAACGATCCTGAAGGTGGCCCCGTACAAGCTGACGCAGGGTCTGGACGCCGATGCCCAATCCGGCCTCGGCACGCGACCCGATGGCCGCCAGGTCCGGCGTGATGATCAACACGTATCCCTCATCCTGCGCCGGTGGGTCCTTCAGCAGGTCACCGAGTCGATCGGCGCCGACCGGTTCGGCGGACAGGCAAAGAACGAATCCGGGCGGGTCCTTCGACGCCGGCACTGTCGACACCTCGCAGGCCACCTTGCCGAATCGGCTCAGGTCTTCCTGAATCGCTGCCGCCTGATGGACGATGACGCCGCCCGTCGTCACACAAAGCCTCGCTCGCTCCGGAAGCACCATCCGCCCGGTTCGCAACTCGATCTTCTTGGGATAAGGCACCAGCTTCAGGGCCTGGGCCGAACCGCCCTCCTGCGCCCGGGCGGCCCCTCCAATCGACAAGATGATCAGAACGCTCCAAGCGATGATGGAAGGAAGGATGGGTCGCCCGCGACCACGTCGTTGAAACATGGGGACCTCCCGGCGATTCCGCCTCAGTGCGCCATGCGGTATGAGGCCCACATCCTGACGGCTTTGTCGGAAGGTGACAAGGGGTTCGGCAGACCATCGTGGCGGGTGGCCCGCGTCATCCTGACACGGGCCGCCCGCATATCATGCAACATGGGATGGGGTGAATCGAAGGGGGGGTTCAGACCTACCCGGCCAGAACCGCCGCTCGTTCGAGAAGGGGGGGACGACGGCGACGACGACGCTTCTTGGGTGCACCCGGAATTCGGACGTCCGGTGTCCGAGGCTCAGCCTCGTTGGCCACCGCCAACGCCTCGTCGGCGGTCGCGGCAAACAGGTCCGCGTTCACCTCTTCCCAGAGCCCGTCGGCCCGGTTGAAGACGCCGCCGGAGATCATCGTGTTCATCGTCGGGTGTACGCCGACCTCGCGAATCAGGTCGATCAACCGGCGCACGCCCGGCACACCACTGGGCTGGGTCCCGAAAATCAGCAGCATCTCGGGGCGAACCTGTCCGATCATGCCGAGAACCTCGTCGTGCGGCACGCCACCGCCCAGGAAGAACACCGTCCATCCGTCGGCCTCGAAAAGGTCCGAGACCATCTGGGCGCCGAGCTCCTCCGGCTCGTTGTCCGCACACAACACCATCAGCTTCTTGCCGTTGGTTTGAGTCCGCGGAAGGCGACTCTGAACCTGGTCGGCCAGAGCCCGATTGATCCGACAAGCCATGTTCTCGACCGCTTTGTTGATCCGGTCGGCCCGGTAAAGCTGGTCGACTCGTTCCATCGCAGGCCAGAGGACCTGGTGATAGATCGACTTGGGATCCATTCCCAGTCGAAGAGACTTGTGGATGACTTCACGGCACTCCTGGCGATTGCCAGACAAGAGAGGATCGAGATACTGATCCAGCAGGTTTTCCAGACGCATCATGTTGCCCTTTGTTACCGTCGACTGTCCTGAGTTGAAACTCAGAAGGGTCGAGGTCGGACTCCATCCGACCCCGACCCACAGCCGGCTTAGTCCCAACCATGACGCCGGACCATCCCCGCCGGCATATACCCAAAGGCATGTTGCCTTGATTCGCTGGTCTTTCTAGGATGTGATTTTGTTCTTGCATTGTGTTAACTTGGGTAGACTGGATGAACCAGTCAAGCTAGTTATCGGTTGTCTTGTCGAAAAAACTTTCGCGCAATAACCGCCAACGACCCAAGAAATGTTAATATGGGTAATTTTTAATGTTCCGCTGTAGGGGACAGGGTCGCCGTTGCTCCTGTATCAATATAAGTGCAGAATTCCACCGCCAGGGCTCCCTATCCCTCCGTGCCGCGTCTCGCACCCGCCGCAGGTGGAGATTCAAATAGTGCCAAGGGCCAATCTCCCGACCTTCCGGAACGGCTCGGGGGGCGAGCAGGAGGGTTGGATGACCGGGCGGGGGCCCCAGGGAGGCCTTTTCGCCCATGGGTTTTGACCCTAACATGGCTGCCGGTTCGAACGGATGGCGGGGTTCTCGGCGCACCAGAAGGGGTTCGGCATGCGGTCGCGAATGCTGACGGGGTGTGTTCTGATGGCGATGTTCTTCTACGGTCGAAAAGCAACAGCGGAGGAGCCGTCGGCCGCCAAGGTTGGAATCACACTGGGGGCCGACGTGTCGAGGCTTGAGCGTTTTGCCGCCGACCAACTCGCCGACTACATCCGCAAGGTGTTCGGATTCGTCCCCGATTCGGTGGATGATCCGTTGCGCTATCCCGGAACTCTCTATCTGATCGGCGCTCCCCAGACCAATCCCCACGTGGCCAAGGCGCTGGGGCCGACGGGCTGGCCAGCGGTCAGCGATCAGGGCATTGTCATCAAGAGAGCCCGTCTGAACGGCCGGCCGGCAATGATCGTCGGTGGCGGCAGTCCGGTTGCGACGTTGTGGGCGGTCTATGAACTCGTCGAGCGATGGGGCGTGACCTACCTGCTGCACGGCGATGTCCTGCCCGCCAAGGCGGACGTCCATGCGGTGGTCAACCTGAGCGTTCCCGAGCAGGATGTCGTGATGGAACCCGTCCTTCGCGTACGGTGGTGGCGGGCGGTCAATGATTTTGCCTGCGGGCCCGAGTCGTGGGGCATGGCCGACTACAAGGTGGTCCTCGGTCAGCTCGCCAAGATGAAGTTCAATCGCATCTTCCTGTCGCTCTATCCCTGGCAGCCGTTCGTCGATCCCGTGGTCAAGGGCATACGACGGAAGGAAGCCCACCTGTGGTACAAGTACCACTACCCCATCACCGACGATATGCCGGGGCGCAAGATCTTCGGCAATGTCGAAGAGTTCTGGAACCCGGACCTGCCTCGTGGCCAGAGCTACGAGGATTTCGTGGCGGCGGGACAGAAGCTCTGCCACGGCATCACGGCCCTGGCTCAGAGCCTCGGGATGTCCTGTGGCGTGACGGCCTCGCTGACCGAGTATCCGCTGGAATTCGCCCCGCTGCTGAAAGACCCCAAGCCAGTCCATCAACTCGCCAACATGACCATCGGCCCGGGTCCGCAGACGGACATCGACGACACAGACATGAACGAGCTGGCCGGTGAGTTTCTCAAGGCTGCCGTGAACACCTATCCCGAGTGCGAGTACGTGCTGCTGGGGATGCCGGAGTTTCGCGCCTGGTCGAGCCACTACGAGCGAGCGTGGAAGGCCCTGGATGCCAAGTACCACATCGAAAAGGTCCGCCCGTTGGCGGCGGTGCTCGAGCAGGCGGGCAGGCGAACGGGATATCCTGGCGGCGCGGAGCGGGCGCTTCAGGAGGTCAAGGGCGACATCGTCGCACTGTACTTCTACGATCGCCTGGTCACTGATCGGGGCGCGCTCAAGGACAGTCGGCGACCGGACATAAAGATCGTCTACAACTGCGTGGCTGAGGAGCTGTTTCCGGTCTTGCCGAAACTCATGAAGACCGGCTGGGAGTCACTCAACATCGTTGACTACACGGCCAGTCGCGTCCTGACCCGGAAAGAGGTGCTGCGAAGCCTGCCCGGCAAAGACGTGCCCGCAAGCCTGATCCTGACGCTGCACGACGACAACGTCGGTGTTCTGCCGCAACTGACAACGGGCTCCCTCGTATCACTCCTCGACGTCATCACGCCGGCGAAGTGGGCTGGCTTCAGCACTCGCTACTGGCTCATCGGAGATCACGATCTGTCGGTGGGCTGCATCGCCCGCCGCGCATGGGACACCACGCCGACGGTCGACGACCTCTACCGCCGCCAGATCGGCGCGGTGTGCGGTCCTGAGGCCGTTCCCGCCATGCTCGAAGCCATGCATGAACTCGAGAAGCTGACATTGGCGTTGGAGGGGCCGGGGTTGGGGCTGACCTTCCCCGTGCCGGGCATGATCATGAATCACTGGCACGCCGGAGGGCTCCCGTCGTATCTCGTCGATACGCGCCGGGCGTATCTCAACGCGCTCGACCTGGTTCGCAAGGCAGATCGCGCCCGCCGGGCCACTCAAGGCCAGGCCGGATCGCGAGCCCGTTCGGCGGCAGGCGACGAGTACCTGGGCTACTGGATGGGCCGATTCGCGTTCGGCGCCGGATACATCGACACTATCGAGGCAACCATGCAGGCCGCCGCCGCGCAAACCGCCGCCGAAGAGGCCCGAAAGGCCGGCAAGGCCAATGCCGGCAGGGCACGATTCGCCGAAGCAGCCAAACTGGCCGAACAGGCCGAGCAGAACGCCCGCCGGATGATCGAGGCCTATGCCGCGGTCGCCCGCGACTCATCGGATCGCGGGGCTATCGCCACGATGGCCGAATATGTCTGGCGTCCGCTCCGCGACAAGGCCCGACAGCTCAAGGCCGAGGCAGACAAGTAGGGGAACCGCGCTCGACTCCGGACCCGATCGCGGGCCCTTCACAGGGAGTCTCCGCCAATGGAGGCCATTCAGGGAGAGTCACACATGGTTGCGCCACCTTCATCCGGCGCGCGCCTGCGGCGGCATCTGGCCGCGGCGGCCATCCACCTCATTCTGACAGGGGTCATGACCTGGCCCATGATCCTGCACCTCGGCTCGAAGATCCCGCTGGTGCCGAAATGGACCTTGCTCGTACCCTATCACGGTTTGTACATCATCGCCTGGACCCACCATGCGCTCGATACCGGACTGTCGCGCTATTGGGATGCGAACATCTTCTACCCTCATCCCAGGGTGATGACCTATTCCGAGAACATCCTTTCGCCGGTCGTCTCCACCTGGCCGGTGCACCGCCTCAGCCACAACATCACGCTGAGCTATAACCTGATCATCCTGGGAGCGTTCTTCCTGACCGCCCTGGGCACCTATCTCTGGGTGTCGCAGTTGGGGCTCGCCCGGGGTGTGTCGGTCGTGGCGGGTGGGGCGATGGCATTCTGTCCCTACATGATCGCGGAGAGCTACTGCCTCGTGACGCTGTTCATCTATCCCGTGCCGTTCCTGATGGCATCGCTGCACCGGTTGATTGATCGGCCGACATGGGTTCGAGCCGTTCTGGCCGGTCTCTGTGGGATCTGGCTGCTAACCAGCTCCTATCAATATGCCCTCTTCGCCATCGTGTTCTGCGCCCTGTGGTTCCTCTGGTTCTGCCGACGCATCCCGTGGGGCCGGTTGTGGTACAAGCTTCTGGTGGTGGGCGCGGTCTGCCTGGGACTGGTCGTTCCGTTGTTCGTCACAATCAAGCGGAACCATCGCGACATGGGCTTCTACCATGGCCCGACTCTACCGATGACGTGGCCTCAATTGCTCGTGCCGGGCGTGCAGCAGCGGCTGTATTACAACGGGTTCGGCATCACGTTTCGCGATCGGCGCGACGACGTGGGGCCGGTCGTCTGTTTCCCAGGTATTACGTTCGGGCTGCTGGCCGGCATCGGCGGAGTGACGGCCCTGTTCCGCAAGACCGCCGGCCCGGCCGAGCGGCGAACCCGATACGTCTATCGCTTCTACCTTGCGGCGGCCCTGTTGGCCCTGTTGTTTTCGCTGGGTCTGTGGATCCGAGTCGGTCCTCTGAAGATTCCCGGCCCCTACGGGTTGCTGTTTCTTACGCTCCCGGCATTCAACTCGGTTCGATCGGTGTACCGCTTCTATGTCTTTGCACAACTCTTTGCGACCGTGCTCATGGCTCTCGGGCTGGAACGATGTCTCCGGGCGATTGCCTCCGCCGGGTGGCGCGCAACAGTTGCAGCGGCTGCCGTTCTGCTCATTGCCGTTGAGTATGTGGGCATTCCGCTCGACATGCAGAAGGTGGGCGGCACACCCGACGACGTTCATCCTCTCTACAAGCGGCTCGCGGAAATCAACCCTAAGGCGCCATTGATCGAGCTGCCTGTGCCGACGACAGTCCGCCGCACACCGCTCGATGCCTTGTACATGTTCAATTCGGTGCACACATGGCAACCGCTGGTGAACGGCTACGCCAGCTATTGGCCCGGCCTGTACGAGGAACTCCGGCCCGTGCTGGAGGACTTTCCCACGGTCATGGGCCTCCGCCATCTGACCGCGCTGGGCGTTCAGTATGTTCTGGTCCACGAAATGTGGATGCCCCCCCGGAGCCTCGAAGCCCTCAAGGAAACAGAAGCCCTCAAGGAAGTCGCGCGGGACGGACAGGACGTGCTCTATGCCCTGAAGGATTCGCAACGCCGCTACCTGGACGAATGGGAAGGCGAAACACGGTTTCGCATCTTCCCCGACGAGAAGGACCCGCGAAAGGCCCTCGGTGTGCTGGCCTTCGATCTCGACGTTCGTGACGTCCTGCCGGTATTGCCGGGTGATCGCGCCACGAAATGGCGGCTGGAATGGCGCAACGCATCCGGCCGGATGGTTCATTCCGAAACGGTCGCCGTCCGGAACAGTCACTGGCTGAGCTACCGCCGGAACGAACTGCGTGAGATCATTAACCTTCCGCAGGCCGCAGGGCTCTATGATGTGGTGGCGATCGACGTGAAAACGGGTCGATCACTCGGCGCGTGTCGGCAGTACCGCGTGCCGTGACAACCGCCGACCTAAGGCATGAGTGCAGCATCAGCCGTGGGGGGATGGCCCTCCCTGAGAACACTTGGACAGGATGGAGACAGATCATGCGCAGGATGCTGGGCGTCGTCGTGATGGTGGGACTGATCACCGGTGGCCGGGCGGCGATGTTGTCCGCGGCCGACAGCTCCCCCGGACTCATCGCCGACCTGATCGACCGGTACAGACCTGAGTTACCGAACGGTCTGATGCAACCGGGTCCACGCGGTCAGCTCGCCAGTGGTCGGGCCTCCTACCGCGCCCTCAACATGCACCCGGCCGGCACCGGGGATGGCACGATCACCTACTCCGTCGAGATTCCCAAGAAGGGTGTTGCCCGAGCGGATGGCCCACCCCCCATTACGGGGCAGATCGTGTTCCTCGGTTGGACCTGCGTCCTCGACTCGGTCATCAATCAGGACAAGGACAAGATCGCCAATGGGGTGCGATTCATGATCCGCATCAAGGGCAAGCAGGTCTTCAGCCGCGACCAGATGCCCGGGAACTGGCTGCCTGTTGTTGTGCCGCTGGATGAATACGAGGGGCAGACAATCGAGTTTCAGCTCGTCACCAATCCGATCGACGGCAAAGGCAACTACGACTGGGCCTATTGGGGCGAGCCGCGGATCATGGCCATCCCGACCAGAGGTGGCGAGGTGGGTTCAGAACCCATCCCCGGCTTTGCGGGTGTGTTGTTATCTCCTGCCGGCTCTGTTGGCGACAAAGGTGTCAAGCTGACGATCCAACCCGTCGGCGATGCCGGAACGCCCGCCGGTGAGCCGACCGACGTCTGGATGGAGCCTGCGACGGGCAGCCCGATGAGCGTGGGTCAGTTCGTTCTGGGCAAGAACCTGAAGACGGATGCGCGGAAGGTCAGAATCACTGCCGAAGGCGGGGCACTGCCCGCTGGCCTTCGCCTCCTGGCCTTCCTGCCGGGTCTTGAGTTGCTGAACGTCACCGTCGGCCGAGCCGTCGTTACCGAAGGCGACGACCTGCCGATCTGCGCGACCCTCCGCAACCGGGGCAAGGCGCCCTGGGTGCCGACCCGCGAGCGAATGAGCTTCAAACTCTGCGTCAACAGCGGCAAGGGCTACGGCGAAATGGCCGGCAACCTCTGGGATACCAATGACCCCAACGTCCGCATCATGGGCCGGATAGACCGTGTCCTGGCTCCCGATGAAGAGGCCACCTTCGTCCAGTGGTTCAAGGCCCCGCCGGTCGGCGGCGGCAACGGCCAGCACTTCGCCATGGTTTCGCTGGAAGCCGATGCCGTCGTGTGTTTCGGGGCCACCGGCTGCCCGGTGGACTTTCGCGTCCACAAGGCCATGCCGATTCTGAACCAGAGCGCCGAGCCGCTCACCAGGGCCGACGCCAGCGAGCATCAGGTGATCCTCCAGAATCCCGCCTGCCGGATCGTGTGGGTCCGTCTCGATGCAAGTGGATCATCGCAGGTCGAATGGGTCGCGCACTTCCAGTTGCCGACAGACGGCAAATGGCAAACCGCCGCGATCGCGCCGGACCTGCTCGACGTTCATGTGGGCACGGCCAAGCACATTCCGAAGGAAAAGCTCCCGGCGCAAGAGCGAGTAGCCGGACCCTTCCGCAACTCACGCTGCAAGATGACGTCGCCCGAAGTGTCCGCTCGAGACGACTCCGGCCGGCCCATCGTCACATTTACCGCAAAGTTTCAGACTCCTGCCGGACAGCCACTCGACGCCCGGCTGACCTACAGTCTCGATCCGACCGAACCCGTCGTCACCGTCACGGGCGAGCTGACCGCGCCGCAGGGCGCACCGCTCCGCCGCTTCTGCCCGATCTCGCTCCGCGTGGCCGACGGCGTGCCGACCAAAGACCGCGGCCAGGCCCTTCTGCCCGGGCTGGAATACCTCGACAAGGGCGAGCCCAGCAGCAGTACCCGCGACGCCGCCCCGCCCATCAGCAACCGCCTCATGGTCGATCCGCTCAAGATCACGGTGCCGATGATGATGGCGTCGACGAAGGTCGGCTCCGTCACCCTCATCTGGGATGCCAACCAGAAATGGAACGGCAAGGACTACGGGCCCTGCGCCGTGTTCGCCTCGCCGAATCTCGTCCACAAGCAAGAGAATCACCTAATGGAGGTTTTTGCGCCCAGCTTCCCGCAATACGTCAACGAGAACGAGCGGATCGCAGCCGAATCGTATGACATGCCGGCGGGATCGACTGTGACGCTGAGTGCCAAGGTGGTGCTCAGGCCGGGTGGCGATGCGGTGGCCGCCATGAAGGACTATTTCAAACTCAATCCGCCGCCTGCTCCGACCGCCAAACGCTTCGACCTTCAGAAGCTCTACGAGGTGAGCCGGTATGGATTCATGAAGACGGTGTGGAGCGAGAAGGATCAGAAGTCCAACCACTGTGTCGGTTGGGCACCGGCGAACGCCCCCGAGTTCGGCGTATTTCTCTGGCTCGACTCGTTGCTGGCCGACGACGCGGCCACGCGGAAGGCCTCGCTCGATCGGGCCCACCTGATATGGAACAACACGCTGCGGGACGGCAACGTCAGTGGCCTGTTGAGTGCGGCCTGCTGTCACATCATGAGCGGCAACGCTCCCTTCTATACGGGCCACGTCGCACAGGCCATCCACCCGATGATCGGCCACGCCACGGGCATCATCAAGGGCCGAAACGCCGACGGCGTGTGGGGCTTCCATCCGGGCGGGGGCGCGCAGCACAAGGCGCTCGGGCCGGAGGGCTATGCCTCTCAGGGCATCGTAGCGCTGCATGCCAAGGCCCTGCTCCGAACCGCGCGGATTACAGGGCATCCCGACTCGCTGGCCGCCGGGCTCAAGGCCCTCGACTATCACGAGCGATTCGCTGTACCGCACGGGGCCCAGGGCTGGGAATGCCCGATCTTCGAACCCGACGTCCTCGGCTCGGCCTACGCAATCGCCGCCTATCTGGATGCCTACGAAATCACGGGCGATCGCCGGTATCTCGATCGCGCCATCTACTGGGCCTGGACGGGCATGGCCTTCCAGTACGTCTGGCAGGCGCCGGATCGTCAGCCATGGATGCTGTATGCCTCGATCCCGGTCTTCGGATCGACCTTCTTCACGCACTCGTGGCTGGGCAATCCCGTGCAATGGTGCGGTCTGGTCTACGCCTATTACCTTCAGAAGCTGGCCCCCTATGATCCGTCGTTCCCATGGAAGCAGATCGCCGAGGGCATGACGGTTTCCGGTGAGTACCTCCAGTTCGCCGAGGAGAAACTGGAGCTGAAGGGGACCTACCCTGACGGCCTCTACAAGCGGCTGACCGATCGTTGCGGGCCGTTCATCAATCCCGAGGACATCATCCTGAATCGCGTCACCATCGAGGGACACGATCCGCAGATCAAGACGGTGTGCGTGCGACGCCAGGGGCAGCCCACGCTGCACGTGTCGTCCAATGCGAGGCTGGGCACTCCGACCCTTTCGGACAAGACCCTCACGGTGCCCGTGAGCTTCTACGCGAACGAGTTCAGCACGATTCTGCTGGCCAACTGCCCCAAGGTGGCGGAGGTGTCATATGGCGATCGGAAGCTGTCGGCGGTTCCGTCGATTCCCGAGTTGCCCGAGGGCTGGAAGTATCTGCCCGACACCCGGCACCTGGTTGTGCGCGTCAAGCATGCCGGCGGCGAAGCAACGCCCCTGACATTGGTCATTGGAGAGTAGCTCTTGATGCTTCACATTCCGGAAGGTCTCAGCTCGGCGTCCGACTCGCTGGGTCAACAGCAACCGCTTTGTCCTCACGTCCACTGTTGCCGCAGCGTTTCAGCGGATGCCCGGAGCGGGAACGAAGATGACGGCTCGATACAGGGCGAAGCCCAGCAGCAACGTGAATGACACGAGCAGAACCGTCAGACGGAGACTCATTGCGAGACGCATCGGTCTGTTCCTTCCGCAGCGAGGTGACGCACAGTGCCCGGGCGCCGGGATGCCCGGGCGTTGGGATTATGGCAACCTTGCGATCACGGGTGGCTCGGAGTTCTCGGCGGTTTGAGTCATGGCCGGATCGACTTTGCGATAATAGCCCACCTTCGCCCCATACTGCCCCGGCTGATCGGTCGGGTGGGTGGATTGCAGGACGAACTGCCCGTTCGTGGCGGCGAAGATCGACTGGAGCGTCCGACTGCCATGGGGAGGATGGGCGAGCACGCCGCTGCGGGAACACAGCTCGGTGATCCGGCCGTGGCGATCCAGAAGTACCACAGTCTGAGGGGCGCCGCGGACGAGCTGGCCGAACACCGTCAGCCCCGAGCCCATATCCAGCTTGTACTCGATGGGGGCCTTGCCCGTTTTGGGGTCGCGCTGGATCTCTCGGGCGGCCTGGCCGATGGCCTCGACCACGGCCGCTTCGATGGCCGAAGACTTGCGATCGATCGCGCTGCCCGTGGTGGGTTCCACGCCGATGCCGGTGACGAGGAAGACAAATCGACGGGCCGGGCGAACCGGCTCGCTCGGCGGAACGGGCTCGGCTTTCCCCTCGGCCCCGACCTGAATCGGATTGATTTCGATCGGGGCGGCCGCCGTCGTCGGTGCGGGTTCGTCTGTCGGTGGGACTCTGAGCGCTACCCGAGATTCCTTCTGACAGCCGGGCAACAGTCCCATCACCGACAGGAGACACCACAGTACGATCACACTGTTGAAGCGCGACACGGGAATACCTCCGTCTCAGACACGCCCCCCTTAGCAGAACTGCCGGAGGAATCGGGCGGCGAGGATGAACCCCTGTTCACGATTCAACGATCCGTCCTCGTGCTCGATACTCATGACGCCGTTATATCCGTTCTTCCGCAGATGGCTGACGTACTCGCCCCACTGGATATTGCCCAGCCCCGGGATCACGTACTGCCACCAGTCGTCCGCGAGAATGCCGACCTTGGCCCTCTTTGCGCGATCGACCAGGGTGTCCTTTGCGTGGGTGTGGAATATCCGTTTGGGGAACATCGACACTGGCAGCAGGTGATCGCACTCCTGGTGATACAGGTGCGACGGGTCGTAGTTCAAACCGAAGTTGTCGTCTTTGATCGTGTCGAAGAGGACCTCGAACGTGTCCAGCCCCTGAAGGTTCGTGGCGAAGTAGTTCTCTATCGCAATTCGAACACCCTTGCTCTTGGCCAGCGCCAGCACCGGTGCGAACCGGCCTGGCAGAACCTTGCGGATCGTGTCGATCTTCGACATGCCGTCCACAGGCCAACCGGCACACATGCACACGGTCGGAACGCCCAGCAGCGCTGCCGCCTCGACCAGCTTCAGGGCGTGTCGCTGAACCCCAGGGCCCTTCTTGGAGTCGGCGATGTCCTCGTAATACGCCAGACCGCTGATCTCCAATCCACGAGCGGCCACCATCTGCTTGATCCGATCGGCCTCGGCGGCGTCGATCTTCGTGGGGTCGACGTGCTTGCTGCCCGGCCAGGCGTTGCACTCCAGGCATTGAATCCCCGCGTCCTTGGCGAAATCCAGCACTCGTTCGAGCGGCTCGCCGCCGAACGGGTTGGTCAGCATGCCGACCTTCATACCCGTTACCCGCTGAAACGCAAACTTCCCCGCCGAATCCGTCCCGGCCTTCTCCTGGGCTTCGGCCGTGCCGGAGTACGCCATGGTGCCCAATGCCGTCAGGGCTGCTCCTGTGCCCGTGGTTCCCAGAAACGCCCTACGATTCAATCCCTGGTCCTGCATTACCCGATACCTCCAAGGGTCTGGATACGCCCGGTACGCCGGGATCGTGAAGCGTAAAACCTACCTCCTAGCGGCCCCGAATTCAATCCGAACACGGATTCGGCGACGTTCCGAAGGTTCAAAGTTGCCTTGCCGCGCCCCCTCGGCGAATGTAAATTGAAGGTCTGGAGGAAGCTACTTACTAAGGGACGCTGACACGATGACCACGGCAACGCAGCCCAAGTCCAGGATCCGATACCAGAGTCTTCTCGACGCCATCGGCAATACGCCCATGGTCGAACTTCGCAATATCTGGAGCACCGACAAGACCGGCGTTCGTATTCTCTGCAAACTCGAGGGCAACAACCCCGGCGGGTCCGTCAAGGACCGCCCGGCCCTCTATATGATCGAGAAGGCCGAGGAATCGGGAGAACTGACACACGACAAGACCATCCTCGAACCCACCTCGGGCAATACCGGCATCGGACTGGCCATGGTGGCCAGCGCCAAGGGATACCGGCTCAAGCTGTGCATGCCCGCGTGTGTCAGCCAGGAACGCCGAGCCATCCTGACGGCCTTCGGTGCCGAAGTCGAGATTACCGCTGCCTGCGATAAGACCGACGGGGCGATCAAACGCGCCCAGCACGTCTTCGAGAGCAGCTCCGAACAGTATTTCATGCCCGACCAGTTCAGCAATCCGGCCAATCCCCTGAGCCACTACGAGACGACCGCGCCGGAAATCCTCCGCGACACCGGTGGCGAACTCACCGTCTTCGTCGCCGGACTGGGCACCAGCGGAACCCTCATGGGCTGCACCCGAAGGTTCCGAGAGTCCTCCGCACGCGTTCGCGTCGTGGCGATCGAACCGACCATCGGGCATACCATCCAGGGCCTGAAGAACCTGACCGAATCCATGGTCCCGTCCATCTACAAGCGTGACGTCCTGGACGACGTACGGATCTGTAAAGACGAGGACGCTTTCGAGACCATGCGAGACCTGATGCAGCGCGAGGGGGTCTTCTGCGGGCTGAGCAGCGGAGCTGCCGTCTGGGGCTCCGTTCAGGTCGCTCGCGACCTCCCCCGCGGGTCCACGGTGGTCTGCATCCTGCCCGACCGCGGGGATCGCTACCTGTCCACAGAGGCCTTCCGGTCGTTCTGTGCACAGTGCCCCCCGTAATAGAAGAGCGTGGGCGACAGGGTGGGCTTCCGGCGGGGCCGGGCTCCTCACCCATAGGACACCGGGAGGGCGACCGCCGACGCGACGCCTTCCGATGCGTATCCTCCCGGAACCACTCGTTCGTTTGCATGGGACCCGGCCGTTGTCCCAGAAGGAATCCTCCGCGATGGACCAGTGCGACGCCCTGACCTCCGCTCGTCACATCTTCGCCGGTGCTCGCCGGATTGTCGTCTTCTCCGGAGCCGGGCTCTCGGCCGAAAGCGGGATCCCCACCTTCCGAGACGAGGGCGGGATCTGGGAGCGTTTCCCGCCCGAGGAATTCGCCACGCTCATCGGCCTGACGCGCGTGATCATCACCCAGCCCGACCGACTGCGCGAGTTCGTATATGCCGGCATCGGCGACGCCGTTCGCGCCGAACCCAACGATGCCCATCTGGCCATCGCCGACATCGAGCGGCGCAAGCCCGTCACGGTAACCACACAGAACATCGACGGCCTGCATCAGGCCGCCGGCAGCACGACCGTCCATGAACTTCATGGCACCGTTTATGCCGTGCAGTGCGATCAGTGCGGCTGGCGAAAGGACCTGCCCAGACAACAGCTCCATGCCATGGTCGAGCAGCTCGCCGAGCCGCTGCCACGCCTGGGAAGGCGACTCCGCCTCGCGCGGGTCCTCGGCCCTCTCCTGCCCAAGTGCGAAGTCTGCCGAGGGCGAATGAGACCGGCCATCGTCTTCTTCGGCGAGTCGCTTCCGCCCGACGCCTGGCAGAGCTCCGAAGATGCCTGCCGACGCTGCGACGCCATGCTTGTCGTGGGCACCTCGGCCCAGGTCTATCCGGCCGCCATGCTGCCCATGATTGCTCATGAGGCCGGTGCCAAGATCGTGGTGACCACGCTCGACCCAAAATTCAGAGCGGCCTGGGCGAATGTTCTCGTCGTCGGTCCGGCCACCCAGACCGTGCCGGCCATCCTGGCCTGACGAACGCGGAGGACCCACGCCCCCGACGGTCCGCGTATCGATCGTCCCCTCCGCCTTCATGTCGTGGGCCCGCCGCACGCGCCGCGGCGATTCAGGAGCTGCCATCATGCGAGTCTTCATCACTGGCGGTACAGGACTGGTGGGACGCCGGCTGATACCCACTCTCCGACAACAGGGACATGAGGTCGTTCTTCTGACCCGATCCCCCAGGGTATCGACGACCGCATCGGGCACTATGTCGATCCACGGCGACCCCACACAGGCCGGAACCTGGCAGGAGGAGATCGCACGCTGTGATGCGGTCATCAACTTGGCCGGCGAGAACCTCTTCGCCCACCGATGGAACGCAGAGCAGAAACGGCACATCCGCGACAGTCGGGTGCTCGCAACTCGGCACGTCGTCGATGCCATCGGGCGATCGGCCGGCCGGTGTGGCATTCTGGTCAATGCCTCGGCCGTGGGATACTACGGCCATCGCGGCGATCAGTGGCTTGATGAGGACAGCCCACCGGGACAAGGCTTCCTTTCAGAGGTGTGTGTGGCCTGGGAGGCCGAGGCTCAGCGCGCCGCCGAAACAGGCACCCGCGTCGTCCGGGCGCGATTCGGTGTGGTGCTCGATCCTGCGGGGGGTGCCCTGGCCACTCTCCTTCCTGTATTCCGGTGGTTTCTCGGCGGACCGACCGGCGACGGCCGTCAGTGGATGAGCTGGATTCATTACCAGGATCTGGTCGATATGTTAATCCTTTCATTGACTCGACCGAACCTCGAAGGGGCCCTCAATGCGGTGTCTCCTGAACCTGTGACGTCCCGCCATTTCGCTCAAGTACTTGGACGTATCATGAACCGCCCCAGTTTACTTAGGGTTCCATCCGCTCTCCTCAAACTGACCGTCGGTGGTGGGGCAGATGTCGTGTTGGCCAGTCAGCGTGTCCGACCCCATGTCGCGTCCAAACACGGCTACCCATTCGCCTTCCAGACCCTCGATGCGGCCCTGGACAACATGTTAAGTACTTAACACTACATGACGACACCTCCCTCCGATTCCCTTCGAGCCTGCGAACCCCCGGACCACCCGAATGAGGTACTGTCGGTTTCAGAGCCTACCATTCCCCGACCTACTCTATGCAGGACTCCCTCTTGATTCCGGACGTCCTGGAAGGCATGATAGTCTGCTGTGGATCGCGCAAGGTGCGGTGCCAAAACGGTCCACAGTTCCATTCAGGGGGGAGCGTCTCCCACCGGAAGAGGGTGCCGTCTCACTATTGGATAGGGGCGTCCAATGAAACGATGTGTTGCCATTTGTGGATTGATGCTGTTGACGTGTGGGGCTTGCCAGGCGAAGGTGCAAGGTACGGACACCTTCAACACAACCAAGGCGAACAGCCCCGCTCCGGCGCCCCTGACCGGTGACCTGTCGTCGCCGAAGGCGGCGCCGATCGTTCCGCCGCTGGATGCCAAGCCCGTCGGTTCTCCCATCGTCATCCCCGATAAGTCTGTCCTGGTCGAGAAGCCCAATGCGGCGCCGGTTGACGTTCCGCCGTCCGACCTTCCGCCGATCTCCGCCGAGGCTCCCAAGGGCGCGAAGGTAGCCGCCTCGGCCGCCAAGACCCATACTGCCAAGAGTTCGTCCGCAAAGGCGCATACGGCCAAGACCAAGCACGGCAAATCCTCGGCGAGCCACAAGGCCACGCGCACGGCCGGAAAGACCTCCAAGAAGTCGTCCAAGTCGGCTGTAGCCCACAACACCAAGGGCAAGGCGTCGAGCAAGAGCGCTGCCCACAAGGCCACTGCCAAGAAGGGCACCGCGACCAAGGGTAAGCACTCGGCAGTCGCCGATGCCAAGACCAAGAACAAGACCAAAACCAAGGCCCGCAGCAGCAAGACCAAGACCGCAGACAAGGACACCAAGACCGCAAAGAAGGATGCCAAGGCCACCGCGGTCGCCTCGCAAGAGGACGAAAAGAAGTAGCACGCCTCGGGCGTTGGATCGCTCCGATCGCCGGCGTGGCGGTGGAGTCTTGGAGGTCTCTGCCGTATGAGGTAGTTCCCTGCCCGTGTCGGCCGTTCTAAGCATCCGCCGACATGGTAGAATCGCGGACCGTCGGAGTGGGCAGGAATCCGGGTGCGCGTGTGCGATCGTCGACGCTTCTTGTTCGTGACCTCCTTTGGTATCGCTGGCCGCATCTCTGTACCGTCCTGGCCGTCGGCGTGTGCTCGGCCGTTCTGACCGGCGCCCTGATCGTCGGCGATTCGATGCGAGGCAGTCTCCGCGAGTTCGCCCTGGGCGGGCTGGGACGCATCGACCATGCGTTGGTCTGCCCCAGATTCTTCCGCGAGGCGCTGGCCGGCGGCGACGCGGGAGACACACCAAAGACCTCCTCCGCTGAGCTCCTCGCGCCGATTATTCTGACCCGCGGCGCCCTCGAACGAGCCGACGGTTCTGCAAGGGTCGGTCGCGCCGAGGTCTTAGGCGTCGACGAGCGATTCTGGCGACTCCGAGCCACCCCGGACTCCGCAAGGTCCACACCGCCATCCGCCTCCACGGTCCCATCGACTACGCGTCGCATCACACTCAACGAACCGCTGGCCAAGGCGCTAAGCGTTCGCCTCGGCGACGACCTCCTGCTGAGGATCCCGCGAGCCGACGCGATCTGGGGCGAGCTGCTCTTCGGACGGCGCGATCGGAACGTCGTCTCCATCCGCCTGACCGTCGATCGCATCATCCCCGCCGAAGACCTGGGTCGATTCGCCCTGCGCCCCTCGTCGGCACCCCCCCTGAATGCCTATGTCCCACTCGCCGTCCTCCAGCGGGCCCTCAAACGCCCCGGACGGTGCAATGCCATGCTGTCCGCCGGTTCCGGAAGCGACAGCGCCAAGCCCTCGAAACCCTTGCAGCAACGCCTCAGAGACCGACTCACGCTCGACGACATCGGCCTTCGCCTCCGACGCGACGCCGAGAGAGGCTACCTCGCCATCGAGAGCGAGAGCATCCTGATCGATCCCGCGATCGGACGTGCCTGCACAGGCGCCCCGGCTCCGCCCTTGGCGGGCGTCCTGACCTATCTGGCCGACAGCCTCTCGCTCGATCCCCCGCCGTCCTCTCCGCCGGCGCCGTCGATCCCCTATGCCACGGTCGCCGCCATCGACGCATCGGACTCGGCCCGAATGCCCCTGCGGCTGGTCGATGGCTCCGTTGTCCCGAAACTCGCCGAAGATGAAATCCTGCTCAACGAATGGGCCGCTCAGGATCTCGGAATCGCTCCCGGCCGGACCATCCGCATGACCTACCGAGTCGTCAGCTCGTTCGGCGAGATCCGCTCGCAGACGCGGGAGTTCCGCGTTAGGGGCATTGTGAAGCTCGATGAGGCCGCTGCCGATCGCGGATGGGCGCCCGAGTACGAAGGCGTCACCAACGCCCAAAGCATGTCCGACTGGGATCCTCCCTTCCCCATCGACATGAAGCAGATTCGCCCGAAGGATGAGGACTACTGGAAACGCTACGGTCCGGCCCCGAAGGCGTTCATCGCCCTCGGCATGGGACAGTTACTGTGGACGCAGTCTCATGAACGATTCGGCCGCCTCACCTCCTTGCGCCGGGTGCTGGCCGCCGGGACCGATGTGGCCGCCGCCGCCGCCCGATTCGAGCGAGACCTCCTGTCGCGGATGCCCCCCGACCGGTTCGGGCTGACCTTCGAGCCGATCCGCAAACAGGCCATCGAGGCCGCCGGAGGCAATACGGACTTCTCCGGCCTCTTCGTGGGATTCAGCTTCTTCCTGATCGCCGCGGCGGCCCTGCTGGTCGCCCTGCTCTTTCGGCTCAGCGTCGAACAACGCGGGCGCCAGATCGGAATCCTCCTGGCGGTCGGGCTCACCCCTCGACGCGTGGCCTGGCACCTCTTCGTCGAGGGCGCGATTCTGGCGATCCTCGGCGCGGCGATCGGTCTTCTGGGGGCCGGCGGCTATGCCTCCCTCATGCTGGCAGGGCTTCAAACCTGGTGGTCCGCAGCAGCCACCCCCCCGATTCTGAGAACCCACTTCTCACCGACGACGTTCCTCATCGGAGCCGGCGCCAGTGCATTTGTCGGGCTGGCCTCCATCGCATGGGCCCTTCGAGGCATGACCCGCCTGACCCCAACGGCCTTGTTGACAGGCGCGACGCCCGACACGACCGGCGAGGCTTCCACGCGGTCCGCAAAGGTCCGCCGGGCGATTCTCATCCTGTCGATCGTCGCCGCAATCGCCCTCTTCGTCGTTGCCGTGCGTGTCCCTGTCCCGGCGTTCTTCGGGATCGGCGTCTCCGTCCTGATCGCTGCCCTCACCGCACTGGCCGACCTGATGCACCAGGTCAGCCGATCGCCCAATCGCCGATCGCCCCTGGCAAGCCTCACCCGGCTGGCCCTCCGCAATATCGGGCGGAACCCCCGCCGCAGCCTCACCACCGTCGCCCTGATCGCCTGCGCCTGCTTCATCCTGATCGTCACGGCCGTGCATCGCCGCCGTCCCGATGTCGACGGCGGACGCCAGTCGGGCACGGGCGGATTCACCTTCGTGGCCGAGTCGACCGTGCCCATCCTGCACAACCTGTCGTTCGACGAGGGACGCAAGGCCCTGAACCTGCCTCCGCTTTCCTCGCGCGCCAGCAAAGAAACGGTGATCTACCCCTTCCGCCTCCGTGCCGGCGACGACGCGAGTTGCCTGAACCTCTACCCCCCGAACCGCCCGCGAATCCTGGGTGCACCCGACGCGATGATTCTACGCGGAGGGTTCCTGTTTGCCTCCAGCCAGGCGCAAACCAGACAGCAGCAGGCCAATCCCTGGCTCCTTCTGAACCATGTTTACGTCGACGGAGCGATCCCCACCATCGGCGACGAGAGCACGGTCCGGTGGCTCCTGCACCTGGGCCTCGGCCAGGACCTCTCGATAACCGACGACCTCGGGCAGACCGTCCGACTGCGGATCATCGCGATGCTCAGCGGCAGCGCCTTGCAGGGCGAAATGATCATTGCCGAATCGAGGTTCCTCCAACTCTTCCCATCGGTGGTCGGCCGCAGCTTCTTCCTGATCGAGGCGAGGGGCGACGGCGCCGCCGAGCTGCGAAAGACCCTGGAATCGGCCTTGAGCGACTACGGGATGATCCTGGTCCCGGCCACCGAACGGCTCGGCCGCTACATGGCCGTCGAAAACACCTACCTCTCGGTGTTCGCGACCCTCGGGGGGCTGGGCATGGTCCTGGGCACCTTGGCGCTGGCAGCGGTCCTGGTCCGAGGCGTCTTTGAGCGCCGGACCGAGCTGGCCGTGCTACAGGCCCTCGGCTTTGGACGACGCGCCCTGAAATGGATCGTCCTCAGCGAACATGCCGCGCTCCTGCTGTTGGGCATTGCCGTCGGCGGGTCCTCGGCCATCCTGGCCGCCGCCCCTCACCTCCGCGCCCAGCCGGAATCGGTGCCGTGGCTCTCACTCGCCCTGACCCTCGGCGCCATGGGCGTCGTCGGCATCGGCTCGGCTTGGGCCGCCATGACCTTATCGCTGCGTTCTCCCCTTCTGCCTGCTCTGCATCGAAACTGACGAGGCCGGGGGGAACACCTCAGCCCATTGGCCTGCGGACATGGCAACTGTGTATACTATTGGGTTGGAGGGCATGGGCGAGCCCCCTCCGCCAGGACGTCCTTCCCCGTTCTTTTCATGCATCTCAATCGCTCGCCTTGAGCGGCAGCAGAACCTAAGCCCGAGGCCGCAGGAGGAAACCCATGAAACGACGAGCTATTTGCATCCTGTCGTCGATTTCACTGGCGTTCATCACGTCGCAAGTGACTGCGGAAGTCCGACGCGTGCCCACGGACTACTCGACCATCCAGTCCGCCGTCGACGCCTCTGTGGCCGGCGATGAAATCATCGTCGAGCCGGGGACCTACACCGGAGCCGGCAATCGAGACATCGACTTCATGGGCAAAAACATTGCGATCCATGGCATCGCCCCCAACGATCCGAACATCGTTGAGGCCACCGTTATCGATTGTCAGGGCACCGAGGCCGATCCCCACCGCGGCTTCATCCTGAAACGGAGCGAAGGGCCCAACGCGGTTCTGTCGGGCCTAACCATCATGAACGGCTACCTGCCCGGAGACATGTCCGGCTCGTCCAGTGACCCCAACGATACATTTGGCGGGGCCGTTTACTGCACGTACACCAAACCGACGATCACGCACTGTGTCTTTCTGAACAATCGGGCCGTCATGGGCGGGGGAATCGGGGTATATTCTGATCTCGGCGGGGGAGGTCCCACCATCACCGCATGCAGATTCCACGGCAACTCTGCGATTCTGGGCGGCGGGATCTGCGCACTCGGTCCGGACGCCGTCATCCGAAACTGCCTGCTGAGCGGAAACCATGCCGACGGGTACTGGTGGAGCGTCTTCGGCAAGGTGGACGGATGGGGTGGCGGGGCCATCGCCATCGGCGGCGAGACGTCCCTCAGCACCCTGATCAATTGCACGATCGTCAACAACTCTGCCGGGACCTTCGGCGGAGGTGTCTCCTGCTTCGGGGGGTGGCACTCGTATATCGAACTGACGAACTGCATTCTCTGGAACAACGCGGCCTTCAAGGGCGGAGCGCAGCTTTCTCTGGGAAGCGATGGCGGTGCGCCCGCCTACGGGGCGATCACCACGGTATCGTACTGTGACATTCAGGGTGGTCAGGCCGGCGTCTTCAAGGGCTTCCAGGTCACTCTGAACTGGGGCACGGGCAACCTCGACAGCGATCCCCTGTTTCGGGACCCCAACGGACCCGACGGCGATCCGAACATCCCATACGACAACGATAACCACCTGACGTCTGACTCTCCCTGTACCGACACCGGGGACCCCAACCGAACCTACACCGGCCAGACCGATCTCGACGGCAAGCCCCGTGTCATGGGCCTCCGTGTGGACATGGGGGCCGACGAGTACCCCAAGCCGCCTCAGTACTACACGCTGGAGTTGGGGATCATCAACGGTATCCAGGGCTCCGTCGCCATCGACCCGAACGATCCGAGACTGCCGCCTTTTATCTACCCGGCCGGCACACCCGTCATGCTGACGGCCACACCGTTCGAGGGCAAAGGATTCCAGTACTGGAGACTCTATGATCCGAACTACCCCGACGATGTGAACCACGCGTCGGAGGATGCCAACAGAACCACCGTGGTCCTCATGGACACCGACAGGCGTGCCGATGTCGTCTGGAAGTGCGGCAGCGGCACCGCCCCGCCGTTGATGCTCGTCCTGGCCGCCCTCGGATTGCTGTGGGCAATACGGTGCAGGGCCTAGCGCAACTTCTCACACGCCCATCCCCCCGTCTGGAGGGTCGAGATAGCAACACCCCCCTCATGTCGTCTTGGGTCTTTGGGCCCGCTTGGGGCGGGATCCGATGATCGAGACGGTCGGGGCTTTGCTGTTGGTGCCGGCCGCTATCGTGTCTTCTCGAAAAACAGAAGGGTTCGGAGGCAGTCGGTGATGGGTTCGCGCCCGATCAGTCGGAAGCGACCGCCGAACACCTCCAGGCATCGTTCGAGCGTGAAGTCCTCGAAGAGGTCGGTGCGGAACTCGGTCAGTTCCTGGAACATCGCGTCGGCAGGGGGCACGAACTCCAGGACGAGGTACCGGCGCGTCAGATCGGCCAGGAGGTCTCGAATGTGTTCGAGGGGCAGATTGCACGTCACGTGGAGGTGATGGATGAGCGCCAGGGCCAGCACACCGTCGGCCTGCACGCGATCCAGGAAGCCCGCCCGCTCGCGATTGCGATATCCGATGCCCGGACTGGGATTGGCGATGTCCACGCACATCGGCAGTATCGACGGGGCGCCCTGCTTGACCCGCCGATAGAGCAGTTCGATGCTGTCCGGATCGCTGTCGATAGCGATCACCTTTGCGCCGCATCCGGCCGCCAGGGCTGCGTATCGGCCTGTGTTGGAACCGATGTCCAGCACGGTCTCGGGCATCCGATCGTCGAGGAATCGGCGGACGGCCTCCATCTTCGATTGCTGCGACGTCTGGCTGTAGCTGCAATTGTCGGTATAGCGCGCCCAATGCCCCTGGGGACGGTATCGCACCGCGAAGCCCTGGAGCTTGTGACGAAGCCTGCGGAGGTTGAAGAGCTGCGCCTCGGGACGGGTCGACGCGGGTTGAATCCGCCGGGGGGCCGTGTGGGTCCGGCTGCCCGACCATCGTTCGAGCCAATAGGGGACGCTCACATCGAGCAGCAGGGCCGGGCTGAGCATCTCGAGCCGCCCGAAGGCCCGCCGCACGTCGCTAAGATTGCGGCCGTCGAGGTCCGCCAGAAAATACGATCGCAGCGACTGCCCTTTTCGCTCGTTGAGCAGGAGCGGCACGGTGAACATGCGATTGAACTGGCCCAGGGCGATCCAGACGTCGAGCCGCGGGGGGCGCTCGATCGAGGGCAGGTCGATGAAGACCGGCCGGCCGTTGTCGAATTGGATGTTGTAGGCGGTGGCGTCCTTGAGCGAGAGTCCGTGCTCCAGCAGGCGCATCTGAAGGTCGAGCGTCAGGATGCCGGCGTCGACGAGCATGGAGACCGACCACTCGTAGGGATACGTGATCGTCTCGATCCGCCGATGCTCCAGGAACCCGGCGGCCTGTGGATAGGTTTCGTGCAGGACGTGCAGCATCTCGGGATCGTCGACCTGTTCCGACGGGACAACCAGCCCATCATCGATGAGTTGCCGAAGCAGCCCGCTGGTGTGCAGCGACTGGATGCTGTCCAGACAGGGCCCCCCGATCGCGCGGAACACCCGCCCGTCGAGTTCGAAGACGAACCCGCCGGGATCGCGAAAGGACGCGGCCTGCCGGATCGGTTGTTCGGCCACCATCGTCATGAATACGGTCTCCACCCGTTCGTCGCTCTATCGTTCAGGCGTTATCCGAGTACGCCGGCTTCTCCGAGTGCTTGCTCCGCCGAAACACGCGGGCGATTCCATTCCGCAGATAGAGGACCACGCCGACCAGCGTTCCAAGAACAAGCTGCAACAGGATGCTTCCTGCGGTTGGATCGACATATCCCAAAATCGTTCCGTGCATCACGTCAACTCCCATCGTCACATCGGACGACTCTGTTCAGCGGGCGCTCACAGGGATCGGCGTTTCCCCGACCGGCACCGTGCGTCCTTGCCGGTACCAGGCGGTCGGCAATCGTTGTTCCCGATTCCAGCCGCTGTACGAGTTCCGCCGGATCGGAATTGTTGTCGAGGATGCATCGAATGAGCAGGCCGAGATGGCACGTGTCCATTCGCACGGAGATCGGTCCTCGGGCCTTCTGCTTCGGCAGCTTGATCAGCAGCGGTACGTGGGTGTATGCTCCCTCGCCCGACTCGGGGGCCCGGGCCGGATCGTACCGCCAGGAATGGTCCGAAGTCAGTATGAGCAGCGCGTCGTCGTATCGGCCTGCGTCTTCAAGGATCCGCACCAGCTCTCCTATCCGGTGGTCGAGGAACAGGAGGTTCCGCTCGTATCCCACGGCGTCATTCATCGACCATCCGGTCGCTCGTGGCGACAGGAGCGTTCCGTCGGGTGCGAAGATGTTGGGTGTGTGAGGCAGCGGATAGTGAAAGACGGCCAGCGTGTTGCAGGGCTCTGCCTGAAGGACGTGACGGACATCCGACCAGAGATGCTGATGGACGCCAACGGCATGATCCCATCGCCGTGCGGAGATCTCCTTCTCGAAGACGAACCGCGACCAGGGGTCGGTCCAGTGGTTCATCGCGTTCAGGAGGTGCATGCCGGCACGCCCCACGACTCCTTCGCCCATCGGCAGCCAGCAGTAGGTGCGGCAGACGTCCACCTGACCGGTGAGCCAGAGTTTGTAGGGCAGGAAGAACCCCACCATCATCGTGCGATAGCCACGGCCGTCGAAGAGGCGGAACAGGGAGTTCTGTTGCTGCGAATCGGCGGACCGGCCCTGGGTGACGAAGCCAACCCGCCCTCCTTCGCGGTGCACCGAGAGACTGGTCTGGAAGAGGAAGTTGGGCATCGACCGTTCCGTGGCGCCCCACGGCGAATGTGCATCGTGGAAGACCAGGGACTCTCGTGCCAGTCTCGACAGATGGGCGAACTCGGGACGAATCTGTCCGTCTCGAAAGGTTCGAGGGTACGACCATTCGTCAAAGATGAAGCAGTAGATCGGGATCGATGACGAGACGGGGACCGACTTCGTCGATGCGCTCGCATAGACCGGCCTGGCCGGTCGTGTGGCCACCGCCGACAACTGCTCGATCGACGAATCCACAGGTTTCGTTGGTTGAATGTCCGGCGGCGTGTGGAACCGGTCCGACGGCGACGGATAGCCATTCAGGCTCAACAGCCGGATCGCCACGAACAAGCACGCCGGCGAGACGATCAACGCCAATCGCCGGGCGGCCGGCAGAAGCCACCCGTGCGGACGGCTCAGGGAGTAGCCCACGAGGGCGAACAGGATCAGCCAGGCGGTGGCCGCCTCGGGCCCCAGACGATCAATCCGATAGCCGACGGGCCGGGCCGTGTAGAAGCACAGATTGGCGAGCAGTCCGCCGCCCAGCGCGAGCACGAAGAGATGTCGATAGAGGCGAACCAGGCCGGGGCGATTCAGACGCACGAGCCCTTCGTCGACCAGAACGCTCACCACAGCGATGCCAACCATGCACATCATCAACACGAGGGCATCGCGCAAGGTCCAGAGGCGGGAGAAGCGGGCGAAATCGTCGCAGAGATTCGCCAGATACGGTGCAAACAACAGAAGGATAACCGTCTGAGCGGCCACCCACCGCGTCAGCCGGCTCTGCACGTGCCCTGTGTTCTGATCGGAAGGGCGTGTACTCATGGCGATGCTCTCGCGAACCGAGGCCATGCGACCTCGTCGGTACTCCAATCCAACATGTCATGCGTCCCACCGCGCATTTCGCGGGCGAGACACCATTGAACGCGTCATTGAGGGGCGAAGCCCCCACGCTCTCTGCACGTGAATTATCGGAAGTGGGGAAGGTCGGATTTATTCAAATCCGATGCGAACGTTGCAGGTTGTTGCAGGGCAAGACGTAACGAAAGAATGTGATGCATATGGTGTGGATTATCGGACGTAAGAGGGGTCGATTGGGCCTCGGCGGCCGCCATGCCGAGGCCCGGCGCGGGGCGTCGGTCATGGGGCGGCAAGCGATGCCGTTCGACGGCTTTTGCCCGACGTGGGCCAGACCGTGGGTCTTAACCGACCATCGAACCGATCCAGGTGTGGTGGCCGATAGCGCGGCTATCGAACCTGCGGCGGCTTGGTAGTCTTCTCGGGTTCGGCGATCCGGACCTTGAGCGTACCCTTCTGGAGTACCGACAGGATCTCGCTGAGCAGACGGTTGCTCTCGCCGGTGGATTGCTGGAGGTCCAGGAGCTGTCGCCCCGCATCGGGGATCTGGGCCTCGGCGCTGAGGGGTCGCCAGAGTTCGGCCACGGCCAGTCCGACGACGAGGCCGAGGACAAACCACACGATCCTTCGGGTGGATTTCACGGAACTCATAACCTGGTCTCCTTGGGCCGTTCGGGTTTCCCGATACCGCGGGGTTGCGCCGCCTGCTGTGCAGTCGATCAGGTCCGCAGGGGATACTTGCCCAGTTCATGGGCCGTTTTAAGGCAGTGCACGAGGTTCGCCGAGGCCTGAGCCGGCAGGTCGCGATCGAGCGTCGACGGGCAGGGGCTCAGGATGAAGCCTCCGCCGGGTGCCCCGGCTGCCAGAGACTGCTGGACCATCCGCTCGACCTCTGTGGTGCTGCGGGTGTTGAGCTCCTCAGCTCCCAGATTGGCGATCAGACAGACCCGCTTGCCGATTCGATCCTTGACGTAGGTGAGGCTGCGATCTCCGGCCAGTGGGGGTTCGATGACCTCCAGTCCATCCATCCGGAGGGTCGCCAGCCGATCGAGAATGAGCGCCAGACGCCCGCGGTTCTTGAGGATCACATAGGTTTCGTCGTATTCGTGGACGAGTTCGATCAGCCGGCGGGTGGGTTCGATGACGAACTCATCGAAGTCCTCGTCGGACAGGTGCCCGATCAGACCTCCCTGTGCCGACCGGAAGGCATAGATCGGTCCGACGCCCGCGTCGAGACACATCCGCAAAACGTCGCGGATGCGATCGTAGGCCGTCTGAATCAGGTCGCGAATCAGCCCGCGGTCGGGTCCGTCGGGCGATGCAAACAGGGACTCATCGAGCCATTCGAACACAACGTTCGGCTCGCAGAAGGTTGCCTGCGCGACGCCGCGTCCTCTGAGGCGAACCTTGGCGTCGAAGAAGCGTTCGAGGTCGGGCTTGCAGGGCAGGTACGGCATGGACAAAACCCTGCGAGCATCGTCGGCCGAGTGGATCCACCGCTTGATCACCTCGTGTCCATGCCAGCTCTCCCGGGCGATCTCGTTGATCGGGCCGTCGGGCGTATGGATGATATGTTCGGTCTGCCCGTTGCCCAGGTCTCGCTGTTCGATCCACCGTTGGGCCGCCGTGAACATGAGCGGGGCCGGTGCGTCCCAGTTGAAGAGTACGTCCGCATACTGTTCGGCCGCCAGAATCACCTCGGCATACGACGGCAGATGGGTGTACCAATCCTCAACATAGGGGTTGAAGTGGACAAGGATCGGGACCCGGTCGGGCTGTTCCGAGCGAAGAGCGGTCAGGATGCGTTCTTCAACGTTCATGATTCTATAGATCGGGTCTCTGCCCGAGGCCGCATTGGGGTTCGTCGGACCGCCGTTTCAACACCAGACAACGCAACAGGCCGGAAGCCGGGATCACGGGTAGCCCGCTTCCTTGAGCCTCGCTTCGAGGTCGGCCGCCTCCGCTGCAAGCGGCTTGCCCGCCTCGCGTCCTGCGAAGCGAAGCAGGTTCAGCAGCAGACGATCCGCCACCGGCTGTTTGCTCAGGTGTTCGCGAATCCGCAGCGAGTTCAGGATGAACTCGCCGGCGCCGAGCTTGTACACCGCCACCGTCAGGCCCGACTGATAGGCCTGAGAGGCATTGATCCCACCGGCCACCGCATCTGCCGGCGGCTCCATCCCCATGAAGACCGCATCGGGGATCAGCTCGCGATAGACGGTATAGTCCATCAGACCCCCCGTGGGCAAGCCCTCGAAAATCGCGTGGTGCTTGGACCATTCGTCGGAATGATAGAGCCATCGAGCGATGCCGCTGACGCTCCCCTTGGTTTTGAGCGGCAGCCAGCCCGTCGACTGATCGCCCCGAGCCAGTGTCTCAGGAGTCAGGAAGACCGCCGTCGATCCACGTGCGATCCGCCGCGCGAGGTCCTTGAAGAGCACTGCAGGGTCCCCCTCGGGCTTGCCGGACAACAGGATCACCTCGCGGGCGGTCTGAGGCCCCGCTAGGCCACGGCGAACTCGAACTCCGCGGTCGGTCAGCCACTGAACCATCGCGGCATCCGACGAGACCACGGTGACCTCCGGATCGACCTTCGGCAACTCGCCGGGGGCCGGCCAGAGATAGAACGCAATCTCTTCACCGCAGGCGGCGGCGCCCTTCTCGAAGGTCGCCATGAAACGATACACGCCCGGCGGGCCGTCGATCGTCACATCCCCGGCAAAAACCGGCAGGACCATCGGGGGCTCGGGTTTGGCCTTCGGGTCTGCGATCTTGACGGTGACCGTCTTCTCGAACACCCGTGTGAGGTTTGGACCGACCACCTGAAGGCGGACCGGGTACTCGCCCGGCGACAGGGCGTCTTCATTGGCCAGCACGGCCTCGAGCTTCACGGGGGTCTTGCGATAGACGTTGACCGGCTCGGCGAACAGACACCATCGCAACGGCGCCCAGGCATCGAACAGGGCGTCGGTCGAGCCCGGCTTCAGTTCGCGGAAGGTGGTCCACACTCCCTCGCCGGTCATGCCTTGATCCACGGTTCCGGTCAGGCTGTGCCCGATCACCTTGGGGTTGGCACGGATGGCATTGAGGCCCAACAGACGCTGGCCCGCCATGCGGGCGTTGCCCTGGGCAAAGAAATCCTCCGGGCGGTCGAAGACCTCGTTCAGCCGCCACCGCTGCCAGTCGGCCAGATACTGATCGCGGCAGCCTGCGTAGAACCGGGCATCCTCGACATGCGCGAAGCCGGCCTGTTCGTACCATCGGCACGTGCGAAGCAGATCGACCGCGCTGCCGATGCCGTATTCTGAGATGAATACCGGTTTGGCCCCGCCGTCCAGCGTGCGGAGCCGGGCGACGATGTCGGGCGTGTGCGGCACGCGCTGGTAGGGGTGCGTGTCCGTCAGCACGTCCTGCCACTCTGTCGAACCGGGGTTGCTCAGCGAGCCAATCGCCTTCTCTGTGATTGCCGTTGTGAACCGGGAGAAGGTCTTGGCATTGGGCGTCTTGCCTGGCGCGAACATGCCATAGCTCCACACGCCGCTGCCGTTGACCTCGATCGAGAAGTCGGCCGCCGCATCGAACTTGCCGGCCATCGACTTGGCCACCACGCTCAGCCCCGTGCAGTCGCCGCCGTAGTCGTTGTTGCCCCGACCGACCGCAAAGTCGATCGTGTCATTCTCTTTGACCGTCAGGGTGGCCTTCCACTGCGTTTCCGGTCCGCGATTGTTGAGGTTGATCACGTCGTCGAAAAGGACCCGGCCGTTGTGCAGAACATGAACGTCGGTGGTCGCGTGTGCGGCGATGCTCTTGAATGAGGCCGAGAACTCGACGACGTAGTCGGCCGGGGCCGTGTAGCGAACGACGCCATACTCGCCCTGGGGACCGGGGTGAAATGCCAGGGTGCCGGGTTGCCAGGTGATGCCCAGCGCCGTGACTACACCGGAGGTCGGGTTGAAGTTGACGCAGGGATCGATCTGTCCGCCGTTCCGCCAGATTTGGATGCCCGAAAGGCCGCCGGCATTGTCGAACCGCCCGCTGTTGAGGAAGACCAGCCGCGTGTCGTCGAGCTTGCGAACCTCGGGCAGAAGACCCACGGCATGGCGGAAGACGGGACCCTCGGCGGTCTCATTCAGCAGGCCCCACATCGTCAGGCTGGGGTGGTTGCGGTCGCGTTTGATCATGCCGAACGTGGCCTCGTCGAATCGTTCGGCCATCTTGGGCGAGTCGACGAGGCACCAGCCGGCGTAGTTCTCCTGGTAGACCATCAGACCGATTTCGTCGGCCAGATCGAGCTGGTATCGCTTGGCCACACCGGCGATGAAGCGAATCGCATTAAACCGCATCATCTTCTGATTGACGAGGTCTCGGCGCAGGAAGTCCGGATCGTGGGGCATCTCCAGCCCGATGGGGCAGCAGTTGCCCGTGTGCGAACACCGCAGGTAGATCCGCTTGCCGTTCAGGCGGAAGTAGCCGTTTTCGAACCGGAAGTCGCGGAAGCCGCAGCGGACCGAATGCTCGTGAACGCTGCCACACGCGCCGGGGGCCGGACCGGCAGCCGAACAGAGCCTGGCCGTCACACGATAGAGAAAGGGATCATCCAGGTTCCACAGACGATGATCTCGAACCTTCAGGGAGGTCTCGGTGATCGTGTCGCCAACCTTCAGCTCGATCTCCTGACAACCCAGCGCCAGCGTCGAACCGCCGGCGGCCGGGGCGACGCCAAGCTGAAGCCTCGCCTTGAGAGCGCCGGGACCTGCGTTGCGGATGTTTGCCTGAATGCGGATTACGCCGGTCTGCCAGTCGGGACGGACGAAGAGGTCTTCGATCCAGGCCTGAGGGACCGTCAGCAACTCAACGGAATCCCAGATGCCTCCCTGGTCCCACGTGCTGCCCGCACCGTAAGGGAGCGCCTTGTTGCGATGCGGTATCTCGTTCAGGACGAGTCCGTCGATGGGATCGTGCGAAGGGTTGACCACGCGAACCGCCAGGCGATTCCCGGCGCCGGGTTTGACTGCCGCGGTGACGTCGAAGAGGAACGGGCTTTCTCCGCCCTCGTGCGTGCCCAGGTGCGTACCGTTCAACCACACATCGGCCTTGTAGTCGACCTGCCAGAAGCGAAGCAGGGTTCGGCCCTGGGGCAGCGGGTTGGCGGGCGCCTCAAAATCCTTCCAGTACCAGGCCACGCCGTGATAACCGGGGAAGGTCACCTGAATGATCCAGGGCACCTTGGTCTTCCTGGCGTCCGGACGCGGCTCGGTCCACCACTTGCCCTCGCGACCGGCGTTCTTCGGGTCGGTGGCCAGAAGCCATGGGCCGTCCAGCGAAACAACCTGACCGCAGAGCGATGCGGAGGCCGTATCGGCAGCCTGAGCTGAGGCCGACGGCAGCCGAAGGCCCTGAAGCGTGGCGACGGCTACGACACATCCCAGGATGACCTGCTTCCGATGGGTTGTCATGATTCATCCTCTCCCCGGGGGGGGTTCAGTGAGAAGGCGTTGAAACGTTCGTCTTATCCGGAGTGGGCTGCCGTCACAGATCGACACGGCGGTTCTGATCGCTCGACGTCAGAGAGCCCAGGATCGCCGCGAGGGTGTCCCTTGCCTCTGACAGCGTGCAGAGCGGCGGCGCGCCTTCGTCGACGGTCTTGAGAAACAGTTCGGCCTGACGGATGAAGAAGTCGTCGCGCTCGAACGTCCGGGGTTCCGTCCAGCTCCACTGCTCGTCCTTGCACACCCCGATTCGCCAGCCGGTGGTCTCGAGCCGCAGTGTCCCCTCGGTTCCGGCGAACTCATAGACGCCGGAGTTATTGGTCTGAAACTGATTCAGCGTGATCGTACCGATGGCCGGGCTGTTGCGAAACCGCAGGATCAACGAGGCGGTGTCCTCAACCGTCACGCCCGGCAACACCATGTGATCGGCCTGGCAGTACACGCTCGATGCCGGGCCCATGCACCATTGCACGTAATTGAGCACGTGGGTCACGGCGTCCTGCAGCGCCCCGCCGCCCGTTCGCCGATCGGCGTAGTAGATCTGCCGATAGGCCGGTCGGTATGTGGGGAAGTGCTGCCCCCAGGCGGCCAGAACGTGCTTGATCTGACCGATCTCGCCCGAGTCGATGCGGCGTTTCAACTCGGCCAGTGGCGGCATCGCACGCTGGACATACGCCACCACGAAATGCACGCCCTTGCGCTCGATTGCCGCGGCCAGTGCATCGATTCCGTCGAGGGTCGTGCTCAGCGGCTTCTCGCATAGCACATTGCAGCCGGCCTCGACCGCCCGCAACGCCATCGAGATGTGCAACTGCGCCGGCGTACAGATGATGACCGTGTCGTATCGCGCCAGATCTGCCGACGCATAATCCTCGATCACGTCGACCACCGGATATTGACCCTTCAGCCGTTCGCGAATGGCCGGGCTCGTGTCGCACAGCGAAACGTACACCTTGCCGGTCTTCAGAAAGCACCTCAGGTGCCGTTCGCCGATCGAACCTCCGCCGACGACCAGGATGTTGTGCGTCGTCACAGACAATCCTCCCATAGTATGGAATCAGGAAGAACAGCCCGAAAGCGCCTCTGTTATACGGGGTGATCGGGCCAGGGGACAAGTGCGCGAATGTTCGATGACGTATGAGCCGAGAGGATGTGGCCCACCATGGTCCAGGGCCGCCGATTCGTCGACTCGGAGCTCTTCTTATCAGGGAAGACCCGGCGTGGTACCATAAACCAAGAGATCAACTCATTGCTGGTAAAGGGAGCGTTGTTCCCGACATCGTGATTCGCAGGGTTGTTGAGGGGATTGAGAGGTCGGAGATACAGGACAGAAGGACACAGGTGAATCATGATGACAAGTGCGGTGATCGTGAAGGGTGTCGTTCATGGTAGAACGATCGAGCTGGACCGTGAACCGGGGATTCCCGAAGGACAGATTGTTTCTGTAGTATTGCGACTGGCACTTCCGCCCGGCGAAGGTCTTCGACGTTCCTTTGGTGCTTGGGCCGAGGGCGCTGAGGACTTCGACCAATTCCTGCAGGATACGTATCGTGATCGAAAGGATGACCGATCGGGGCCAAGCTCATGAGCCACCTGCTGGACACGGACATCTGTTCGGCCTACCTGCGAGGCCACAGGCAAGTTCTCAATCGCTTCATACAGCACAGCGGAGAACTCTATATCTCCATCGTGTCGTTGGCCGAACTCTACTCGTGGGTGCACTTGACGAACAATCCGGCCAAGCGGGAAGAAGGGTTGCTCTCGATGCTTTCAGACCTCACCGTTTTGCATCTCGATGATGATTCGCCCGCAAGTGCGGCGAGATTCGGGCAGACCTGCAACGACATGGCACGACCGTCCCCACGCTCGACCTACTGATTGCGAGCACGGGCTTATTGAATGACCTCACCGTTGTGAGCCACAACCAACGGCACTTCCGCCTCATACCCAACCTTCGGCTTGAGGACTGGCTGGCCTCTTGATCTGAGAGACTTGCCCCCACACTTGAAGCTGATCCATCGCGATTCGGCAGGTGATTATCTTTGCAGGAAGCGACAGGTTGTTTCTCTCCCTTATCGTACGGTCCAATCCATCGGCGTGATCATCAGCACCGATTCATGGCGAAGCAGATCGATCCGCAGCAGGCTCCGCACGGCGCTGCGGGCCGCATTGGGGGCGAGTTGGCCGAAGACCGGAATCGCCGCCGACAGACCCGCATCGCCCGGTCGCATCCATGACAACAGGACATCCGCACGGGCCGACGACTGATCGTCGTCATCCTCGAACCCGAAGGCGTCGCGGATATAGTCGAACAGCGTGCGCGGCTTGGGCATGATGCGGACGGAGTAGTCGGTCAGTTTGGCCTGCCCGGCGGCGTATCGCAGGGCGTCGTCCAGTCCGCCAACGCGGTCGACCAGCCCCTTGGCCATCGCCTGCCGGCCGGTATAGACGCGTCCGCCGGCCAAGTCTTCAATGTCTCCCTTGAGCCGGTCGCCCCGACGATCCACCACGCACCGCTTGAACTGATCGTATGTCTCGCCCATGTGAACGCGGATCACCTGCCGCTGACGTTCGTCGAACGGTGTGGTGTAGCTGTACAGATCGGAATTCTGTCCGAATTTGTACGTGTAGGTTGTAATGCCCACCTTGTCGAACAGCCCGCCCAGGGCGATCTTTCCGCCGACCACGCCGATCGAACCGGTGATCGTGCCGGCCTGTGCGAAGACGGTATCGGCACCCACGCCGGTGTAGTAGCCGCCGCTGGCCGCCGTGTTACCCATCGACGTGATCACGGGCTTGCCCGCCTTGCGGACGATCTGGATCGCCTGATAGATCATGTCGCTGGCCAGCGCGGAGCCCCCCGGCGAATCGATCCGAAGGACCACGGCCTTGATCGAATCGTCCTCGGCGGCCTCCATCAGGGCCCGGCGCAACGTCGTGCTGCCCGCGAGGGCCTCGTCGAAGAACGTCTCCTGACTGGCTCCCGACCAGATCACCCCGTCGATGTACACCAGGGCAATCGTGTTCTTGTCCCTTTTGCGGGTCGGCTCCATCGCATCCTTGAGCAGTTTGAGGAAGGCGAACGGCGAGGCGAGATCGACCTCCGGCCCCTTCTGGCGCCCATAGTTGCGGAGAAGCTCGGCCCCCGGGAATCGTTTCTTCAGGTCGCGAACGAATTCGTCGCGATAGGACAGTTCGTCCACCAGCTTGGCGGCCGCCGCCTGCCGGGCGGTGAAGGGTCCTCGATCGATCAGCGAACGAACCGCATCGGGTGACAGATCGCGCGAGGTCGCGATGCCCTCGACCAACTGCTGATACAGATCGCCCATGAGCGACCGCATCTGCTCCTGGCTCTCAGCACTGGGCCCCGTCCGAGTGTAGGGCTCGGCCGCCCCCTTGTACGCCCCCACATGCTCCATGTCGGCCACAATACCCAGCTTGTCCAGGAGCCCCTTGAAGTACAGCCCTTGGGCCGCTACGCCCGTCAGGCTGATCTGGCCGCTGGGAACCATCGCCACGCGATTGCACGCCGCGGCGGCCAGATAGGTGGTTTCGTCCGCGGCGGCAAAGTGGCCGTGAACTTCCTTGCCCGCCGCTCGAATCCGGCCGATTGCCGCTCGAACCTCCTGAACCTGGGCCCATCCCAGCGTGGGGTCGTCGATGTAGAGCGCCACCGCCGCGACGTCGACATCTTTGGCTGCCTTGTCGAATCGCTTGAGAAGTTCGTGCATCGTCCCCCGGGGTTCGCCGGCCAGGCTCAGCGAGAGCCCGCGAGGTGCCTCGGAGTATCGGCCTCGCAACTGGAGGATCGCGATCTTGCGGGATGGTTTGGTTTCGGCCGCCCCAAACGCCGAGGCCGCCCAGATCATCGTGAACACCAACCCCAACTTCAGGCATCGTGCCATCATCCGTGAACTCCTGGAACAGCAACACCCCCGGGGGCCCCTCCGAGGCCGACATCGCCCCGGTTGCCCCCATTCATGATAGTCGCCCCGGGGCGCCGGTGCGAGGAGTGCTCGGCGTTACCATAGACCGTAGCCTTTCGTTCGGACGGAAGATGGGCTCATCGGCAGCCCATGGCCTGACGATCACGAGACGGCAGGCAGATACTCTGGCGAGGATCGTGAGCGGGGTATCGCAAGAGGGCTCGGAAGCCGGCCTGTTCGAAATGCACGTCGTATATCAGCGCCTCGGCGGCGCCCAGGGATCGCATCACCTCGAATGAGATGCAGTCCGTCAGCGTCCAGGACTTGTCTGCATACCGCTCGTGGGCTGCCAAACCCAGACGAAACCATTTCTCGGTTGCCTCGACAACGCGGATACTCGGACTCTGACACATGAATCGTACGAACTAATGGGCAGTCCTGCGATGTGGCGGCGTCGAAAGGCGGTTGATGAACTCCCAAAGGACGTACTCGGTGGTCACAAGTGGGCCGCTCAGCACGGCGCTGCATGCCACGGCTTGCGCGTGAAGCGCATCCGTGCGAACTTTCAGCGCGACAAGATATGAGGTGTCGATCAGAATCACGGCTCATCCTGTTTCGGCAAGCCGTACAGGTAGTGATCGGTCTGCGACGCGCCGTCCGCGGGCCAGTTCGGGTCATCCGGATCGTCCCGTGCCAGTTGTACGAGGCCCATGAGGGGACGATCAGGGGGCGTCTCCTCAACCAATACCAGCCGTAGAGGCTTGTTCGTCGGACAGTCCACGGGCTCATCCGGTATGAAGACCTTGCCGTCGAAATGGGCTCGTATTGTTGTCACGAATGAACCTCTTTGAGAATTATAGCATACCCCATCCTCAAACCAAGTTTGCGGCCGAACTCACCTTCGATCCGATCGCCTGAGTTCGGGATAGTCGCCCCGGGGCGCCGGTGCGAGGAGTGCTCGGGGCGGCTACGGACCGAGGCCTTTCGTTCCATCCGAACGACGGCTCGTTGTTGGGTTCCCGAGGGCGGCCAGTGTGGGCAGGTGGACCTTCGCGATCCGGATGTCGCTGGCGGAGAGCATCCCGAGTATCCAGGGATAGTCGCGGTCGATCGGGCTCGTGTAATAGCTGATGAAAAGGTCTTCGCCTCGCCGGACCGCACCGGCATACGCGGTGTCACCCGCGCTGGGCAGGTCCGACAGCCAGATCAGTCGATCCTCCTGGACCCTGTAGAGCGACGTTCGCTTCCGGCCGAGGATGCTGCCGTAGTAGTTCAGGAAGCCGCGAGGATCGGGGTTGCGACGGCCGACGGCATAGAGTGCCCCTCCGTAGCTGAACAGACAAGGGCCGTCCAGACGTGTCACGTCGCAGGTCGTGCTCTTCCACGTATCGTACGGCGGTGAGGCGGTTGCGATCAGCGTGCAGGCGTTGGGATGGCCGAAGAAGCTGTCGTCCATCTCCAATCGCGCCGTCGCCAGCAGCCGGCCGTCGGGCAGAAATTCGATGGCCGTCTCGTCGTTGCGATCGCCCTCGTGGATGACGGATACCTGAGTCCACTTCACGCCGTCGGTCGAGCGCAAGAGGATCGACTTGCCGTGATCGCGCCAATACGCCGGCACGTACCAGGTCTTGCCGTCCCGCGACTTGGGGCTCCAGAAGAGCCAGCCCTCTGGGGTGACGTCCGTCAGAGACGTCCACGTGCTGCCGTCCGTCGTCGAGCAGACGGCGGTGGCATAGGGCTCTGCGGCGAAGTCGGCGTTCTTCAGGACGTAGAGGAACAGCCGGTCTCCCATGACCGCAAACTTGGGGTCTCGGATGTCCTGTCCGGGGAATCGCATCTCGGTCACACGCTCCCACGCCCGAGCGTCCGGCGATCGCCACAGGACAAGGACGCATCGCTCGCTGCCGAAATGCCACGGAGAACTGGCGTGGATGAGATAGAACCGATCGCGATAGAACACCAGGTCGGTGTTCGAGTTGTGCATCCGGTCGCCGACGGCAACCCAATGCTCCAGCCGGAGAGTCGGGGCAACGACGGAGGCGTTCGGTCGAAATCGCCAATACGCCAGCAGCAATCCCACACATACCAGGAGTGCCGCGATACACATCAAGCCCCGTCGGATCAAGATCCAAACGCGATGCCGAACGGGCAGGGGGGTATCAGGTTGGGGCAGGGCCGAGGCCGATGGCAAGCGATCTGTCATGATTCCTCCCGGAGCCGACAGCCCTCTGGTGATTCGGGCAGGCGAATTGAAGGGGAATCCGGGCGACAGCCGCCCAACCGGCCTCCCATGCCTTCTGACGGACGATCGGGGATGCCCGAAACGCTACGCTCCCCTCGATGCCTCGGGGCCTCTACCGGGTCGCATGGACGCGGTCGTAGGCGCGGCAGAAGGGGCAGTTCTTCTCGACCTGCTTCATCATCCGTCCGTAGGCCGAATCGGGAAACATACGCCGCCCGATACAGAACACGCAGCAGGAACACACCGCCGCAAACAGACGGGTCTTGAGATCCGGTGAGTCGTTCGGCTTGTTCATTGCAGCTACCTCCTTCGCATTCAATCCCGAAGGCCCCCTCCGAGGGCAATGCCCGATCTTCCGCTGGCGGGGCTGGATGTCGGAGACCTTCTCCAGACTAACTCCGCATCGTCCCGGTCTTCTCCAGCGCTGCGGCCTGGGCCAACAGGTTCTCGCTCGGCGTATGGTCGGGGATCTCACAGCCGGCCCCGCTGAAGTTGCGGGGGCCCCCCTGATGGACGCAGTCCAGCGTCGCACGGGTCACCTGCTGGGGCCTTCCCTGCAGCATGATCGCCACCGGATCGAAGTTGCCGCACAGCGCTACCCGATTGTTCAGCACCCGGGCCGCGTCGGCCATATTGACCATCCAGTCCAGATCCACGATGTCGGCACCGCACTGGGCCATGTCTTCCAGCAAGAGCGTCGTATTGCCGCAGATGTGCAGCCGCCCCACGCCGCCGGCGTCTTTGATCGCCTTGAAGATCCGCTGCTCGTAGGGCAGGGCGAACTCTCGATACGCGTCCGGGCCGATCTGCGAGGCCAGCGCGTCGCCCAGCCCGACAATGTCGGCGCCGGCCTCGACCTGCTCCACGGCAAACCGGATGGCCACGTCCGTGCAGATCTCCAACAGCTCCTTAACCCACTCCGGGCGGTCGTACAGGTCCATCATCAGGTGCAGAACGCCTCGCAGGTCGGCCGCTTCGGCCAGTGCCCCCTCGACCCAGCCCATGATCGGCACGCGCTCGCCGACCGTTCGGCGGAAGCGCCGGATCGCCTGAACCCGATCCGTCATTCGACCACCGCCCATGACGTCCGGCTTCTGAAGGTCCTTCAGCTTCTCCGGTTCGTCCAGCAGGCGATGTCGAAGAACGGGCAGCCCGTCCTCGGGGAAGTAGACGTCTCCGCCGTAATCGGCGGTCTCGCGGTAGGGGTCGGAGATGGCCTGCACGATGTCCAGGTCGAACACCTCCTGCACCGCCAGGTTGGCCTCGCACAGAACCTGATAGTCGAGGTAGTAATCCGACAGCGGCCGCCGTATGTAGTGCGCCGCGAACGTCATCATGATGTCGAAGTTCGGAACGCGATCCACCGGCTGGCCCGCCAGACGCGCCTTGTATCGCTCGTACGGGGTCATAAGACCTCCCAGGACATCGCCCCAAACCGCTGCAACTCTCGGACACTGTAAAGATAGGGTGGCCTGGGTCAAATGTCCATGCGAAGGTCTGTGTGGCCGTTGCCGGCCGCTGGTATTTCGGCATTCGCTGAAGTACATTGACGCCCCGCAAGGCAGCGGTGCCATCGGAGGCAGCGGCATGACGCGATACGGTGCAATGGTCATCGGTCCCGGCTGGGTGGCCGGCGAACACATCAAGGGATATTGTCTCGATCCGCGGACCGAAATCCGCGCGATCGTCGGCATGGTGCCCGAGGACAAGGCGCGGGCCGAACAGTACATGAACCGCTTCGGCTTCAAGGCCGACTACTACGACAGTCTCGATGCGGCGCTCCAGCGCGACGACATTCAGCTCGCCAGCGTCTGCACGATCAATTTTCTGCACTACGAGCAGACCCTGGCCTGTATTCAGGCCGGCAAGCATGTCCTTTGTGAGAAGCCGCTCTGCTTCACGATTTCCGAGCTTCGCACCCTGGTAGCCGCCGAGAAGAAACACCGCGTACGGACGCAGGTCGGACACGTCTGCCGGTGGTATCCGGCCGTGACAGGGCTCAAGAACTTCATCGATTCGGGGGCCATCGGCGAGGTCTTCTACGTTGAGTCGGACTACTGGCACGAGATCAAGGGCGTCTGGAAGGGCGCTCGCAAGACCGGCGGCAGCGCCCTGACGATGGGCGGCATCCATGCCGTCGACATGATCCGCTGGATGGCCGGCGAGCAGCATGAGGTCGTCGAGGTATCCGCCTTCGCCGAACCGGCCCGCTGGCGAAAGGACTTCGAATACGAGCCGACGATCGCCCTGCTTTGCCGGTTCGACAACGGAACGATCGGGCGCGTCAGCACGTCGCTCGAGTGCAACATGCCTTATGTCTTTCATCTTCAGGTGAACGGCTCGAAGGGGTGCATCCGGAACAACGGGCTGTACTCGACGACGATGTTCCCGCAGTCCAAGGGGTTCATGAGCATCCCCGCAACGTATCCCGACGACTGGAACGTCTCGCACCACCCCTTCCCCGAAGAGGTCGCCTACTTCATCGATTGTGTGGAGAAGAATACCGAGTCGCACGTGAGCATCGCCCGGGCGAGCAAGACCTATGAACTGGTTTTCGCGGCCGAACAGGCGGCAGCCGAGCACCGCGTGGTGAAGCTGCCCCTGCCGTGAATGGCCGCGGCTTCCTCGAACAATGAACGGCTGACGTAAGGAGACGGACATGGTGACATTCAGCGCATTCGCCGATGAGATCGACGCCGAGCCGGTGGTTCAAATGGACACCCTTGAGGCTAATGGGGTCAAGCATATCGAGCTGCGAGGCGCCTGGAATACGAACGTCATGAAGCTGACCGATGCCCAGTGCCAGCACCTCAGGACGCTGTTCACCGATCGGGGTTTCGGTGTCGCGTGCATCGGCTCGCCCATCGGCAAGGTCACCGTCGACAGCGATCTCGATAAGCACTTCGATGAATTCAAGCACGCCTGCGATCTGGCCGAGTTCTTCGGGTGCAATCGCGTCCGCATGTTCAGCTATTACCCGCCCCAGGGCGGCAACATCCTGGACCACCGCCGGACGGTCATCGAGCGGCTCCAGCAGATGTGCGACTATGTGGCGACGCGTCCCGTGACGATGGTGCTCGAAAACGAATCGAACCTTTACGGCGCCCTGCCGGCGCAACTGGCCGACCTGTTCGAGAATCTCGTGTCGGACAAACTGGTGATGGCGTTCGATCCGGCCAACTTCGTCCACATGGGTGCGATGCCTGTCTTTGAGACCTGCTGGGAACCGCTCAAGAAATACGTCAGGTACTTCCACATCAAGGATATGGTTCGCGGCGTGGGAGACCACTGCGTTCCGGCCGGCCAAGGCGACGGCGAAATCGAGAAGGTGCTCGCCGGAGCGGCTGCCATGGGCTACGAAGGCTTCCTCGCCCTCGAGCCGCACCTGTCGGCGGCGGGACAGTTCTCCGGCCACACCGGTCCGCAGCTCTTCTCCACGGCGGTGAACGCCTTGCGGGCGATCTGCGACCGGGTCGGATTGAGTTACGAGGACTAGACGGCCGGCGAGCCGTTCCGTGACAGTCTCCTGACAGCGGCGGGCCCTGGGGGCGACCAGAACAGGATCGCGGCGATGGACGCATCCGTCTACGACATCCGTGACCCGGCCTCGCTGCCGACACCGTCGTTGCTGCTGTTTCCATCCGTCCTTCACGCCAATATCGATCGTATGGCGAGTCTCGTCGGCGATCTCGGTCGCCTCCGTCCGCACATCAAAACGCACAAGTGCCGCCAGGTCGTTCGTCTGTTGATGGAGCGAGGAATCCGCAAGTTCAAGTGCGCCTCGGTGGACGAGGTCCGCCTGCTGATCGAGTCCGGTTCGACGGACATCATGCTGGCCTATCCCATGGTCGGTCCGAACGCCCGGCGCCTGGCCGCACTATTGGCCGAATTTCCCCAGAGCAACGTTATCGTCACCGCCGACGACGCCCAGGCGGCGGCGGAGCTCAACGAGGCCTGCCGCAACCTCGCCCGCCCGGTCGACGTGCTGATCGACCTGGACGTCGGCATGCATCGCACCGGCATTGCCCCCGACCAGACGGCCGAATTCCTGGCTCAGGCCATCCTGCGCCTGTCTCACCTTCGGCTGCGCGGGCTGCATGCCTACGACGGCCATATCCGCGATAACGATCTGCCGACTCGGCAGCGGAACGTTCAGGCCGCCATGTCCGAGGCCCTGCGGATCAAGGACCGGTGGACCGCCCAGGGACTCTGCGACGGACCCGTCTTCCTGAGCACCTCGGGCTCGCTGAGTTTCATCGCCGCCAAGGACATCGACGGCATCGACGAATTGACACCGGGCACGTGGCTCTTCTGGGATGGGGCCTATGACGAGATCGACGGGCACCGCTTCGACTTCGCTGCGCTGGTAGCTTCGAGGGTCATCAGCCGACCCACCCCCGACACCGTGTCGCTCGATGCCGGCAGCAAGGGCATCAGCCGGGATGTCCCCGGCCAGCCCCTGGTGATGAACCGTCCAGGCCTCATTCCCGAGCGAGCCAGCGAGGAACACCAGGTGTGCCGTTGGACCGGCCAGGGGCCCGAACCTCGCCTCGGCGAGATGGTTCTATTCGCCCCCCGGCATGTTTGTACCACTATTTACCTTTATAGCCATTTTTCAGTGTGTGAGGGCGGCCGGGTCATCGACCACTGGCCGATCCTCTGCCGCCACGGAAATCCGAACCCATCTTCCGCAATTGTCTAGGGTTATAACCCTAATTCGTGTCGATTGAGTTTGGTTGTCAGGACCTAACATCTTATAGGCCCAGCAAGTTAACTACCGATATTAGCCAGAAAATCTTCCGTCACAGAAGATAGGGAATTTTCTTGACGATTTGCGGCCCCATGAACATACTGAAGCGAAGCTTGAATCCCACCCAAATTGTGTAGGACATTGCTTCATGGGTCGGTTAAGGGAAAGAGGAAATCGATTCTGTGAAGAACCTGGGAGAAGTGAGTGAAGTGTGGCAGGCGTTTTTCGCTTGACGCAGATAGGCGACGGCCCTTTGGCCCTCGCCTGATCGCCACGGGTGTAGACCTCCAAGTAGTGGTTGGGGGCAGGGAATTGGGATTCGAAGAGTTCCCTTCGTTTGGTCGTAGGAGCCGGAATGCGAATGATGACTCGGGTGAGCGTGCTTGTCGTTCTACCTTGGGGTCTCCTACGGGTTCGGTGCGCCGCCCAACCGTGCTGCCAAGGTCATCGATGTCAGCATGCCACTGACCTTACCGAGGGAGGAATAGGCGGCGCTTCAAGCGGTTCTTAACCACAACCAACGGCGGGACCGGCCCGCCAATATTCGTGATCCGTGCTTGAAAGCGGACACTCATGGCGTAAAGGAGATCGGACAATGTCGCGTGGGCTAACAAAGCGGGGAAACCTGGAATTGCTCATCTTGATTCCGGCCTGGTTGGTTTTGCTTTGTCCTCCAACAGGTACACATGCCTTCGCAGAGTCAGTTGAGCCACCCATCCTTAGCGCTGCCGACATGCCCGAGGCCCCAATCCCGGTCGCGGCTTCCCGCATGGTGGTGAGGACGTTTGCGGAGGGAGGAAGTGGTCCGCTGATTGACGAGGTGATTGTGCCCGGTCGCCCCCCAAAGACCTATCGGGCGCCGGCGGTGGTAGTACCCCAGTCCAGCGCCGCGGCGGGGGTCAAGATCCTGACGTATGTGCCCGCGTTCACCTGGTGCTACGGCTGTTCAGCTACGTCCGCAGGGATGATCATGGGCTACTACGACAACCACGGCTACACCGCCATGTATACCGGTCCTGCCAACGGGGGCGTCTGCCCGATGAACAACGAGACCTACTGGGGCAGCACGGTCTATCCCTCGGTCACGTGCGGCGAGAGTCCGCTTGTCGCCACGCACATGGGCAAGGATGGTCGTGCGATCCGAGGACATGTGGACGACTACTGGATCGACTACGACAACGCGGGTCCCGACCCCTACATCGTCAACGGATGGACGGAGCACACCCAGGGCGACTGTACGGGGGACTACATGGGGACCAATAAATCGATCATCGGCAACAGTGATGGGTCCACCACGTTCTACAACTACACGAACGGAGCGGTGCTTTGTGACTACACGGGATGTGAACCGGGCGACCGCGACGGTTGCCACGGACTGCGGCTGTTTGTGGAGTCCCGTGGCTACACGGTCGTCGCCAACTGCTCGCAATACATCATGGGATACAACGGGAACACTCAGGGGTTCACATTCGCCAATTACACGGCGGAAATCGATGCGGGCCGGCCCGTTATGATCCAGGTGAGCGGGCACACGATGGTCGGGTTTGGTTACGATACGTCAGGAAACACTGTCTACGTCCACGACACATGGGACCACTACGACCACATAATGACATGGGGAGGAAGCTACTCCGGACTTCAGCACTACGGGGTTACCTACTTGCGGTTGGGCTCCCCGCCGTCGTACACATTGACCCTGACATCGAGTCCATCCGGAGGCGGAACGATCAGTGCCAATCCCGCGCCGGGTGGTGATGGGAAATATGCATCCGGGACCGTCGTGACACTGACGGCCAGTGCGAACACAGGTTACTCGTTCAGCTCGTGGAGTGGTGGCGCCAGCGGCTCAACGAACCCCGTGC
>CAYUQT010000052.1:0-73964 GCA_964446835.1 uncultured Planctomycetales bacterium | reverse complement strand
GAGGGAGGCCTGGACGTTTCCGGAGGTCACGGCGTTCTCGACGGTGTCGAGTGCGACCATGGCGATGGCGCGGAGTCGGTCGTCGACGGCGCGGGAGAGGTCGTTTCGTCGTTTGTTGAGTTCGGCGTTGAAATGGGGGTCGTCGGTGAGCCATCGGTGGAGGGTTCTGCGTGTGACGCCGACCTTGCCTGCGGCATCGGTGATGGTGGAGCCGGTAAGGAGGATGTCGACGGCGGCGTTTTGGAGTGATGTGAGGTTTCCGAGTTCGGGATGTCTTTGGTCGGGTTGCATGGTTGGGGGTCTCCTTTCTGGGGAACCGAACCGAGGGGGACAGGCACCCATTCCGATTGTTCCGGTCTGACGACCTGAGCGATCGGAATTGGAGCCAGTCCCCTGGGTTGATATTGGAGGGGCCACGGCGGCCGTCTCCAAGGCCGGGATCGGGAGGTTGGTCCCTTCCCTGTCTCATTGGGGAGAGGGGGGGCGGTGACTGGCTCTGAGCGTTCCCAGGTGTGCAAGGCCTTCAGCCTTGGATGATTTGTGTATGTGGTTACCGGGGGTACGTCCGCCTCCGGCGTATGGCCCCCCGGCTACTACTGCTGCAGGCCTTCGGCCTTGCGAGCGGCAGCGTCGGCTGGATTGGCTTCGACGAAGGGTCGAGATCATGCCGACTTTGGGTTGCACGTCCTATGGGAGTGTGGTGTGCGGGATTCAGAGGGTGGAGAGCGCTGGAGCGCGGCTCTGGAAGACGATCGCAGCGTTGACCGAGAGACCCACAAACAACTGACTGCGCACTGACCCCAACTGACATTCCGGGCCTAGAGGAGAGTTGCGTCACCTTCTCTTTCCCAAGAGTCCCCTTCACGATTCACACCTGGCCCTCGTAGAGATCGGCAATCGGGAAACAGAGGTCGTAGTCGCCCCACATCAGGTCGCCATCCCTGAGTGTGAAACTGGAGAACGCGTCGGGATTGAGGTAGGCTTGAATGAGGGGATTGCGCGACTGACGCAGGAAGGGACCAAAATCGACGGTCCGTACGGCGCCGTCGTTGAAGGTAAGCCGGAGCCTGAAATCGCCCGCTCGCTCAGCGCGCTCGACAAAGATGACCGCATTTCCGTGAAGACTCATTTGATTCTCCGTGTGATCACCTCCGGCTCTACGTAGCGGTGGAGCACGAAGTAGTCGATCCATTTCTGCACAATGTCGTCTGCGTGATGCCTCACGAGCGTTTGAAAATCCTGGAGCTGCGCGCCTTCCAGCGGCTGGCGACCCCGAACCGGCGAATAGATTATATCTATGACGCGGCCGTCACGAATGATCAATTCTGCGCGGCTTTCCCGGCCTTGGCATTTGCCATGTACGTGTGGATCGGTTCGTGCTCGTTGGAGTAGAAGAGCACGATGATTCCCATGTACTCGTATAGCTTGGGCATAAGCAACGATTATATCAGCAACGCGGAGGGGCTCCCAACCGCGTCTCTCGTGATAACGGGTCGCGATAGGTGGCTTGCGATTCTGAACCTCGCGTCTTCGCGACCTGCGACTGTTGTTGCAGGTCTTCGGCCTTGGAGGCGGCAGCATCGGCTGGACGGGCTTCGACGAAGGGTCGAGGTCGTGCTGGTACTGGGCTACACGTCTCACGGGGATGTGGTGGCGACATTCGGAGGGTGGGAAGTGCTGGAGGGAGGCTTTCGAGGACGATCGCGGAGTTGACCGAGAGACGCCCAAGCAACGAAACGCGCTCTGACCCCACAGACCCAACCAAGGCAGGAGGCCGCCCGCTCGCGGGCGGCCTCCTGCGGATGCATACCTCATCAGAATCCACAAATGGCGATCACCGGGAACGTTGTCTCAGCATGCCCACGGCCCCAAGCAGCAGAAACGCCAAGGAGCAAGGCTCTGGAATGTACTCAATGCGTGTCTCGTATAGGCGGCTCCATGATGCGCCGTTCCATTTGTTGAAAAGACACGACTTACTTTCGAAAACCCCATTGGCGTCCACGTACATTGCTGGAATGGGGATGGTCTCATCGAGGACTCCACTGAACTCGTTTTGCCCGCCTGGTCCGTTCCAGTGCCCGCGAATTTGATCCCAATTCTGCGTCTGAGGGTTCAGGAAGAATACGGTGATGTTGTATTGCCAGATGCCGGGTGTCTCGATCTTCCAACGGAACCCAAGGTCACTTGCTCCGGTTGGGATATTCCAGACCTCCGCCAACTGCCAGACGATTGCCTGGATGCCATCACCGTTGCTCGTCGCTTGGCAGTAACTACCCCAGTCGGCGTCAGTAGCTGCATCAGGATTCGTCACTGTCCCACCTAGACCAAGTGGGTCGATTGGATGCGTGTGGCTGGTAGAATACTCCATCACCAGTCCCTGCGCCCGTGCGCATAGCAATCCGAACACTACCCCCAAAACCATGGCCAGTCTGCCTATCTCAACATCCTCCTACCAGTGACCCCGCAAGTGCGCGCCCAATGCCGGAACACGCGACCGACAATCAAGAATCGATGCACGCCTTGGAGGGTCTGCCTCTTATTCCCTAATCAACTTACTCGGACATAAGAAAAGGTATGGTTCCTTCCGCTCCACGTCCTCCCATTTCAGAACATGATCTTGCAGGTCGTTCACCCGATCGTCAAGCGCAAAAGCAAAAAAAACAGGCACACTTCAATGAATGGTCACATTGAGTATGATTATGTACCATAAGAGTAATAGCAACCTATTCACAGATACATACCCATCGACATAGGCGCCGCCGGTGTGTTATTCGACAACATTCTGAAGGGCGAAGGGGGGAGCGCACGCTGTCCATGAGTACCAACAGAAGACAGCGCCACAACGCCCCCCAAGCAAGCTTCCCTCCCTCGCAGGTCTGCACACGTCCGGCTACCATATCAACGCTTTGAAGGCCCAGACGTAAGACGTGAAACGTGGAACGCATCGACCGATGCGGGCAACCCTGTCGTCATAATCGGGCATCTGCCCAGCCTTCCTCGCCCGGCAGAGTCAGGAGGTCATCATGCTCCATCGTCTGTGCTTGAGGATCCGACAGACTGACAGACTACTTATCCTGATATGCCTGGGCCTGCCGGCGGCGCTGTGCCTGGCGGCCGGCGAGGCGGCTCGGGCCATCCCCCTGAAGCCCGATCCGCCACCGGCCATCGACGGCGACCTCGCCGAATGGGCGGGCGTGCCCGGGGCGATTACGCTCGGACAGGCGAGTCAGGTGGTCCATGGGCCGACGAAGTGGTCGTCGCCCGCCGATCTGAGCGCTACGCTCTGGCTCGCCTGGCGCCAGGAACACCTGTATCTGGCGATAGACGTCACCGACGACCGGCTGCGGCAGACCGAGAGCGGCGAGAACCTCTGGAAAGGCGATCACATCGAGCTGTATGTCGATGCCGACCCCGACGCCGAGGCCTCGCGGCGAACGCTGGGCAAGGGGCAGTTCCACCTCGGATTCAGCCCGGGGAACTTCGGGCGGACGGGCGATGCCCTGGCCGACCGGAAGCCCGAGGCCGTCGTCTTCACACCCACCGGCATGGCCGCCCAGGGCGTGCTGGTGGCCGCGCGGCAGACGGAGAAGGGATACGCCCTTGAAGCGGCGGTCCCCTGGTCGCTCGTCGGCGTCAGGCCGGCCGTGGGGGTTCCGCTGGGCCTGGAGGTCGGCGTGTCTGACACCGACGGAGACGAGGCCGTTCAGGAGAGCCTGATGACGATCTCGTCGGCCAAGTGGGTGCGAACCCGCGATCGGCTCGTGGCCTGTGTCTTGTCCGCGGCCGACGGCAAGGCGCCGCCGGTGGTCCGTGGCATCGACATCTTTCCGCGATCGGCGGCCGGGGGTGGCTTGATCGAGCTGGCACCCGATCAGAAGAGCGATGTCCGATTCGACACCCCCCGCACGCCGGAGGGTCGCGAAGCGGTGTTGTCACTTCGGGCCAGGCTCGCCACCGACCGGCCGGCGGGCTACACCAACGCCATGGAGCTTACGCTCAACGGCAAGCCGCTCGATGCCTCTCGCCTGGTCAACAAGAAGGCGGCGGAAGAACGCGTCGACGGTACCACGCAGAGCATGGCGGCAGGCACCCAACTCGTGGTGGGATACGCCCCCGACTTCGACTCGCCCGACAGGGACCCCCACTATGGCCTGAGACGCACGAAGGTGTGCCGCTTCGACCTGCGCGTGACCGACCTGCTGCGAGAGGACAGCAACACACTGGTCATCCGAAACAGCATCAGCCACGGGCTGAAGAACCCGCTGATCGTTGCCGATGGCCGGATCGAGTTCCGATCGCCCGCGGAAACGCCCAAGAAGAAACGGCCGCCGACGGGCCCGCTGCCCGTGTGCGCGCCGACGGGGGTGCGGGTGATGAACCTTGTCCACGAGTCTCGCGATGGCACACCGGCAACCATGGTTATACCCGCCGGTGTGGACCAGCCCGTCTACACGGTGCGACAGATTCCCGATGGTACGTGGCATGTCAGCGTGTCACCCAGCGCCATGGCCAGCGACGGGACTGTGTTCGGCATCACGTCCGAGTTCTCAACCCCCGAGCCCAACTGGCAGCGGGCGTCCAACCGATTCTTCGCCTTCCAGCGCCAGATCGAGCGGCGCGACGAGGCCATCGTCATTCGCGACACCTTCACCAACCTGACCGACCAGAACCTCCCGCTGATGCAGCGCCATCGTGCCTCCATCGGCGGGGGCTCCTACCCCTGGAAGCAGGTGTGGCTGGCCGGTCTGTCGCCGGCGTCGAAGGTTGGAACCTCGTCGCACCCCGAGAACCCGACCGTCTTTGCCACCACAGACCGGTTCGGCATCGGCCTGATGCCGCTGGACGACGTGTTCCAGGTGCATGTGACCAACTTCAGCGACGGCCGCGCGATCGGACTGGCGGATAACAGCTTCGTCCTCAAGCCCAAGGCTACGCACACGGCCGAATGGGCGATCGTCCTGACCGCCGCACCCGACTACTTCGCCTTCGTCAACGCCGCCCGCCGCCTGCGCGACGTGAACTTCACCATGGACGGAACCTTCGTCTTCCTCCGCGCCGACCCCACACTGACCGGCAAATGGACTGACAAGCAGCTCACCGATTTTACGCGGCTGAAGGACGCGCGGTGGCTCTGCTCGAGCATCGACTACCCCCGATACAAGGGCGACTACCCGCACGGCACCGCTTTCCAGACGCTCGACCACTCGTACCGCAAGCAGCACATCGCACGGCTGCGAGGTCTGATGCCCGATGTGAAACACCTGGTCTACTTCCACTGCTATATCGACGTGCTGGACGGATCGGATCGGACCTACGCCGACGCCCGCCTGCTCCGCAGCGACGGCACCCAGGCAAACTACGGCCAGCCGCAACACAAGATCTTTACCCCTACCGAGACCAACGACTATGGCCGGAACATCGCCAAGAACGTCGACGTCATCCTCGATCAGATCGGCAGCGACGGCGTCTATTGGGACGAATTGGAATACAGCGCCTATCAGTATCACTATGGGCTGCCGTGGGACGGCGTCAGCGCCGACATCGACCCCAAGACGATGAAGATCACGCGGCTCAAGAGCTCGGTGACACTGATCAGTCAGCCGTGGCGGATCGCACTGGCCCGAAAGATTCTCGCCCGAGGCCCGCTGGTCGGCAACGGCGCACCGCACACGCGAACCATGGCCCAGCTCCACTTCCCCCGTTTCGTCGAGACCGGCTCGATCAGCAACTGCACCGGGGCCCAGCTCTTCACGCCGCTGGCCCTGGGCGATCACCTGACCGAACGAAGCGAGCTCGACGCCTATCAGGTGATGCTCAGCGCCCTGGACTATGGCTGCGTCTATGCGTGGTATAACGACGTGACCGTCATCCCCACCCACGCCCACCTGACGCGATACATGTTCCCCATCACCCCCGTCGAACTGCACGAGGGCTACATCATCGGCCGCGAGCGGATCATCACCAACCGCAGCGGCCTGTTCGGATGGGGCGACCCCGCAGGAACCTGCGCCGACGAGGTCCACGTGTTCAATGACGATGGGCGAGAGGTGCCGGCGGCGGACGTGCCGAAACACGCCAAGGCGATCGTACGTGACGGGAAGGCGTTCACCGAGCTGCGCGTGGCCGAGGGCTGGAGCGCGGTGATCGTTCGGTCGGCAAAGAAATGATTACCTCGCTTAACGGCGTTGCGGTGTTATGATACCTTAAACATCTTGCAGCAATGATCGATTGGTGGCGCAAAAAAAAGGATGACGGTAGTCCCGCCGGGCGTCGTTCGTCTTTGACGCCCGACACCCGGCAAGGACTACGTCATCGGTGGGGGAGGAGGGCAAAAGGTCTCATTTTACTGGGTGTCCTTACCCAGTGTTATCATTGACTTTCCAATAACTTATACGCAGATGCTGCCCGGCGGTTCACAGAATTTTCGTGCAGATGAAGATTGTTGTAACCACTGTTGCGACAGTCAGTTGAACTCCCAGAACACTCCAGCAGCACTCCTGAGATCATTTTCCAGGTGCTGCCGGCGAACCGAAAGGCCTAACCCGATAGACCACAGCCTTGTTCGCGCCGCGACCGCGCCCGCACATCTGTTCGTGAACCGGTTCCAGCCGGGGGCTCAGGCCGCTGGCTTTGACTCGTTCGTTCAGCTCGTTGGGATCGGCGTGGGTTGGCGAGGCCGCCGTCTCGAGAACCAGATATGAAGGACGGGCTGCCTCGACTTGGCCGATCAGTTCGCCCACGGAAGGGTCTGGTCCCAGAGTCTGAAAGGGCAGCCCCGAGTAGTAGCCGATGCGGCAATCGAAGGTGAGCACCCCCTGGCCGGCCTTAGCCATCTGCTCAAGGCGCCGACCCACCGCGGGGATGCCGTCCCTGCCGTAGCCGATCGGCACGAACAGCTTGGGGGCCGTCGGCAGCACCACCAGGAACATCCCGACGGCGATCGCACCCGCCTGTCGAATGGGGGCCCCGTCGGGTCGTTTGGCCGCGCGCCGTGTGACATACAGGTCGAGGAGCCAGACAAACGTGGCGGCGGCAAAGGGCAGCGTCGCGGCGGCCAGCACGAGCGTATGCCGACCCGCCAGGTAGCCGTACGACCGTTGCAGCATGTGCACCAGCACCAGGTGGATCAGGCTGGCCAGAATCAACGGGCCGGATACCGCCGGACGGCCGACACGACGAGTGACCCACGCCGGAACGGCCAGAAGGAAGTACACCACCCGACACGTGCGGATCCATTCGACCAGCACGATCAACGTCGTCGGCAGCGTCACTTCGGCCAGCAGGGGCTGGGCCGGATACCCCGGGCCGACCGATGCGCTGGCCTGCTCGCGAAGCCCCATGAGCTCCAGGGGGTTCTTCTTCTGGATCAATCGACCCACCGTCAGCATGTAGGGTCCTGCCACGGCTGCGAAGCAGATCACCATCAGGGCGGCCAGGACGAGCCGGCGCTGGATCGTCCAACCGAATCGGCCGAAGCCAACCAACACGAAGACCAGGCCGACGGCCAGAACGGTGCCCCCCTCCGGACGTGTCAGAAAGGCCAGCCCCGACAGGACCGCCCCCGCAAGGAGCCCCCACACTCGGCCGGTCTGGAGCGACCAGATAATCGCTGCCAATCCGCACAAATACAGCCCGAGGTGCAGCCCGTCGCTCAGGGCATCGGCGGACACCCGCGCCAGTTCCGGCAGGACCGCCGCGAACAGACCCGTGATCAGGCCCACACGCCGGTTCCACATCATCCGCCCGAGCGCATAGGCGGCCGGTATCACCAGCAGCCCGCCCAGCATTGATGCGATCTGCGCGGCCCGCATCCAGTTGTCCGCCGGATCGCTGCCCAGGAACGGCTTCAGCAGCGAATGCGTCAGCAGAATCGCACCGGGATAGAGCGGGTGTTGCGCCTGTTGGCGCATCGTGGTGAGAGGGTGCTGGGCGAGCCCTTGTGCATAGCCGACGAAGGTGACCCCGTCTCGCGAGACTAGGACGGTCGTGGCGATCAGCCAGGTGCGCACCGCCACTGCCACCATCAGGATGATGACCAGATGGACCAGGGTCTGGCGCCGGGATGTCGGGGCTGTGTCGATAGCCGATCTCGCCAGCGAATCGCCAACGGCGGGTCGTCCGACCGTCGCGCCGACGATTCACAACGACAGCGAGGTTGTAATCCCCCCTGTCGGGCGAATCAAGCCGGCGGAGGCGAACGCCTTGCACGAGACGACCTCCGCCCGGACAATCATCGCGATGGCCGACTGAGAGCAACCTGAGCCTGTCGAACCGGGCAGACGCTCGACGGAGATGCGATCTGCCGCCCCGACAGGCGCCGTGAATTCCGGAGTAACCGTCGTATGTCGAACACCCTGTTTCCGAGTCGATCTGCCGATCTGAGCGCCCTGCGCCGCTGGCTCAAGGCCCGCCCCGAGCGGCTCGTGCCTCTGACGCTTCAGGAAATCACGCTCAGCACGAACGTGCTGGATGAACTGCCCGAGCGGGCGGCCCGATCCCGGGCCGACCGGCCGGCAAGCTTTCTCATCATGGATCGCACGCCGATGCATCGCAACGGCGTTCTGATCAAGCCCCAGATGGTCTCGGCCCTGCGCGCCCGATTGGGCGACCTCAAGGTGATCGAGCTGGGGCAGCCCGACGACCCGCCGCACGCCGACTTCCACCTCGTCAGCGAGTTGAGCGGGCAGCTAAAGGCCGGATCGCTGATGATCACCATCGGGTCGGGCACGATCACGGATCTGGCCAAGCACGCCATGTTCCTCATCGAGAAGGAAGGCGGAGCCAGGTTCGAGCACATCTGCTGTCCGACCGCTTGCACGGTGACGGCGTTCACCGCCTCGATGACCGTCCTGACGATGGACGGCGTGAAGCGGACCATGCGATCACGGTCTCCGGATCGGGTGCTCGTCGATCTGGCGATGATCCGCGACGCGCCGGTGGAGCTGACTCGGGCCGGCGTCGGCGACCTGTTGGCCCGGTGCACCGCGTACGGAGACTGGTATCTGGGCGACCTCTTCGGCGTCGACGAGAGCTTCAACACTGTTCCGTTCGACCTCATGTTCAATGCCGAACGCCGGCTGCTCGAACAGGCCGAGGCCATCGGACGGCGCGACCTCGGCGGACTGGATGCCCTGGCCGACGCCCTGATGCTCGCGGGCATCGGCATGTCCATCGTCGATCAGACCACGCCCATCAGCGGGTGGGAACACGTAATGAGCCACTACCTCGACCTGCGCGCGATGGCGGCGCATCGTCCGGTCGGCCTGCACGGCGCCCAGGTGGGTGCGGCCACACTGATCGCCGCCAAGGCTTTTGAGGAAATCATCTCCGCGGGAACGTCTTTCTGGGATCGGCCGGCCCCGACCTTCGATATGTCCCAGGCCCGCCGACAGATTGAAGAGCACTTCCGCCCGCTCGATCGCACCGGCGGGATGATCGAAGAGCTCTGGCGTGAATACGGTGTCAAGGCCCAGCGGATTGCCGGCGCCATGAAGAACTGGCCTCGCGTGGTCCAGGCCTGGAAAGACGGCACCGCCCTGCGGCAGCTCCAGCAGTATGTTCGACCTGCTTCCGTGGTGGCCGGCGCCCTGACGCAGGCCCAGGCGGTGACGAACCTGGTCGAGTCGTCGGGAACGACCGATCCGGAACCGGCCCGGTCGGCTGTGCTGTGTGGTCATCTGGTGCGAAACCGGTTCACCCTGGGCGACATACTGTCGCTGTTTGGCGCGCTTACCCCCTCCGCCGTGCAGCGGTGGATGGCCTGATTGCGAGGGATCGGCACCATCGGCGACCCGTCCGACGTCCCTACCACGCAAGGGCGTTCGGGCATATGATTCCCGGGAAGTAATGGAGTGATCGCTCCCATGATTCCAGCCGTTGCCGATTGGATAGTTCGCGCGTCGATGGCGATCGGTCTGCTGGCCCAATCCGGCGGAGCGGCCCCGACCTCTGCCCCGTCCGACCAGCCCGAGCCCACACTCGTCCGGCAGTACATGCACTGGGGTTACAACTATCAGCACTATCGCCACCAGGTCGGCACCTTCTTCAAGGGTCCGTATGTCTCGCAGACCTCTTATGAATTCCTCGTCCGTCTGCCGCTGCTCAAGACCAAGCTGAAGACGACGGATCGGCTGCCTCTTGTCCTGATGCTCCACCCTCGCGGCGGGGACTTCAAGCAGCACGATCGCAGTTGGCCCGATCATCTGATCATCACGCCGGACGACAACACCGAAGGCATCGGGCACTCGGGCTGGTTCGGCTATCACGAGATGGCACCTCGTGCACCGAAGCCCCAAACGATCGTGGTGCCTTATACGCACCGCCGGTTGCTCTACTACATCCGATTTGCCGTGGCCCGGCTGAACGCCGATCCCAATCGGATCTGGATTATGGGGGGCTCGATGGGCGGGGGCGGCGCCCTGCTGTTCGCCCTGCACCACCCGGAATGGGCCCTCGGAGCCGTGGCCGACAAACCGCCCATCGACATGCGGGCCCTGCCGACGCTCTGTGATATGGCCGAAAAGACCCTCGGCCCGATGGAGATGAACCTCAAGGTGCTCGGCACGAACATCAGCGCCTGGGAATACACGAGCGTGCCGTGCCTGCTCAACAATCAGCCTCGATCGCGACTCTGGCTGGACATCCACCACGGTCGCCGGGATGCCGTGGTGCCCTTCGAGCAATATCACACCTCGCTGAGCCCCCCTGCCCGAAGTTTCCTCCAGCTTTTCGAAGAGGGGGCGGCCTCGGGGGTCTTCGCGTGGGATATGAGCGCGCACGAGCGGCCCGATCCCATCGGGCCCTGGCAGCCGGTCTACCAGCCGATGGCCACGGGGACCCTCCGGATGGACCGACCGACCCTCGTCTTCTTCAACCCCTCGGTGGGTCACTTCGGCCTGCCTGAGGGATTGGGCAAGTGGCAGCCCGGCCAGCGACCCGAACGAGCCCCCCGGGGAATGATCAACGCCTTCTGCCGGTGGGAGGGAACCGACCTCGTCGACCGAACCGATCGATTCGAGGTGAGCCTCTGGCTGGCCAACGATCAGGGGGAGTGGCGGCCGGAAGGAGGCTCGGGCATCTTCTACAGCGTGTCGCCCCGCGGGACCCATCAGTTCACCCTTCCGCCGCGATGCCCCTTCCGATGGCGGGTCGAACCCGACGGCATCGGCGGCAAGGTCGCCTCCGACGCCCAGGGACAACTCACCATCGATCGCGTTCCCCTCAAGTGGGGGCGGAACAACGCCGTCCGGCTCTGTATCGAATATGACACCCCGCTGCCGGTGGTCTGTATCAGCTCCCCCACGCACCCGACAGCGGTGCCTCGCGCCGTGCAGACGGCGATTGTTCGTTGGACGATCGGGAACAGCCCCCCCAACGATCCGTTGCCGGTCGATCGCTACCGCTGCTGGATCGCCGCGCAACCCGATGCCCTCGCCCCGGCTGATTGCGAAACCCCACGGGTCGAACGCGTGTTTGAGTCGCTTCCGGCCGGACGCTACTATGTAATGGTGCAGGCGAGACTGCTGAACGGACGCTGGGGGCCGGTCAGTTCCCGAGAGATCAACATCGACCCGCTGTCATCGGCCCAATGACCTTGGAAGCGGCAACCGATGGTGTACATCCGACGGGGCCAGGGCCTTGGAAGCCACAGACCTGTCGCTTTCGAACGGTCTCTTCGCCGGACAGCGTCCTGAGCGTGGTTTGTGTCGTGTGTCCCGTAGCAGATGTGGTGGCGTAAGCAATGTCCGATCAGAAACGCGTTGACGACCTCCAGCCGCATGACCGCCGAGGCTTCTTTCTGGCCAGCCTGATTCGGGCGGTCCGCCCCATGGCAGACATCCTCGAGCAGAAGCTGCCGGTGCCCAAACCGCGAACGGTCATCCGACCGCCCGGTGCGGTCGACGAAGACACGTTCCTCGAGACCTGCCATCGATGCGGCAACTGCATCACCGCCTGTCCGGCCGGCGCCATCCGCCAGGTCCAGAGCAGCGACTCGCTGCGATCCGGCACGCCCTACATCGACCCCGACCTCGCCCCCTGCGTGGTGTGCGAGGAATGTGCCTGCATGAAGGCCTGCACCAGCGGCGCCTTGAAACTCGTGCGCCACTGGGAATTCAACATGGGGCTGGCCAGGCTCAACCCCACGTACTGCCTGCTCACCTTCCAACAGCACTGCGAGGTATGCCTTCAGAAGTGCCCGGTGGGCTCGTCGGCGATCCGCCTGAACGAATCGAAGCAGGTGGAGGTCATCGAAAAGGGCTGTGTCGGCTGCGGCGTGTGCCAGCATCACTGCCCGGCGGTACCCAAAGCGCTGCTCGTCTCACCGGAGTAGAGAAGAACGCGGCACCGCCGGTATCGCGACTCGGCAGAGGGGCAAGCGGCGCCCCCGCTATTTCTTTTCGTCCTTGGGCTCGTCCTCTGTGATCACCTTCTGAATCGCACTTTTCATGAACGTGATTTTCGTGTTGTTGGTCTCGTCGACCTTGACGGTCACCTCGTCGCCCTTGACGGCCACGACGGTTCCCAGAATGCCGCCGATCGTCAGGACCCGGGTGTTCCTGCCCATGTTGTCGATCATCTCCTGACGCTTCTTCTTGTCCTTCTGATTGCCGCGATACGTGATGACCCAGAAGACGACCATCGCCAACAGCAGGCCGATGAACAGGGTGTTGCTCGGCCCCATCGGAGAGGCCTGACCCTCTTCGGCCAGAATCATCTGAACGGGAAACGCCCACGCACAAAGAAATAGATTCATTCGGTAATACGCTCCTCGATTGCGTTCCCCGTGTCACCGGCGATGGGGAACTCCTCCATGATTCTGGCGAGTTGCCCCCGGCGGATCAAGTCTCGCATCCGTCCCATCAGCCGCTGATAGAACGCAATATTGTGCAGCGACGTCAGGATCGGACCCAGCATTTCGTTGGTCTGAAACAGGTGCCGCAGGTACGCGCGGGAGAAATTGCGGCATGTATAGCACGAACACCCCGCCTCGATCGGCCCTTCGTCGGCGGCATGCTGCGCGTTCCTCAGCCGCACCGCCCCGGCGGCACTGAAGGCGTACGCGTTCCGACCGTTGCGCGTGGGCAGAACGCAGTCGAACATGTCGACCCCGCAGGCCACCGCCGCCACCAGGTCGCGAGGCATGCCGACCCCCATCAGATACCTCGGCCGATCGGCGGGCAGCAGCGGACACAACTCCTTGAGCACGCACACCATCTGCTCGTGCGATTCGCCGACGCTCAGACCGCCGATCGCGCTGCCCGGGAGGTCCACCTCGGCCAGTGCCTCGGCGCACCGGCGACGCAGGTCGGCGTATACCCCCCCCTGATTGATGCTGAAGAGCCACTGCCGATCCGACGCCGCATGGGCCGCCTTGCATCGGGCCGCCCAGCGAATCGTCCGCTCCACCGCCGCGCTCGCCTGCTCGGGCGTCGAGGGATACGGCGGACACTGGTCGAAACACATGATGAAATCGGCGCCGAGCTGGTTCTGGATCCGAGTGGCCGACTCCGGATCCAGCCGCAGAATCGCACCGTCCACCGGTGAACGAAACGTGACACCCTCATCGTCAATCTCAACCAGATCGGCCAGCGAGAACACCTGATACCCACCGCTGTCCGTCAGGATCGGACCGCTCCAGCCCATGAAGCGGTGCAGCCCGCCCAGCCGCTCGATCAGCTCAGACCCCGGCCGCAACTGGAGATGGTACGTGTTGGCCAGCACGACCTGTGTGCCGGTGGCCGCCACCTGATCGGGCGTGATCCCCTTGATGGCCGCCCGCGTCCCCACCGGCATGAAGACCGGCGTCTCGACCGTGCCATGAGGCGTCACGAGGCACCCCAGCCGGGCAGACGACGCCGCGTCTCGACAAAGAACGTCAAATGAGAACATGGCCGACGATCCTACCGGTCACCAACGACAGCGTCCACCTTGCCGGTTGGCACCCCTGCCCGCTCGCAAGGGTCGACGACCGCCCCCTGAGGTGGCCCCTTGGCGGCTTGCACTCATCCGCGAACCGACGCCGTGCCGATATCTGATGACGAGAGCGAGACGAAGTCCCACTGCGCGACAAAACCCTGAAGGAGACTGACGATGCGCAAGGGTTCCCCCTGGTGGCAATGGCTGTTTGTGGTGGGCGCCGCTGCGCCGCTAACCGACTTTAACTCCTGTGCTGCGGATGCTTTACGAGGCCTGTCCACCGAGCTGGACAAGATGGCCTATCAACTCGACGGTGAACCCACCACGGTGGGCCAATGGTGGGATAGCATCTGGACCTCGTCCGGAAACCAGGATGCCAAGAAGGCCGAGGAAACCGACAACTGGTGGAAGGACCTCTGGGACTGACACGGCGTTGTCGCACGTAGTTCGATCCCGCCCAGTCCCTGAAGGGGCCGACAGACGATAGCCCGGGGTGAGCGCGGCGAACTCTGGGTGGTCACGACATCGCGTCCCCGCCTCGCTCGTCAGCCATACCCAACACGGCGGTGTCCACCGACATTTGAATTCCGCCAGAGCCGCCGGTCCCGGCACCGACCACCCAGCCATTCGTCGGGCACGCATCTTGGGTCAGGGTCACCGGGCAGACACCCCCCGATCACCCGAGAAGGTATCCATCCCCTTTTGCAGAAGGAAGGTCGCACACCTTCGCACGTGCTCAGAGTCGCCAAGCAGCTCGACGCTGCAATGCCCGTCGTGAAACAGGGCAACGCTGCCCTTCCACAACTCCGTGACAATTCGCCCTTCGTCAGCCTCACCCATCCGGCACGCCCGCATGAGGTCTGTTTCCGGGCACCTGGTGATATCGTACCTGAAGAATGCGCAGGCCTCGGCGACTCGGGCGGAGAGGATCGGTTTGGCCTCTCGATACTGAAAGATCCTATCTCTCGACGAGAATGCAGAGAGAAGGACACCCATCACAGGCCGAGACCCCTTCAGCAGATGCGGTACCAGGTCCACGAGCCCTGCGATGGTGCCTCTGCTGTCGAGAGCAAAGCAGAGGTACGCAATCTGTACGGGGAACCCTCTCTCACCTGCTATCTCGTAGGGATCCTGAATATTCATGTTCATGAACTCGACCCCTGATGTCCGGCGCCAGATGCCCTGAGATGCTATGTGACGGCCTTCTCCGACGGCCTCTGCCCGCCCGAAGTGTTGCTGTCGTTCAACAACTCATCGACTTCCGCCCCCTTCAATTCATGCGAAGAGAAACGTCAGCAGCATCAAGAGAAGCAACAGCAGGAACCCGCTGTAGAGAAAGCTCCTTCCGACCAACTTGATGCGACCTCGGGAGTAGTACCGGTGAATGGCTGCCGCAACGGCACCGATTGTCCACGTAAGCACGAATCCGCACACAGCCACCAGGGCAACGCTGCCGAAGTCCCAGGACTCGCCGCGGAGGTCATCGTGCTCGATGGACAGCAACGTTGCGACTATGAAGGCAACCAGGAAGGTCGTGCTGGCGGCGGAGGCGACTCCGTGGAGAAACCTCGACGCCCGCTCCGCCATGGGCGGTGGCGGACGGTCCTCAAACGTCTCGGGGTCGCTCGGATCGAACTCGCTTCCGCATTCAGGGCATCTGTTGGCCGGCAGACTCACCAGCAGATAGGAGCATTGGCGACAGTACATGGGCTGCCCATAGGTGTCCACAATCCAGGCTCCTAGCCCGTGATCCTGCGAACGTGCGATCCTGCGAGCGATCCATCGCGCCTGGGCTCTCGGGGCAGTCCCAAGAGGCCTGCGTCGATATTAGCCCAGGTTATCCACCTCCGGTGCTCAGAACCTCAGCGGCTACAGACAACAGCAAATACCCTATATCGCCACTCCATTGTTCTGTCGTATACCATAGATATTCCCCTGTATCAAGGACCATATGAACAAATTACTCATCGATAACGACGACTTTCCTGCCATCTCGATGACTTCACCCGGCAAACAGGGTCACAACCGCGGGAGAACGAGCGTACATGCAAGCCGCCGAACTGCACACTCTGGCCTCATTGCCGTAAATCTCGCCCCAAAGGGGGACATTCCACTTCAATGGAGAAGTGGAATGTCCCTTTTCCGTTTCCGTTCCGATGATGGAGGCGCCGGAGAGCGCGGAGGGGTGATCACGGTTCGCCCGGAATATAGTGCTCGAAGGTCACGCGTGAGGGGGCGTGAATCAGTTTGTCGGTCAGGTGATGGACGATCTCTGCAACGCGGGTGATTCCGTCGATGTTGAGGTGATCGACGGTGTCGTCCGGCAGGTGACCGGGCTTGCCCGTGCTGAAGAAGATGACCGGGATCTGTTTGATGAAGAAGGGGACGTCGTCGCTGGGGAAGACGACCGGACTCTGGCAGCCTCCGTAGAACGGGGTGTAATAGGCAACGCCCAGGGCCTTGTGCATGACCACGGTCAGGGCCGCCGAGGAGTCGACAGGTGCGGTGGCCGTAATCGGTGCAGTCGCGGTGGCCGAATGCCTTTCTCGCCGGGGTGGATCGATGACCTTCAGATGCAACTCGCGTCCCACGTCGATCAGGAGGTCGCGAAACTCCTGGCCGCTCATGACGCCGTAGGCATCCACCCGTCGGTCTTTCATGCGGCCGACGGTATCGATGTTGACCATGGCGGTGATCTTGTCCAAGGGGACGGTGGGATGCTCGACGAAGTATTTGGAGCCGGCCGCCCGAACTTCCTCGCCGGTGAGGGCAACCAGAAGGACGCTTCGCCGCGAACCGGCATTGGCGGCGCCCTCCGCCAGGCGTTTGCCCACCTCGATCATCGCGGCCACGCCCGAGGCGTTGTCGTCGGCCCCTCGGGACACCCCTCTGTCGTTTCCGGGACGCCTCAGGGCGACTTCTATCGGGGTCGACACGCCCACGGCCGAGGCGTCGTAGTGCGCACCGATGACGACATACTGATCGGCCAGCGGTCCGCTGCCGGGGATGACGCCCAGAATGTTCCGGGTCGGAAGCGACCTCTTGAGGAGTGGGACGTCGGCCTTAAAGGCCTGGAAGAACGACCCGTCGGGTCCTCCGGGCTGGAGGCCGCAGGCCTTGAAGGCATCGGCGATGTAGCGAGCGGCCTTTTCGATGCCGGCTGAGCCAACAGCCCGACCGCCGACGGAGTCGCCTGCGAGGAATCGGACATGGTCGGTGATGGTGGATTGGCGAGTGGGAACCTGCTCGCCGGAAGCCTGTCCGCGGGTCGCCAGAGGCGCGGCGACGACGAGGAACAGGAGCACGAGTGAGGGGCGTCGGTGCGAGTGTCTGCGGATGTCTGTCGTACCAAAACGCGTCATGCCTGGAGTCAACATTGTCTGACCTCGGGTGTCGGCGGTTCTAGAGGCAAGAAAAGGGTATCACCACGATGCGTTCCTTGTACAGAGACGGTCGCTCGGCATTGTTGATGATGATGCCGAGGCGGCAGCGATGGTCGGCCATAAACGCTTCGAGGCCTCTCAGCTCATGGTAACTGCCCGCACCCGTGCCATGCTTGATTTCGACGGGTACCAGCCCGAATTCGCCGTCGAGGACAAGATCGACCTCGGCGCCAGCTCCGGTTCGGTAGTAGTAGCTCTCAAAGCTTGCGCCGCGCGTGTTGAGGCCACGGATGAGTTCCTCGATGACCATTCCTTCCCACGATGCGCCGCCCCGCGGATGCGACAGGAGGTCGTCCCGATGGGTGATCCTGAGCAGATGATGCAGCAGTCCGGAGTCTCGCATGTATCCGCGGGGATGCTTGACGACGCGTTTGGTCACGTCTCGTTCGAAAGAGGGAAGTCTTCGCCACACGAACGTGCCGTGAGCGATTTCGAAGTAGTCCCGAACCGTCGGCTGGGAGATACCGAGAGCTCGCGCGATCTCCGAGTAGTTGATGATCGAACCAGAAAGCCCGGCCAGCATCTGGATGAAGAGGCGGTACTTAGACTCGTTCAACCCCGGAAAGAGCCTTGCGACGTCTCGAAACAGATAAGTCTTTGCATACTGATCCATCCAGATCGCCCGGCTTCGACCACCTCTCTGCAGCCAGGGCTCCGGATACCCGCCGCGCAGCCAGTAGTCGTGGATCAGGTCCAGGTCGCCGCGAGGTTTCAGCCGGGCCACGAAGTCGGCCGGCTTGGCCCTTTCGATCAGGAGCGAGAGGAAAGGACTGTCCCGCTTGCCGGCAACCTCGGCAAAGGACAGAGGGCTCATCTCAATGATTCCGATGCGTCCGGCCAGGGTCTCGGACGCGGCCTTGAGCAGGTCGGGCGAACTGGACCCCGTGATGACGAACCGTCCTCGCGTGGCGCGGTCTCGATCTACGGCCACGCGTAGAGCGGGGAAGAGGGAAGGAAGCACCTGGACCTCGTCGATCGCAACACGTTGAGGGTTCAGGTGGAGGAAGAGGTCCGGGTCGTTCTCGACGATCTGGCGGTCGCTCTGTCTTTCCAGGTCCCAGAGCCGCCAACCCTTCGGGAGTGTCTGGAGTAGCCATGTCTTGCCGCACTGGCGTGGCCCGATCAGCGCGACGCATGGAAAGACCTTCAGATACTCTCGCAGAAGTCGTTCATGAGCTCTTTTCATACCTTGCAGAATAAAGGTGTCACTTTGAAAATGCAAGGTATCCTGGGATGCGTATTGTCGGCTCCGCGGAACGTCGGGGCTTTGAATGCGACGAGGGGCTGCCCGAAGCAACTACCATTACGACGCCCATTTGATCTGCAGGCTTCGGCGGGATTCAACACAGTCCTGCAAGTACAGGTTGATCAGATGCTGATAGGGGATACCGGTTTGCTGGGCCATCCGCTTGAAGTACTCGATGATGTCGACGCCCATCCGGATCGTCACCTGTTTCTTGAGTCGCCGAGCATACGGATTGGGCCGGCGTTTCATTCGGGCAAGGTCATATTCTCTTCTCATTGTTCGGCTCCGGGATACAGGTGGCCTTCCCTTTTGGTGGCCTTGCGTGCCGAGATGATGCAGATGACGGACTCGCCTGCCCGCAGGCAGTGGCACACGAGCAGGAGCCTGAACCTGGCACTGATGCCCAGGAGCAGGAAGCGATCCTCCCACTCCGCGTGCTCGTCGTCATAGAACTCCACCGCGTTCTCATCGAAGAAGACTGTTCTCGCCTCCTCGAATGACACCCCATGCCTTCTCTGGTTCTCCCGGCTCTTGCGAGGGTCCCATTCGAATCGCAAGGGTTCCATGCCTACGCTATACATACAGTGTAGTTTGTCATCAATACAAGAGTGGTCTCACGATCCGATGGCTGCGGAGGCCAGGGGAGGCCGGATGACGTCGGGTCGCATGTCTGCTACGGCTTGGCCGTCTCCAGCCAGCGTTGATACATTCGGCCGATCTGTTCCGCTGTTGCGGCGCCGTCCCAGGCGGCCACGCCGTAGCACAGGTTCAGGGTCGCACCCTTGTCGAGGGTCATGGGTTGCTTCCACAGATTCAGCGTGGCGCCCATGAAGGCGAAGGGCTGGGTCATGGTGAACCAGTGGGTTGGATGGCGGGGGTTGGCCGGGCTCGAGAAGAGTGCCACGGTGACCTCTTTGCCCTCGGTTCGGGCGGTGTAGGCGCACCAGTCGGCGGGGGTGACGTATTCATCGCCGCGGACGAGCACGCCTTTGGCGGTGCCTTCGGGATAGAGGAACTTGCCGCCCCGGTCCATCGCCCGGACGAATCGCATGCCCAGTCCATAGTAGTGGTCGCCCCGCAGGGTCAGAGGCTTGTCGGCGTCGGCCGAGGCGAGCTTTGTACGCCAGGTCAGCAGTGTGGCGTCGATACCCTCGGCGGCGTGAGCGGCCACCGATCGCTCCTCGCGAACGAGGACGTCGCCGGCGGGGTTGACCCATTCGAGCGCCTCGATCATGGCGACGCCCGACGTGCCCGCCGCGTCGGCGGTGGAGGTCTTGAAGGATCGATGCAGTTCGCGGCCCTCGCTGCGTTCCTCGATCCAGAAGCCGGAGCCCTGAGCTGCGACGGCGAACATCAGGCCACGGTGATGCTTATGATCGTAGGGCGAATCGAGCAGCACGTTGATCCCGCCCGGTGTGAAGAGCTGCTTGATGTAGGGCTTGTAGATCACGTCGGCGTAGCGGTATTCGGCCAGCAGACGGTCGCCGTCTCGCAGGAGGACGGAGGTTCCCTCGGCGCCGACCGACAGCTTTCCGCTGCGGGCGGGTGCGATCTGCTGAGCCAGGCCGGTGCCCTGCCAGAGGCACGCCGAGACACACATCGCGATCAGCCAGTGGTACATGATCCGTTCAACCGATCTGTGAAGCATGGTCTTCTCCTGAAAAGGAATGCATGTCTTCTTTCTAACGTGCCGCCTGTACGAATACGAGCGACGACAGTTGGCGCTCGGCGAGTTGCACGCAGAGACCCTTCTGCCGGAGGGCGTCGGCCTTTTCCTCGATCGTTCGCGCAGCATCAACGTTTTCAACCTTGAAGTTCGCGGCGCCGCTCAGCCGGGGCAGCGAGATCCATCGCTCGATCGCGCCCTTACCGTTCCAGCGATAGAGCAGGATAGCGGCACCATCGCCGGTCGGGTTGTAGAACGTGACGCTGGCCACATCGGCCTTGTCGTCGGGCAGCGTGAGATCGTAGAGATACCCCGCCTTGAAGGGGCTGAGGCGGCGGTAGTTCCGCACCTCGGCCAGGATGGTGACCCGCTGCCGGTCCGGAATCTTGCTGAGATCCGAAACCATTCCCCACGAGCCGGCCATGGCGCTTCGGCAGTAGAAACGCGTCAGATCATCGTCGGCGGGATCCATGCCCTGGAGGTTGTTGGTCCACCGTTCGCAGGTCCATGGGAACAGGAACTCCATCGCCCGGAGGGCAACCTCGACGTTGCTGCGGGCATGTCGCAGGCCGTTGTCTCCGCCGTCGCGAAGCCACTGCCCCTGGGTGGCCAGGACGGTCAACTCGTTGGTCATCCGGCCACCGCTCTGGCAGTTTTCGATGAACAGATCGGGATTGGCCTTTCGGACGGTTTGCAGGGCCTCCTGGAAGGCGATGACGTTACGCATGATGCCGCAGCGGGTCTGCGAGGCGAAGAGGATCTGGTCGTACTTCCACCATCGGGCGCCGTATCGCTCTCGCAGCATCTTGACGTGCTCGGTCAACAGGCGGGGATAGTTCGACCCGACCAGATCGAGCAGGTGTCCGCCGATGAACCTCTCATAGAGCCCGGGGCGATCGACCTCCGGGGGCAGGGCGTCCTTGGGGGCATTCAGGAACTGGGGGCAGGTCCAGATGCCGACGGCGACCTTCTTGCCGTCGACGGCCTTGAGGATGTCTTCGAACTCGCCCGGTTTGAACTTGGCGGCCGACGGGGTCCATTTGCCGACGCACTCGTACCAGCCGGCGTCGACCACGAAGGCATCGAACGTATAGGGGTCCATTGCGGCCACCTGTCGCCGCAGGAAATCGGCCGAGAAGTCAAACCGCGTGACATACCAGTTGTTGTAGCAGAACGGATACGACGGTTTCGGACCACCGTAGAGGGCGGCGGCCAGATCGGCCCGCTGCCGCATCCACTCGGCGCGAACCCGATCGTCGTCGGTCTGCCGGATGAGGGTGACATAGAGCATCGGTCCGACGATCTGCTCGCCGGGGCGCAGGACGAGTTGGGTTTCGTCTTCCGGGAGCCGAACGCGAAACGCCAATCGCTTGGGGTCACACCTAAGCTTTGCTTCCCATCCGCCGCACCAGCTCAAGGCGAAGCACAGGGAGGCGTCCTTGCCGCGGACCACCCAATAGGGGTTCATGCCCGAGCCATGTTCGGTGTCCGAGCTATGCAAGCGGCTCTTGAAGGTGACCTCGCGCCCGCTGGGCACCATGGCCAGGGGCTTGAACGAAAGGGCCTGCCACGCCCGGAGGTTCTGGATGCCCTCGGGCATCTGCCACAGGCCGCTCCAGGCCGGGAACCACTCGATCGGGCACGGCTCGGTGCCCGTATTGTGCATTCGCACGCCCAGTCGCAGGACGGTTCCGGCTTTGGACAGTTCGACGGTCCAGATGACCTTCAGGCCCCGCGCGAGGCTGCGTGTTGCCTCTGCTCGGTGGAAGACGGCATCCTCGCTCGGCTGCCAGGCGACGTCGGTATCTTTGGAAGGGGCCTGGGCCGACAGGCCGGTCGGCAGGAACAGCGATGCTGCTTCGGCGGGGCCGACCTCCTGAAGGACGGGGCGTTTGTCCCGGAGCCACGTGGAATCCAGGAGACAGGGAACGCCGTTGCCCAGTGTTCCCAGCCGCACGGAAAGCGTTGGGTTGCTCAGATCCAACGCCTGTGCCGATTCGACACGGGCGCCCATCGCCATCAACAGTCCGACAATACTCAGAGTGCGTTGCATCATGTTGACCTCGCCGGCAGGGTTCGATCGCCGCCGGGACCTTTTCTCAAGGATATCACCTCGACGGCGCGATGGTATGATATACAATTCGCGCGGGGGCCGTCGAACCCCCAGCAGCATTTGAATTGGACAGGGTATCCGCAGAAGGTGAGGTCGTACATGGGAACGTCGCGATTGTGGGACAAAGGTTACGACGTGGATCAGACGGTACATCGGTTTACCGTCGGCGATGATTACCTCCTTGATCTGGAGATGGTGGAGGCCGACTGCCTGGGCAGTGTGGCGCACGCCCTGACGCTCTGCAAGGCCGGCATCCTGAAGCAGCAGGAGGTTCAGAAGCTGCGGCGAGAGCTGGCGGTGATAGCGGCCGAGGGACGAGCGGGCAAGTTCGTCATCCCCGTCGAGCTGGAGGACGTTCACACCGCGATCGAGAATCGCCTGACGCAGAAGCTGGGCGAGCTGGGCAAGAAGATCCACACGGCTCGCAGCCGGAACGACCAGGTGATCGTCAACACGCGGCTATGGGCGCGACAGCGACTGATCGAACTGGGCGAGGGGCTCCTTCAGCTTGCGGACACGCTGCTGAAGTTTGCCGACCGGCACAAAGCCGTTCCGATGGTAGGCCGGACCCACATGCAGCGGGCGATGCCTTCGTCGGTGGGTTTGTGGGCGGGAGCATGGCTCGAATCGATCCTGGACGATTTCGAACTGGTCAAGACGGCCTATCTGCTCAACGACCAATGCCCCCTGGGCTCGGCGGCCAGCTATGGGGTGCCCGTTCCGATCGACCGCGAATACACATCTAGGCTGCTCGGGTTCGGGAAGGTTCAGAACAACGTGCTGTATGCCAACAACAGCCGGGGCAAGATGGAGTCGATCATCCTGGGCGCGTGCGTCCAAGTGGCCATCGATCTGAGCCGGATGAGCCAGGACCTGATTGTTTTCTCCATGCCCGAGTTCGGCTACTTCAAGATTCCCGATGAGCTCACCAGCGGCAGCAGCATCATGCCGCAGAAGAAGAATCCGTGCGGGCTGGAACTGACGCGGGCGAAGACCCGGTCGATTATTGCCTGTCACGACGAAGTGGTCGGCATTCACGCGGCCCTGCCCAGCGGCTACAACCGCGATTTCCAGCAGACCAAGGGTGCGGCGATCCGGGGGATCAACCTGGCGATTCAGTGCGTCCGGGTCATGGACGTCACGTTCAGCAAGCTTCGCGTGAATGAAGAGAAGCTGCGGGCGGGATTCGTCGGCGAGGTGTTCGCGACGGACTACGCTCTGGAGCTGGTGATCGGCGGCATGCCCTTCCGCGACGCCTATCGCAAGGTGGCTGCCGAGATCGACCGGCTCGAGACGCTGAGTCCGGACCAGGCGATCGGGGATCGGAAGGGCATCGGCATGGCCGGGAACCTGCGATTGGGGGTCTCTCGCAAACGTGTGACCGCCGGTCATACGGTGATGCGTCGGTGGCGCGGGGTGGCGCTTCGCGTGTCGCGTTCGCTGCTGGGGTAGTGGGCGGTGCTGTGCTGCGATGTTTCGGGCGAGGAGCGCCGGTGTGCCGGGTGACAGCGGGCGATCCGATGTGGTGTGTTACTTGTGGGGGTGGAAGCTCAGATTGAACTGACGGTCTTCCACGGGGGTGTTCGATCGCAAGGCTTCGTCGGCAAAGTGCAGACGAATGCCTGTCTTGTACCCACCGGTGACCTCCGTGCTGTGGACGACTTCTCCGCTCAGGGGGAAGGCCTGTCCATGGAGCACGGCTTCGAGTTGGACCCAGGTTCCCACGGGGATCCGTTCGTGCGTCTTCATCTGGAGTCCGCCGAGCGATATCTGGAACAGGGGGCACTCTCGGCCTTCCGGATGGGCGCCTCCCATCGAGAGTACCCTGGCAAAGGCGAACGCCACTTCGTAGCGCCGGTGCTTTCGATGGTAGGACGACCGTCTGCCGACCTCGATATCCGGCCTCACATAGCTGGAGATCACACGCAGCCAGGCAGACCGGGTCAGCCCGCGGGGGTTCTCGATACTTGTATTCGATGGAACATTCATGGTAGGGACCCTGCCAGAAGCATTCTCAGGCCTTAATTGGCGTATTACGTATCGCTGCGTCCACCTGTTCTTTGTCGACCAAGTTGCCATGTTTCATGACCCAGATTGCGCATGAGGTGCTCAACCTAAAGTGAGTGATGGGGTGGGTCGATCAAACGAGGCGGGGCTCATGGCGGCAGTCTGCACGTCTGACGCCCCGGGTACACTTTGCGTGAGGCGGCTCCATGGCTCAGCGGCTCTGCGTTCATCAGATTGGTGAGGCCGAACTGGCTTCGGTTCCCGGATTTGCTATTGCGGTTCGAACGAACACGCCCGACGACCTGCGAAATGCGCTGGGGACGTTGGATTTCAGCGGGCTGCTGATCGATCTGGACGCGGGGGGGGCTATTCAGTGTCTCATTTCGGCGCTGGAGCTTCGCCCGAGGCTGCCGGTCGTGGGGATCACGGCGAAGACGGATGCGGCGTCGGTATTGGTTGCCCAGCGGGCCGGTTGCTCACAGGTGACGCTGCGCCCAATCGATCCGGCGGATCTGCTGGCTGCGATGCAAAACGCCATCGGCGGCGAAGAGACGACGGTAGCCAGCCGAGAGACGATTGCCATCTTCGGCACGGTGGGGGGTGCCGGCACGACGACGCTGGCCTCTCATCTGGCGGTGGAGTTGGCGCATGTGACGGTAAGCCCGACGGCCTTGTTCGATCTGGACCTGGAATTTGGCGGAATTGCCCACGCTTTCGACCTGACGCCTTCGTTCACGATTGCGGACTTGACGAGTGCCGGTGCGATCGATCGGTCTCTGCTTGAGCGAGGGGCCATCAAAGCCCCCCACAACGTTCACATATTCGACCGCCCTCACAAGTTGTCGGATGCCCATGCGATTGACGAGTTCATGATTCGGATGATGTTGCAGGTTGCCCATGAGGCCTATCGATTCGTCGTGCTCGATCTCCCGCGTCGATTCGATGCCATCACGGGATGTGCCATTGAACAGAGCACGCGTCTGTTGCTTGTGACGCAGTTGACGGTGCCCAGCATCAAGAACACGCAGTCGATCATGGAGACCCTGGAGGCGCGGGGCTATCCCTCCGATCGCATTGATATCGCCATCAATCGCTACAGCGGCAGTGTCCACAACGTGAACATTGCCGTGGCACAGGAGCAGTTGGGCAGGAAAGTGCTGGGTTTGGTGCCGAGCGACTTCCAGGCCGTCACTCACGCCCTTGACGTCGGCACGCCGCTGGGGAAGCGCAATCCGGTTCGACACGCGATTCACGAGATAGCGATGCAACTCGTGGGTCATCAGAAGACACACAAGCCCAAGAGTTGGCTGGCCAAGCTGGCATTGAGCCGATAACCCTCGGCCGGCCAGGCCGTCACAGCGACTTCGGGTGGGACTCTTCCTGCCAAGACAGCGATCGGGCCGTCGCGAACGATTTCGATTCGTCTTGCCTCAACGCCGTCGTCGGATTGCCAGAAATCCCAGCGTGAATCCGACGGCCAACAGCGCACCGGCCGCGCCGTTGCCGCAGGTAAACGGGTTTTCGTCGGCCCCGATGTCGACGCGTCCGCGGATCACTCGATTCTGGCCGTCGATATCGGTCTGGTCGGTATAGTCGCCGTTGGGATCGCCCGCGTTCTTGCAGGGCGAGTTACCCATGATGTGATAATCGTTGTCTTGCCAGGTGTTCGGATCGTTGTCGGGTCCACAGGGATCGAGGAACATGGGGTCGGCGTCGATGTTGCCGTCGCCCCAGATCAGCAGGCAATTCGGTTCGACCAGCGCCTGGCTCGGTCCACCTTGGATATCCGAGTACGATACCGTAAGTCTTGACGGCATGCCTGTATACTCCATCGCGATTTCGGGCCCGGCGGTGGCTGTGTTTCCCCACACGATGGTGTTCGCCATGATTCCGTTGACCGTGGTGCTGCAATGAATACCTCCACCGCGCCGGGTTGTTGAATTGGCGACGATGGTGCAGTTGTCAAGGGTCGGCGCGCTGTTCTGGCCGAAGAAGACGCCGCCGCCCTTGAAGGTCGATCGGTTCATACAGATCATGGAGTTTTTGAGTATGGGTTTGCCAGCGCCAGAGCAATAGACGCCTCCACCTTGTTCGTCGGCGGCATTGGCCATGATCCAGCATCGTTCAAGTACGGGGCTGGCCGCATTGACGGAACAGAACCCCGATCCGTTCCCGCCGCAGTAGTTCGCGTTGAGCGAACAGTCGCTGAGTGTGCCGAGACCGCCATTGCGCCACACACCGCCGCCGTCTGTCAGGGCATGGTTGTTGTTGATGGTACATCGACTAATATTGACAGTGTTGCCCTCGGCACCGATTCCACCGCCGTTCTGACCAGCCGAGTTGCCTGTTACCGTACAGTCAGTCAGGGAGGCCTGGCCTTTGAGCCATATTCCACCGCCGTTGACGCCGGCCGTATTTCCGGTGATGTTGCAGTCGGAGATGTTCGCCGTCACAAGGGTGCAGTTGATTCCGCCGCCGTTCTGGTTTCCGCTGATGGTACAACCGGTGATCGTCACCGTACCCGTGGCGTAGCAGTAGATACCTGCCCCCTGGTTATTCAGGAATGTGCAGTCTGAGATCGTCGGGCTGCTGTCATATTGTGATGCTATGCCGTGGCCGTTCTTGTTGTTGGAGATGTCGCACTGAGAGATGATTGGATTGCTGTGGCCCAGGCTGATACCGCAACTGTAGCTGTTCTCAATGATCCTCGAATTGAGGATCTGCGGATTGCTCTCTTCCGAGTGGATGCCGCCGCCGCCCAGGAACTGTCCCGAGGAACTTCCCGTAATGGTGCAATTGCTGATGACGGCATGGCCTTTGTCATAGCAGCATATTCCGCCGCCTTGCCACATCGCAGCGCAGTTACGGATCGTGCAGTTGGTGATCATCGGAGTGCACTGAGAGCAGTAGATTCCCCCACCATAGTTTCCATTTGCCCCACAGTCAGCAACGACACAGTTGGTGATGGTCGGACTTCCTCCCTGGCAGAGGATTCCGCCTCCGCCGCTCGCCCACCCCTGTCTGATGGTCAGGCCGGCCAACACAGAGCTGTTGGTCTCTCCGGTGGCGAACACAAAGCCCCTGTAGTAGGCGGAAGGAGAGGCCTGGCAGTCGACAATGGTATTGCTCACGACGGCGGGGTCGTTCGGATCGGTGCTTCGTACTGTGATAGCCTTGCCGGCGAAGCTGATGTTGCGGTTGCCGGTGCCCGTGTACGTACCCGGGGCAACGATGACGACATCTCCGGTGGCGCACGCATCAATTGCCGCCTGGATCGTGGTGTACTCACCTGGCACGTTTCGCTCCGCTGCCCAGGCCGTACTCCCAGGATGGGCAAATGCCAATAGTGAGAGGATCAGAACAACCGGTGAGATGCGGATTCGGCAGCGGATCATGGCTTGCCCTTTCAATGCCTCCGTGCTTGGGGGTACAGAAATCATCTCAGGTCTCGCTCTCGCTCCACCTGTCGATGGTTATTGGGTCCAATACTGCCGCTGTGAATGTCCTCCGACATTCGTCGGCGCGTCGGCATGTGCACAATCTGTTTTCAGAGTCTAGTTTAACACCCGGCCGGTCAGTGGTCCAGGTTCAGGTTCAGGTAGGACATCAGCCGTCTGCCGTGACCGAAGGGGGTAAGGGGGGCAAGATGCCGATGGTGGCGCAGGTCCCCAGGGCTTGGACCACGACTTGCATCGGGTTATGGCCCCACATCTCTAGCAGCGTTAAGATACTCGCATGAACAGGCGGAGTTTCTTGAGAGCGAGCGCAGCGGGCGTAGCGATGGGTGCCGTAGCCCGCGCGGCCTCAAAAGACGTTACCAAGCCTGCGCCGCCGACAGCGACCTATGCGTACAAGACCGTAGGCGATTGCACCATAAGGGCCGACGTATACTTCTCGGAAGTTGTGAAGGGTTCTCGGCCAGTTATTGTCTCGATCCACGGGGGCGCGTTGATTATGGGTGGGCGGCGCTCCATCCAGATGGATCTGTTCAAGCCGCTTATCGACAAGGGTTTCGCCGTGGTCTCGATCGATTACCGGCTCGCGCCCGAAACGAAACTACCGGAAATCATCAAGGACGTTCAGGATGCGTTTGCGTGGGTGCGCGAGAAAGGCCCCGAACTTTTCGGCGCGGACAAGGAGCGTATTGGTGTACAGGGTGGTTCGGCTGGCGGTTATCTCACGTTGATGGCCGGCATTTGCATAACACCGCGTCCGAAGGTGCTCGCGTCCTTCTACGGTTACGGCGATATCATCGGAGATTGGTACAGCAAACCGGATCCTTTCTATTGCGCGCAACCGGCGGTTTCCAAAGAGGTGGCATACAACACTGTGGGTGGAAACGTCCTGTGTGAAGAACCCCAGAAGCATCGGCGTCACCAATTCTATCTCTATTGCCGCCAAAACGGGCTGTGGCCCAAGGAAGTCGCCGGATTCGACCCGGCAACGGAGGCGGCCGCGTTCAAACCATACTGTCCGGTTCAGAATGTCACGGCGGAATATCCCCCGACCTTGCTGGCTCACGGCGACAAAGATACCGACGTCCCCTATGAGCAATCCAAGCTGATGGACGCGGCCCTGACAAAGGCGGGTGTGGTCCATGAATTCATCACACTGGAAAATGCCGGCCACGGCTTCTCACAGGCCCCAAGGAATGAGTACAAAGCGGCTATAGCTCGAACGAGAGATTTCCTGGAACAGCATCTCCGGAAACAATGATTCCGTTGGGTTCGCAAAGAAAGGAAGGAACGTTGCTCGTTCCTTCTCCGGCGAAACGTGCAGGTTCCGGCAAGCCGGGCGGTATTCGAATGGACGCGATAGGTGCGCTCGTACCGTCCGCATCCTTCACAACGACCTTCCCCGCGGACGTTATGTCTGCTGGCCGCAAGGCCTCTTTCTCTACAGGTTTTCACTACATGCGGCTGGTCTCTGATGGATTCAGCAGGACACGCTGCCGAGCGCATCGTCGAGGCCATGCTATGACCCCCAGGCCGATGACGAACAGAAGGCCCGGAAGACACGGTACGCTGCTGCCGCCCTCGAAGACTGCGGCGACCTGCTTGTCAGTGTCCATGACGAGCGTCAGAGTTGTGTTGGCATCAATGATGGCGTGGCCGGCGTCGCTGGGGTAATTGGGGTCGTAGACCTCCCACTGGCGGAATGATCTGCCCTCGATGGACGTGGCGGTCAGGGTAACCACGGTGCCCGCTGGATAGGTCGGCGCATCGGCATTGCCGGGTTCCGGGTTCAGGGTGACGGCACCCCGTGAACCGTTGATCACACTGAGGGTAAGCGAGGGGAGGGTGCTCGTCTCGACGAGTGTGGCGGCCACGGCATACCAGCCTTTGGCCACCCTCTGTCGGCCGGCGGTATTGAGGTGGCCTCCGTCGCTGGTATAGCCCGTGTAAAGCTTCTGGCACGTCTGCCCGCCCCGGATGAACGTGTATTGCGTTCCACCGGCGTCGAAGGCCTCGATGTCGGCGATGTCGAACAGCAGCCGATCGTGAGCCAGGCAGTAGGAGCGGACGGCCGCGTTGTACTGATTTCGCAGGGTGTTGTCGTCGTCTTCGTCGGTCGTCAGCGGCATCGTGGTGTACACGAAGACGGTGTTGGGGTATGAGGTTTCCAGGGCGGCCATCCTGGTGAGGTACTGGCCGGCGTCGGCGGTCTGGTCGATGTAGCAGAGCCTGTCCATAACAGCGTCCACGACCGTATCGTGCCAGCCGGAGATCCGGACGGAGTTGTCGAAGATGGCGAACTTGTCCTCCCATCCGGGATTGCCGCGGCTGCAGTCGTAGATGCGTCCGGCCACCGTCGGGACAGGCGGATTGTTCGCGCGGAGTCCCACACTGTTGTAACCCAGAGCGGTGGGAAGCAGCCTGAAGCGATTGGAGTCGGCGGCGCGAAGATCGTTCATGCCGTCGATCATGTTGCCGCCGACGGAGGCATGTGTGAACAACCACCGCTGTTGGCCTATGGCGTTCATGGTTGATTGGGGCAGTGCGGCGACGCCGTCGATATCCGTGTGGTTTACGATCTCGGCTCGTGCGGCGATGGTGGCTGCCGACGTCACGAACAGGGCAAGGGCTATCGAACGAAGCATGTCAGGTTCTCCTCGTCGTCCCTATGCGTCGAGACGATCGGCGCGCGGACGGAAGCGGTCATCTGATCCGTCGGATCAGGACCAGCATCATTCCCAACATCAGCGGCAGGGCTGCGCTGCCGCCACACCTAAAGACGGCGGCAACCTGCTTGTTGGTATCCATGACGAGCGTCAGGGTCGTGTTGGCATCGATGACGGCGTGATTCGCGTCGCCCGGGTAGTTCGGGTTGTAGACCTCCCACTGTCGGAATGATTTGCCCTCGATGGGCGTAGCGGTCAGGGTGACGACCGTACCGGCCGGATAGGTCGGCGCGTTGGCATCGTCGGGTTCGGGGTTCAGGGTGACCGTGCCCCAGGAGCCGTTGATCGCACTGAGAGTCAGCGAGCAGAGGGTATTCATCTCGACGATTTCGGCGGCCACGGCATACCAGCCCTTGGCCACTCTCTGCCGGCCGGTGGTATTGAGGTGCCCCCCATCGCTGGTATAGCCACTGTAGAGCTTCTGGCAGGTCTGCCCACCGTACACGAATGTGTATTGCGTTCCGTTAGGATCGAAGGCTTCGATGTCGGCGATATCGAACAGGAGTCGGTCGTGGGTGAGGCAATAGGACCGAACGGCAGCGTTGTACTGATTTCGCAGGGCATTGTTGTAGTCTTGATCGGTCGTCAGCGGCATCGTGGCGTATACGAAGACGGTGTTGGGATACGAGGCCTCGAGGGCGACCATCTTGGTGATGTACTGGTTGGCATCAGCCGTCTGGTCGATATAGCAGAGCTTGTCCATGACGGCGTTCACGGCCGTATCGTGCCAGCCGGATATCCGGACGGAGTTGTCGAAGATCGTGTATTTCGTCGTCCATCCGGGATTGCCGCGGTTGCAGTCGTAGATGCGTCCGGCCACCGTCGGAACGGGTGGATTGTTTGCGCGCAGTTCCGCACTGTTGTAGCCCAGGGTGGTGGGAAGCAGCTTGTAACGATTGGGGTCGGCGGTACGGAGATCGCTCATTCCGTTGATCATGTTGCCGCCGACGGAGGCGTGCGTGAACAGCCATTTCTGTTGGCCTATGTCATTCATGGTCGATTGGGGCAGCGCGGAGACCCCGTCGATGTCCGTGTGATCTATGGTTTCGGCTCGCAAAACGATCGCTGTCGCTGCAACGATGCACATCGCAAAGGTTATTGAACGAAGCATGTCAGGCTCTCCTTGTTGTCCTCGCGCGTCGAGACGATCGGCACGGAAGGAGAAATCATCGAATCCGTCGGATCAGGACCAGGGCCAGCATCATTCCCAGCAGCATCAGCGGCAGGGCCGCGCTGCCGCCACACTTGAAGACGGCGGCAACCTGCTTGTTGGTGTCCATGACGAGCGTCAGGGTCGCATTGGCATCGATAACGGCGTGGTTCGCATCACCGGGGTAATTCGGATTGTAGATTTCCCACTGCCGGAATGATTTGCCCTCGATGGGCGCCGCAATCAGGGTAACGATCTGATTGGGCTCGTAGATGGGCTGATTGGGACCCACGGTGACGGTTCCCCACGTTGGGTTGATCACCTCGATGGCGAGCTTTCGGCGCGAATCGAGATTGGCCCATTCCAGTTCGACGCGCGGCGTGCGGCCGGGATTGATCGTTCCGTCGAACCAGAGGGTCATGTCGCCTCGTCCGCGGTAGCCGACGGTGAGCTGGTGGAAGCCGGATGTCCCCATGACGTTCCAATGTGTCAGCATAGTGGCCTTTTGTCCGGCGCTGTCGAGATTCTGGTAGTAGGTGGCCATGAACTCACCGCCCGAGGGCGTATAGGTGCCGTCGGTCCAGGCATTGGAGGTGATCATGACGTGGCCGGAGAAGTAAGAGGACTGGGGCTTGCGAAGGTTGTAGACCGTGGGCCTCGTAGTCCGCCGGCATCCGATGACGGCGCCATAGCCTTGGGGTGCGAAGTAGTTGATGAATCCTCCGGTGCCGATGTCGTAGTTTCTCAGGGCCGCGTAGACCTCGTTGGCATCGGTGGACAGATCGTCGTCGGTGAGCAGGGTCTGGATGTAGCGACAGGCCGCGGTTCGCGGCAGCCACGGGGTGAAGGGGAGCCCGCTGGAGGAGTTGTAGTCGTGGATGGAAGCGGCCGTTCCCAGTTCGTTCACACCCGTTCCGAGTACCACGGCGCCCGCCCCGCCCAGGTTGGCCCAGGCGACACCTCCGTCGGTGGGCAGCCAGATGGAGAGCACATGATGATACAGGGCGCTGGTCGGAATCGGTGTGGAGCCGAGATCGGCGCGGCGCGTCGAGATCGTCTTGATCGGATCGTTTACGTAGTGTCCCCAGCAGGTGTGGGATCGGCAGCCGATGCTGAGGTATCCGAGATCCCCCAGGCTGTTGAGCACTTTGAGGTCGATCACGTCCACGGCCGCGTTCGGCTCCTGGATCGCCAGGGCGGCGACGATGCCGTTCATCTCCTGTTCGATTCCGGCCGGTGCCCAGACGGTGTTGGCGGCGACGTAGTCCCGCACCATGTTGTAGCCGTTCGTGATCATCCCGTTAAAGGTCGTCTTGACGATACTGACGAAGCCGACCGTCTCGGCGTGCATCAGCCAGCCGAAGGCATAACCCATGTCGTAGTGGCTGCCCCAGACTCGAACGACCGTATAGCCCTTTCCGCTGGTGACCTGCTGTTGGAGGATCTCGCCGTTGACGCCCAGAACACGGGCCGGCGTCGCGACGGTCAGGGCCATCAGGGCCGCGAGTCCCGCGAGAAGGCTTCCACATCGTGCTGTTCTGCCTGAAATCATCCGCATGCTGATTCCTCCTCCCCCGAAGGGGACCCTCCAACCGGCGAGCCTCACCATTTCCGACTCGGCTTGGGGCCGAGGGACGAGGTTGGCTCAGTCGGTCTCTGTCCAACGCGGGCTCCGGCCGCTTCTGGCAAGCGTCCGCGCGAATCGCATGACGACCGCCAGACCCACCAAGGCCATCCCCAGCAGCGGCAGGGCCTGTCCGGCCCCACCCCCGCACTTGAAGACGGCCGCGACCTGCCTGTTGCCGTCCATAACGAGTGTCAGGGTTGTGTTGGCGTCGATGACGGCGTAGTTGGCATCGCCAGGGTAATTCGGGTTGTAGACTTCCCACTGGCGAAACGATTTGCCGTCAATGGGAGTGGCCTGCAACGTAGCCCACGTGCCCGGGAGGAATCTCAGATGGCTCGGGTCGTTCGCGTCGATCGGATCGGGCACCATCGATATGGTTCCCCAGGGATCATTCACCTCGGTCAGGGTGAGGGCTTGAAGCGTGCCGTGATGGAGGTACTTCGTGTTGGCCATCTCGGCCGCGTATCCATTGCGAATCGTCGCGGGGGTGCCGGCATCGATCAGGCTGCTCGGCCACCAGTCGAAGTATCCCGACCGATCCCAGGGATCGCTGATGAAGGTGAACGCCTTGAGGTGCGGGTGGCTCGCGATTCTGTTGAAATACGGGACGAACCAATTCTGCCAGTTGGCGGCATTGGTCGTACCGCCGTTTTCGATGGGGCACGACTCGCAGACCATCACGGGTTTGCCGTGGGTAGCGGCCGCCTGAACGAAGCCGTCCGAGTTGGTCATCTGGGAGACGGTGAAGTAGTTGATGCCCCACCAGTCCACGGCGGCATCGCCCGGATAGTAGGACATGTAGTTGAATGTATTGGGATTGACGGCATTCCACACCCAGGCAACGTTGTTCGTCCCCGTGTTCGAGAAGACCGCCCGAATGTGGTTCCAGACGGCTATGAACTGGGGTCCGGTGATGTCGTGGTGGATTCCGTCGGCAGCGCCGAACTCGAAGCCCGGTCGGACAAAACACGGGACGCCGAGGGTCTTGAGTTCGAGGGCTACGCCCGTGATCTGGACGTCCCAGTCGCCCTCGATGATGGCATTGGCGTCGATCTTCTGAGACGCGTCGAACAGGGCAAGCCCGAGGTTCAGATGATAGGGGTGTCCATGGTTGAGGACGATGTCGGTGAGATTCGTGGTGTCGAGCGGCGCCACGGCCGGGTTGAGGAACTTATAGGCCGCGTAGATGACCGGAACGTGCCCCACGGCGGTCTGGTAGTTCGAGACATACTGCCACCGTTCGGCGTCGGTGTAGAATATCGGCACGTACTGCCCCAATCCGTGGATCACCTGTCCGTCGGCCGGTTCGAACTTGGCACCCATATGTGCAGATGCCATGCGATACGGGATCGCCAATAGTACTAACAGGGCTATTGCCAGGGTGATTCCTGTCCGCCCCACGATGTGCCCTCCGAAAGCCCCTTGTGTGACGGTTGATATGGTCCATTATACCGACGAACCGAGTGGCGGGGAACCCTGGAAGGGGTCTGGTGTCTTTCTCCGAGGTCGGGTAGTCCTGTTGACGACCCGAGAGCGGTCGCTGCCGGGCGTTTCCATCCCGGGTGACTCTGTCTATTTCGCCCCGAGAATGCCCCTGATAGACTCGACCAAGGCGTCGACTTCGGCGCGGGCGTCGAGGATCCGGATCGGGTCCTGGGTGTATTCGTTCCACGATTTGGATACCGTCGGGCGTACGCGCAGGGCGTCGCGGGCCTTGCTCACAACGTCCTCATGGTCGCCACGCTTTTCCAAGGAGCCGGTCAGATCGGCCAGCATGGCGAGCACCTCGTAATCTTCGATGCCGTCGCGAAGGTTTTCGAGTCGGGTGCTGGCAAGCGGCGTCGCATCGGGTCCGGGATAGAGCAGGATGCCGTCGCTGTTCGTCTTGAAGCTCAGGGTGTTCCAGGGTCGCTTGGGCCATTTGTCGGCCACGCGGTTCCAGTTCTCCTGATACTCGTAGAGGTCGATCAAATAGTACAGGAAACCGGTGAGGCGATACTGGTAGAACTGCCAGCCGAGGATGCGGGGATCGACGCCGGGGAAATCGATGAAGAGATTGGCGTAGGGCCGTCCGGGTCCGCAGCAGACATAGGCCCATACCTCGTCTCCGGCGGCCTGTCGCTCGCGATACTTCGGCAGAGACTCCGGTGTGATCTGTTGTGTCAGGGGCGTCCAGATGTCGAACATGCCGACGTGTTTGGCGTGATAGGGGTTGGCCGTCTCTCGTTTGAGCCAGGGGAACTTCTGCTTGATCGTCCCATAGACCCGACGGATGGACGGGTCCACGGTTTTGGCGGGGTCGGGGCGCATTTCGGATTCGTCGAACCCGTGAACGTACCAGGTGACGTCGGGCCAATTCTTGGCCTTGACGAACTTCTCCCAGTCAGCCAGCCAGGCCTCGAGCTGGGCCATGAAGCGGTCGGCGGCGGCGGGGTTGGCCGGCAGGACGTCGACATTCGCCAGACAGGTTGCGTTCATGCCGCGTTGGTAGCAGTATTCCATATCTTCGCGCGAGGGCACCGTTCGCGACCGCCCGTTCTTGAGGTGCGAGTAGATCACCGTCGGGCTGAGCCGATGGGCCAGCAGGAAGTCGTACATCTCGAGCCACTTGGCCTTCGGCAAAACATCCTGGCATTCATACGACGAGTAGAGCGGGCCGTGCGTGTAGCCCTCCTTGAGGCCCAGGCGTTGGCGGACCTCTTCGGGCTTGTACCAGGCCTCCCAGATGCCCGGCGACAGACAGAACGCCGTCTTGAGCCGGCCTCGCAGCGGGAGCGAGAAGGGGCGCACCGTCAACTCGAGCCCGACCGTCTGCGCGGGCAGTCCGTCGGCCTGAACGTTGATGAACCCCCGATAGGTACCCGCCGGGGTGCCATCGGGCACGTCGACGGTGAACCAGACGGGCTGGACGAACCCCGGCTCGACGTCAAAGGGCTGCGGTGGCATCAGGACGTCCGGCCACCACCAGCCCACGCGCCGAATGGCCGAGTTCGAGGGCTTGGTCTGTACGTAGCCGACCGGATACCACGCGATGCGATGGCTCGGCAGCCGCGTCTTGCAGTTCGTGTGGAGCAGGTCGCCGACGGTGATTCGTACGTTATGCAGTGCCTTTGCCAGGGGGAGGCACACGAGCTGAAAGCTCTCGCGTTCGCGTCCGGCGGCGGCGATGTGAACCTGCCGGCCGAATTTGCCGTGGTAGTCGGCCGCCTCGCGAAAGACCTTCTCCATGGGGGAGGCCACACCGATCAGAAAGGGCGAAGGCTGGTTCGGCTCGACTTCGAAGGAGTCCTTCCAGGCGCCGACCTTCAGCGGCAGGAGGTCTTCGGGAATCACCTTGCTGAGGCGAACCCACAGCCAGCGGGATTCACTCTTACTGTCCTTCCAGTCGGCCAGGCCTACGCGCCCTTCGACGAGGCCGCCGTGCCACGCCGCAACCGGCGCATCCAATTGCTCCTTGCCGTTGATCTGCCATGAAAACACGGTGTGACGGTTGAAATCGCACGACAGCGTGACCGTCTGCCCTTCCTGTACGGTGTCTCGGGCGGGGTGCTTGGCGTTGAGCGTCGGTCGCCGGCCGGTGAATTCGACGACGAACGGTCCGCCCTGAATGTGGGCGTCCTGTCCCCAACCTCCGATGCGTACGGGCACGAGGGCCCATTCAACCCGCAACAGATATCCGTCATTGCCCCCCGGCAGGGCTTCGGGGCGTTTCATGGCGGCGGTGGAGTGATCTTTCGCAGGATCGCTGAGTGTGTGCAGGGCCCCGTCGGCCAGGCGGGCCGTCCCTTTGAGTTCCCACGCGTCGGCCGGCAGCGAGGGGACGTCAAATCGCTGTTCCCAGAGGAGTTCGGTCTTTGGGGCACCCAGAGCGGGGATCGCGAGAGAGGTCAACGCGATCATCAAGGGGGACAAACGGTCAATGCGAAGCATGTCGAAGAGTCTCCTTGCTACGGTCCGGGGTTCTGGGCCGGCCGTGTTCGAGTGGTTGCATCCGCGGCGGCACTGCAACACAGAGAAGCCAGTCGCCATTGGCCCCTCTGGCGGATCGTGACAGCCGAGAACGTATAAGGCACACTGCCGAAGAAGGGCGAGGCGATCTCCCACCGTCCGCGGACGGCTGTAAGATCACCGGCCATCACAACGGTGTCGGTGATCATGCGCGACTTGGTGACGCTGCCCCACACGGCGATGTGATCCATCATCGTGACGAAGGATTCCATATCGGTGAACCAATACGATTCGCCGTCCGGCTTGCAGAGGGCGGCACAGAAGGACTCGGTACAGAGGTGGTCTCGCAGTGCCAGGACTCGCGATTCGGGTATGGACCTTTCGACGCGGCGCACGGTCTCGATCGGGCCCCTGGCGGCGTCGGCATCCGGCGTATCGATGACAGGGATGATCGCCAACGAAGAGAATCGCCAGCCGTCACGAGGCCCGTCCTTCACGGCGGTGAAGACGAGGGTCCACCGCTGGCTTGGACTACCCGATTCAGACAGGGATACCTCGGCCTGGCCGGTGGTCAGCTCGCCTGCGGGGACGATCTCCTGGCGGTCCAAGCGGACCCCGACCGGCAGTCTGAAGCGCGCGGCTATGTTCGAATCGGTCTTGAGCTTCCCGCGATGCGCCAGGATCGAACCATCCTTCCCGCCGAAGGCGATTACGGCTCCCTGTATGCTCAGCAGCTTCCACAGGGGTGGTTCTGCCTGGGCGAGCGATCGGACGGCCTGGTTGGGGAGTGCCTCGACCGTTCCCATATCGACCGGGGTAGGAACTGGCTGGGGCGTTGCCGGCGTCAGCGCTTCGATGAGTTGTGTGGCCACTGACCCGGTGGCGATCAGATAGACCGGGCTTCGGGTCGCCTGGGTGGGAACCGGCGCGGGGTTGCCCCACCGGTCGAAACACCGAACCCCCGACGGCAGGGCACGAGGCAGGTCTTCGGCATCCTCACCGTCGGCGATCAGGGCCACGACGGTGCTGGGGGCCTGGGCATAGGGGCGGTTGTTCGTCTGATGGAAGACGTGGGCGCTCACATCGTGCAACGGCACCAGGCGTCGTTCATAGCGGGCACCCTCCAAACAATGGGCCATGCCGGCCAGCGCCAAGTGGATCGGACGGAGCAGGTATCCCGGTTCGACCATCATGTGGGTGGACAACCCGTGGCGCGGCGAATTGTGGACCGAGTAAGCGATGAACCGCTGATTGCCGGCGGCAATGCTGCTGAGGAACATTCGCGCATATCCGTCTGCCGCTCGCGACCAGTCACCGGTCAGCACAGGATCGGCGAACGAAAAGAGCGAGCCGTGGAAGATCGTGACGTCGGGCCCGCCCTCGCTGAACATGAGGGGCTTAGGCGTCCCGTATCGTTTCTGTTCGGCGGCCAGTCGTTTGGACACACGCTCGATCGGATCGTCCGGTCGGCCGAACAGGGTGGGGTCGTATCGATGCCACGAGAGCACGTCGTAGTAGGGGTATGCCCCGAAGCCGAGGACCATCCGATCCCAGATGGGCGGATAGGTGTCGATGCCGACGATCGTGCAGCGAGGATTGACCTTGCGGGCCTCCTGGTAGGCGGCCTTCAGCAGCTTGGCATACAGCATGGGGTTGCCGTTCTTGAAGAAACCCATCGGGTTCCACGGTTCGTTCCAGATCTCCCATTCGTCGATCTGCCCTGCGTAGTGGGTGACGACCTGTCGGACGTAGTTGCGCCAGTTGTCGATGTTTCGCGGGGCACCGTAGATGCTGAAATAGCCGGTTTCCGTCAGGCCGGATTCCCACGGAGGCGACCCATCGAGCATACCCAGAATGCTCAGCCCCTTCTGGCGGGCCAGGGCGACTTGCTTGTCGAACCATACCCACTGGCCGGGCTGGGGCTCGGCGTATCCCCACTTGGTGATGCCCGAGGCGTCGTGGATACGGCACCATTTGTAGCCCAGCTTTGCCACCACCGAGAGGTCGGGTTCGCGGAGGGAGACATGGACACCGAATGGCGAGGTCGTCAGCGGTCCGGGCACCGGTTCGGGGGCTCGAGCCAGGAGGGTCTCGGCCTTTCGGGAGAGGGGGGTCCCCTCCGCTGACATCACCGTGGCCTCAAGGCGGATCATGCCGAACGAGCGAGCGGCCTGGCCGCTGACGGCGAGGCTGCCCTTCCACCAGCCGGAGCCGTCGAGCGTGACGGACGGCAGGCTCTCCGACGCGCCGGAGGTGTGAACGGTCCGGAGATCGAGCTTGCAGCCAGGCGAGCGAACACCCACGACGGTGGCATCAATACCCAGGGGTTCGTCGCCGACGGCCAATCCCCAGGCGGCCTGGGGCTTCAGTGAAACCACGGCGGGAAAGGTCTTGGGCGTCCATGTAGCGTCTGTGGCCCCGTCATGCGGTCCAAACCACAGCCCATCGAGCCAGAGGGTGCAGTCTCTGCCGCGAACGTGGAGCCGCAGGTAATAGCGATCTTTTGTGGTTCGCGGGAGCTGCACCTTGGCGACGATGCGTTGCCACTCTGTGGAGGCTTGGGCCTGTTGGTTCAGCAAGACCTTCTCGCGGCCATCATTGTCCCGTAGTTCAAGCTCGACGTGGGCGCCGGCGGGTTCGCTACGGATCCAGATGCAGGCCGCATAGGACCGTCCGGCGGGCAGGTAGCCTGCGGGTGATACGCACATCAGCCGACCGTCCTTCCCCAACCGAACCCTCGCGGGGCCAACGCCTAATGGTCCGGAGCCTCGCTCGGCCTCCCAGGTGTAGTCTTGTCCATCGACCAACCAGCCGGCCGGGCAGCCTGACCCCATTCGATCGATCGACAGGAGTTCACCCGGGGCCTGGCCTCGGGCAAGTCCGGACAGTCCCAGCACTGCACCGGAGAGAAGGACCCATTGTCTGTATACGCGTTGTCCCGGTGAATTTAGTGCGAGCATGATTCCTCCCTGTTCGGCCGGAGATTGTGACAGAAGATGGGCCCTTCCGCCACCGCTGCGGGCGTAGGAGGAGCCTCTGGCGAGCGGACCGGACGCAGAGAAATCCGTGGAATTCCGGAGGAATATTGAGAAATTTGTAGATTCTGGACGGAGGAGAGGACGTTTAGGCTTCTATTCGGCGCATTGACACCCTGCCCGTGCTCCGGTATAAGATGTTTCCACTTTGCACTTCGGGCTGCGAAGGTGGCATGCATTGGATCTGGCCACCTGTCCCACCGAGTGGCCAGTGGAACCACAAGGAGATACTGTCGATGGCTAAAGCGGAAAAGTATGTCTATTTCTTTGGGGGTGGTAAGGCCGAAGGTAAGGCCGATATGAAGGAACTCCTGGGAGGCAAGGGAGCGAACCTGGCCGAGATGACGAACATCGGCCTTCCCGTGCCACCGGGCTTCACCATCTCGACCCTGTGCTGTGACTATTACAGCAAGAACAAGAATCAGTGGCCGGCCGGTCTGGCGGCGCAGATCGACGCGAGCCTGGCGCAGCTCGAGAAGATCACGGGCAAGAAGTTCGGCGGCAGTGACAATCCGATGCTCGTGTCGGTGCGATCGGGTGCGGCCAGCTCGATGCCGGGCATGATGGACACGGTGCTGAATCTGGGTCTGAACCCGGACAGCCTGCAGGCATTGATTTCCAAGACCGGCAACACGCGGTTTGCCTGGGACGCCTATCGCCGCTTCATTCAGATGTTCGGCAACGTGGTGATGGGGCTGGAGCACCATCAGTTCGAGCATCGGCTGTTCGAGGTGAAGCGCGAGGTGGCCCGCCGCAAGGGCATCGAGGGCGCCGCCAACATGAACGGCGAAGAACTCAATCGCCGCGTTCCCGACACCGAGCTGGACGTGAACGACCTTCAGAAGGTGGTCGGTCTGTACAAGGAATACTACAAGAGTGTCCTCGGCGAGGACTTCCCCGTCGATCCGAAGGACCAGCTCACCAAGGCCATCAATGCGGTGTTCCGTTCGTGGAACAATCCGCGGGCGAATCGCTATCGCGAGATCAACGACATCCGCGGCCTGCTGGGCACGGCGGTAAACGTTCAGACGATGGTCTTCGGCAACATGGGCGAGACCAGCGGCACGGGCGTGTGTTTCACGCGGAATCCGTCGAACGGCATCAATGAGTTCTACGGCGAGTTCCTGATGAACGCTCAGGGCGAGGACGTGGTGGCGGGCATTCGCACGCCGCTGCCGATCGTCAAGCTGGGCGAGGTCATGCCGGCCTGTTACGCGGAGCTCGTGAAGACCCGCGAGATCCTCGAGAAGCACTATCGCGATATGCAGGACATGGAGTTCACGATCGAGGACGGCGTGCTGTACATGCTTCAGACCCGAAACGGCAAGCGGACGGGTCCGGCGGCCGTTCAGATTGCCGTAGACATGGTTCAGGAAAGGGTCATCACGAAGGATCAGGCGATTCTGCGTGTTCCGCCGAACGATCTCGACCAGCTTCTGCACCCGATGTTCGACGGGAAGGAAGAGGCGAAGGCCCGGCTGCTGGCGACGGGGCTTCCCGCCTCGCCGGGCGCTGCGACGGGTCAGATCGTCTTCTCGGCCGAGGAGGCTGAGGAGTGGGCCCGGCAGGGCAAGACCGTCATTCTCTGCCGCATCGAGACGAGTCCCGAGGACATCGGCGGCATGCACGTCTCGAAGGGCATTCTCACGACGCGCGGCGGCATGACGTCGCACGCGGCGGTGGTGGCTCGTGGCATGGGCACCTGCTGCGTGGCCGGTGCCGGTGACGTCAACATCGATTATGGCACGAAGACTATCAGCGTGGGCGACGTGACGCTTCGCGAGGGCGACTGGCTCAGTCTGAACGGTTCTCGCGGCAACGTGTACGTCGGAAAGATCGCGACGCGAGAGCCCGAGATGACCGGTGCCTTCGGCACGCTGATGAGCTGGGCCGACAAGGCCCGCAAGCTGGCGATCCGCACGAATGCCGACACCCCGCACGACGCGGAGGTGGCCGTTCGGTTCGGGGCCGAGGGTGTGGGTCTGTGCCGCACCGAGCACATGTTCTTCGAAGGCACTCGCATCGTCAGCTTCCGACGGCTGATTCTGGTGGCTGAGGACGTCAAGAACCTCCGTCAGGCACTGGAGAAGGCGGAGGGGGCCGAGGCCGAGGCGCTGAAGGCGAAGCTGGCACCGTTGGAGGCCCAGTACCATCAGGCCCTGTCCGAGCTTCTGCCGCTGCAGCGGGCCGACTTCGAGGGCATCTTTGTGGCGTTGGCCGGCCGGCCCTGTACCGTCCGGTTGCTGGATCCGCCGCTGCACGAGTTCCTGCCGCAGGACGAGGCCGGTCAGAAGGAGATGGCCCAGACGATGGGCGTCTCGGCGGAGCAGGTTCGCGAGACGGTGGAGAAGCTGCACGAGTTCAACCCGATGCTCGGTCATCGCGGTTGCCGCCTGGGCCTGACCTATCCTGAGGTCAGCGACATGCAGGTACAGGCGATCATCGAAGCGGCCATTATCGTCAAGCGGGACAAGAAGATTCCCGTCCACCCCGAGATCATGATTCCGCTGGTGGGCAACGTGAACGAGTTGAAGATCGCCCGCGAGGCGGCCGAGAAGGTGATTGCCAAGGTGTTCGCCGAGAAGGGCGCCACCAAGAAGGAAATCCCCTACACGATCGGCACGATGATCGAGGTGCCTCGTGCGGCGGTGACAGCCGATCAGATTGCCACGCAGGCGGAGTTCTTCAGCTTCGGCACGAACGACCTGACCCAGATGGGTTGCGGATTCAGCCGCGACGACGCGGGCAAGTTCCTGAAGGACTACGTCCGAATGGGCGTTTACGAGTACGACCCGTTCCAGGTGCTCGATACCGAGGGCGTGGGTCGTCTGATGCGGACCGCCGTCGAACGGGGTCGCGGGACCCGTCCGGGCCTGAAGTGCGGCATCTGCGGCGAACACGGCGGTGAGCCGCGTTCGATCGCCTTCTGCCACAAGGTGGGCCTGAACTACGTTTCGTGTTCGCCGTACCGTGTGCCGATCGCCCGTCTGGCGGCCGCTCAGTCCGCGGTAAGGGAAACACAGGGTGCCGCAAGGTCAGCCGCGAGGTCGGCGGCCAAGGCAGCGGCGGCGAAGTCTGCGGCAAAGGCGAGTGCCAAGGCCAAGAAGGCTTCGGCGGCAAAGGCCAAGGTCGCCAAGCCGGTCAAGAAGGCCAAGGCCGCCCCGGCCAAGAAGAAGCCGGTTGCCAAGGGCAAGCCGGCCAAAGCGGCCAAGGTCACTAAGAAGAAGCCGGCGAAGAAGGGCAAGAGGTAATGCGGGGCAAGTGGCCCCGAACGCGATAAGACATCAGGGCTTTCCTTAACGAAGGGGCGTGATGCAGAGGGGAGCGATCGGCTGACGGAGCCGGTTGATTTCCCGGACAATTGAAGAGGACGACACCTCAGCGGCTCGGGCATCGCGATGACCTCGCGAAACCCGAGCCGCTTGTTTGTTCAGATGGGGGCCCCGTATGCGTCTGTCGAATCGCGTGGGCTAATCGGGGCGGAGGCCGACGCAGGCCGCCTTCTCGAGGTTGCGAACAAACAGCTTCCCGTTGGACAGCGTGGCGATGGTCCAGCATCGCCCGTTGAGGATCTCGGCCTTGGCCGTCGGTTTGAGGCCGTCGCGCGACGCCTTGGCGATCATCAGAGCGCCGTCCTCGGTGAAGATAATCATCTGATCGTTGGCCAGGAGCACCGAGGCGTTGGGGTAGCGGCGTTCCTGCCAGATCTGTTTGCCCGTCATGAAGTCGACACACTTGATGGCGCCCTGATCGCCGGCGTACAGGGTGCCGTCTGCGAGCACGCAGGAAGTGAACTTGGTCAGCAGGACCTTACTGAACCAGAGGCGGGTGGCCTTGATCTGATCGCCCTCCATCGCAAGCTTGTACAGCCCGGCGCCGGTGTTGTAGCCGGTCGAGATGAACAGGTGCCCCTCGTGGTAGATGAGGGCGGAGGCATTGACGTCGTAATCGGTCGTCCAGGGGATGCTGCACACCTTCTTGCCCGTGGCAACCTCGGCGATGATGGCGCTCTTGGCCATCAGAACGGTGACATACCGCTTGCCCTCGAACGTGAACGGATAGGGCGTGGTATACCCGGCCGGCTCATCGCCGCAGGTCCAGACAACCTTGCCGGTCTTCTTGTCCAGGGCCAACAGGGCTCCGTCGGACTTGCCCGGTGAGACGATCGCCAGGTCGCCTTCGATGAGCACCGACCCGCTGTAGGCCCAGTGGGGCTTGTTGTTGTACTGATGCTTCCAGATCTCCTTGCCGGTTTCGGCATCAACGCAAAGCAGCAGGCCGTGGGCGCCGAAGACGTAGACGCGTCCATCGTTCACAGTCGGCGTGCTGCGGGTGCCGTCACCGCCCTGCCGTTCTTTCAGCTCTTTTTCAAAGGGGACTTCCCAGATGGGCTTTCCGACGTCAACGCCGAAGCAGTAGAGGACCTGCATCTTGGCCCTCGTGCCGCAGGTGTAGGCCTTGGTGCCCACCACGGAGAAGGCGCTGAACGCCGAGCCGATGGGATGCTCCCAGAGCACTTTGGGGGCCTCGGTCCAGGTTGTCTTGAAGCCTTTTTCCGTACTGATGCCGTCGTGACGGGGTCCGCGCCAGTTGGGCCAATCGTCGGCGAAGGCGGCGGAGGTCATCATGCATACCGCTAGAACGCAGAAACGGGATACGCTATTCATGAGAATCTCCTTTGTGAGGGGTGCGGGTCTATCCGCATCCCCGTGCCTGTCAGGGCGGAACCTCCGCATCTGTGGAAACCGAGGGCCTTGCCCCATGCTCCCTCTTGCCCGAACCTCGCGCCGATCCCGTTCAGGACGGCCGGCGCAGGTCCACACACATTGCCTTCTTGAAGTCCCGGAGGTACAGCCTGCCGTCGCAGAGGATCGGGACTGTCCAGCATCGTCCGGAGAGGATCTGTGCCTCGGCGATCGGCTTGAACTCCTTGCCGGTGGCCGGGGCGATCATGAGCCGGCCGTCCTCGGCCAGAACGATCAGGTGATCGGCCACCCAGACGACGGTGGCGTTTTCCATGCCGCGGATGTTCCAGCACTGCTTTCCGGTGAGGAACTCGGCACACTTGAGCCCCTGCTCGTCGCCACCGAAGAGCAGGTTGTCCCTGAGCACACAGGTCTGGAACTTACACTTAAGGAACCGGTCCTGCCAGACCTGTTGAACATGCAGGTGGTTGTCCTTGAGGTCGAGCTTGTAGAGCGCCGAGCCGGTGTTGTATCCGGAGCTGATGAACAGATGGTCTTGATGGAAGATCGGGGTGGCCGCGTTGACGTTGTAGGGGGTCTTCCACTGGATGCGAGCGGCCTCGGTTCCGGTGGCGGCGTCGGCGATCAGGACGTTGCCGGCCATGAAGCCGACGATGTACCGCTTGTTTCTCAGGGTAAACGGGTAGGGCGTGGCGTAGCCGGCGGCGTCCTTGCCGCACTTCCAGACCTCTTTGCCGGTCTTGCGATCGAGCGCCAGGAGAGCCCCGTCGGTGCTGCCGGGCGAGACGATCGCCAGGTCGCCCTCGATGAGAACCGATCCGCTGTAACCCCAGATGGGACGGTTGGTGAATTGGCGTTCCCAGATGACCGTGCCTTTGTCCGCATCGAGGCAGAGGAGTCGTCCGAGGGCACCGCAGAGATAGACGCGTCCGTCATGAACGGTCGGCGTCGATCGCGGCCCGTCTCCGCCCTGTCGCTCGCGGTACTCGGCCTCGTAGGGGGTCTTCCAGACAGGCTGCCCGGTATCGACGGACAGGCAGAAAGCAACCTGCTTATGGTCTTCGGTTCCGCACGTGTAGACCCTGTTACCGAGGATGGCGAAGCTGCTGAATCCCTTGCCGACGGGGAACTCCCAGAGGGTCTTGGGCGATTTCTCCCAGGAGGTGCGGATCGCCGGATCGGTGCTGATGCCGTCGTGGCTCGGACCGCGCCACTGGGTCCAGTCGGCCCCCAGGGCGGCCATCTGGAGGACACTCAGCGCACAGATACCCAGTCCGACATAGCGACAATACGTCACAACACCCTCTCCAATCTGATGAGCTCGCCGAGAAGTGATCTCACGTTCGACAGCGAATGCCGCTGTCCGACACCAGCACCCAATGCGGATTGTAGGGTCTTTTGCCCGGACGATCAACGAGCCGAGGTCGCGGTCTGCGTCAGCGCCGGCGGCGTCTTCCGCGTCGCGGTGTCTTCGGCTTCTCTTTGGCCTTGTCTTTCTCCTTGCCCTTAGCCGGCTTGGCCGGGTGGTCCTTGGCAAACCCGAGGTCCATCTGTCGGGCCGGAACGTTGACCGTGACGATCTCGACCCGGACGGCATCGCCCAGGGCAATCCGTCGTCCCGTTCGCTGACCGACGGCGCAGCCGGCCTTCACATCGATCTCCCACCAGTCGTCGGGCAGGTCGTTGAAGCGGATCAGTCCGTCGATGCCGTAGCGCACCAACTGAACGAAGACGCCGACGTTCGTCACACCGGTCACAACACCGTCGAGGACTTCGCCGAGGTGATTGGACAGCAGTTCGAGGACCTTGACGGTCTTGGCCTCGCGTTCGGCGTCGGCCGCGCGTCGCTCGGTGAAGCTGCATTGTTTGCCCAAGTCCTCGGCGGCCTTGTAGTCGGGATGTCCCGTGGCCTCGCCCCGCCGCCCCTTGGTCAGTTGTCCGCCCAGATATCGATCCAGAAGGCGGTGGATCGTCAGATCGGGATAGCGTCGAATGGGGGACGTGAAGTGGCAGTAGTCGTGGCTGGCCAGGGCAAAGTGCCCCACGTGCTTCGGCGAATACACGGCCTGCTCCATGGAACGGAGGATGGCCATGTTGACCGCAAAGGCCTCGGGGCGTCCGCGGGTGGCGGCCAGCAGACCCCGCATCGCCTCGCGATCGAGCGGCCCGCGCAGGCGGTGTCCCAGGAACCGTGCGAAGCGAGAGACGTTCGTTGAAGTCGCCTGCGGCGGCTCCGGGTGGATCCTTCGCAGGAAGGGTACGTTGAGCTTGTCGAGCAGTCTGGCCACCGCTTCGTTCGCTTCGACCATGAACATTTCGATCAGCGTGTGCGAAAAGCTCGTGTCGGCCGGATGGGCATCGACGACCCTGCCGTTCTCATCGAATTCGAGTTCAATCTCGGGCAGATCGAGGACGATCATGCCCTCGTCGAGCCGGCGTTTTCGGATGGTCCGGGCGAGTTTCTCCATCTGACCCATCAGTTCGACCACACGGCGGTCGTAGCCGCCGGTCTTACCTTCGAGGATGCCCGTGGCCTGGTCATAGGTCAGCCGGCATGTGGAGCAGATGACGGTATTGGCGAACCGGGTGCCCTGGACTTGCCCCTCCTTGTCGTATCGGATGAAGGCGCTTTTGGTCAGACGCGGCTGCCCTTGCTGAAGGCTGCACAGCCCGTTGCTCAGGACCTCGGGCAGCATCGGGACGACGTAGAGCGGCAGATAGACGCTATTGCCGCGCAAACGCGCCTCGGTGTCCAGCGGCGAGCCCTCTCGAACGAAGGCCGAAACATCGGCGATATGGACGCCGAGTTCCCATTCGCCCTGCGGGAGACGGCGCAGAGAGATGGCGTCGTCATAGTCGCGGGCGTTGGTGGGGTCGATCGTGACGATGACTTCCCGCCGGAGGTCTTCGCGCCGAGGCAGTTCGGCTTCGAGGTCGAACCCTCGTCCGACGCGGCGAGCTTCTGCGGATACATCCTTGGGAAACACGTCGGGCAGGTGGTATTGCCGGACGATGCTCCGCACGTCGACGTGGGGTTCGTCGCGCCGTCCGAGACGCTCTACGATCACGCCTCGCGCCGGGCGCCCGGCCGAGGGGTATGTGAGGATTTCTACGACGACCTGATCGCCCGCCTTGGCTCCCTTGGCGGTCACGTCGTCGACACCGATCGGCGCGTGCAGGGTGTTACCGTCGGGCCAGACGTACCACTGTTTCTGTTCGCACCGCAATTCACCGACAAAGCGGCTGTCGCCCCGCTCAATTACCTCGAGGATGCGGCCGTGGTGAAGCATCTCTCCCCGGCGCGGCACCCGGCGGATGATCTTGGCCCGTACGGTGTCACCGGTGATGGCGTCGCGTGCCTCGCCCTCGGGGATGTACAGGTCGCCGTGGGCCGTCGGCGACAGCGGCACCACGAAGCCGAATCCGCGGGCGTGGGCGCGATAGGTCCCGACGACGTCGCCCGACGGCTCGGGCAAGGTAATCGCGCTGCTCGAGCCCAGAACAATTCGTCCACCGGCCATCAGGTCTTTGACCGCATGGCGGAAGTCTCCGAACTCGTGGCGTTCGATCCCCATGGAGCGCGCCAGGGCCCGTTCCTGCTGGGGTGTGTAGTCCCTCTCGGCCAGATGCCGGAGAATACGTTGATGCATGGAATCCTGAGCCATGGTTACTCCTCGCTCCGTACCGTTCGGCAATGCAGTGGGAAGACCCGAACGGCGCCCGGCGCGGCTTCGTCGAAAACCCCTAGGTCAGTCCGCAGCGTTTGCGGAGGATCCACTCCGCTCCGATGATGGTCGCGAAGGCCGCGATCATCCATCCGGTGTCCCACAGGGTCACTTGCCGACAAACATGTTCGACGATCGGCTCGATGCGAGCAATACCCGGCAGATTACCGGCGGAGGTTTTCGGGAGCTCCACGCCGCCGGACAGTTCCGCCAGGCGCCGGAGGAGCGGGGCGTTTGTGGTGAGTTCCAGTCGTTCGGCGGTGTCGGCCGGATCGACCACGAAGGTGGTGGCCGGGGCCTCCACCGACTCGCCGGCCTGCCGCAGGGTCGCGATCTGCGGACTGTCGAGCCGCACATTGTATTCCCCGGGAGACAGCCCGGTGAGCGTCGATTCATAGATTCCGGGCGACGCGGGCACGTAGTTCAGACGGACCGAGACGACCGGCCGACCGCCCTGTGTGACGATGGCCCTGACCTGGGCGTCGGTCATTGCCGTGAGATTGGGCTGGGTGAACTTGGCGCGAACGACGACGGGCCGGCCCTTGGGGTATCTGACCCGGTCGGTGCCGATTCGGACGTGTTGCAGACCGGCCGGCAGATTGCCGGACTGTGCCCAGCGAAGTACCTGGGCCCAGAACTTATGGTGATAGGTGTCGCCGTGTTTGTATCGGAATCGCCACGTGGCGTCCCAGCCGATGTACAGGACCCTGCCGAGTCCGTAGTTCTGTGCGACCAGCACGGCCCCGTCTCGTCGCAATGGCGGCCGATCGATCGGGGCTCTGGCGGTGGTAGTTGTAGCGGTTGTCGCGCCCCTATGGGGGGGCTCGGCCCAGGCCAGCACCGAGGCCCCGCCCTTGGCTCGACCCATCGCGCTGCGCCAGTTGAAAGGCGGTAGTGCGTCCCAGAGCGACTGGTTCGTCTGGGGCTCGATGGCCAGTTCAGTGATCAGGTGGCCCTGTCCCTCGTCGGCCAGTCGCAGCAGCCAACTGCCTTGCGGTTGCGTTTGGGGTGAGATGGACGGCGTGCCCTCGGGCTCGACGGGCAGGAGGGCCGCCAGGGGCTGCCCCATGAAGTCTGTCGGCATATGCCGCTTGCCGGCAATCAGGGCGAGTGTGCCGCCACGGTCGGCAACGAACTGTTCGATACGGCGCTGGAGGTCGGCCGACAGGTCGTCGGGGCCGACGTCGCCCAGAAGAATGGCGTCGTAGGCGTTCAGGTCTTCGTTGGTCTGTGGCAGACGATCGGCAGCAGGTTCGCGGTTCTGGACCCGCGCGACGATCGGGGTGGCCCTTGGCTGACGATCGATGTCCGCGGGGTCGAACAGGACGTGCTGAAGCTGGACGGACGGGTCGCGCAGCAGGAGATTCCGGAGGTAGCGGAATTCCCAACGTGGCGATCCGTCTACCAGCAGGACCTTGACCCGTTCGTCGCCGACCTGAACCGCCACGGTCCGCTGGTTGTTCTCTTTGAAGACTTCGTTGGGTGCGGCCTCCAATGTCACGCGGTAGACGTGCCGGCCTTTTCCGGTCGGCTTGTGCGACAGACGGATTTCGCGCCGTTCGCTGGGACCGGAGGCGGTGATCCGTCGCTCTTTCGACGGAGCGTTCGGTGAGGGGATGTGGGCGTCCTCGTCGTCGCCGGCGGCCAGACCGAGCGCCTTGCCCGCCTCGTCCAACAATCGTACGGCGAGCGTCCGGCCCTCGAGTCCGTCGAGGCGGACAGAGACGCCGATGGTCATCGTGTCCTCGGCATAGACCTGGTCGGGTGCGTCGATCCTTACGATGGCCGCGTCCGGCGGGGACACCTCAGAACCGATGACCACCGGGCAGATCGGAACGCCTTGAGTTCCGAGCCGACGAGCGATCGGAGCCGGGTCGTCCGTGGCGTTGTGCCGCCCGTCGGTCAGCATGACCACGCCGGCCAGTTCGTTGGCGGGCACGTCGCGGACGACCTGTTCGATCGCCGCGGCGAGGTTCGTTCCTTCCCCCGAGACGCGATTCGGATCGTCCGTGGCCGGGGCACTTGTGGCCGGAGCGGCGGCAAGGCGGGCCTCGTCGGCGAACCGGTAGTAGCGCAGCTTGACGCGATCGGACAAACCCACGAGGAGGTTGCCCTTTCCGCCGCGCAGGAGCCCGTCGGCGATCTGTCTTCGTGAGAAGGCGCCGACCTCGTCCATGGCGCGGCGGGTGTCGGCGTCGGCCTGGGCCGCGAAGGCGTCGTCCAGGTTCCGCGACGCCTGATCGGCTGCTTCGATGAGGGCCGTCAACCCGCGGAGCGCATCCTGTGCGTCGCGGGTCCAGATTGCGATGCGTTCGGCCGCGCGATCGGGCGGCGACGGAGGGTCCTTCATCGCTTTTTCGATTCGTCGGATCGGCTCGACGACCTGGGACAACAACCGGCTGTGCAGATCGACGATTTCCGCGGCCTGCCGGGTTGGCAGGCTCCGACGGTCCTCCAGAATCGTCGATAGCGTGCCAAGCGAAACGTTCAGTAACTCGACCTCACGATGGACGGGGCTGGCGGCCTCGCGGAGCATGGCTTCAGCCGCAGGCGTGGGGAGGTTGGAGCGTTTGAGACGTTCGCCGAGCTCGGGCCACTGTGCTGTCGCCGTCGAGAGTTCGGCCTGGGCGCGACGGAGGTCGATTCCCATTCGTTCGAGTCGGATCGGGCGGGCCTGTTCGCTGAGTCGGCCCAGGGCGTCGGCCAGCCGGAGACGCTCGCCGAGAGACATCTGGCGATCGGTGACGTCCATGCTGGCCGAGACGTCGGTGAGCACCGCCAGGGTTCGGGTCTTGGATTCCGTGCGGTCGATCGCGGCCGTCGGCTCGCCCAGCATCGCCAGAATCAGGACGACCAGTGTGACGCGCAGCAGGGTGAGAACCAGCCCCATCGCCCTCGACACCAGACGGCGTTCGACGGCGTAGAGATAGACGATCATCGCGACCGCGGCGAGGCCCCAGATCATCGGCCAGAACCCGCCGGCGAACAGGATGCGGCGCATGACATCTGCGTGATCAGTCTGTCCCAACAAGTAGCCCATCGCTGCCCATAACCGAAATGCGGCGGTCCGCCGCAATTCGTCGAGTCAGAAACGCCTCGCCCACCAGCAAGGCCAGGACAATAGCCGCCAACACGCGCCACAATTCGCGTCCCCGATTCTCGGCGGCCAGGCTCGCCTCGAGTTCGCCAGCCCCGTCGACGAATCGCAGGCCGAGCTGGTCGGTCAGCTCGCGTCTCTGGCGGTCGATGAGCGGCTCGCGATCGCTTTCGTTGCCCGGACGAACAACGAAGTAGAACAGTCCGGCCCCGGCCGGCCCCGCGGTCGCCAGACGGTAGACGCCCGGCATCTCGGTGCGAGAGTCGCGGAAGACCCTGGACGTTCCTTCGATCTGCCCCGTGATGTCCCGGGTTTCACCCAGCGGGTCGGTCCATCGGGCGGTGACCGCGGTCTTCGACGGATCGAGGAACGCCTGTAGCGGCTGACCCGCCTCGACGTTCCAGACCGTCAGGGTGGGTCGGGTCAGCCAGTGGACCATCTCGTGGACCATCACGACAAAGGCCTTCGTGGCAGGCAGGTTCGATCCGTCGATGCCGAGGGGCGTACTGGTGAGAAGGACGTGCCCGCGGCCGAACGTTCGATCGACGACAAACGGGTCTCCCGAGCTGAGCCTCAGCAGGACAGCCTGGCGACCTTGCGACAGTTCGGGAAACCGGAACCAGCGATAGACGCGAACCCGGTCGAGATCGCTCTGCCCGGCATCGGCGGACGTCGTGAAGACCGTCTGCCCCTCGACGGATACGACGGAGCATCCGGATCCTCGCGAGGTCGCCTCCCCCTGGGATGTGCCCAGGGGACAGGGCAGCGGCCCTTCGCCGCCGACATAGAGACTGCGTTCGTACCACTCCGGATCGCACCGATCGCCGGGGGCGACCAGAAGCCCACCGCCCTCACGGACGAACCGGGACAGGCGAGCGGTGAAACGCGGGCCTAACCGGGGCACATTCGCCAGGACGACCACCTTGAACCCCATCGGATCGGTCTGTTCGGTCTCGGACCACTCGACGGCACGCGCCTCAACGAGGTCGTTGACGGCCGGATCGCCTTCGGCCCGACCCGGCGCCAACGCCATTCGCAGATATCCCGTGGCCGAGTCGAGCACATTGACCGCCGGCATTCCGTCGACCAGGAGGACCGGCAGGTGCTCCATGACCTCGACAGCGCAGCAGGCGGTGTCGTCCGACTCGATCTGATCGCTGCCGGTCAGTCTGGCGCGAAACAGATAGGAACCGCATCGAGAGAAGGTATGTGTGAATCGCAACACGGCCGAGGCCTTCGAGGCGAGAGATCCGATGGGTTGTTCGGCCAACGGGCGATCGTCGAGAGACAGTGAGACGGAGCGTTCGGCCACCGGTTCGGTGCCGGTGTTGGAGACCGTGACCCGGATGTCCACGGGCCGATCCGTGCCGACGACAGCCTGTGCAATCTCGATCTTGGAGAGCCGCAGGTTGGTCAGGCGAGGTGCCGGCGTGCCGACGACGATCGCGCGGGCCCCGATGCCGCCTCGACCGGCCTGCATTTCCTGCCGCAGAAACTGCCACCGTCCGGGAAGATCCGGCCGCCACGCGGCCGCCCGGCCATCGGTGATGACAACAACCTGCCCGGTGCCGTGTCGATTGGAGCCGAGCATGGCCATGGCCGCGTCGATCGCGCGGACCATGTCGGCTTCACCGGGCATCGGCGAAGCCTTGCCGAGCCGATCTTTCAGAGAGGTGCGGAGCGTGTCTTCTACCGGCTCCAGGGTCGGGCTGAGCGACCGGATGGTGGCACCGGCGAGGATCACGCCCACCGTATCGCCACGTTCGAGGCGATCGAGGACTTCGGAGGCGGTGGCCGCGGCGCGGGCAAAGGGAGTGGTGCCCTCCTGCCGCAGGGCCATGGAACTGGAGGCGTCGAGGACGAGGACAACGTCCTGCCGGGGTCGCTCGCCCCCGATCAGGCCGGGATGACGAATCAGCGGCCGTGCGACACCCAGCACCAGGGCGATCAGCATCAGGGTGCGAAGGGCCAGCAGGGCCATCTCTTCGAGCCGGACGCGTTTGTTTCGTGTCGCGTGGGCATCTCTCAGGAACTGCATGGCCCCCCATTCGATATCCAGACGTCGCCGGCGGTTCATCAGGTGGATGATCAGCGGCAGCAGCGCCACGGCCGACAGCCACAGCAAGGCAGGGTTCAGAAATACGCCGGACAATCCTGCGGACACGTCATCCATCCCGATGGTGGAACGCGACTCCGGATGGTCATGCGCCGAGTGCGTGCGGCCTCAGGGCGATGTGAACCATGCGGGCAATGCCGCGTTCCTTCTGATTCGCGAGGGCGCCTCGCGGGCTCCTACAGCCTCCGCCTCTTTGCGATCGACTCTCGAAATGCCAGATAGCGCACGAGTGCTTCATCGAACGGCTGCGACGTATCCAGGCAGAGGTAGTCGATCTCCATCTCTCCGCATCGCCGGCCCAGTTCGCTGAGAAACGTCGAGACCCGTCGGAGGTACTCGCGGCGGACGGCGGACGGATCGAGCATCACCCGAATCCGCGGATTCTCCAGGCAGCGGAACTGCGAGTACCGCTGGAAGGGGAAGGTCCGCTCCTCCGGGGCCATGACGTGCAGGATGATTACCTCGTGGTGGCGATGCCGCCAATGGTGCAGCGCCCCCGAGAGAGGGTCGATCTCATCGAAGCAGTCACTGATCAGGATCATCAATCCGCGACGGCGGACCCGCTCGGCCAGGTGGTGCATGACGGCTGCCAGCGAGGTCTCGCCTCCGGGCGAGGTCATCTCGAGTTCTTCCAGCAGGTCGCGCAAGTGGCTGGGGCGCGATCGTGGCGGCACGTACTGCCGGACATCGCTGTCGAAGGTGACCAGTCCCACGGCGTCCTGCTGGCGGAGCATCAGGTAGGCCAGTGTGGCGGCCACGCATTGGGCGTACCGGAATTTCGAGACCGACCCGCCGGCGTACTTCATCGAGCCCGAGGCATCGACCAGGAGGTAAGCGCGCAGGTTCGTCTCTTCCTCATATTGCTTGATGGTGTAGCGGTCGCTTCGGGCGAAGACCCGCCAGTCGATATCGCGGGGGTCGTCGCCGCGAGCGTAGTCGCGGTGTTCGGCGAACTCGACGCTGAAACCCTTGTGCGGGCTGCGGTGGCGACCGCTGATGAATCCCTCGACCACGTGCCGCGCAATCAACTCCAGCCGTCCGAGCCGGGCCAAGGCTTTCGGATCGATCAGGTTCAGCGATAGGGCGGGGTCTGTGGGCATCGCGACCGGTTCTTCTCTCCTTGTCGTTGCGTTCAGAGGGTCGACGGACTCCCGTCACCGTCGACCGGCACTTCGACCAGAAGCTGCTCGACGACATCGTCGGCCGTTTTGCCCGACGCCTCGGCGCTGAACGTCGTGATAATCCGATGTCGCAGGGCCGGCCGTGCAACGGCGCGAATGTCATCGGTGGTCACATGAGAGCGTCCGTGCAGGATCGCCCGGGCTTTGCCGCCCAGGATGAGACAGATGCTCGCCCTCGGGCCGGCTCCCCACGCCACCATCTCTTCAACGAAGGGGGGCGCTTCGAGCGTCTTCGGCCGGCTCGCCCTGGCCAATGCCCGGGCGTAGCGATACACATGATCGGCCACGGGCACGCGCCGCACGATATCCTGAAGCTGCCGGACCTGCTGGCCGGTCAGTACGGCGTCGGGTGTTGCGGTGTATTCGCTCGTGGCCCGTTTCATGATGGCCAGCTCTTCGTCGTCGCTCGGATAGCCCACGCGAACCTTGAACATGAACCGATCGAGCTGGGCCTCGGGCAGGGGATAGGTTCCCTCCTGCTCGATGGGATTCTGGGTGGCCAGCACGAAGAACGGCTCATCCAGGCTGAAGGTGCTGTTGCCGACAGTGACCTGGCGTTCCTGCATGGCCTCTAGCAGGGCGGCCTGCGTCTTGGGGGGTGTGCGGTTGATTTCGTCGGCGAGGATCATGTTGGCAAAGATCGGCCCCGGTTCGAAGCGGAAGACCCGCTTTCCCGTCGTCCGATCTTCTTCGAGAACGTCCGTGCCCGTGATGTCCGCCGGCATGAGGTCGGGGGTGAACTGAATGCGCCGGAACGAAAGGTGCAGGGCCCGGGCGATGCTGCGGATCAGGAGGGTCTTGGCCAGCCCCGGCACGCCTTCGAGGATGCAGTGTCCCCGACAGAGCATCGCCACGAGGAGCAGCTCGATCACATCGGACATGCCGACGATGTCCTTGCTGATCTCCGTGCAGATCTTCTGGCGGGCCTCGCCCAGGGCGTGAACCATCGCCAGGTCGTCGCCGGGGGTGAGAGGAGCCGTCGGTTCGTCGGATACCGAATGAGGGGCCGGGGAATTTGGACGCATGGATGCTCTCGCCTCCTCAGGGACGTATCATTATACTCGCGGAGCGATTGGATCAGAGGGATTTGTGTATCCAATGAAATGTGTCCGTGAATATCCTGGCCGTTTCACTGAACGGCGCGAGATGTTCCTCTCGCGCCGGTCGCGGGGTGTTTCCCATTCCGCGGCGTTTGCCGAAAGGGTGTTCCGCGGAGCGGGGGTTCACAAACGAGGCCTCATCGGTCGGGAGTGCTCGAGCATGTCACATCGAATGCCGTGGAGCCGCATGGGAGTTGCCCTGGTTCTGGGGGTCGTGCTCGTTGCCATGGGCGTTGCAGGGGGTTGCCATAAGCCCCTGCTCAGCCCCATCGGTGCGGCGCCGACGCCCGCCGAAGCGGCGGCCGACGTCTGGGCCTGGGATCGCTGCCTGAACACCTTCGTGCGCGACGGAAAGGTGGACTATCGGCAACTGGCGGCCGAACCGCGGATCCTCAACAGCGTTCTGGCTCGTCTGGCCGAACCGAACGAGCCGAGCGATATGGGGCCGGCTCGCGCCGCCCGTCTGATCAATGCCTACAACGCCATGGCGATGCGGGCCGGGCTGGAGGAGTATCTCAAGACCGGTGGCAATCTGAAGCGGGTGGTTGCCCCGTCGGAGGAGGGCTATCGGTTCAAGCTGCATGGGCAGGAGGTCACGCTGGCCGACGTTCGGAAGCGTCTGTCCGAGGGCGAGTATCGCGATGCGCGAGTGCTGATGGCACTCTGTCCGGCAGTGGCGGGCGTGCCGCTTTCCGAACAGGCTTACCAGGCCGATCTGCTGGACCGGCAACTGACGGCGATTGCAGTTCGCACGATGGACAGCCCGGACGCCGTCCGGATCGACCACGAGAACAGAACATTGTTCATCTCGGATGCGATCCTCGCGCATCGGGCAGAGTTGGAGGGCTGGTACGAGCGCCGAACGGGGTCTCGAAACGCCCCACTGATCGACGTTCTGCTCGAATTGTCGGGCGATGCGGCGCGGCGGCGGCTGAACGCGGCGGTCGGCTACCCGATCGCGATCTGCCCGGAGAGTGTGAAGTTGAATATCTGCCCGAAATAAGGGCGGTGTGGCGGCATGCCTGAAGTCGGGGCCCGGCTCGCCCTTGCCGCGTGGATGGAGTGTTTCCGGTTTTTTTCGGAGAGCAATGGATGTCGAATGTCTTTCCCCCAGGCTTCGTGGAGCTGATCAAACAGCGGGCATTCAGCGATGAATACGCCGCGTATTGCCGGAACCTTCTGGCCGAGTTGGTCGAGATCGACAACACACCGGCGCCCGACCCGGCCGAGATGGCGGCCCGCGAGGCGAAGGTGTTCGACGTGATCGACAACGAGCTGCGGGGGCTGTGCGGTGACGGCGTGACAATCGAACGGGTGCCGATCGATCTGAAAATCGCCGACGATCCCAACTACAGTCAGACCTACTACACCGTCACATCCGCCCGCCCGGCGCCCCTGCCGGCCGCCGAGAGCTATCGCGGACGGTGCAACCTGGTTGCGATGTTCCGGGCGGATTCCCCGGGGGTCGGCCGACCGGCGCTGTACAACTGTCATGTGGACACCGTGGCGCCGTGGTTTCGCCCCCGAACGGTCGGGCAGCGGCTGCACGGGCGCGGCGCGGGAGACGACAAGGCCCAGATCGCCCTGCTGCTGGCGCAGATCAAACTGTTGAACGAGGCCCGCACCAAGCTGGGCTTGAAGCTGGGCGCCGACCGTACGTACCAGTTTGTCATCGATGAGGAGACGGGCGGAAACGGGGCCCTGTCGATGGCACGGGACCCCCGGTTCGCGGGGTGGCAGGCCGTCATTCATGAAGTGACGGGCAATGTTCCGCATCCGGCCAATCGCGGGGCGATGTGGTACAAGTGCGTCCTCCATCGGGCCGGCACCGTCGGGGCCGAACCCGTGGAGATGTGGCCGTTCGTCGTTCGAGCCCTCGAAGAAGAAGGCATGAAGATCAAGGCCGAGAGCAATCACCCCCTGTTCAGTCCGGACCACGTGCAGACGAGCCACGGCATCCTGGGCTGCTACGGGCATCATCCGTCGGCGGTGAACGATCATGTGGCCATCAAGATCGAGGCCTATGCCTCGGCGAACCCCGAGCGGGTGGCGATGCGAATCACCGAGATGCTCGACGCCGCGCTGGGCGAGTACACGCGATTCTACGGCGACAAACGGAAGGAGATCGATCCGATCACGGGGCAGCCGAAGGTATCGCAGCACTACAAGCTCACGTTCGAGCCGGACCCCAGGGCGATGGTCTACCGCATCGACATCTACGGCAAGGCGGGACACATGGGTGCCATCGCTCAGTGCGACTGCGCGATCATCAAGGCCGCCTTTCTGCTGATCGCCCTGCAGCGGGTCGCCCACAACTTCCCGAACATCAAGACGCGAGGGTATCTGGCCGATGCGCCGGAGATGCTCGACGGAATCATCCTGGAAGGCGGCCAGGGCTTTCAGCCGACGCACACCATGGCCCAGCTTCGCGCTCGTCTGACCGATGCAGCTCGCCGCGGCGCTCGCCAATACTGCGACTTCCGCGGCGTGGCCTACAGCGACGCCATGGTGGAGATGACCTTCGACAAGCTGCACAACGAAGCCTATGCCTCGGCCCCCGACTGTCCGGCGATGCAGTCTTTTCAGGCGGCCTACGCAGCGGCGGGCATGTCGTGGTCGGCGCCGACGGCCTGGCGGGTGAGCTGCGATGCCCGCCTGTTTGCCCTGGCCGGGCACGACGTGGTCACATTCGGGCCGGGCGAACTGGCGCAGGCACACAGCGCCGACGAATCGATCGACCTCCGACAGGTCCAGCAAGGCCTGATGATCAGCGTGCTGCAGGCCGCACGTCTTGGGGGGCTGATTCCAACATAAGGTCCGTGGGTACGCTGCGGATTCTGAGGCGTCTGCCGAGGGTTGGGAATTGCCGGCCGGCGGCCTATCGGGCGCCGGCAGCGGCCTGTTGGGCCAGGTCGCGAAGGTGATTCATGGCGCCCATCGGGTCGGGCTGACCGAAGATGGCGTGGCCGGCCACCAGAATGTCGGCCCCGGCGGACACGGCGCGGCCCGTCGTCTTGTCATTGATGCCGCCGTCGACCTCGAGTCGCTGATGGGGCCCGAGACGGCGACGGATCTCGCGGATCTTCGGAAGCGTCGATTCAATGAACTCCTGCCCGCCGAATCCGGGGTTGACGGTCATGACGAGGACGAGATCGACGTGCTCGATCACCGTCCACAGCGTGTCGGCCGGCGTGGCGGGATTGAGGCTCACGCCTACGCCGACATTCAGGGCTCGAAGCTCGCGGACCGTCCCGACGGGGTCGTCGACGACCTCGATATGAAAGGTGATCAGATCGCTGCCGGCCCGAACGAACGCGGCGGCATGTTCCATCGGGTTGGTGATCATCAGGTGTGTATCGAAGAACAGGCGGCTGTTCGGTCGGATCGACTTGACCACCGGAGGACCCAGCGTGAGGTTGGGCACGAAGTGCCCGTCCATCACGTCGAGGTGCAAAAGGTCCGCCCCCGCGGTCTCTACCAGCCGGATCTGCTCGCCGAGTCGTGAGAAGTCGGCCGACAGGACCGAGGGGGCGATCCGAATACGAGGCTCGATCAGGTCGGTCCTCATGCCTCATCCAGGATGTCGATGCACTTGAAAGGCTTGCCTTCGAGGAATTCCAGGCTGGCACCACCGCCCGTGCTGATGTGCGTCATCTGGTCTTCCAGGCCGGCCACTTCCACCGCTGCGGCACTGTCGCCACCGCCGATAATGGTAATCGCACCCGAGGCCGTCGCCTCGGCCACGGCGCGGGCGATCGCAAACGTTCCGACGTCGAAGGGTTTGACCTCGAATTTGCCCATCGGGCCGTTCCAGACAATCGTTTTGGCCTTGGCGATGATCTGTCGGTAGGCCGCCACGGTCTGCGGACCGACGTCCAGACCTTCGAGGTTGTCGGGGATCTCGCCCGCCTTGACCGTCGTCGTGGCGATGCCTTCCTTGATTTCCGTGGCACAGATGCTGTCGACCGGCAACTGCAGCTTGCTTCCGGCCTTGCCGATCAGGTCTTTGGCCATGTCGGCCTTGTCGCGCTCGCAGAGGCTCTTGCCGACCTTGCCGCCCTGGGCCGCGCTGAAGGTGAACGCCATCGCCCCGCCGATCAGGACGGTATCGCACTTGCCCAGGAGTGCCTCGATCACGCCGATCTTGTCGCTGACCTTGGCGCCGCCGAGGATCGCCACGAACGGGCGGGCGGGCTTGGCCAGTGCCTCGCCGAGGAACTTGATTTCCTTCTGAACCAGGAAGCCGATGACCCGCGGCTTGCCTTTCATGAGCTGCGGCACGGTATACATACTGGCGTTGTCGCGGTGGCACGTACCGAAGGCGTCGTTGACGTAGACGTCGCCCAGATCGGCGAGCTGCTTGCCGAACTTCTCCTTGCTCTCCTTCTTGGCGGGGTCTTTGGCGCCTTCCTTATCCTTGATCTGTTCGGCCAGATAGAAGCGGACGTTCTCGAGCATGCAGCACTCGCCGTCCTTGAGTTTGGAAACCGCGTCGGCCACGGCGGGGCCCACGCAGTCGGGCACCATGACGACCTTCTTGCCGAGCAGATCGCCCAGACGGGCGGCGCACGGTGCCAGGCTGTACTTCTTGTCCTTCTCCGGATCGCCCTCGGGCCGTCCGAGGTGCGACATCAGAATCAGCCTTCCGCCGCGATCGAGCACGTTGCGGATCGTCGGCAGCGCCATGGTGATGCGTCGGTCGTCCGTAATCCGCTGGTTGCTGTCCAGCGGCACATTGAAGTCGACGCGCATCAGGACGCGTTTCCCTTTGACGTCGACGTCGGAAACGGTTTTCTTGGCCATGATCGTGTGCCCTTTCTCTGTCGGACCATTGCCCCGGCGGGCGGTCCTTCGTCCGGAATATCAGCCGGGAGGGCGAGGCCCCCGACGATCCGCATGATGTCTTCGGCGGAACGCCCGCCTCACATCACCGGCTCGTCAGGAGGCTCGCCCTCCCACACAAACAATGCCTTCAGGCTCGACGAGCGCCTACCGTGAACAGCCGCAACCGCAGCCGCCACCGCGAATCTGGGCCAGCCGCGAGATCAGATCGGCGGTCCGGTTCGAGTAGCCCCACTCGTTGTCGTACCAGCTCACGACCTTCACGAAGTTGCTTTCTTTGTTGCTGACCATCGTGCTCAGGGCGTCGAAGACGCTGCTCGCCGGGTTGCCCACGATGTCACCGCTGACGATCGGCTCGTCGCAGTACTCGAGGATTCCCTTGAGCGGGCCGGCGGCGGCCGCCTTGATGGCCTCGTTGATCGAGTCCTTCGTGGCGTTCTTCTTCAGCTCGGCTGTCAGATCGACCACCGAACCGTCCTGCACCGGAACGCGCATCGCGAATCCGTCGAGCTTGCCCTTCAGGTCGGGCAGCACATAACCGACCGCCTTGGCGGCGCCGGTCGTCGTCGGAATGATGTTCTGCGCGGCCGCACGTGACCGGCGGAGGTCCTTGTGGATCAGGTCGAGGATCCGCTGATCGTTCGTATAGGCATGCACCGTGGTCATCAGACCGCGAGCGATACCGAACGACTCGTTCAGCACCTTGGCCACCGGGGCCAGGCAGTTCGTCGTGCAACTTGCGTTCGAGATGTACTTGTCGTCGGCCTTCATGGTGTTGTCGTTAACGCCCATCACCACCGTGCGGACCACCGAGTTGCCCCACTTGGTGGGATCGTCGAGAACGGACTTGTCGTCGCCGGCCGGGGCACTGAGGATGACGGTCTTGGCCCCGCCCTTGATGTGGTCGCCGTAGCCGCCCTTCTCGCTGGCAACCTTGGTGAACGCACCCGTCGACTCGACCACGTACTCGACACCCATGTCGCCCCACGGCAACTTGGCGGGTTCCCTGGAGTTCAGGACCTTCACCTTCTGTCCGTCGACGATAATGCCGTCCTGAGCTACCTCGATCTTGCCCTGGTACTTGCGATGAATCGTATCGTACTTCAGCAGGTGCGCCAGACTCGCAACCGAATCCAAATCATTGATCGCAACGATTTCGAACTTGCTGCCCTGGGCCTTCATCGCACGGAAGACCAGACGGCCAATGCGGCCAAACCCGTTAATACCAACCCGAATTGCCATGAGAATGCTCCTTAGAACACCAACAACGATGCCTGCGGCCGCACGGACGGTCCGCTAGACTGCTAACGAATCCGATAGGTTAGTGATGTGGCAGCAGATGGTCAACACCTGGGCTTGCCGCTATACTCGCAATGCGTTCAATGTTGGGTGCTGCGTAGCTCGTCGTGGGAGGTTGCTGGAATGCCCGAACCGGGAATCTGGCTGCGTGTGCGGGAGTGGTTCCAGGGATTGGCCCGGAAGAAGCCGAAGGCCCAGACCCCGCCGGAAGAGCCAAGGAACGTGGTTCCAACCCCGCCGCCGGACATCGAGCCGGACGACGATCCAACTCCCGAGGCCTCGGAGCCGGGTGTCGTACGGCGTCCGCGACGCGAATATGCCCTCGGCCGGCTCCAGGAGGGATACGATCGCCTGCTCGAACTCATGGATGCGATGCACGGGCACATGAAGGCGCAGCAGGAGCGAAGCGAGCAGATTGCCGGCGGCATCACACAACTGACCCAGTCGTTGTCCGATCTGCCGGGCATCAGCCAGCAACAGGTTCAACTGCTTTCGGCCATTGCCGCCCAGGTGGAGACCGGCACCGCACGAACGCAACAGGTCGCCGAGGCCGTGGGCGAGCTGCCCCGCATTGCCCGAGGGCAGACCGAGGCCCTTGCGGGCGTTCAACGTCGGCTCGAAATGGCGTCGGAAAACGATGCGAATCTGGCCAACTCGCTGCAATCGTTCGAGCGGTCGATCACCCATCTAGGTGAATCCTCCGAGCATCAGGCAACGGCCACTCGCGACCTTCGGCTGACAACCGACGAGCATCAGCGCCGCATCGCGAAGGTCATCGAGCTCCAAGCCAAGCGGTTCACCCTCTTGCTGATCATTACGGCCGCGATGGCGGCCGCGGGCATCCTGGTCGGCGCCGCGGCGGTGATCCTGCAATTCAAGCGGTAGCGGCCGGGCGGGTCTTCGGTCGATGCCTTCGAACGTCAGCCGTTCCCCTTCTGGGGCTGGGCGGCTTTCCTTTCATTTCGTCGTGTACACACATCGCGATGGATACGGGTATTCTGTTGCGGCAGAGCGAAGATGTGTTGTCGCATGGAGACAAGTCCTCGCGACGCCCCGGACTGCAACGGGATAAACGGCAGCCGACACATGGAGCAGAATGATGACGACATGCGGAAGCTTGCGGCGCGTCAGGCGGTACCGGCCCTTCTCGTCAACAGCAGCCGTGGTCTGTCTGGCAGGACTCCTGGCAGAGGCCTGGTGTGTTCAGGCATCGGCCAACCCCACCGCGTCGGCAGGCGCCGAGGCCAAGGCCGCCGGGCGTCTCAACTATGAAGCCGTGTCCAACGGTCCCTGGAAGGTCCGCCCACTGCCCGGGCATCCGTTCACGTTCACGATGTACGGCTGTCCCGGCGAGCCGAACCGATTGAAGGAGCTGGTGGCGGTCATGAAGGAACAGCGGCTGGGCAACGGGTTCGATCCCGGGCCATCCGCTCGCGCCGAAAGCGCACCGCTGTTCGAGGTGCTGGCGTCCGTCGGCTGGCCGGTGATCTGCTATCCCGGCTACTCGGATATGCAGATTAAGGAAGGGCGGTCGCGGCTGAGCGACGCCGATGAGGCGGCGATGCGAATCCTCGATCGGGCAGGCGTCTTCAGCGGTATTCAGCTTGGGGAATGGGGTTACTTCTTCCATCACCTGTCGACGTCCGAACCGTGGTTCCGCGATGTCTATCCCGAGCCGGAGGTGTTCAAGGCGCACAAACACCTGATCAAGCCGACGGGCCTGGCCGGATACGACACCAGGCCGAAGAGCCGCCGAGAATGCTACGAGGTCCTCAAGGATTACTACCTGACGCGAAACCGGTACATGCGGGCCCGCAACATCAGCGTCACGGGTCACTCGCATTACGAGGCCTATGCGGCCGAATGGGGTGCCGGACTGATCGGGCTGGAACTCGGCGAGAACATCGCCCACACACAGTCCAAGATCGCCTTCGCCCGCGGCGCCTCCCGCCAATGGGATCGCCCCTGGTCGATCCAGATCAGCCCCTGGTATGCAGGTTCGTGTACGACGGCGGGACCGCTGAAGATGGAGGGCAACTACGCCCGCGGCCTGGATGCGGGGCACTCGCTGAGCCTCTATCAGCGAATGTGGCTTCACGCCTGGTTCGCCGGCACGGCCATGGTAACCCCCGAAAACAGCAGCGCCATCTTCTTCGAGCGGTCCGAGGCGCCCTGGCCGCTGACGTCACACGGCCGGAAGGCCGCCGAGGTGTTCACCTTCACACAGGGCCACGATCGCGGCGTGCCCTACACGCCCGTCGCGGTGGTGCTGGATCATCTGGCGGGGTATCAGCCGTTTGGATCGCGCCCATGGGGAATCCTGGACATAACGCCCGGCGATCGGGAGACGCTCGACCTGTTCGGCCACCAGCTCTATCCGGGTTCGGCCTTTCACGGCACGCCCCTCGAACACAACGAGCAAGGATTCATGCGGCCGACGCCCTACGGCGAGATGTTCGATGTGGTGCTGTCGTCGGCAAAGGCCGAGATGCTGGGCAGCTATCCGGTGATCCTGCTCGTGGGGGATATCACGTTTGACCCCGGTTTCGTCTGCGAACTGCACCGGGCCCTCCGCATGGGCAGCCGGCTCCTGCTGCACCCGCGGCACGCCCAGGCCCTCGGCGACGACGGCAAGCGACTCATGGGAACGGGGCGGGTCGAGGTGCTCGAATGCTGGACGAACCCGGCCACCCAGCGCCCGGCGGCGATCTCACACGATCGGCTGCTTCGGCTGTCGCGCGAGTGCCTGCCGGTCGGCATCGAAGGCGATGCGGTGCAGTATCAGATCAATCGAAACCGAAGCGGATGGGTCGTCGAGCTGATTCACAACGGCGGCGTCACCAAGAAACCTGCGAAACCGGCAGAGGTCGATTCCGGCGCCGTCGCCAACGTGGTTGTGCGTCCGCGATTCGCGGTTCGCCGGGCGTGTGAATGGCGCTCGGACAAGGTGTTGGCGGACAAGGAAGCGATTCGTCTGACCATCCCGCCGGGCGAATCGATGTTCGTGGAACTGATGCCGGAGTAGCCCTGCCTTTCCGACGAGCGGCCCGCGCCGCGGCTGAGGCGGCAACTGCCCCCGGGCATCTCCCCCTACAGCTCGGTCGTACGCGACGGGCGCCGCAGGGCCAGCGCAATCAGAACGCCTGTCAGGATGATGAAGGTCACCTCGACCGTCAGGCCGGAACCCAAGAAGCGAGGTACAAAGCAGAGCCAACCGCCGGCCTGGCTGACACGGGCCGGCGTTGCATCGAACAACTGCCGGTTGAATACAGTCAGAGCGATGCTCAGCAGCGTGTAGATGACGGCGGAGACGATCAGCATATAGCGCGCCACCGATTCGCCGGACCCGGATCGTTCCGCACGGCGCATCGCCTTCCATGCCGCCAGGATCATCATGAGCACGGGAACGACCAGCAGCAGGGTCCACCCCGTCGCAGGCGAGAGCACGTGTTGATCGTAGATCGCGCCGCTGGCGGTCAGGCCGGCAATGGGCAGGGCGATCAGGGGCATCGCGCCGAAATACGGCCAGAAGCGTCCGCCGATGATGCCGATGACGGGGATCAGCCCCATCGTCAGTGCGACATCGGCCACAACGTCGAACTGTGGCACCTGGCACAGATTCCACACCACCAGCCCCGCGGCGGCGAGGGCCAGGAGGACGAACTCCACGGCGGGCGACAGCGATACCTCGTCCTTCAGATCGCTCAGGTCCTGGCGCGAGTAGAGCAGGAGACCTCCGACCGCCAGCCCCAACCCCGCGATGAGCCCGAAGGTCACCTCCATGATCTTCCAGGCATCGACATAGGGGACCACGGCGGGCGAGAATGGCCTGTGCCAACTGCAATAGGCCTGAAGGATCTGGCCCGTGGTGAAGCCAAGTCCGCCGGCCACCGCGCCGCACAGCGACAGGCCGACCGCGCGGCCGTCCCGCCGGACCAGCCCGAGGTATGCCAGCAGACCGACCAGGGCGACGAACAATCCGCCCCAGAGTTCGGGCCGGGGGGTCCAGCCCGGCCGGCCGGCGTTCCAGTAGTCGCTGAAGTAGATGCGGGGCAGCCGCAGATGGGCAGGGTCGAACGGCCGGTTGAGCAGCCAGATTCCCACGAACCACAGGCCGATCATACCGAGCATGACCAGGGCCAGCTCGCCGGCGGTGTATCGTCGGCGGCTCAGACCGATGCCCATGAACGCCCCGCCCAGGGCGATCCAGATCGCCCCTTTAATGGTGGTGCCGAGCAGCCCCCACCCGTAGGCCTGCTGACGGATGCCCTCGTCCATCGTCAAACCCAGCGTTTGACCGTAGGTCATGGACCCGCCGAAGCTGAAGCCGATGGCAGTGAGGGCGGCGATTCGGGCGAGCCGGAGCCCGCTGGCCGAAGGCGCCATGAGCAGGCCGATCGACAGCCCCACCAGGCCCCCCGGAATCAGCGCACCGGTCTCGTGGCCGTATTGACCCCGAATGCCCCAGCCCAGTCCGCCGGCGATCGTCGGCAGGAGGAGGCACAGCCAGAGCGAACGTTTGGATTCCGAAACGGGAAGGGATGTCATGGAGAAGCCTCCTGGGCTGTCGGTCCGATCAGTCCGGACGGGGTTTCTCGGCCTCGGACCGTCATTTGCTTCCTTCGACACGATCTCGCGCCGGCGGTCCGAAGGCCTACAGGCTACTGCCTTTGGCTCGCCGGGCAAAGCAGGTGTTGGCGGTAATGTCTCGCTGCGAGTTCGGGTGTAGGGAATTCGCCGGAACGGCCGATAATTCAAGACAGCGGTTCATACGTCTTGAGGGTCGCGGTCCGCCCCGTGCCTGTCGGCTCGGAGGGGGATCTGCGCCAACGGAGTCTGACATGACCAGGCGCCAAGGTGGTTTTTCGGCAGGGGTCTGTTCCTGGATGAGGCGGGGGGCAATGACGATGGCGCTGACCATCCTGGCCCTGAACCTCGCGGGGTGCTGCAAATTCTGGGAAGAGGTCTTCGACTGGGTCATAGAGGATCCGAACACCGACCAAATATCCATCCGTACGGATGATCCGCTTTCCGGTCAGATTCCCGACGATTCAAACCTGCCCTATGACCGGCCGGCGGTTCTGGCGGCGATCAGCAACCTGATCGAACCCGACCTGTCGGGTTATCGCTTTGCCTTGCTTATGGTGTTCCAGAACATGTTCAATCGGGATGTGGCGTTTGACGTGTATGTGAACGGACAGCGAATCGAGCGCCGCAAGGTCCTGGCCGTGCACCAGGAGATTGTCCCCATCACCAATCAGATTGTACTGGACACCGAGGCGATCACGGGGATCCAGAGCACGCCTCGATTCGGCAAGCCCACGCCGTTCGTGGTCACGTTTGCCAACTTCGTCTGTTCGGATGATCACATCATCAACGATCAGTCGTTCCTGCTGGCACCCCTGAATGCCTTCCGCACGAATCTGGCACCGGTCACCAAGGATGAGCCGCCTCTGAGGCTGCAGCCTGTCTATGTCTGTCCGTCGATCATCATGATTGTGATCGAGAAGACGCGGCTGAGGGCCATCGAGCTGGACCGCGAGTTCACGGTTCCCGACTATCAGGCCTTTCCTCAGGAGCCGGCCGACCCCGGGGAGGAGCTCTTCCCCATGGCCGCAGACATCATCTGGGCCGCCGAAGAGGTCAATCTGCTGAATCTGCTCAACAAGGGATATCTGCTGGTTCCGTACTAAGGCATTGCCACGTGACAGGGGCCCTTACGGCGCCGGCTCGTCCGTACCGCGGGTGGTCTTGGCGTGGATCACGCCCTGGTCGTCAAACCATAGCGGGTCGATCGCCAGGAAGCGGCTCCATCCGATTTTCTCGCTGTTCTGCTGGTGATACACCATCCAAAGCCGCCCGTCGGGTCCGGCCACGACACAATGATGGCCGGGACCGAAGACGCCGCCACCTCGCTGGACGATCGGATTTCCCGGGTGCTTGACGAACGGCCCCAGGGGGAACTTGGCCGTGGCGTAGCCGATAGCGTAATCGGGACCGTCGGCCCCGCTGCCGGAGTACATCAGATAGTAGACGCCGTTGTGTTTGAGCATCCAGGGGCCCTCCGTCACGGCACCCTTGCGCCGTTCCCACACCTCTGTGGGTCGGATCACGACCTTGGGCTCCCCGTCCTTTCGGACCGGGTCGGCCATCCGCTGAACGACGATCTTGAACCCCTGCCGCAGGTCCACATAGTAGAGGTACAACGCCCCGTCGTCGTCCTGGAACAGATGCGCATCGATGGCCTCGTTCGCGAGCGTCCCGCGATCGGCAAACGGCCCGAGCGGACCGTCGGCCACCGCCACGCCGACCAGCTTGCCTCCGCCCGGCTTGTTCACCGTGTAGTAGAGATAGAACTTGCCGTCGCCCCTGGCGTGGTGGAAGACGTCCGGCGCCCAGGCCCCTCTGCGAGGGTCCGTAAAGCACTTGGGCTTCCGATTCCAGTGCACCAGATCATCCGACACGAAGACGTCGTAGCCCCGACTGTCCGTCGTGGGGTACATGTAGTACTTCCCCTGGTAACGGATGACCGTGGGATCGGCGGCCCCCGGCAGATCGATGATGGGGTTGCGATACGTCTTCATCGCTCGCGTGGCAGGATTGCCCGGGCCCGCCGTGGCGGTTTCGGCCGACAGTGGGGCGGCGGCGATGATCCAGACATACGCCGGCAGAAGAGACACGACGGTATTGATGGTCCTTGGTTGTCTCATGCCCCCCAGCTTAGCAATGGGGGTCGCCGCCCGTCGAGGGGGGCGCTGTCCGGATATCACTCGCCCCGCCGACGGCCGCGACGACGCACGAGAGTCAGCACGGTCAGCCCCGCGACCAACAGCGGCAGCATCTGCCCCACGCCCATGGCACACTTGAACTCGGTTGTGATCACCTTGTTGTCATTCATGATGAGCGTCAGGGGATTGGTGTATCGCTTGTTCGGATCGACGTCGCCGCTCCAGCCCATCCACATCTTGCCGGGCTCGGTCAGTATGGCGGTCAGTGTGACTGTTGCATTCGGCTCATAGCACGGCAGGTTGGGCTCGACAATCACGGATCCCCACTCAGGGTGGGCCGTGATCGTGACAGTCAGCGTATGGCACGATTTCGTGAAGCTGGCCGTGACGGATTTGTTGCCGTCCATCGTCAGGACCAGGGGGTTGTCCATCGCGTGATCGTTGGGAGCATCACCTCCCCAGCCCATAAACGTTCCCATCTCGCCCGGATGGGCGGTCAACGTCACGACGTCATTGGACGCATAGCTCGGCTGGTTCGGTTCGATGGTGACCGCACCGTACTGCGATCCCTGCACGGTAAGCGTCAGCGTCGCACGAAGGCACTCGTATGCCCCCATGTCCACGCGCCCAAAGGCAACCCGGGGATTGCCATCCAGATCTGTCTGGCCGCTGTAGTCGCCGTTGGGATCACCGGTGTTCATGCACGGGGACCCGGCTGAGAGATGGCAGTTGCCACCGTTGGGATCCGCCAGGAGCGGATCGAGGCTGAGATTGCCCTGACCCCAGCCGAGGAGCCCGTTCGGCTCGACATACGCCCCGGCCGAACCGAGCTTCACGTCGCTGTAAGACACCGAAAGTTTCGTCGGCTGAGCGCCCGATACCAATGCAATCTCCGGACCGGACCCCGACGTATTGTTCCACAGGATGCAGTTGGTCAGCGTCGAATCCGACCCGTCGCGGCATGCGATGCCGCCGCCGAATGAACTCGCTGCGTTACCCACCACCGTGCATCCGGATGCCGCCAGCCGGCTGCCGTCCCAACACGCGATCGCGCCCCCGAAGTTGTCGCAATGGTTCCCCGACAGAACACTGTTCTTCAACGTCGGATTCGAATTCCAGAACGACAACGCACCACCGTAGAACCCCGCGTAATTGCCGGCGAATGTGCTGTTGAGGATGGTAACGTGGCTTCTGTCCACGCAGGCGATCCCACCGCCACCCCCCTCGCTTCCGGCGCTGTTACCCTGGATGAGGCACTGTTCGATGGTCGGGCTGCATTCACCCAGACAGGCGATTCCGGCCCCTTCCCAACCGCTCGACAGCGTGTTGTTCCGGATCGTGCAATGCTCGATCCTCGGGCTCGACTTGTTCCAGCAACCAATCCCGGCCCCGTGGTTCTGCGCCACGTTGCCGACGAGCGTGCAGTGGCGGATCGTCGGACTGCTGCCTGAACAGAAGATCGCACCACCCGTCCATCGCATCTGGGTCCAGATCGACTCCTGCGGTGCATACCCTCCCGTGATCGTCAAACCCTCCACGACGGCATTCGATCCTTCGCCGCTATGGAAGGTGAATCCACGATGCGGGGCCGATTCGGTCCCCTCGCAGTTGATGACCGTTGCCGAGATCACATTCGGGTCATTGGGGTCTGTGCTTCGAACCGTGATCGCCTTGCCCAGGAAGTCGATGTCACGGTTGCCGCTGCCCACATAGGTGCCCGGAGAGATCACGATCACGTCGCCGCCGGCGGCAGCTGTGATCGCAGGCTGGATCGTCGTATACCAAAGGTCCTTCGTGATATTGTGAACCGGCAGAGACGTCAGTGGCGCGAAACCGGCCATTACGGTCTTATTGCCGTCCATCGTGATCGTCGCGGGGTTATTAGGGCCGGTGACGTCGCCGGACCACCCCGTGAACAAGTACCCAGGCTCCGGCGTGGCGGTAATGCGCAGTGCAGCTCCGCTGAGGTATAGAGGAGGCGAGACGGTTCCCTCGGCGGTGACCGCCCAGTCCCAATAGAGTGTGACCCCGCTGAGACCGCTGTCTATGCGATCCCCTGGAAATTCCAAGTGATGCGCGCCCGTCAGTTGTGCCCCCGCACCAGAAGGAGTCGAAAGGGTCTCGACGTGAACAGATCCTCCCGGCGAACTGGTCCCGAGGGTCAAGGGGACCACTGGCACGGTGGGAAACTTGACGTTCCAGGTCGTCTGCCCAGACCATGCCGTGGTGTGAAATGTCGTACTCAGGATACCGCTGAGCACGACCGTTGCCTCCAGGTAGTCTTCCGCAGCCACTGTACCGTTGGGCTCTGGGAAGATGTATGAAGTGTCTGAATTGAAATCGAGGAATCTGGCCCCATTCGGCGAAATGGTGGCGGTACACAGTCCGGCGATTGTCTGGGTGATGCGCATCATGCTTGTGTTGGACAGGTTGGCATCTACGAGCTCGAAAAGGGTGCTGTCTCCGAAGGGCATGCCCAGATCGTGGTGTACCGTCACGGCAAATGTACCGGTCACAGGGCTTGATGCGAGCTGCTCATTGGGGCTTTGGTTGTCCGACACCCGGAAGTCCATGGTTCCCGATGTCACGGAGAAGGTGTACGTAGTCCGTTCGCCCATCTGTGGGAAGCTGGCGGTGACACTCTTGTTGCCGTCTATCGTAACCTGCACGGGGTTCGTCGAGCCGCTGGCGTCACCGCTCCAGTTGGCGAACGAGTATCCCGCGTTGGCATTGGCGGTCAGCGTAACGACGGCGCCGTGGGCGTACTTGCCCTCGCCGTCAGGGGCGGGCACGGCCTGGATCGAGCCACCCGAGGTCGGAACCCGTGTCAACGTCAGCGTGTACTTCTGTTGCTCGAAGCCTGCCGTGACGGTCTTGTTGCCGTCCATCGTGATCTGCACGGGGTTGGTCGAACCTGTGGCGTCGCCGCCCCAGTTGGCAAAGGAATAGCCAGCGTTGGCATTGGCTGTCAGCGTAACGATCGTGCCATGGGCGTACTTGCCCTCGCCATCAGGGGCGGGCACGGCCTGGATCGAGCCACCCGAGGTCGGAACCCGTGTCAACGTCAGCGTGTACTTCTGTTGGGCGAATTGGGCGGTAACGGCCTTGCTACCGTTCATGGTGATGGCTGTGGGGTTGTCGCCGCCGGAGGCGTCGCCGGACCAGTTGACAAATGAGTAGCCGGCGGCGGGCTGGGCTGTCAGGGTGACGACGGTCCCATTGGCGTACACGCCGTTGCTGTCGGGGGGTGGGGTGGCTTCAATCGTCCCGCCGTTGTTGGGATCCGCAACCAACGTCAAGACACAACCTGCCTGCGTGAAGGATGCTTCTACGAGGGTCGGATATTCCATCGAAATCGCAAGTGGGTTTTCCGTTGACACATAGCGATATGGATAGAAGCCGTAGTACTCTTCAACGTACCACCCGACGAACTGGTATCCTGGCTCTGACGTGGCGGTGATACGCAGCGACGAACCAACGGGGTACAGAGGATGCGAGACGGTTCCGGTGGCGGCGATCACCCAGTCCCAATGGAGAGTGACTCCACTGAGGTTCGTATCTATTCGTTCACCGGGTAGCTCCAGATGATGTGTGCCCGTCACCTGCGCCGTCGCCCCGGAAGGAGTGGACAAGGTTTCGGCACGCACGGATCCGCCGGCCGTGCTGGTCTGAAGAGTCAGGGGGACCACCGGCACGGTGGGAAACTTGACGTTCCAGGTCGTCTGCCCAGACCATGCCGTGGTGTGAAATGTCGTACTCAGGATACCGCTGAGCACGACCGTTGCCTCCAGGTAGTCTTCCGCAGCCACTGTACCGTTGGGCTCTGGGAAGATGTATGAAGTGTCTGAATTGAAATCGAGGAATCTGGCCCCATTCGGCGAAATGGTGGCGGTACACAGTCCGGCGATTGTCTGGGTGATGCGCATCATGCTTGTGTTGGACAGGTTGGCATCTACGAGCTCGAAAAGGGTGCTGTCTCCGAAGGGCATGCCCAGATCGTGGTGTACCGTCACGGCGAAGGTTCCGCTGACGGGACTGGAGGCAGTCTTCAAGTCGGAGCTGCCCACCGTTGACGACTGGAACTCTATGGATCCCGATGTCACGGAGAACGTGTAGGTGGTTGGTTCGGCCATGACGGCACTGGCCATGGCACTGAACACGATGAAAGTGCTTGTCCACTTCATGTGATTCGTCCTCTCCATTGAGGCAGGCCGCAACAGAGATGCTCTTGCCGACCTGCCTTGGATACACTTGCTTCAGAGACGGTATCTCCGCCCAAGGGCCCATGGCCGTCAGGTGCTGACACCGGACGGTACCCGAGTTCCTATTGCCGTCGCTGCCGTGTCCGACGCCCGACGAGCGTCAGCACAACCAGGCCGATACCCAGCAGCGGCAGCATCTGCCCCACGCCGGCGCCACACTTGAAGCCCGTGGTGACCTCTCTATTGCCGGTCATCGCGATGGTCAGCGGATTTCGGTAGATGTCGTTGGCGTCGTCGATGCCGCCGGTCCAACCGAGCCAGCCCTTGGTGTCCTCAGTGAGCACGGCCGTCAGGGTTATGATCTCGTTGGGGGCGTAGGACGCCTTGTTGGGCTCGACCTGGATGTAACCCCACTCCGGATGGGCTGTGATTGTTACCGTCAGCGTGTAACCGGCCGACGTGAAGTTGGCCGTGACGGACTTGTTCCCGTCCATCGTGACCTGGACTGGGTTCGTCGAACCAGAAGCATCTCCGCTCCAGTTGCCGAATGAATAGCCCGCATTCGCGTTGGCCGTCAGTGTAACGACGGTGCCGTGGGCGTACTTGCCCTCGCCGTCGGGGGCGGGTTCCGCCTG